>JBEAPU010000067.1:0-9790 GCA_041164245.1 Actinomycetota bacterium | reverse complement strand
ACCCGTCCTCCCGTCGCACCTGACAGCGCACACCCGGGATCGGCACCCCGGCAGACCGCAAGCGCGACGCGTACGGCTCCTCGCCGGCCATGCCCCGACGGTGCGTCTCGCCGTCGAGCGATGTGACCACCGGCGACGCCTCGGTCATCCCGTACAGCTGCATCAGGTCGCAGCCGAAGCCCTCCTGCACCCGGCGCTGCACCTCGCCCGGCATCGGCGATGCCCCGTACATGAGCAGGCGCAGCGCCGACAGGTCGGCACCCTCGAGCGCGCCCGATGCCAGCACCATCCCGAGCATGGTGGGCACGAGCAGTGACAGCGTGCAGCGCTCGTCGGCCAGGGCGGCGACGACCCGGTTAGGTTCGAAGGCCGGCACGAACACGTGCGTGCCGCCGGCCCAACTCAGGGCGAAGGTCATCGCCCCGTCGGCCAGGTGGAACTGCGGTCCGGCGTGCAGGTACCGGTCGCGGTGCGTCATCGCGAGCAGACCGGCCGTGTGGATCGCGTTGGCGGTCAGGTTGCGGTGGGTGAGCATCGCCCCCTTGGGCAGACCGGTCGTGCCGCCGGTGTAGAAGATGGCCGCGACCTGGTCGTGGCTCTGGGCGGGCAGAGCGCCCGGCGCAGCCGAGACGAGCGACTCGTAGGCGATCGTGCCCTCCGGTGCCGTGTCGCCCGGGCCGGTCCACACGAGCGTGGTCAGCGACTCGACCCGCTCGAGCAACTGCCGCCCGGAGTCGAGGTACGCGTCGTCGACGAAGAGCACCTTGACGTCGCTGTCGGTGCAGATGAACGCCAACTCCTCGACGGCGAGTCGGTAGTTGAGGTCGTTCATGATCATCCCGGCCCCCGGGATGGCGAACCACAGTTCGAAGTGACGGGCCGAGTTCAACATCAGCAGCCCGACCCGGTCACCGTGGTCGAGGCCGAGACCGAGCAGACCCGACGACAGACCGTGGACGCGCTCCGCCACCTCGGCCCAGGTGTGGCGCTCCCCGGTCGCCAGGTCGATCGTGGCGATGCCGCCGGCGTGCTGGTCGGCCGGGCGCTCTAGTGCCCATGACAGTGTCGGTTCCCCGCTCATGTTCCCCCCGGAAGACGGTCGATGTCGACCGCGACCGTACTGGGTCGCGGCAGGCGTTGAAGGAGGCGGCGGTCACGACGTCGACCGTGTCGTGCGTTCACGGTGCGAGATGGAACCGCAGGAAGGAGCAGATCAGGTGGACGACACGGTGACGACGGGTCAGGTGAGGGGATCGACGGTGGATGACGGCAGCGGTGTCGCCGACGATGACGGACCGATGCGGGTCGGCTACCGATTCCCGCCGCGCAACCCGCACACCGGTGCCGCGGTCGGGCTCCTCCGCTCGCAGTTCCCGACATCGGAGACGCGATGACGGCCGAGATGATCGACACCGGGATGATCGACACCGAGATGATCGACACCGGGACCGACCTGCCGGGCACGTCGGATGCCGCCGCTGTCGACGCCCTGCACGATCACCTCGACGAGGGTGAGCGTCACGGATCCGCCGGTCGACTCGACGAGGCCACGGCGGCGTTCACCTCGGCGCGCGACATGGCCCGATCACTCGGCGATGCCGTCACCGCCGCCCACGCCGAGGACCGGATCGCAGCCGCCCTGTGGGAGGCCGGTCGGCTCCGCGAGGCCGAGCGACACCTGCGCGCCGCCCTCGCCGTGCACGAGGCCGGGCCGGACTCCGAGCGCCTGTCGTGGGCCCGGTACCGCCTCGGCTGGCTCCTCGCCGTGTCGGCCGAGACCGAGCGTCGTCGGCAGGAGGCGCTCGACCTGCTCGGAGCGGCCCGAACCGTCGCCGCCGACCACGACGACCGCCACCGTGTCGCCGCGTGTGACGAGAAGGCGGCCTGGGTGATGGCCGACCGCGGTGACCATGCCGAGGCCGTCTCGCTCCTGCAGAAGGTGGTCGCCGTGTTCGAGGCGCTCGGCGCCGAGGCCGACGCCTGCACGGCGCGGGCAAATCTCGGCGTGCAACTCGTCGCCGTCGGCGCCCTCGACGAGGCCGAGTTCCAACTCCGACGTGCGTGGAACGACGGTCGCCGGGCCGGCCGGATCGACCCCGGGGCGGCGTCCCGCCTCGGCCGCCTGCTCGCCGATGCCGGACGCCCCGAGGAGGCCCTCGCCGTACTCGACGAGTCGCGGGTGGCGGTCGAGCGGACCGGTGCCGGCGAGCGGGCTGCGCACCACCTGGCCAGGGCCCGCGCCTGCAACGTCGCGCAGTTGCGCATCGCGTCGCGCGAGGCGGCCGACGCCGCCCTCGTCGCACTGCGCGGTGCACGCCTCCCCGGGCTCCATGCCGAGGCCCTCGAGTTCATGGCGCGTTGTCACGAGGCCGATGCCGAGTCGTGTGAGGGTGAGGAGGCGATGCGACTCACCGATCGGGCACGGGCGATGCTCGGCGAGTCGGTCGCGTTGTACCTCGTGGCCGATCAGCTCGCCGACGCCCGACGCGTCGCCCGGGACCTCGTCCCGGCACCACCCGACGAGGATGACGAGCCGGTCGAGCAGGTCCCGCTAGCGACCGGCGTCTACCTCTGAGCGCGCTCAGCCGGTCAGGCCGCAGAGCTCGCCAAGCGTGGCCGGGCCGATGAGGGTGAGCGACCACACGGCGCGGCTCGCCCCGATGTAGACGAGCTGGGTCCTGGGTTCCTCCTCGGGGGCGACGAGGATCACCGCCGTGGCCTCGATGCCCTTCGTGCGGTGCACCGTCTCGCACGGCACCACCCCCTCCGCCCGCGCCTCCCACTCGACGAGCGTCACCACGTCGTCGGACGACTCGAGCAGTCGGCGCTGCTCGTCACGCGAGGTGGCGAGCACGAGGATCTCGCTGTGCGGGACGCCGTAGTCCTCGACGAGTTCGCGCACCCGCTTGCGGACGTTCTTCACCGTCTCCTTGTTGCCCGACGCGAGACGCACCGTCGGCATCCCCGCCGGTGCCGCCGGCAGCGGCCCGGGGCCGCCGAGGGCGAGCACCACGTCGGCGACGTGACGGCACGATCGCAGGCTGGTGCCGAGCGGGAGGCGCATCGCCCCCTCGGGTTCCCGCCACACGTCGGCACCCACGTAGATCATCTGCTCCGGGTCGATCGTCATCAGGATCCGCCGTGGACCGACCGGGTCGAGGAGGGCCTCGAGCGAGTCGAGCCAGTGCGGACGCAGGTCCTGGCCCTCGTCGATGATGAACGTGTCGAAGCGCCGCTCGATCGAGTCGATGTGGTCCATGAGGATCGTCGTCGGTGTGTGGTCCCAGTACTCGGCTCCACCGGTCGGCGGGATCGCGAAGTCGTGACCCGCCATCAGGTGGTCGATGATCAACGAGTGGTAGGTGGCCACCGTGACGTCGACGTCGGCGAGCGAGGAGGCGAGTTGCTCGGAGATCGGCTTGTTGAAGCAGATGACGGCCGTCCGCTCGCCGCGTTCCACGGCGCGGCGGGCCCAGTCGACGATCAGCCACGACTTCCCGGTTCCCGGCCCGCCGGTGGCGACGACCCGCTGGTTCACGTCGAGGCCTCGGGCCACAGTCAGGTGGTCGATCGTCGCCTGGTCGAGCAGGCGCATCGCGGCGGGGGAGGCCCGCCCGACGCGACCGTCGAGTTCGATCGTCGGCTTCAGGGCCGAGAGGAACCTGCTGAATCGCTCGAGGGGAACCGGGTCGTGTTCGGGGAGCAGCGCCTCGATGGCGGCCTGCGGGTGGTCGAGGAGCGTGCCGTCGAGGATGCGCTCACGCGGCAGGGCGACGCCGGCACCGTTCTCCGGCACGTTGCGGACCGCGGGGAGCGAGACGGCATCGATGATGAACAGCCCCCGCATGTCGATGCCCATCGCCTTGAGCCGACGGGCGAGAGCGTGCTTGGCACCCTCGATCTGCGCATCGGGCTGGGGGTTGAGCGCCTCGCCGGAGCTGCGCCGCCAGACGCCCTCGTCGATCGAGATCGCACCGCCCTTCACCTCGATGACGATGACCCCGCGGGTGGGTGAGGCGATGAGGATGTCGATCTCGCGGTCGCGTGAGCCGTCCTTGAGGCGGACCCCGGGCACGACGACCCACGAGTCGTCGAGGCCGTCTCGCAGGATGCGCACGACCTCGCGCTCCGCCGTCACCTCGATGTCGTGCAGGTCGAGTCCGACCGGGAGCAGGCGGGCCATGGCCTCATCTTGGTCGACGGCCGGGGACCGGGTCGGTGGCCTGGGTGGGGGAGCCTCGAGACGAGTACGGATGTACCTCAGCCGGCGACGCCGGCCCGGGATGCCGTGATCGCCGCCGCCGGTGTCAGGAGGTGCAGGTCGGCGACATCGGTGAGGTCGAAGCCGGTCGACGTGTACCCGCCGGCCAGCGTCCAGGCCACCGGGAGATCGTGCCGGGCGGCCCAACCGAACACCATGCGCTCCCGCTCGGCCACGACCGCCGTCGTCATCCCGGTGAGGCCTCCGGCCCGTTCGTGCACGTCCATCCCGGCGTTGTGGATGACGAGGTCGATGCCGGTCGGGTCGACGACCCGACCGAGTTCGTCGGCCAGCGTCGACAGGTAGTCCTCCGGCTGGGTCATCACGAGACGGCAGCCGGGCAGCGATGTGTAGCCGTCGAAGCCGATCAGCGACACGTCGAGTTGCTCGACCCCGGTCATGTGCTCGATCAGCGAGGCGGTCCCGCCCCCGCAGTGGGCGTCGACATCGAGGATGAGCACGCGGCGCGCCCCGGCGTCGAGAGCGGCCTGCGCCGCCACGACCAGACCGTTGAAGGTGCAGTAGCCGTTGCCCCGGCCGCGCCGGGCGTGGTGCAGGCCGGTGGAGAGCGCGCCGACGAACCCGCCGGTGGCGATGGCGTGCAGCGCGGCGTCGCGGATCGCTCCGGCCGAACCAGCGGCGATCGCGAACAGGTGCGGGTCCCAACCGATGCCGTTGCTGCCGGCGAGCCGCTCGGGTCGACCGTCGAGCACCGCTGCGACGTACTCCGGGTCGTGGATGCGGGCGAGATCGTCCCGGTCGACCGGGCGGGCGCCGACGAGCTCGATCGGCTCGATGCGGCCGTCGGCGATCGCGGCCTCCAGGGCGCGTCGCACCTCGGCCGCCTTGACGACGGTGTCGAAGGTGAGCCGCTCGGGTCCGGGGTGGACGGGGACGAAGACGGTGTGGGGTGACGTGACGGACATGGGACCTCCTCGGGCGGAACGGGCCCGACCGGCTCGGGCGCTCACCGGGACGTCGCCGGGGGGTCGAGGTGTGACACCACCGATGCAGCTCGCGGCGGAAAGTGCCCCTGAGCAGGGACGAGTCACTCCTCATTCGGTGCCGTCACGGCCCCATGTCCCCGATCCCGACCTGAGGAGGTCCCCCATGAAGCCATCCATCGCCTTCGACCGCACCGTCATCGTCGACGCCAACGACGAGGTCGTGCACGTCCTGCTCGAGCTCACCGCCCCGGACGCCCCGGCGGTCGAGCGCCTGCCGCTCGACGTCGTGCTCGTCATCGACCGCTCGGGGTCGATGGCGGGCGGTCCGCTCACCGCCGTCACCGAGGCCGTCGCCCGCCTGATCCGCCAGGCCGGCCCCGACGATCGCATCGGTGTCGTCGCCTTCGACGGCGAGGCCATCACCGTGCTCCCGCTGGACCGTCACGTCCGGGCCACTGCGGTCGATGCCGTGCTCGCCCTGCGCCCCGGCGGCAACACGAACCTCTCGGGCGGGTGGCTCGCCGGCCGTCAGATGCTGATCGAGGCCCCGCGCGAGGGAGCGCTGCGGCGCATCGTCGTGCTCACCGACGGCAAGGCCAACGCCGGCGTGGTCGGCACCGACCCGCTCGCCGACATGGTGTCGGGTGGCCGGGTCGACTCGATCACGACGTCGTTCATCGGCTTCGGCGCCGGCTACGACGAGGAGCTGTTGGCCGCGCTCGCCGACTCCGGCTCGGGCAACGACTACTTCTGCGCCGATGCCGACCAGGCCGCGGCGGTGTTCGGCGACGAGTTCGGCGGCTTGGCCCGGGTCGTGGCGCAGAACCTGACCGTCGACGTCGAGCCGACCTCGGTGGTGGCGGTCGCCGGCCAGCTGAACGACTTCCCGGTGAGTCCGCTCGGTGACGACGGTGCCGTCCGGTTGTCGATCGGCGATGCCTACGGCGGGGAGGTGCGCTCGGTCGTGCTGGCCTTCCACCTGCGTCCCCAGACCGGACAGGGCACGATCGACGTGGCCCGACTGGTGCTGCGTTGGGTGTCGACCGCCGAGGGGTTCGCCGCCCACGAGGTGACCGTGCCGATCTCGGTGACCGCCGGGGTCGCAGGGGCCCACGACGCCGGGGCCGATCCCCGGGTGACCGAGCAGGTCACGGTGCTGACCGCGGCCCGGAAGCGTCAGGAGGCCCGTCGGCTCGCCGACCAGGCCGACTTCGAGGGCGCCGAACAGGCGCTCACCGTGAGCCGCAGCCTGCTGGCCACGACCTCGGCCCCGATCGACGCCCTCGCCGAACTCGACGTCGACCTGGCCCGGATCCGGCGTCGGCAGTGGGACGCCTCCCACTCCAAGAGCGCCCACTCCTCGTCGCGTGAGGCGATGCGGTCCCGCCGCAAGCGCTACATGTCGGCCGATCCGACGGTCGATCCCGACTCCGGAAAGGGCCTCTGAACAGGTGGGACGCGGGTTCGTCGGGGTGAGTGTCACACCCCCTGGGCAACATTGGCGTGTCCTCGGGGATCGGCCGGTGAAGCGGTCGGCCCCCGAGGGCCACAGCCCCTTGACAACCGAACCGACCGCAGGAGGAACCCTCGGCCGATGCCTCGGCATCGGTGGATCCACACACCTAGCTCCCCGTCAACCCTCGACCGAAGGAGGTCCGATGTCAGCACGCACACACGAGGAGGATCCGTTCTCCACCTGGTTGGTCCGGTTGCAGCACTGCTCGCGCCGCGCCCTGCGCACGTCGGGTCGGCCGCGCTCCGACCACGACGACATCGTGGCCACCGTCGTCGCCGACGCGTGGGCCGCAGGCCCCACCATCATGGACCGCTACCCGAACGCGTCCGTGTACGCCTCGGTCCGCACGGCCCACGCCGCCGAGAGCCACTACCGCCGGGAGCGGGCCCAGCGTGGCGAGGGTGCCCGCATCCACCGCAACTCGGACGGCACGATGTCGCCGGGTCGTGCCGTGCTCTCGGCCGATGCCCCGAGCCTGTCCGAGTCGGGTGACGACCGCTCGTTCTACGATCGGGCCACCACCAACCCCGGCTTCGAGGCCGACCTCGTCGACTCCATCGTCGGCAACGACCGCCTCCGGGCGATCCTCTCGGCCTGCGCCGGAGAGATCTCGGGCCATGACCTCGACCTGTTCATCCTCGTGCGCGGCTACGGCCACACGGTGGTCGAACTCGCCGAGTTCCACGGTGTCACCCGGGAGACGATGAGCCGGCGCCTGTCCCGGATCTCCAAGGTCATCGAGGCCCACCGCCCGTGGTTCGCGCCGCCCGTGTGACCGGCGGGGGCGGCGCGCACACATCGGGATGCCGCGCGCGTTGATGTCGGGTCGGCGAGAGTGAAGGAGGACGATGGGAACGAAGGTACGACGGTCACGGGAACACCAGGCGCGGATCGATGCGATCGCGACGCTGCTCATGGGGGAGGAGGGACGTCGGCTGGCGCGGACCGTCCGGACCAACCACGGACGGCACCTCGACATCGGCGAGCTCGTCGACGAGGCGATGATCGGCATCATCCGCGCCGTCGACCGCGGCACCGACATCCTCGATCCGCTCGGCTACTGCTACGGCGTCATGCGCAACGCGACGCTGCGCGCCGTCGGCGGACGCGAGGTCCCGCTCGACCCGACCACGTACCGCTTCGTCAACACCGAGGATGCGACCGTCGTCGGCGGAGACCGCACCCCCGGACCGGATGGACGCGACCACGTCGACCAGGACGAGGTCGACCGGGTGTTCGACGAGATGCGGGCGGCCGTCGAGTCGTCCTCCGCCCCGGTCACCGTCCGAGCCGCGGCGCTGGCGCGGCTCACCCTCGGCGACGCCGAGGGCATCGACGTGAGCGACCTGCCGTCCCCCGTGGCCGGTGCGTCGCCCGATGACGCCCTGTGGTGGCCGTGCGCGTTCCTCGCCGCCCGGGACACCCGCCTGTTCCCCCCCGACGGCCGCGCCGGGCAGGCTGCCCGCAAGGCCCGCAGCCGATTCATCAGTGCCGCCAAGGCCCTGTTCGACCACCTCCAGGACCGGTGACGACATGACCGACAGTGACATGAACCCCCGGGACGACACCCCGGACGCCGTCTACCCCGACGATCTCGTCCTCCGGATCGCCGACGTCGGCACCCTCAGGGTGCGCACCGTCATCGGCAGCGACATCGGCCCGGCCGGGATCTGCTCCCTGCCGATGTTCGACGGGACGATGCTCCACGTCGACTACGCCGAACCGGAGCGCCTCGTCTCGATCGACCCGGCCGGCGAGGCGATGAGCCTCGACACGCTGATCGGTCGGGAACGTGCCCGCTTCGCGCGCTCGGCCACACCGGTCGGTGACGACCAGGCGGTCCGACTCCCGGGTCGGCGGACGTCCGGACGCCGGGGTGCCGCCAGCAGCCTCCCCCGGCGAGGCGAGCAGGCCCAGCGGATCGGGCGGGTCGCCGCGCTCGACGCCGTGCACCACGACGAGGACGAACTCCCGGTCGTGCGCGGTGTCGCCGGTCTCGAGTTCGCCTCGCGAGTGGCCGACGACGAGACGCGCTGGATCGTCGCCCGCGACGAGAGCCGTGAGGTCGTCTCCGGATCGCTCGACATGCTGCTCGCCGACCGCGCAGCGCTCGAACACCTCGTCGTCACCCGACCCGATGTCGGTGACCTCATCGCCCGCGTCGCCGCAACGGGTGTCATGGCGGCCGACCTGATGAAGGACGGGCGGGCGCGGACCCTGTCCCGGCTCCTCGACCGGCGCGGGGCGCCCGCGACCCCGAGTGTCGCCTCGGTCCGGCACTCGAGCCGGTCCCCACGACGGGACGACCTCGACCCGTTCGAGCGGGTGGCGGCATCGCGCGTCTCGATGGCGCCGATGCAGGACTTCGCGGCACTGGTGTCCGACCTCGACGACTCACCGCGCCTGTCGATGCCGAGCCGTGGCCGTCTCCGCGTCGACTGGTCCGTCCGGCCGGGGGACGGGTGGGTGCGTGTCCTGCGCGCCGACTCCCAGGTGCTGCTCGCCTTGGCCCCCATCGTCGAGGATCGGGGGACCTGGTGGGCCGAGACGATCGTCCCACCCGACCTCGGGGTCGGCGATCTCGTCGTCGACACGTCACCGGACGGTGTCGGTCCCGATCCGTCGATGTCCTCGGCCGAGCTGGTGATGGCTGCCGTCGACCTCGGCCGGCAGGCGGTCGCGGCCGCGGTCGCACGCCGCGGTGACTCGACGGCGCTCTGGAACCGCTGCGCCGATGCCTGGGCGGCCATCGGTGACGACCGGCGCGCGGCACGAGCCCGGGCCTACGCCGACGGCAGGGCCGAGGTGACCCGCCAGGTGACGGTCGCCGACCTCGTGCGGCAGGCCATCGACCGCCCCTGAAGCTGCCCCGCCGGCGCCGATGTCACACCTCGGCTCCCCTCGGACGGACCGGTGTCAACCCGTCCCCGTCCGAAGGAGAGCAATGAGCATCGACCACACACCGACCACCCCCAGCATCGACCCCGCCGCCTGGTGGCGTCGCCTCGGCTGGATCACCCCCCGCATCGCCGTCTGCGGCGACCTGCCCGAGAGCGATGTCGCCGC
>JBEAPU010000066.1:0-17146 GCA_041164245.1 Actinomycetota bacterium | reverse complement strand
AGCGCGGGGCGTCGGTCGTATGCGCCAGCCACCTCGGCCGCCCGAAGGGTGCGCCCGACCCGCGCTACTCGATGGATCCGGTCCGGGCCCGGCTCGCCGAGTTGGCCCCCGGTGTCGAACTTCTCGAGAACCTGCGCTTCGACGCCGGCGAGGAGGGCAACGACCCGGAGTTCACACGGCGCCTCGTCGACGGCATCGACTGCTACGTCAACGACGCGTTCGGCGCGTCGCACCGGGCTCACGCATCCATCGTCGGGCCGCCGGCGGTCGTGCCCTCTGCGATGGGACGTCTCCTGCAACGGGAGGTGGAGGTGCTCCTCGGGATGCGCTCGAATCCGAAACGGCCGTTCGTGGCCGTGCTCGGTGGGGCGAAGATCTCCGACAAACTCGGCGTGGTCGAGGCGCTGCTCGGGGTGGTCGACAGTCTGGTCATCGGTGGCGCGATGTGCTTCACGTTCTTCGCCGCACAGGGCAAGTCGATCGGTGACTCGCTGTTCGAACCGGACATGGTCGACACGTGTCGCCGGATCCTCGAGGTGCACGGCTCGAAGATCGTGCTGCCCGATGACATCGTCGGTGTCGATGCGACGGGGGCGTTCGCCACGTTCGGCACCCGTCTGCCCGACGGCGCCAAGGGCTTCGACATCGGACCCGGGTCGGCCGCCGCCTTCTCCGATGTGGTGATGGAGGCGCGGATGGTCTTCTGGAACGGTCCGATGGGCATGTTCGAGGACGAGCGTTTCGCCAGCGGCACCCGCACCCTCGCCCAGGCGATGGCCGACACGAAGGCGTTCACCGTGGTCGGCGGTGGCGACTCGGCGGCGGCATTGGCTCAGTTCCATCTCGACGACGAGGTGGATCACGTGTCGACCGGTGGCGGTGCGAGTCTGGAGTTGTTGGAGCTCGGTGACCTGCCGGGCCTGGCCGCGTTGCGGGGAGCACCGAATGCCTGAGTCACGCACGCCGTTGATCAGCGGCAACTGGAAGATGAACCTCGACCACTTCGAGGCGCTCCGGACACTCCAGAAGCTCGCATGGCTCGTGCCCAAGGAGGCGTACGAGAAGGTCGACGTCAGCCTGCATCCGCCGTTCACCGACATCCGGACGCTGCAGACCTCGATCGAGGCCGACCGGATGGAGTTCCTGCTCGGAGCGCAGCACTGCCACCACGAGGTGAGCGGTGCCTTCACCGGCGAGGTGTCGCCGGCGTTCCTGGCAAAGCTCGACGTCAAGCTCGTCATCTGCGGTCACAGCGAACGACGGAGTCTGTTCGGCGAGACCGACGAGACGGTGAATGCCAAGGTCAAGGCGATCCTGGCTCACGGGATGACCCCGATCATGTGCGTCGGCGAGTCCCTCGAGCAGCGCGAGGCCGGAGAGACCGAGGCCGTGGTGCTCGGTCAGGTGGTGGCCGGTCTGCACACGGTCAAGCCCGAGCAGGTGGCATCGCTCGTGATCGCCTACGAGCCGGTGTGGGCGATCGGCACTGGCCGCACGGCGACGGCCGACGACGCCCAGTCGATGTGCGCGTCGATCCGTGCCGCCGTCACGGCGAGCTTCGGCGCCGACGCCGGGCGGGCGGTGCGGATCCAGTACGGCGGGTCGGTGAAGGCCGGGACGACGGCCGAGCTGCTGGCGCAGCCCGATGTCGACGGTGCGCTCGTCGGTGGGGCGAGTCTCGACCCGGACGAGTTCGCGCAGATCATCCGCATCGCCGCCGGCGAGTGAGCCCCGTCGGTCGGTGACCGGCGGTGACGACCGGACGCTGGTACGGTCCGGACACGGGATGACCCTCACCACTCGACCATCGTTCCTGCGGCGAGCAGCGGTGGTCGGCGTGTGCGTCGGCGGTGTCCTGTCCGGTTGCTCCGACTCCTCGGGAACCGACACGACCTCGCCGACCACGACCGTCGCCGTCACGACGACGGGTCCCGAGTCGCCCCCGACCACCCTGACCGACGGGACGTCCTCGACGACGACCACGTCCATCGGTGGACCCGTCCCGCCCCCCGATGGAGCCGTCATGCAGTTGACGTTCCAGCTGTCGCCGGACATCCGCTGGGCGGACGGAGAACAGGTGTCGGTGGCGGACATCGCGTGCACGGTCGACGCGCTGGCCTCGACACCGGGTTCGGCCGACGCGGCGATGTACGCGTCCGTGATCGAGGTGCGAGCGGGGCGCGCCGAGGATTCGGTCGAGGTGTTCTTCGACCGCGTCGTCGCCGGCTACCGCTCGCTTCTCGACCGTCTGGTCCAGGCATCGTCGGTGGGTGACTGCTCCGATGTGTCGGGGGAGTGGGCCGACGAGGTCCCGCCGTCGGCGGGCACACTGCGCATCGAGGTCTGGAACCGGGTGCAGATGATCCTCGTACCAGCGGACGCCGACGACGCCGACGAACTGGGATTCGACAGGGTTGTTCTGGTGCCGCTGCGCGACATCGATCTCGAAGTGGATGTGCTGCGCTCCGGTGAGGTCGACGTCATCGCCCCCGACATCGCGGTCGGTGTGGCGGATCGACTGACCGATCCGAATCTCGTGTTCGAACTGCAGGCGAGCGGCCGGCACGAGGACCTGTACCTGCGCTCCGGCGGGGTGTTCGACGACGAGGTCTTCCGGTCGGCGTTCTGGCAGTCGGTGGATCGGCAGCGGCTCGTCGAGGAGGTCTACGAGCCGATCCGCACCGGCGCCGCGATCTGGGACTGCGGTCCGACCACGGTCGAGGACTGGTGCGGAGACGCGTTCTCCGGCTCGTTCGATCCGGGTGCCGGCGCCCAGACGCTGACCGAGGCGGGATGGACCTTCTCCCCGGACGGGCTCTGGCAGGACCCGACCGGGGAGCCCGCGGTGGTGCGCTGGCTGGTCGACGTCGGGCATGGGCGCCAGCGACAACTGGTCGACGCCTTCGTGCCGATGATGGAGTCACAGGGGTTCGATCTCGAGATCGTCGAGTGCGGTGGGTCGTGCGTGTTCTCCGAGGCGGTGGTGGCCGGCGGTTGGGACGTGACGATCTTCGCGTCGGACGGTCTCGGTGACGTGGGGATGTTCGAACGGCGCTTCGCCTGCGGCGGAACGTGGAACGTCGCGCAGCTGTGCGATGCCGAGGTGGACGCGCTGATCGACGTGGCCTCGGGGACGCTGGATCCCGATGAGCAGGCGGCTGCGATCGGGGATGCCCTCGTGCGGATGGTGGATCTGCGTCAGGTGCTGCCGCTCGTCCGTTTGCCGTCGGCACTCGCCTGGCGCCCGGACAAGGTCGGGCCCGACGCCGTCCTCCGGGATGTCCGGGCGGCGGGAGTGTGGACGATGGGGGCGATCGCCGAGCTGGAGGACCTCGACGGAGACGGTCAGATCGTCATCGGTGTCGAGAGCTGGCCGTCGTGCGTCAATCCCGTGCTGGAGTGCGGCGGGTCGGGCTGGTACCGACGGACGATCGGTGCCTTCGCCATCCCGGGAGTGTGGGAGTCCGCCGATGGACGTGGCCTCGTGTTCTCGCCGGTGGTGCGGCGCGAACCCTTCGCCACGGTGCTGTCGCGCTGACCGCAGGTAGGCTCTGCGACCGTGCGTGACGTGATGATGTACATCATGGTGGTCATCAACATCCTCTCGATGATCGGTGTGATCGGTGGGGTGTTGATGCACTCCGGCCGTGGTGGCGGCCTGTCCGACATGTTCGGCGGTGGCGCCGGAGCGGCCCTCGGGTCGACGGCAGCCGAGCGCAACCTGAACCGCATCACGTTCGTCTTCGCGTTGGCGTGGATCCTCTCCGTGCTGGCGCTGAGCTTCCTGATGGTTCGGTACTGACAGCCGATATCATCCCGAGGCACCACGTCGGAGTGGCGGAATGGCAGACGCGCTAGCTTGAGGTGCTAGTGCCCTACTAACGGGCGTGGGGGTTCAAGTCCCCCCTCCGACACCAGTTGACAATCCCCGAGGCGTGCGTCCGGGTTGAGATTTCCCCGTCGGCCCAGTCGACGACGTTCCCTCGCTCGTGTCCCGCAGGACATGAGTTCGTCGCTTCGCCACAAGCTCCTGACAAGTCGGGGCTGCCACCGTCTCTGCCACGCAGGCCCGGAAGTGTGTGGCTTGTCGTGCCCGATTCGGGGCCCAGCAACGACAACTGCCCGGAGGTAGCGATCATGGTCAAGATCTTGAAGACGGGGTTGTGGCTGCGTCTGTTCGCCGCCCTGGGCTTGGTCGGTGGGCTCGGCAACACCGCGTCGGCCGAGGATTGGGCCGAGGATCAGTGGGGCACCTTGAGCGGACGGGAACTCGACATCGCGGCTGGTATCGAGTTGACCTGGGGAGTGAAGATCATGTCCTTCGGTGCACTGCTCATGATCCTGACGCAGTTGACGCGAGCTGGAACCCGCGCCCGTATGGGAGCCATGCTGATCCTGGTGTTCGTTGCCAGCGAGATTGCGACGGTGAGCGCGTTGAGCGGCCGCGGATACGGCGAGGATGCGTCATTTCCCGTCGCGCCACTTCTCACTGCGGGGGTACTTGCGGTGCTGGCGTTGGCTTCATGCATCGCGCACTGGAACGACGCAGCCGACGCGTAACCCCCAACGTGACGCTCCGCGCTCCGGCGACAAGGCAGTGACAATGTGCCTCGGCTTGGCTGCGTCGTGCGCGTATCGGCGCCAGATCCAGGAGGGCAACATGGAGAACAACGATCTGCACAGGTGGATCAGCCACCGGGCGGACATGCTTTGGGTGTGCATGAAGACTCTGATGTTGATGACGGTCGGTGTCACGGTCGCCATTGCGCTCGGCGGCCTCGGCGACGCTTCGACGGCCATCTCGATCGCCGTCGGTGCCTTCGGGTTCTTCCTGTGGTTCTGCGCGTTCGGCGCAGTCATGGACATCGCCTCGATGCGTAACGACATGAGCGACGATCTGCGAGCGTCAGCCTTCGGGTCGCAGTTCACGAAGGCGCCGTTCCCCGTGTACATCGTTCTGGCGACGTTGGTGATGCTCGGCGTGCCGGTCATGCTGATCATCGCGCTCAACGCCTGAGTCGATGGTCCAGATCTCGAACTGCCCCAACGGTCCCGGAAAGATCACGTGGCCGCTGTGCTGCGGCGCTGACATGACCTGCTCGATCGCCTGACGCGACTCGCGGGTCGCGTCGGTGTGGGGCGCGTGTCGTGCTCGTCGACTCGGTTGATCAGTTCGAGCCTCGGAGCGTTGCGCTGCCTGTCGGGCGTCGCCTTGAGGGCCTGTCGGAGCGGGCGAGACGGGTACAGCGGGACCCGATCGGGCGTGAGCGCCGGATCGAGCTCCTCCTGCTTGACGAACTCCTGAGGGATGTCCTCCATGGTCCTCGAAGCCGGCACTCAGCAGGTGCACGAGGCGGACACCCTTCACGTCATCCCGATCCACCCGGACCGGGTACTTCTCGACGTGTCCCCCCAAGGGCGGTGTCTCCCCGGCACTGCCGGTGACCCGGACTCCGGCCCGGACCACACGGTTAGTGTCACGTCCCATGCCTCAGGCTCCGAAGTTGCGGATCCGTCGACCGTTGGTCGTGGCCTTCGTGGTCGCTCTGGGATCAGTCGGCGTCTACGCCGCGGACACACCGTCCGCCTTCCTGATCGCGCTGATCCCGCTCGCGTACACGATCCCTGCATTCATCTGGCTCGATCATCTCGAACCCGAACCTCGGGCGATGCGCTGGAACTCGTTCCTGTGGGGTGCGGGAGTGTCCACACTTGTTGCCGGCATCGCCAACGAGTTCACCGCGGCAGCTGCCGGAGTGGCTGCCGCACTCGTCGTCAGCGCCCCGGTGGTCGAGGAGATCATGAAGTCCCTCGGCATCGCCGGTGCCACCAAACGCCACCAGATCGACACCCCTCTCGACGGCGCGGTCTACGCCGGATATGTGGGTCTCGGCTTCGCGATGGTGGAGAACGTCATCTACTTCTCGGACGCCGTCACCGACGGCGAACTCGGCGTGGTGTTCGTGCTGCGCGGATTGTTCTCCCCGCTGGCCCACCCGTACTTCACGATCTGGGTGGGGCTGGCCATCGGCACTGCAGTGCGAAACGGGCGTTCCCGGCGGGTGGCTGCTCTGCGTGGGCTGGTGCCGGCGATCCTGCTGCACGCCTCGTGGAACGCATCGGCTCTCAGTCCGATCTTCGCCGTGCTCCTCCTCGGTCACGTCGCGCTGTTCTTCGTGATGGTGCGGCGGCTGCGCCGCATGCGCCGCGACGAGATCGCCATCGTGCGTCGCAGCCTGCCCCTCCTCGCCTTCGCGCACAACATGTCACCGGTCGAACTCGATGCCTACGGCGACGTCGCCGCAACCCGGCGTCTACGACGACAGATCCCGCGGCACGAGCGCGCCGCGTTCGACGAACGGCGAGTGACGCTCACGAAACTGGCGTTGCGAGACCCGTCCTGACGGCATCGGTGACCCGTGGGCGCCGGGCGTCCGGTCACCTGTTCGTCGTCAGCACCACCTCGTCGAAGACGGTGCCGTCGTGGGCGACGGCACGCAGCGTCAGACGATCACCGGTGATCGCGACGTCGACGAAATGGCCCCATGACCACGACGCTGCCGTGAACTCGTCCTCGCCGGTGCCCCGCGTGCCCGAACCGGCACCGCTCACCACATAGGTCACACCCCCGATCGGCACACTGCGCTGGTAGTCGTGGTCATGGCCCGACAGCACCAACTGCACACCGTGGCGCGTGAGGATCGGTGCCAACAGCGCGCGCACCTCGACGCTCGAGCCCTGGTACCCGGCCGAGTACGGCGGGTGATGCACAGCCACAAGTCGCCACCGGGCATCGCTCGCCGCCAATGTCTCCTCCAGGAACTCGAGTTGTCCTGGTGCATCGAGCACGTTCGAGTCCAATCCGACCAGCAGCACATCGCCGTACGTGCGCGACCACCAGCGACCCTCCATCCCCAGCACCTCCAACTGGTCGTCGCCGTGGCCACCGATCACGTCGTGGTTCCCGAGGATCGCCACCACGTCGGTGCCCGACGCCAACACGGTGGCGAACGGGTCGAACACCGCACCCCGCAACCGGGAGGGTTCGCCGTCGGGATACACGTTGTCGCCGAGCAACACCAACGCATCGAACGGCTCACCGGCCGCAACGCGAGCCACCGCCGCCCCGGTCGCGTCGACATGGGTGCCCGAGTCACCCACATCGCCGACCATCGCCAGGTGCACCTCAGGTGCCGGATCGTGCGCCTCGTACGGCCAGGTCACCTCGGGCCCACCCTTGCGATGCGTGAGGAACGCCACGATCTGACGTCGATAGACGACACCGACCACCGCGGCGGCCACGACCGCCGTGGCGATCAGACCGGCGACGGCCCGTGCCACGCCACGTCCGAGCAACCGGCGACAGCGCGCATCGCCCGTCGACATCTCACAATCAGCGTCCTGCCCACAGACGGCGCCGACAAGGTGCAGATGTCTCTGGGCATCCCGTGGGACCTCCCTAGGTTGACAGCGGTGCCGCCCCTCGTCCTCGACATCGCAGACCCGTCAGCCACCGACCCCGACATCGCCGGGGTGAAGGCGGCGAACCTCGCTCGGGCGGCAGCGGCCGGTTTCCCGGTCGTGCCCGGCATCGTCCTCACGACCCATGGCGTTCGGGTCGGGTCGGGCATGGCGGGTGTCCGATCCGAGCTCGAGGTCGCCCTCGGGCGTGTGGGCTCCGGCGATCTCGTCGTGCGATCGTCGTCGACGATCGAGGACATCGGTTCGTCGTCGATGGCCGGGCGGTTCACGTCCGTGCTCGGTGTCCGCGCCGACGGTGGCCTCCACGATGCCATCGACGCGGTGATCGCATCAGCCGACCGTGTCCGTGACCCGGACGGCACCCGCCGTCCGATCGCCGTGCTCATCCAACGTCAGGTCGACGCCGCTCTCGGCGGTGTCCTGTTCGGCATCGACCCGGTCGCGGGGGAGCGTCGTCACATGGTCATCGACGCGGTCGCCGGCGGACCCGACCGGCTCGTCGGCGGCACGACGACGGCGGACCACTACACGGTCAGTCGCCACGGCCGGTTCATCGCGGCCACCCGGACCGGACACGCTCCCGCTCTCACCCGGTGGCAACGGCACGAACTGGCGCGGATGGCTCGCCGGGCTGAGCGGATCTTCGGCGCCCCGCAGGACATCGAGTGGCTCATCGATCCCGCCGGCAGCGTCTGGTTCCTGCAGAGCCGTCCCGTCACTGCGGCCAGCCCCGGCCTCGACCGACGTCGCCGGCGGGCTTGCGTGCGTCTCGGCCCAGGGCCACTGGCGGAGACCTTCCCCGATGCACTTCGGCCGCTCGAGGTCGACCTGTGGGTCGAGCCGCTGCGAGCCGGACTCGCCCGGAGTCTTCGCACCGTCGGCGCGGTGTCCACACATCGGCTCGGTCGCAGCCCGCTCGTCGTCGTGATCCGTGGTCGGGTCGCGGTCGACCTCGACCTCCTCGGATTCATCGATGGCCACGCCACCTTCCGGCGACGACACGCACCCGGGCGGATGCTGCGGCGACTCGTCGCGGCGTGGCGCGTCGGCCGTCTCCGAGTCGCCCTGCCGGGACTCGGGGACATGGTGATCCAGGCGATCGATGACGATCTCGCCGGCATCCCCGATCTCGACCGACTGGGCGATGACGATCTCATCGCGCTGCTCGATGCCGCCGTCGTCGAACTCGGCACCGCCCACACCTACGAGCTGCTGGCCGGGATCCTGCTCGGCCGAGGCGAGGCGGGAGCGGAGACGGTGACGTCAGCCGGTCAGGCCCTCGACGCCCTCGTGGCCGGGCGCTCGGCCGGGTGGGACGACGCGACGCTCATCGAGCGGGCCCCGGTCGTCCTCGCCCTCACGGCGCCGCGTCTCGGTCCACCGCGGACGCTCCCCGTCGTCATGTCGTCCCCGCACCAGGTCGGTGACCTCCCGCTGCGCGAGGCGCTCCGACTGCGTGTCAGGTGGCTGCAGGAACTCGCCGCCCGAGTGGTCGCCGAGGTGGGGAATCGACTCGTCAGCACCGGCGCGATCGACGCCGTCGAACAGGTTCCCCACCTGACCCTCGAGGAACTCGCCACGGTCACCAGTGGTGGCCCGCCGCCGATCGACCTCGCCGCCCGTGCGGCGATCGTGCCGGCGCCACCCCTGCCGGTGTCGTTCCTCCTCGGACCCGACACGGTCGTGCATCCTGACCTCCCGAACCGCCGCCGGTCACCACGGCTGAGGGGCAACGAGGGAGTGCCCGCCGGCGGTGGCCGGATCGAGGGAACCGTCGTGCACGATCCGGCTGCTGCGGCCGCCGCGACCGCGCGCGGTGAGGCGGTGGTGCTCGTCTGCGAGCACCTCACGCCCGACCTCGCCCCGACGCTCGGTCACGTCGCCGGTCTCGTCGCCGAGACCGGCAGTGCCCTCTCGCACCTCGCGATCCTCGCCCGCGAGTCCGGCGTGGCCACGGTCGCCGCGTTCCCGGATGCCCGTGGCCGACTGCCGTCCGGGAGCCGTGTGCTCGTCGACGGCCGGTCGGGCGAGGTCACCGTCCTCGAGTGCGCCCGATGAGCCTCGACCGACCAGTGCGTTCCTTCGCTCTCACGCTGGCCGTCCTCGTCCTCGCCGTCTCCGGGACCTACGTGATCGTGGACCTGGCGCGGTGGGAGTGGAACCGGGCGATGATGTCGGGCCTCGTCTTCGTCGCAGCACTCGTCGTGACGGTGGCGATGGTCGTCATGCATCACCTGCGGCGCCTCGAAGACCATGTCGCGGTCCTGGCCGATGACCGGCTCGGGAGCCACCCCGTTCGCGATGCCCTCAGGGCCGGCGACGGTGATCGTGCGGTGCGGCACTTCGCGTGGCTCCGATCCCCGTCCGACCGTGTCGGGGTGTTCGTCCCGGTCCTGCTCGGCGCAGGGGTGATCGTGTCCTTCCTCACGTACGTGATCGAGCACGTCGCGAGTGCTGCGGCCAGGGGCACAGTCGATCGGGGGATCGAGCGTGCGCTCATCACGCAGCTTCCCCTCGGTGGGGGCGTCCGTCGACGAGCGGAGCCACCTGCGCCCGGTCGACCGCGCAGCTCGATCGCACTCCTCAGCGTCGGCCTCGCGGTGGCGGTCCTCGTCACGGTGACCGTCCTCGCCCTGCGGGACCTGACTCAGACCCGCCTGGACGACCTGACCCGACCGGGGATGAGTTCGCTCGTGATCGATGTCGAGCAACGCCGGACCGAGGACCCGGCAGTCGACATCGTGGCGGGTCTGTGGAGCGCGTGCCAGTCCAGGCTGCCCGGCGGGATCCGTGCGACCCGGATCATCGCGACCGGCCCGGACGAGGCCGAGCTCGTCATCGATCGTGCCCTCGGGCGCAGCGGCCGGCTCCGCATCGTCGGCTGCATCGAGGACCTCACCCTCGACCTCGTCCGGGCCGACGTCGTCGCGTTCGAGGCCACCCCCGGGTGAGCCGGCAGCGGTAGTGTCCGCGACGCGTGGCGAACTCGATCCGTGATGATCTGGCGCTCAGGGCGCTGCTCGACCGCCTGCACGCGGCCAGCGACGCACAGGACGCCGAGAACGCAGCCCACCTCACGGCCGACGGTGGTCGCTCGACCCGCGGCACCGAGGCCGACCTGGAGGCGGGTCGAGCGTTCTGGGCCGACAAGTTCGTGGCGCTGGACCGGGACAAGGCGGAGTTCTGCTACCTGCTGGCCCGCGTGCGGGGCGCCCGCCGCATCGTGGAGGCCGGAACCTCATTCGGCGTGTCCACGCTCTACCTGGCCGCCGCGGTGCGTGACAACGGGGGCGGCATCGTGATCGGCACGGAGCGCGAACCGAACAAGGTCGCCGAGGCGCGACGCACCTTCGCCGAGGCGCGACTCGACGAGTTCATCGACCTCCGCGAGGGCGACCTCCGGCTCACACTGGCGGTCGACGACGGTCCGGTCGACATGTTGCTGCTCGACATCTGGGTGCCGATGGTGAGGGCGACGGTGGACCTCGTCGCGCCACGGATCCCCGTCGGAGGGGTGATCGTCGCCGACAACACCACGGCTCGACGACTCGAGTACGGCCCTTTGTTCGCGTTCCTCCAGGATCCGACCAACGGATTCACGACGATGACGCTCCCATTCAGCCAGGGTCTCGAAGTCGCCGTGCGCACCACGGCGGTGTCCGAGGGCGAGCTGTCGCCCAACGAGACCTAGGATCCGGTCATGAAGTTCCTCGACCCGCGCGGTGAACGCTCCGGCTCGACGCATCCATACGCCGGGCGAGCCACCGTGGCCGCCGGTCAGCAGGTTGCCCTCTTCGCCAATGGCTTCCCGGGCTCCGTCGAGTTCCTCGGCCACATCGGCCGGGCCGTCGAACGCCTCGTCCCCGGATTGTCCGTGAAACTCTGGAACAAGGGCAATGCGAGCGCCCTCGCCTCGCCGGAGGACCTCGCCGAGATCTCCGACACCTGCTCGGCGGTGATCGCCGCCTACGGCCATTGAGGCAGTTGCACATCCGGCACGGTGCGTGACGGGATCGAACTGGCACACCGGGGGCTCGCGGTCGTCGCGCTCGTCACCGAACCCTTCTGGCCCCAGGGTGACCTGATCGCGCTGTCGAACGGCATGCCCGACGTGCCGCGGGTACGTCTGCCGCATCCGGTGGCCGGCACCTCTAACGAGTCGATGTCCGCACTCGCCGACGAGATCGCCCCGCGGCTCGTCGCCGTGCTGCGTGGTGACTCGGCCCCCGACAACGCCCTCGTCGGCGCAATCTCATGACCGGTCTCCTGGAGGCCCACGACGAGGCCGAGGCGCTGGCCCGCCTGCACGAGCTCGGCTGCACCGACGGATTGCCGGTCGTCATCCCGACGCCCGACCGCGTCGCCCGACTCGTGCTCGCCGCCGGGCTCGATGCCGATGTGATCCTCGGTGAGATGGGGCCGTTGGGTGGCACGGTCACGATCGAGAATGTCGCGACGAACGCCGTGATGGCCGGCTGCGACCCCGACCACATGCCCTACGTGATCGCCGCGGTGCAGGCCGTGCTGCAACCCGAGTTCGACCTCGCCGAGGTGCAGTCCACCACCCACTCGATCGCACCGCTCGTCATCGTCAACGGCCCACTCGCCCCGCTCACCGGCATCGCATCGGGTTTCGGTGCACTCGGCCCGGGACACCGGGCCAACGCCTCGATCGGGCGGGCCTTGCGGCTGAGCATGATCAACATCGGAGGGGCGCGACCCGGCACGTCCGACATGGCGCTCCTCGGGCATCCCGGCAAGTTCACGATGTGCCTCGCCGAAGCCGAGGAGGCCTCCCCGTTCCCACCGTTGGCGGCGATGTGGGGGTACGACATGGCCGCCGATGTCGTCACCGTCGTCGGCGTCGAGGCCCCGCACTCGGTGATGTTCGTCAACGACGCCGACTCGCCCGACTCGCCCGAGCGTCTGTTGCGGGTGATCGCCGGGGTCATCACGAACGCTGGCTCGAACAACCTGTACCTGCGCTCGGGCGCGGTCGCCGTCGCGTTGAACCCGGAGCACGCCGCCGTCCTCCACGCCGCAGGCTGGGACCGGGAACGCATCCAACATCGTCTCCACGAGCTGTGCACCGTGAGTCTCGAGCGTCTGCGCAGTCTCAACCCGGCGTTCGCCCCATCGGGTGACGACGGGGATGAGATCCGCGTGCTGCGGTCACCGGAGCATGTGCTCATGTTCGTCGCCGGCGCCGAGGGCCTCTACTCCGCCGTGTTCCCGTCGTGGTCGGCCGGCGGACACGGCAACATCGCGGTCCATCAGCCCGTCGTCACCGGTCAAGCCTGTGAGATCCCCGGCCTCGCCGGTGCCTGAACTCGTGAATCCGCGCGCCCCTCAGGGGCATCGAGCCCCGAGTATGAGCGGCGAGTCGGTCACATTGAACAGGATCGACAGCAGGCCGATGATCGAGTCGTAGAGACCCTTGCTGGGGTTGCCTTCGGGGAACAGCTTGCCGAGGAACACGGAGCGAGCGATGTTGCAGACGAGGGACAGCACGAGGTCGAGGAGAACACCTTCCACCTTCTCCGAGGTCATGTTGATCATGATGAAACTCGCCACCGCGTACAACTTCACGAGAGTCTTCGAATACTCGGTGATGACAGCCCACTGGAAGCCGTTCACCGAGTTGATGACTCCGAGTGCACCGAACAGCACGACGTAGTAGTCGATGACGAGGTCGAACCACGCCGTCCGCTCCTTGATGTACTCCACGAGGTCTGCGCCACCGTTGCCGTCGAGGAGTCCGATCACCTCTCCCGACTCCATCGACACGGACCAGCATGCGTATTCCCCTCCGCCGATCGGAGCGATCCGGACAGGGCTCCCGACGCGATTCGAGTTGAGTAGGCGCCGCCACCTCCCGTACTCGTACCCGTAGTCGATGCCAAGACGCGATGGCTCGTCGGTGAGGAGTAGTTCGAGTCCTTCGAGAACTGTCGCAGTCGACCGCGGGAAGGTGGCCGCCTCGAGGTGCGCGAACACCGCCGTCGCTCGCATCGTCGCCTCGAATGCCTCCCGGCGGTCATCAGAGGCTGCGTGGAACAGCGCGGTCGGCAGGATGTCCAAGCGACGTTCGACGATGTCGGTACCGATCTGCTGGACGACGCTGTGGCGGATCATCCGGAGGCCCTCCTCGAAGACGAGGGCCCTGTCCTCGGGATCGGCCACGACTCCCATCAGTCCGAACAACTCAGTCGGCGGTGCTGGCCGGAACCTCTCGAGGGTCTCGACGACCGGGAGCTCCCCTCTGATCGCGGCGAACAGCGGGTCCAGACCGAACTGCGACTCGATCAGTTCATCGGCGCGGATGGTCAGTGGTAGTCCGCCTCCCTCGACATGGATCAGGTGGGTGCCCCACATCGCATTGCGGACGGCGTCGATGTCGGCATCGGTGACCCTCTCCTCAAGGTACGGGTCCCGTCCGGCGATGATCCGCGCGACTGTCACGTCCCTGATGCCCTGTCGTTTCATGGTGAGAACCATGCGGAGTGAACAGATCGATTCCGGCAGCACCCGATCCGCGGCCTCGGGGACGCTGTATTCGGTGCTCGACGACGCAATGACACCCGATGTGTCCCGGACATCGACGGAGAGGGTCCGTCGCGAAGGCTCCGGTGATGAGGCGTGAGCCGCGAGTCTGTAGGCCGCCACGGTGAACGTCTGCAGCCGCTCAGCGACCCGGTCGAGCACGGCTGCTCTATCTGCTACTGGTTCGATCGATCCACCGGTGACGTCGACGAACTCGTCGAAGCGTCCGGCCCGGTCGCTGCCGACATCGAGGAAGAGGGTCGGTCCGCTTGCTCGCAGGCGGTTCTTCGCCTCCTCGGCGACACCACCGTCCTGATCGCCATCCGACACGTAGATCACGAGGTCCGGTCGTTGGCTCTGAGCGATGCCCAACCAACGCCACAGATCGGAATCGGTCGGGAGCAGGCTCAGTCTGGCGGCAGGGAACACACGGAGAGCCACTTGTTCGAGTTCCTCGAGCAACCTCTCTGCGCCGGGGCCCCGATACTCATCGGGCATCGATTGCGACTGGTCGACCAGCAGCGCGATCCGGGGAGCGGGCTGATTGGACGTCACGAGGGCCGGGACACCGATGCCTTCGTCGATGACGGCAAGGTGCTCGGGTTGCAGTCCAGCCACGATCTCGCCACGTGCATCCCGGGGCGTCACGTGGACCAGCAGCTCCGGGAACGACCGAGAGTCGACCTCGACCTCAACTGTGGCGACGTCCTCCGGGCGTCCTGCTGAAGGGTCATCAGGTGCGAGCAGGACAAGTCCGTCGACAGTCATCGCTGCATCGGTCGACGTCACGATGGCGCCCGAGACGTCGATCGAGTCTCCGACTGCTGCCAGGTCGACCGCCCTCTGGTCGTCGACATCGGACCCCTCGATCGTCAGCATGGGGGTGAAGGTCCGTACGGCGCCGAGGGTCGTCACCAACGACTCCTCGACGGTGAGGGACGGGGTGAAGCCGAGGCGGACCTGATGTCCGATCAGGTCCTCGGCACTCCATGATCCCGAGACCAGGTCGACGAACTCGTCGGGTGAGCTCGAGCGAGCGATCGAGAGGGTGGTGGTCACCTGCCACATGCCGGTGGGATCCGATGCCACGCCAAGTGGGATCGACTCGGGGTCGAGTAGCCCGGTTCCAGGTAGCGCAGGAAGGCACACGACGGGCCCCGTCGGTAGTTCGACCTCGACGACGGGAAGCTTGGCCACCGCGAAGTCGACGGAGGTGCTCCTGGTCTCTATCCGATCGCCGATGTGGCCGAGGAGGGATTCGTACAGAGCCCCGGCCTCTGCGCTCACGTCACGGGCCATCACCTCAGCCACCGCTGGCGGCGCAGCGTCCTCTGGGCTCATCGGGACTGCACCGGTGCGCGCCTGCCAGTCCTCGAGTTGTGTCTGGGTGATCTCGATGTTCTCAGCAGGTCCTCGCCGAAGATCGAAGATCGATCGGGCCCCATCTGGTAGATCGGCCACCGAGACCGTTCGGACCTGGGCCGTCACTCCTGCCTCAGCGAGAAGGTGAACGGTCAGGTCGGCGAGCTCCCGTGGGGTGCCGGCGCCGCATCGAAGCGCCGGTAGATGACCCCACCTGACGATGTTCGCCCCGTCGGAGAACTGCCGGCCCATGGTCGGAAGGGTTCTCAGATCGTCCCTCACGAAGCGGATGACTCCCTCTGCATCGCCTGCCTCGACGAGAGCCCTCGCTCGTGCGACGAAGTGGTCGGGGCTGGAGCGCAACGCCGTCTGGACCTCGCGAAGAGTGTCGAAGGGTTCGTTGCCGAGACGGAGAGACGGTGCCACAGTCGTGCTTGGGGGCACGCCAGTGCTCGTGGTACCGATGGACATGTCACCGCCAGATGAGCAGGCAGCCAACACCCACGGTGGAAGGAGGCCCGCTCCGACGAGGGCCCCTGACCGCTTGAGCAGGTCACGCCGCGACAGGAGCGGTGCCCACGGTGGAAGCGATTCGCCCGCTTGAATCTCGTGAGCAGGACTGTGGTGCTCCTGCGGTCCGCTCATCGCGGGCCGCGCCGGTCTGGATCTGACTCGTGATCCACTCCGTCCGCCAGTGTTCGTCGGGCGCAAGGCGGCATCACTCTCTCCTAAGACGTCGAGTCCACTTGGTGACGCCGAACATTGCCCGGACCGACGTCTCGTGTCAATGAGGACATCTACGTGTTGCGGGGCGGAGGCACCAGAGTTCTCCGGTAGCTGAGCGGCCGACACCGACCTGACAGGCTGCGCACATGACGCAGCCCGTCGAACTCGGCTACCTGATCCCCACCCGTGAGGCGGTGATGTCCGGTGACGTCGCCGCCGCACCGCTCATCGCCCTCGCGGAGCGTGCCGAGCGTTCGGGGTACGACTCTGTCTGGGCCGGTGACTCGATCGTCGCCCGCGCCCGCCATGACCCGCTGACGCTCCTGCCCGCCGTCGCCGCCCGCACCAGCAGGGTCACCCTCGGCACTGCGGTGCTGCTCCCCGTGTTGCGCCACCCCGTCGTGATGGCCCACCAGGTGGCGACCCTCGATCGGATCGCCGAGGGTCGCATCGTGCTCGGTGTCGGCATCGCGACCGACAACCCGACGACCCGTCACGAGTTCGCTGCGGTCGGGGTCGAGTTCGAACGCCGGGTCGGACGGTTCAACGATCACCTCGACATCTGCCGGCGGTTGTGGTCGGGTGAGACCGTCACCCACCACAGCGACTTCCACACCGTCGACGCAGTCGCCGTCGCGCCGACACCGCACCAACCCGGCGGGCCCCCGATCTGGGTCGCCGGCTCGAACCCCGAGGCCCAGCGTCGGGTCGGCACGCGCTACGACGGCTGGATGCCGATCGGACCGGTCGACGGTTTCGCCGACGGACTCGCGCACGTTTGTGCCGCGGCCGTCGATGCCGGTCGCGACCCGGACTCGATCGCGACCTCGACCTACCTCACCATCTCCCTCGATGATGATCCGGCAGCGGCGGAACGGGCTCTCGACGAGTACCTCGCCGCCTACTACCCGGCGCCGCCGGCCGTGATGCGCGCCGTGCAGGCGACGTACGCCGGCACCCCCGACGGTCTGGTGGCGTGGGTGCGCGAGTTCGTCGACGCCGGTGCCCGGCACCTGATCCTGCGCTTCGCCGG
>JBEAPU010000065.1:0-59492 GCA_041164245.1 Actinomycetota bacterium | reverse complement strand
GATGACGGGCGCCGAGAGCGCCTCACCCGGGCCCGGACATGGGTGTTGGGCGTGTGGGTGCACGCCTGTGGTGGGGTTCGCGGGGTGTGTGGTTGGGGTTCCCTCGGGTCCGCGATCCGCGGTTCAGGGTTGTCGTGCTGGTGGCGGGTCGGGCTCCGGCACATACACCCGGTCACGGGGTTGTCGGTCGGTGGTGTAGCCCTCGAAGTGGATCACGCCGTCGGGTCGTGTCCAGATCACAGCCCGATCAGGTCGCAAGGCGAGCCGCCAGCGTCCTTCGTGCACCAGATGGTGATGACGTGAACACAACGGGATGAGGTTGTCGAGGTTCGTCAACCCGCCGTGTTCCCAGGGTGTGACGTGGTGGATCTGGCAGTGCTCGAACATCACGTCACAGTCCGGATGGGCACAGGTGCGGTGAAGTGCAGCGAGCGCGCGGCGTTGAGCCCTGTTCGCGACGCGGTCTTGGCGGTCCACGTCGATGCGTTCACCCGCACCGGCGAGTGTGACCAACCGGATTTCGGCGTCGCAGCACAGGCGGCGGATCGTGTCGAGCGACACCGGCTCCCCCGAGAGGGTTTCTGACACCGAGTCGGGGCGGATGACGTCCCGATACAGGGTGTTCCAATCGACTATCACCACGACTTCAGGGACACGTTTCTTCGCGAGGTCGCCACCGGTTGAGACCAGTTCGATGAACGCGTTCACTTTGAGTTCCTCGAACGGGATGTTGGCGGACCCGTCGCGTTGTTTCACCGACGCGAGGTGTGCGTCGAGTGTCGCGATGAGTGCGGCGTGACGTTCCGGGTCCAACTCGATCAATGTCTTGCCGAGACCGGTCACACCATCGATCCAGTGACGGACCCGTGACTGTTTGCGCAGGCGTGTCATGCGGTCGGCTTCTGCTGCGGCGTCGAGTTGGGCGGCGATGTCACGCGCCAGGTTCGTCACCAGACGTCCGAACTTGTCGACCGACTGACCGGCTGCCGCGTCGAGCAGCTTCTGTTGCTGTTCCTGCAACTTGGCTTTCGCGTCGTCGGACAGGTTCCGGGACGCCTTCGCGATCGCATCCAGATGACCGGGCGTCACACCACCCGACGCGAGAGCCGAGTCGAACAACGGCATCGCGTCACACACATCAGCACGATCCTTCGCCGCCCGTGCCTCGGCAGCGGACTGGCCACCATGATCAGCCAACAAACCTTCCGGGGCACCAGCCCGGCCGGCCGCGTGCAACTCCGCTGTGCGACGCGTGATCGCGACATCGATCGACGCCAACCAGGACCGGAGGTCGCGTGACACACCCGCCAACTCGGCCAACCGGCCGACATCGGCGGAGGCGATGTCGGCGTGCCCGAGGCGTTCCACCCCGTAGAGCACCCGATCGATCGTGGCAGCGGCCATACCGGAACACTATCAGATGGATGTACGGTAAACAAACACATGTTCTGCTCTTTTCGCGACGACGTCATTCCCCACCCCTCCTAGGGTGTGGCCATGCAGCGCTTCGAGTTCGAGGTCGGTGGACGGGCCCGGAGGATCGGCTGCCTGGTCGTCGCCCTGCCCTTCGTCATCCTCGGCGGCGTCCTGCTCCTGCTCGCCTGGGTCGCCGGCGGGGTGGGCGAGCTCCTCCTGCCGTCGGACGCATCGGGTTTCGCTCGGGTGCTGGTGGGCCTCATCGTCATCTGGCTCGTGCTGCGCCTGACCCGTCCGCTCCGCCGTCGGCGTCGTCGGCCACCCGGAGGGCCGGCCGGACCGTCGGGAGTGATCGACATCTGATGCTCGCAGCGTGACGCGCTACGGTCCGCCCATGGCACAACGCAGCTGGGTGACGGTCATCGTCAAGTGGGAGATCCGCGATCGCGACGGGTTCATCGCGATGGCGACCGAGATGGCCGACGCCAGCCGAGCCGAGCCGGGCACCTTGATCTACGACTGGTACATCGACGAGGCGACGAACACCGGCGGACTGCTCGAGATGTACGCCAGCCGGGCAGCGCTCGACGATCACATCGCCGGACCGGTGTTCTCCGAGATCGCGCCGCGTCACCGCGGCGTCGCCAAGGCGATCGCCGTCGAGATGTTCGGAGCCGACGGCATGGAGCGCTCCGACATCCTCCGGGCACCCACCACCTGGTGGGGCGAGCCCGTCGCCGCCGTCACCGACTGACGGCGCCTCGCGTCGTCCATCCGGCTCCCGGGCGGGTGATCCCCGGTGCGTACCATCGGCCCATGACCGTGCCGTTGGACGACCTGACCTTCTACGACGACATCGAGGCCTACTGCGGTCGCCTGAGTTGCCGGGCCGGAGAGTCCATGCCGCTGCACGTGTCGACCCGGGCGGAGCGCTTCCGGGTGCGGGTCGAGCGGTGGGGCGCGACACGCGAGGTCGTCTGGGAGAGCGACGGTCCGATCGAGGGCAGCTTCCACCCGGCGCCGCACCACGCCGACTCCCGGGGGTGCGGTTGGCCGGCCAGCCTCGAGATCCCGACAGGCACCACGTGGCGCTCCGGATTCCACCTCGTCACCCTCACCGCCGAGGGAGCGCCCGAGGGACGCGATGTCGCCCATACCGGCTTCGTCATGCGCTCGACCACGCCGTCATCGCCGATCCTGATGGTGCTCGGCACGAACACGTGGAACGCGTACAACACCTGGGGAGGCTGTTCGCTCTACACGGGCGGACACACCGTGTCGTTCCGGCGACCGTTCACCCGGGGCCTCCTGTGCCGTCCCGAGACCGAGCGCGACGACCGCAAGGCGCGACCCGTGCGTTGGGACGAGGAACCGGACCCCGACGGCGAGATCTACCAGGAGTACCGGGGAGCGCGGGCCTACCCGGCTGCCATCGGCTCATCGGGCTGGTTCATCCACGAGCGACGGTTCGTGGAGTGGGCCGAGCGTGCCGGCTACCGGATCGACTACGCGGTGTCGTCGGACCTCGACGACGACCCGACCGCGCTCGACGGTTACCGATTGATGCTGTCGGTCGGCCACGACGAGTATTGGTCGGCCGGACAGCGGGCCGCGGTGGAAAGTCATGTCGCCGGCGGTGGGCACCTGGCTTCGTTCTCCGGGAACACGATGTTCTGGCAGGTGCGGCTCACGGCCGGCGGTGACGCCATGGTGTGCCACAAGTACCGGGCGCACCTCGACGACCCGGTGATGGATGGGGGTGACCAGGGCCTGATGTCGGGCATGTGGGCCGACCCGGTCGTCGGACGTCCCGAGACCGGTCTGCTCGGCGCCGGGAGCGCCTGGGGGCTGTACCACCGCTTCGGACGGGCGACGGCGCGCGGCATCGGTGGGTTCGTGGTGTACCGCGACGACCATTGGATGCTGGCCGGCACCGACCTCCGCTATGGCGACGTGCTCGGTGCCCGCGACGGAGTCGTCGGCTACGAGACCCTCGGATGTCACCTCGCGCTCGACGACGAGCACCTGCCGGTGAGCACCGGTCGCGACGGTTCACCTGAGGACCACACGATCGTGGCGATGTGCCCGTCGTCGAACCTCGGCGTCGGCGACTACCCGAAGTCGATCTCGGCGCTGTCGGATCAAGGTGACCTCGAGTTCATCGCCGAGCGGATCCACGGCGGCGTGACCGAGACGAACAAGCGACGGGTCCGCCACGGCAACGCGGTGATCGTCGAGACCCGACCCAAAGGACCCGACGGCGGCACGGTGATCACCGTCGGGACGACCGACTGGGCGTTCGGATTGGGCACCGACCGGGCCGTCGAGCGGGTGACCACCAACGTGCTCGACCGCCTCATGGCCGGCTGACCCGAGGACAGTGGGCGCAGAGGGACTCGAACCCCCGACATCTTCCTTGTAAGGGAAGCGCTCTAGCCAACTGAGCTATGCGCCCGGATGCCCCGAGGCTATCGACGGTCGACGGGACTGCCGGCGGGCGCGAGACTCGTCCCATGACCGGCATCCGACGCATCGACGCCGTCACCCTCTCGACACATGACATGGCCGCCTCGGTCGCGTTCTACTCCGCCCTCGGCTTCGACATCTCCTTCGGTGGTCCCGGGGACGGGTTCACGACGATGAGCGCCGGTGCGTGTCACGTGAACCTGACGCGCGAGGGCACCGTGTGCCCATGGGGTCGGGTGGTGTTCCACGTCGACGACGTGGACGCGCTCCACGCCATGGCGGTCGCCGCCGACCTAAGGCCCGACATCGCCCCCACGGACGCCACCTGGGGCGAGCGGTACTTCGCGATCCACGACCCGGCCGGACACGACCTGAGCTTCGCCCGGCCCCTCTGACCGGGGCGCTGCGGGTCAGCCGTCGCGGAGGCGGTGTTCGAGCATCGCCTCGAACAACTCAGACGTCGCCGCCGCCATCGGTGCCCGGCGCTCCGAATGGTCGAGGGTGATCAACTCCCGCCCGAACACGTCACCGACGACGGCTCCGGCCTCGGTGCAGATCAGCGATGACGCCGCGTAGTCCCACAACCCGTGGCCGCCGCGGTGCATGTCGCACCACCCGTCGAGGACACCCGATGCCACGAGGCACATGTCCGGCGCCGAGGCACCGAGGACCCGGAACTGCGCCCACCCCCAGTGGTGCCGAGGCAGGCCCGACATCGCCACGAGGGACTCCCCCAGCCGGACGCGTCCGGACGGTTCGATCGGTCGGTGATCGAGCGTCGCCCCCTCGCCGAGCGCCGCCCGCCAGCGTTGCCCGGTCGCATGGTTGGCCACCATGGCCACCCGAGCCTCACCGGCGACGACCAGGCACAGTGCGGTCGCGAACCACGGAACCCCCCGTGAGGCGTTCGTCGACCCGTCGACCGGATCGACGACCACCACCGGCGCCGACGGGTCTCCCGTGATGCCGCTCTCCTCGCTGAACACGGCGAAGCCCGCATCGTGCAGCACTGCCAGACACGCGTCGTCAGCGGTCACGTCGAACGCGTACTGGCTGTCACGTCGGCCGGACGGGCCCCACTCCGTCGTCGCCGACAGCACGTCGGAGACGGCATCGGCCGCCTGCTCGAACACCGACATCACCGCCGACGGATCGCTCATGCCGTCGGCGGCGGGTCTCTTCGCATCAGGGGGCACGGACGAGCACGGTAGTGTCCTCGGGCGTGGCAGTCATCGACGTGGCCGGGTTCGTCGCCGACCTGAAGAGCGAGGCCATCGACAGCGGGTTCCACGTCCACGACGAGCGGCACTTCGTCGAGACGTACTCCCTGCGTCAACTCTGGGAGGTCGACCTCCACCCCGAGGAGGCCTGCTCCGGCCCGATCGACCTGCACCTCGCCCTCGATGTCGACCCCCGAGCGCTCCTCGGATTCGAGGACGAGGTGATGAAGATGGACGACCTCGAGGAGGAACCTCCGACCGGGTTCACGTTCCCGTTGATCTTCACCTGGACGCTCCCGCCGCTGCCCAACCCGCCGGACCTCCTGGTGCTCGCCACCGAGATCGCCGGTGTCGGCGGGGTCGACCTTCCCGTCGAGGTGTCGGCGATCGACTCGTTCCCGAGCGTGACGGATGCACCTGAGCGGAGCCTGTCGATCGTCGCGAAGATCTCCGTCGAACTGTCCGACGTGTACATGAACAACGACGACGCCGTCACGAGGAGCCTGGAGCGTTGCAAGGAGGTCAGTCTGTTCCTGCTGGAGCGGGCCGACGCCTGGCTCGCCGGCACCTGACCCGACCCGCCACCCACGACCTGGAGGACACCGTGCTCGTCAGCGAACTCATCGACATCCTTCGAGACCAACCCGGCGACGCCGAGATCGAGATCGCCGTCGTGGCACCGGTCGATGACGACGACGGCGACATCACGGTCGACCGCTACCCACTCGAGGGCGTCTACCCGTGGTCGGAGGCCGACCCCGACTCGCCGGACACCGAGCCGACGTCGATCTGGTTGATCTGCGGAGAGGACGACGACGTCGACGACTTCATCGACGCACTCGAGGACTCAGCCGGTCGCCCCCAGTTCGAGAACCTGCCCACCGACGGCCGGGGTTGACGTGCACGACCTCGTCATCACCGGTGGGATGGTCGTCGACGGCACCGGAGGGCCGGCGCGCGTCACCGACGTGGCGGTCGGCGACGGTGTCATCTCGGGCGTCGGGGACGACCTGGGACCCGCCCGACGGGTCATCGACGCCGACGGTCTGACGGTGACGCCCGGCTTCGTCGACGTCCACACCCACTACGACGCCCAGGCCAGCTGGGATCCCTTCCTCACCCCGTCCTCGTGGCACGGCGTGACGACCGCCGTGATGGGCAACTGCGGCGTCGGCTTCGCTCCCGCCGCGCCCGACCGTCACGACTGGCTGATCGAACTCATGGAGGGCGTCGAGGACATCCCCGGCGCCGCCCTCACCGAGGGGATCGACTGGGCCTGGGAGACGTTCCCCGAGTACCTCGACGCACTCGACTCGCGCCGCTACGTGATCGACATCGGGGCACAGGTCCCCCATGGCGCGGTCCGCGCCTACGTGATGGGCGACCGCGGCGCCGCCAACGAGCCGGCGGACACGACCGACATCGCGGCCATGGCCGAGATCGTCGCCGCCGGACTGCGCGCCGGGGCGCTCGGCTTCACCACCTCGCGCACACCGCTGCACCGCTCGCGATCGGGCGAGCTCGTCCCGGGGACGACGGCCGGAGCCGACGAACTCCTCGGCATCGCGTCGGCCATGCCCCACGGTGTGGTCCAGTTCGCCCCGCACCACGTCGACGTCCCCACCCTCGAATGGGGCTGGATGCGCGAGCTCGCGGCGTCGACGGGCCGGACGGTGAGCGTCAACCTGAACCAGCCCGACCAGCACCCCGATGTGTGGAGGACGGTCCTCGGTCTGCTCGACGAGGCCCGCCGTGACGACGTCCCGATCGTCGCCCAGGTCGGCGGACGCGCCGTCGGACTCCTCATGTGCCTCGAGGGGAGTTACCACCCCCTGATGTTCCACCCGGCATGGGGCGAGATCGCCCACCTGCCGCACGCCGAACGAGTGGTGGCGTTGCGCGACCCGGAGCGTCGCCGCCGCCTGATCGAGGAGACCCCCGACGACGGCGGGTTCTTCGAGCGCGCCGTGCTCGGCGCCATGCACAAGACCTGGGCGGTCGACCGGTCCGCCATCGACTACGAGCCACACCCCGACGCCTGCCTCGCCGGGACCGCCGCCCGCGCCGGGCGACCGGTGATGGAACTCGTCCTCGATCACCTGCTCGCCGACGACGGGCGCGGCTTCCTCTACAGCACCTTCTTCAGCTACGCCGACGGTGACCTGTCGTTCCTCCACGAGGCCCACCTCCACCCCGGGACGCGCATGGGACTCGCCGACGCCGGCGCACACTGCCGGGTGATCTGCGACGGCGGGATGCCGACGTTCATGCTCACCCACTGGACCCGCGACCGCACCCGGGGGCCCCGCCTGCCCATCGAATACGTGGTGCACCGTCAGACCCGCCAGACCGCCGACCTCTACGGGCTCGGCGACCGCGGCTCGCTCGCCGTCGGTCAGCGGGCCGACATCAACGTCATCGACCTGGACCGGCTCGGTTTCGCCCCGGCCGAGATGGCTCACGACCTGCCGGGGGGAGCACCCCGGCTCGTCCAGCCCGGCGTGGGCTACCGCCACACCTTCGTCGCCGGCGTCGAGACGGTGCGCAACGACTCGTTCACCGGCGACCTCCCCGGGCGACTCGTCCGGGGCCCCCGATGACGGACGTCCCCGGACGCGCCGGCCGGTGGGCGCAGCGCCACTGGCGTCACATCGGCATCGGGATGGTGATGGTGTGGATGGCCCGCTCCGTGCAGGAGGCCGGCCACGGATGGGGCGACGACTTCGCCCTCTACATCAACCAGGCGCGCGGGCTCGCCGACGGCACCCTGTGGGACGTCGTGGCCGACAACCGGTTCGCCCTCTCGAACTCGGCGTACGCCACGTTCAGCCCCGTCGCCTACCCGTGGGTGCTCCCGCTCCTCCTCGCCCCGATCGTCACGCTCTTCGGCATCGACTACCCGATGCTGAAACTCGTCGGCACGTTCGCCTTCGCCGCATCGGGGGTCGCCGCCATGATCCTCACGGGCCGACGCGCGGGCCGTGTCGCCGCCGGTCTGGTGTCGGCGATGGTCGTGCTCAACCCGTGGTTCCTGCGCGCCACCGGGGCGGTGCTCTCCGACCTGTTGTTCATGGCCCTCGTGCTCATCGCGATCGCCGCACTCGATCGTGCGATCGACACCGGCGCGCTGGTCACCGGCCGGCTCCGTGGTCAGGCGAGCCGGCCCGTCGTCATCGCCGTCGTGGTGATCGCGCTCGCCGTGCACACCCGCCGGGAGGGACTCGCCCTCGCCGCCGTCCTCGCCGCAGCCCAGTTCGCGGCCGCACGAGCCGGCACCGCCGACCGTCCGACACCCTGGCGACCCTGGGTCCTACTGGTGGCGATCGCCGGCGGCCTGCACATCATCCTCCCGGCGCCCCTGCTCAGCGCCATGCGGATCGGGGACGGTGACCGATCGCGGATGCTCGACAACCTGATCTGGTACCGGGAGCCGTTCGCCGAACTCATCGGGCTCAAGGACCAGGGGGACAGTCCGATCGAGTGGCTCGGGTCGCCGACGATCGGACTCCTGCTCCTCGCCGCGGTCGTCAGCCTCGCCGTCCTCGGGTCGATCGATGCCGTGGTGTCGGCGGCGCGCCGCACGGACGTCATCGACCTGCACGTCGTCGCCGCCGCCGTCGCCCTCGCGGTGGTGGTCCTCGCTCCCCCGTACCGGTACCAGCGGTACATCTTCGTGTTCGTGCCGCTGCTCCTGATCCTGGCCGTGCGCGGCATGGACCTCCTCGGACGGGCCGCTCGCTCACGGGTCGTCCCCGTGGTGCTCGCACTGCTCGTCCTCACACCGCTCGTCGTCGAGCAGTCCCGCCAGACCGTCAACGCCGTGCGGTACCACCGTGCCCACGACTTCGTGCAGTGGGGCCCCGAGCACCCCGAGGCACGCGAACTGTTCGACGCCGTCGTGGCGTTCACCGACCAGCGGGACGTGGTCGTGTTCGCACAGGCTCGGACGATGAACCTGTACACGGGCCGACTGTCGATCCAGGGGAACGACCGACGGATGCTGCTCGAGCGCGGCGACTGGTACGCGATGGCGCGGGACAGCGACTACATCCAGGTTCCGCTCCAAGCCGCCGATGCCGAGGAACTCGGGCTGCAGGCGGTGTGGTCGAACCCCCGGTTCATCCTGTGGCGCATACCCGAACGCCCGCTGACCGTGGTCGACCCGTGGCCGAGCGGCCCGAGACTCACCGGCGACGCCGAACTGCCCTGAACGCGGCCGCTGGACTCAGGCGGCGCGCACCTCGGCCGCGATCGCAGCGAGGACACCGTTCACGAAACGGCCCGAGTCGTCGGTCGAGAACCGCTTGGCCAACTCCACGGCCTCGTCGAGCACGACCGGGGTCGGCACGTCCGGACGCTCCAACAACTCGAAGGTCGCCATGCGCATGATCGCCAGATCGAGGACCGGCATCCGCGCCAGCGTCCACCCCCGAGCCTTGGCGGCGATCAGGTCATCGGCTCGGTCCCGGGCCGACTCCGACCCGCGAGCGAGCAGTTGGGTCAGTTCGTCGGGGGCGATCACCTGCGCGTCGATCACCTCGGTGACCGACAGGCCCTTCGAGTGGGCCTCGTACATGAGGTTCAGGGCCCGCTCGCGCGCGTCGGACCTCTCGTCGGGGGACGACACCGATCAGACCCGGGTCATGTACTCGCCGGTGCGGGTGTCGACCTTGACCCGCTCACCGGCCTCGACGAACAACGGCACCTGGATCACCCGGCCCGTCTCCAGCGTGGCCGGCTTGCGGGCGCCGGACACACGGTCCCCCTGCACACCCGGCTCGGTCTCGGCGATCGTCAACTCCACCGACGCCGGGATCTCGACGGTGATGATCTCGCCGTTGAAGAACGCGACCTGGGCGACCATCCCCTCGACCATGAAGTCAGCGGCATCACCGAGAGCGACCGGCGCGACGTTCATCTGCTCGTACGACTCGTTGTTCATGAAGACGTAGTCGTCGCCGTCGCGGTAGAGGAACTGCATCTCCTCGCGATTGATGATCGCCTGCTCGACCCGGATGCCGGCGTTGAAGGTGCGGTCGAAGACGTTCCCGGTGCGCACGTTGCGCAGCTTGGTGCGCACGAACGCCCCGCCCTTGCCCGGCTTGACGTGCTGGAACTCGATGACCTGGAACAGGCCGTTGTCGAGCTCGAGCGTGATGCCGGTCTTCAGGTCGTTGGTGGTGATGGCGGGCATGGGTCGTCCTTCGGGAATGTGGTGAGAACTCGGTGGCCGGAGCCGGTGACCTCGACGAGGTCCTCGATGCGGAGGCCACCGAATCCGACACGATAGAGGCCCGGTTCGACGGTCACCACGTCCCCCTCGGCCAGCACGGCCGTCGAGGATCGCCCGAGGAACGGCTCCTCGTGGATGTCGAGACCGACACCGTGCCCCGTGCCGTGCGTGAACAGTTCCTCGAGGCCCTCGGCGGCGAACACGGCCCGGCAGGCGGCGTCGACATCGATCGTGGGGACCCCGGGCGCGACGGCGGCACGGCCGGCGGCCTGCGCGGCGGCGACCACGTCGAACCAGTGGCGCTGTTCGGTGGTCGGTTCGCCGACCACGAAGCTGCGGGTCATGTCCGAATGGTGCCCGGCGACGAGTGCGCCGACGTCGATCACGACCAGATCGCCGTCGACGAGTCGCCGGTGGGAGGGACGGTGGTGCGGCATGGCACCGTTGTCGGGACCGGAGGCGACGATGGTCTCGTAACTCGGGCCGTCGGCCCCGAGACGACGCATCCGGGCCTCGAGCTCATCGCGCACCTCCCGCTCGCTGACCCCGGGTACCAGGGTGTGCAACGACTCACCCAGCGCCCGGTCGGCGATCGCGCACGCGTACGCGATCCAGGCGATCTCGTCGGCGTCCTTGTGCCGGCGAAGGGACTCGACGACACCGTCGACGGCGACGAGCCCGAGGCCGTCGGCGAACGTCGTCCACTGACGATGGCTCATGTGCCCGGCCTCCGCCCCGACGGCGCCGACACCGGCGAGCAGCCCGACGATCGACGTCTGCTGGGCCGACACCGTCGTCGCCGTGACGACCTCGACGTCGTCGCCGACGCCGGACGCAGCCAACTGGCGGGCGGCCTGGTCGGTGTAGCGGCCGTCGGTGACGAGCCACGCCCCCGTCGGGCCGACCACGAGTGTCCCGGCCGACCCGGTGAAGCCGGTCGCCCACCGGATGTTGCTCGGCGTCGAGACGATCATCGCCGAGGGTCCGCGGCGTTCGGCGAGGGTCGCCCGGATGCGATCGATCCGACCGACCGACGACACCGGACGGGCCGGAGCGACCGGGGACGTCGGGGTGCTCACGCCAGACGGGCCGCCACGGCCCGCATCGCCAACTCGTAGCCGGTGCCGCCGAAGCCCGATATCGACCCGGTCGCCACCGGTGACACCACGCTGGTGCGTCGCCACGGCTCCCGGGCGTCCGGGTTCGACAGGTGCACTTCGACCACGACCCCGTCGAACGCGGCCAGCGCGTCGTGGATGGCCCACGACGAGTGCGTGAACGCGCCGGGGTTGATCACGATCGCCGCGCAGCGGCCGCGGGCCGAGTGGATGGCGTCGATCAACTCGCCCTCGTGGTTCGACTGCATGTCCTCGACGACGAGATCGAACCCGGCCGCGGTCGAACGCGCCGTGGCGACGTGGTCGGCCAGGGTGGCGGTGCCGTACACCGCAGGTTCGCGGGTCCCGAGCAGGTTCAGGTTCGGGCCGTGCAGTAGCAGGACGATGCGGCTCACGGACGTGAACGGTACCGCTCAGCGGCCGGCGAGGGCGTCGACCAGCACATCGCGCACCACACCGGCGTCGACTCCGGCGACCGGTTCGACACCGGAGGAACCATCGAGCACGAAGGTCAGTCCGTGGAGCGCCTTCTTGTCGCGGCCCATCAGTTCGAGCAGTTCATCGGCCGACCCGACAGGCGGGACGGCCGACGAGAGCCCGTAGACCCCCTCCACGACCCGGCGATGGTCCTCGACCCGAGCGGCATCGATCCGACCGAGGCGTTCGGCGAGACGGGCGGCGAACACCAGCCCGATCGCCACGGCCTCGCCGTGGGCGATGCGGTGGTCGGAGGCGATCTCGAGCGCGTGGGCCAGCGTGTGGCCGTAGTTCAGGATCGCCCGACGTCCTCCCTCGCGCTCGTCGGACGCCACGACCTCGGCCTTGATCTCGACACAGCGCGCGACCCGGTCCTCGAGCGGCATGGCCGCGAGGTCATCACCGGTCAGGAAGTGGTACTTGGCCATCTCGCCGTTCCCGCAGCGCACCTCGCGCTCGGGCAGCGTGGCGAGCGCGTCGAGGTCGCAGATGACACCGGACGGTTGCCAGAAGGCACCGACGAGGTTCTTGCCCTCGGGCAGGTTGACCCCCGTCTTGCCGCCGATCGCCGCATCGACCATGCCGAGCAGCGACGTCGGCACGTGGACGACCGGGATGCCCCGGTGGTAGCTGGCTGCCGCGAATCCGGCCACATCGGTGACCATGCCACCGCCGACGGCGACGACGACATCGGCGCGGGTGATCCCTGCCTGCGCGAAGCTGCGGCACAACTCGCCGACCGTCGCCAGGGTCTTGTGCTCCTCGCCGTCGCCGATCGTGAAGCGATGCACCTCACTCGTGCCGGGGAACGCGTCATCGGCGATGCCGAAGGGGATGGCGTCCTGCGACACGACGGCGACACGGCGAGCCCCGAGCGACCCGAGGATCTCGCCGAGACCGGCGACGGCACCGTGCCCGACGATCACCGGGTACGAGCGATCGACATCGCCGGCCGGGAGCGGGACCGTCACCTCGCGCATCGACTCACCGTGCCTGGTCGGCGACGGCGGCGGCCGCGGCCTCGGCGTTGCGGACGAACTCGGCCACCGAGTCACCACCGAACTTGCGCTGGGCCTCGTCGGCGAGCACGAGGGCGACCATGGTCTCGGCCACCACACCCATCGCCGGGACGGCGGTGACGTCGGTGCGCTCCTTGAACGACACCGAGGACTCCTTGGTGGCCGTGTCGACCGTCTCGAGCGTCGGGACGTTCAGCGTCGCCAGCGGCTTCATGGCGGCGCGGGCGACGAGCAACTCGCCGTTGGTGATCCCACCCTCGACCCCTCCGGCCAAGGTCGACAGACGCTGGTAGCGCTCGTTGGCGGCGTCCCAGCGGATCGCATCGTGGGCGACACTGCCCCGGCGGCCGGCGACCTCGAAACCGTCGCCGATCTCCACGCCCTTGACCGCCTGGATCGACATCAGGGCCTGGGCGAGCATCCCGTCGATCTTGCGATCCCAGTGCACGTGCGAACCGAGGCCGATCGGGACACCGAAGGCGAGGACCTCGACGACCCCGCCGAGCGAGTCACCGTCCTTGGCCGCCGCCTTGACCTCAGCCACCATCGCCTCGGCCGCGGCGGCGTCGAAGCACCGCACCGGCGACTCGTCGACCGTGTCGAGATCGGCCGGGGTGGGCCGAGCCGCATCGGCCGGGACCCGAGCGGCACCCATCTGGATGACGTGCGAGATGATCTCGACCCCGAGGTGCCCGAGGAGCTTCTTGGCGACCGCGCCCGCCGCGACCCGGGCCGCGGTCTCGCGGGCCGAGGCCCGCTCGAGCACGTCGCGGGCATCCGTGAAGCCGTACTTCTGCATGCCGGCGAGATCGGCGTGGCCGGGCCGCACCTGGGTGAGGGGAGCCTCGGTCCGACCAGGCGCCGGCGACATCTCGGCGTGCCACTTGTCGCTGCGGTACCACTCGGTGTTGCGGATCTCGATCGCGAGCGGCGAGCCGAGGGTCCGACCGTGGCGCACTCCACCGAGGAGGGTCAGTTCGTCGACCTCGAATCGTTGACGCGGGCCGCGCCCGTAGCCGAGTCGACGACGACCCATCTCCGCCTGGATCTCCTCGACGGTGATCTCGAGTCCGGCCGGCAGGCCCTCGAGCACGACGACGAGTGCCTGCCCATGGGATTCACCGGCGGTCAGCAAGCGGAGCACGCGTCGAGGCTACCGGTGGCGCGCCGCCAGTTCGGCCTCCGCTGCGGCGCGCATCAGCGCCGGATCGGGCCGCTGACCGGTCCACGCCTCGCACTGCCGGGCTGCCTGGTGCACGAGCATGCCGAGGCCGTCGACCGTGGTCGCCCCGGCACGCTCGGCGGTCGCCAGGAGAGGCGTGCGCAGCGGGTGGTAGACGATGTCGGCGACCACATGTCGGGCACGGAGTGCCTCGGTGGGCAACGGCAGGTGATCGGCGGCATCACCCGACGACGGGTCGACACCCATGCCGACCGGGGTCGTGTTGACGACCAGGTCGACCCGATCCACCACCGGGACGACGTCGGTGGACGGTGCGGCCACGGCCACGGGGCTCAGTGCGGCTGCCTCGACGGCGGCCGCCCCGGAGCGGTTCACGACGGTCACCGAGGCCGCCCCACGGCGGCCGAGGGCGTCGACGATCGAGCGGGCGGCCCCTCCCGCCCCGAGCACCAGCACCGCCATCCCGGCCGGGTCGACGGCGGCGGCGAGCAGCGAGTCGACGAACCCGTCGCCGTCGGTGGACATCCCGCGGATCCGACCGTCGGCACCCCGCACGACCGTGTTGACCGACCGCAGGGCGGCCGCAGCCGGGTCGAGTTCGTCGACGGCGAGGGCGACCTCGGCCTTGAGCGGCATCGTGACCGCCATGCCGCCGAGCCCGAGGGTGCGCATGGCTGCCACGGCGGCCGCGCCCTCCCCCAGACCGACCTCGAGGGCCACCATCGTCCAGTCGAGGTCGAGCTGCGCGAAGGCCGCGGCCTGCAGCACCGGTGACAGGGAGTGCCGGACCGGGGATCCGATGACGGCGGCGACCGTGGTGCTCGCCGTGATGCGACCGTGGCTCACGGCAGCACCCCGGCGGAGCGGGCCGCGGCGATGTTGGCCTCGTGCTGCTCGAGTGTCACGGCGAAGGCGTGGGAGCCGTCGTCGTCGGACAGGACGTAGAACAGGTACACGCAGCCGACGGTCGGATCCTCGAGGACGGCGCAGATCGGGTCGCCCGAGGCCGGGTTCGGGGCCGGGTTCAGGGCGGCCCTGATCGAGGCCCGACCCGGGTTCGCGATCGGCGTCGGCGGGAGCCCTGGGTACCGGTAGGTGTTGTAGGGCGTATCGGTCTCGCGCAGCACGGCGAACGGGGTGTCGGGGTCGGCGCCGTAGTAGAGCGTGGCGTCGATCTCGAGATTCCACCCGAGGTCCAACCGGTTGTGGATGACGCGCGAGATCAGGCCACGGTCGACATCGACCTTGGCCTCGCGTTCGATCATCGACGCGATCGTCAACAGTTCGTAGGGCGAGAGCCCGAGGCGCTCGGCCCCGACCTCGAGCTCCTCCTGCAGCGCGACGCGCTCCATCAGTTCGATCATGCGCTCGATCACCTGGCCCTCGTTGTCGGCGTTGGAGACCTGGTAGGTGTCGGGGAACAACAGGCCCTCGAGCGACGCGACGTCGTCGGGGCGCCACGGCACGCGTCTCGTGGGGTCGGCGGCCAACTCGAGGAAACGGTCAGCTGACATCCGCTCGAACTCGGCATCGAGCCGGGAGGCGATCTGGGCGACGGTGAAACCCTCGGGGAACGTCACCCTGCGGTAGGTCTCCCCCGGCGGGGTGCGCAGCACACCGAGCACGTCGCCGAGATGGGCACCCGGCCGGATCCGGTAGAAGCCCGGCACGACCTCCAGACCGCCGCGCTCGCCGACGTACCACTCGAACACACCGGCGTCGTCGATGAAACCGTCAGCCTCGAGACGCTGCGCCACGTCGCCGAGCGTCTCACCCTCGGCGATGTCGAACGCCGTCGGCTCCCCGGGCCCGGCATCGTCGGCAGCGACGCGATCGAGGAGCCACCATCCCGTCGCACCCGCGGCCAACACCAACGCCACCGCGAGCATGGCGACGGCGGCGACGAACCACCGGACCCAGCGGCCAGCGCGCGGCACCGGCTCGACGTGGGGCACCACCTCGGGCAGGTCCCAGTCGTCCTCGTCCCACTCGAGCCGAGGCCGCTGGTCGTCGCTCAGCAGGTCGGGACGCATCAGCCGTCCCCCGCTCCGAGCAGCGTCATCCCTCCGGCGTCGAGCCACGACTGCAACATGACGGCGGCAGCCACCTTGTCGACCACCTGGCGCCGCTCGGGCGCCCGCACACCGGCATCGAGCAGCACCCGATCGGCCGTCACCGTCGTCAGGCGTTCGTCGTGGAACACGATCGGCACGGCGGTGAACCTAGCCAACGACGCCGCCAGCGTCCGGGCAGCCCGGGCCGCCGAGCCCTCACGGCCGTCGAGACCGAGCGGCAGTCCGATCACGAGCGCCGATGCCTCCTCGTCGGCGACGAGTCGGGCGATCCGGGCCATGTCGTCGTCGCGGGATCGACCGCGCTCGATCACGGTGAGCGGTCCGGCCACGCCGGACACCCCGATGGCGACGCCGATCCGCCTGGTGCCCGGGTCGAGACCGAGCACCCGGCGCCGATCGACGGGCCCGTTCACCCGGTGGCGGACCCCTGTGCCGCCGCCCGGGCGATGTCGAGCGCCGAGTCGATCGCCGCCACGTCCTTGCCGCCGGCGGTCGCCACGTCGCCCTTCCCGCCACCACCGCCACCGACCGCCTTGGCCGCCTCACGGATCAGCGCCGACGCCTCGACCCCCTCGCCGCCGGCGACGGCGGCGACCAGTGCGACGCCACCGGTCGTCGTCTCACCGATCAGGACGACACGGCGGACACCGGGCTGCTGACGGACGGCGATCGCCAGCTCGCGCAGGTCGCCCGGTGCCATCTGATCGACGCGCTCGACGACGACGCCGTCGACGGCGGACCCGGCGATGTCGCCGGCCCGACCCACGGCGAGCTGGGCGCGGAGCGCCTTGATCTCGTCGTTCAGGGACCGGATCTCGTCGAGGCGGCGACGCACCCCGTCGACGACGTCACCGGTCGTGGAGCCGACCATCGAGGCGACCTCGGCGAGGACGGCCTCGTCGCGCTGCAGGAGGGCGACGCTCCCCTCGCCGGTCACCGCCTCGATGCGCCGCAGGTTCGACCCGATGGACGACTCGGCGACGATCTTGATCGTGCCGATGTCGCCGGTGGCCGAGACGTGCGTCCCGCCGCACAACTCGACGGATCGTCCGGCCTCGAGGACGCGCACGATGTCGCCGTACTTGTCACCGAAGAAGGCGATGGCACCCATCGCCTCGGCCTCGTCCTTCGTCGTCTCGAAGGCCCGAACCCGAGCGTTGCCGAGCGTCTCGGAGTTGGCGAGGCGCTCGATCTCCGTGACCTGCTCGTCGGTGAGTGCCGCGTAGTGCGAGAAGTCGAACCGCAGACGGTCGGGGCCGACGTGCGATCCGGCCTGCTTCACGTGCTCACCGAGCACCCGGCGCAGGGCCCAGTGCAGGACGTGGGTCCCGGTGTGGTTGCGTCGGATCGACGAGCGCCGGTCGGTGTCGATCACCGCCTCGACGGCCATGCCGACCTCAGCCTCGCCGCTCGTGACGCGGGCCAGGTGACGGCGCAGGTTCGGGATGGCGAAGGTCGTGTCGAGCACCTCGAGGCTGACCCCGGGTCCCGAGATGGTGCCCGTGTCGCCGACCTGGCCACCGGACTCGGCGTAGAACGGTGTGCGGTCGAGGAACACCTCGACGAGGTCGTCGCCGTCGGGGCCGACCGTGTCGAGGACGGCGACGATGCGCGCTGCGCAGGCGTCGTCGGTGTAGCCGACGAACTCGGTCAGACCGTGCTCCTCCATGATCGAGCGGTAGGCCTCGGCCCGATCGCCGTCGACCGAGCCGTCCCGGCGGGCCGCCTTGGCCCGTTCGCGCTGGGCCGCCATCTCGGTCCGGAAGCCCTCGAGGTCGACCTCGACGGACCGCTCGGCGGCGATCTCCTGCGTGAGTTCGAGCGGGAAGCCGTAGGTGTCGTGGAGGAGGAACGCCGTCGAACCCGACAGCGTGCGGCCCCCCTCGAGTTCACCGTCGAGGATGCCGAGCCCCGTCGTCAGGGTGTGCCGGAAACGGTCCTCCTCGCGTTCGAGGACCCCCTGGATGAAGTCCCGGTTGCGCACGACGTCGGGGTAGGCCCCGCCCATCACCTCGATGGCGGTGGCCGCCAGGTCGGGCATCACGAGCCGGTCGGTGCCGAGCGCGAAGGCGTAGCGCACCGCTCGACGCAGGATGCGGCGCAGCACGTAGCCGCGGCCCTCGTTCGACGGGAACACCCCGTCGTTGACGAGCATCGTCGCCGACCGGGCGTGCTCGGCGAGCACCCGCATGGCGAAGGAGTCGCGGTCGGCGTAGTCGCCGGGTCGGTAGGTGCGACCGGTCAGGGTGCAGGCCGTGTCGAGCAGCGGCGCCATGAGGTCGGTCTCCCAGACCGAGTCGACGCCCTGGACGAGGGCGAGGATCCGCTCGAGGCCGGCACCGGTGTCGACCGACGGCTTGGGCAGCAGGCTGCGGCTGCCGTCCGCGGCCTGGTCGAACTGCATGAAGACCAGGTTCCAGAACTCCATGAACCGGTCGCCGGCCGGGTCGTGAAGCGGGCCCCCGTCGGGACCGAAGGCCGGCCCGCGGTCGATGTGGATCTCACTGCACGGACCGCACGGGCCCGTGTCACCCATCTGCCAGAAGTTGTCCTTGTCGCCGAGGCGCTGGATCCGGTCCAACGGCACGCCGACTCCCTCGTGCCAGATCGCCTCGGCCTCGTCGTCGCCCTCGTGGACGGTGATCCAGAGCCGGTCGCCGTCGAAACCCCACACCTCGGTGACGAGCTCCCAGCTCCACGGGATGATCTCGGACTTGAAGTAGTCGCCGAAGGAGAAGTTGCCGAGCATCTCGAAGAACACGAGGTGCCGCTTGGTCCGCCCGACGTCGTCGAGGTCGTTGTGCTTGCCACCGGCCCGGGCGCACTTCTGGGAACTCACCGCCCGCTGGTACGGCGGCGTCTCGTCGCCGACGAAGTAGGACTTGAACGGGACCATCCCCGCCACCGTGAACATCAGCGTCGGGTCGTGCGGGATCAGGCTGGCCGAGGGCACCACGGTGTGGTCGCGATCGGCGAAGAAGTCGAGGAACGAGCGGCGCAACTCGTCGGCCGACATCGGGCGGGGACCCGGGGACGACCCCGGACGATCCGTGCTGCTCATAGGCGAGTGAGCCTACCGAGGCCGGTACCCTCGCCTCGTGGGTCCACGCCGCACGTCCCCCGATTCGCCCGCCGCCACCGACGTCCACGAGTGGATCTCGTTCTCCGACCCGACGGAGGACCGCACCTGGATCTTCGACGCGACGTACCTGCGCTCGGCCCATCGCTGCATCTACGGCGAGGGATGCCAGGGGGTGCTCGACGACGATGCCACCGAGATGCAGCAGGGGTGCTGCAGCTACGGAGCCCACTTCGTCGACGACGACGACGTGCAGACCGTCGTGCGGGCCTTCGTCCGACTCCGACCCGAGCACATGCAGTTCCACGCCGAGGCCGTGGCGGCCGGATTCCTCGACGCCGGTGAGCCCGAGGCCGACGGCACTCCGGTGACCGTCACCCGCCAGGTGGACGATGCCTGCATCTTCCTGAACCGACCGGGCTTCGCCGGCGGTGTCGGCTGCGCCCTGCACATCGCGGCGACGCAGGCCGGTGAGCGACCGCTGGACTGGAAGCCGAACGTGTGCTGGCAGGTCCCGATCCGACTGGAGCACTCCACCGACGACCACGGCCACGTCATCTCCCGACTCCGCGAGTGGAAGCGGCGGGACTGGGGCGACGGTGGCGCCGAGTTCCACTGGTGGTGCACGGAGGCCCCGGAGGCCTTCACCGGTCGCGATCCGGTCTACGTCAGTTCGCGGGACGAGATCGTCGAACTCGTCGGCCGGGAGATCTACGACCTGATGGTCGAACAGCTGCAGCGGCCCGACTGGGTCCCGCTGCCGCACCCGACGCTGCGCCGGCGGTGACCGCGACGGGCGTCAGGGATGGGCGTCAGGCCTCGTCGTCGTCCTCGTCGTCGAAGGTGACGCCGTACTTCTCGGCGAGCGCTGCGTACTCGTCATCCTCACCCTCGTCGTCGTCGGACGACCGGGAACGATCCCCGAGGCCGAGGTCGAAGGCCCCCGGACCGGCCTGCTTCAACTTGCGCGCCTCTTCGAAGCGACGATGTCGACCCTTCTTCACAGTCGGGCTCCCACGATCTTGATGTGATTGGTTGGATGGCGAGTCAGCGAACTGGCATCGGCGGATCACCCTACCGGATCGGATCGGACGAGACGCAGACCACCCGGACGGCGGTCGGCGCTGCGGACGAACGTCAGGGCGGCCGTGCCGCCGACGAGGGCGCGGATGTCGTCACCGAGCAGTTCGGCACGCCACCCACCGGCCAGCCGTGCCTCGGGATGATCGGAGAGCAGGGCGACGAGGTCGTTGCGAGTGGCCAGCAGAGCCGTGTCGATGCCCTGATCGCGGGCCACCTGGGACACCCAGGCCGAGATGAGCGTGACCGCCGGGCGGAGGTCGCGGTCGAGGTCGTCACCGCCGGTGGGCACCTCGGGCGGGTCGGCGTCCATGCCACGGGTCACGGCCTCGAGGATCTCCCGGGCGAGTTGCCCGCGGCCGACCCGGCCGTCGACACCCCGAGCCTGGGCGAGTTCGTCTTCGGTGCGGGGCTGCCGCTGCGCGATCCCGAGGATCGCCAGGTCGGGGAGGACCTGTCGGACCGGGACGTCCAGGCGCATCGCCCGCCGCTCGCGCCACTCGGCGACGGCCTGCGCCACGGCCCGGGCTCGGGGGCGCAATCCCCGGACGTCCTTGAGCCGGAGCCACGCGTCACCGGGGTCGCCGACCCCGGTGCGACGGGTGCGGAGTTCCTCGCAGGCGTCCTGCACCCACGGCAGCCGTCCGCGCCGGTCGAGTTCGGCGACGAGCCGGTCCTGGACGGCCAGGAGGTGCGCGACGTCGACGGCGGCGTACCGACACTGGTCCTCGGTGAGCGGCCGTCGCAACCAGTCGGTCAGCCGATCGCCCTTTGGCGGGCTGATGCCGAGCTCGGCGTTCAGGAGCGCGACGAGCGAGGGCGTGCCGTATCCGACGAATCCGCCGGCGAGTTGGGTGTCGAAGAGCCGGGCCGGCACGGCCCCCACGGCGTGGGTGAGCACGTCGAGGTCCTGTTGGGCGGCGTGGAAGACGGCCTCACTGTCGAGGGAGAAGAGGCGGCTGAGTTCCCCGGTCAGGTCGTCGGCCGTGGGATCGACCAGGACGATCCGGTCCTCCCAGGCGAGTTGCACGAGGGCCAGGGCGGGGAAGTAGGTCCGCTCGCGATGGAACTCGGTGTCGATCGCGTAGCGGTCGGTGCCGGCGATGGCGTCGACCACCTCGGCGAGGTGGGTCCGGTCGGCGACCCAGTCGTAGCCGACCGGGGCGGGCCGGTCGTCGGACCCGGACCGGCTCACCCGTGACCGACGATGACGTCGAGACCGGCACTCATGCAGCCCATGATGCCACCCTCGACGTTCACGACGGTGATCCCCCGCTCGGCGAGGAACTGGCAGGCGGACAGGCTGCGCCCTCCGGAACGACACATGACGTAGTAGGTGGTGTCCGTCCGGAAGGTGCCCAGGTTCTCCGGGACCGTCCCGAGGGGCATCAGGGTGGCGGCATCGATCCTGGCGTCCGCCCACTCGGACGGCTCGCGGACGTCGATGAGCTCAGCACCGCTGCGGAGTCGCTCGGCGAGCTGTTCGGGGGTGATCTGCGAGATGCTCATGCCGTGATCCTAGTAATGTCCGGACATTTCGTCCAGCCGTGTCGCGCATCTCCCGCACCCAGATGACGTGACATCAGCCACAGCCGCATCACCCGGCGTCCCGGATGCGGGCGCGCAGCAGCCGCAGGCCGTCGGGGTCGTTCACGTTGAGCAGGACCTCCTCGGCACAGGGAACCTCCACCACCCGCAACCGGCCGAGCAGACGGGACGGCGACCGCTCCCCCGTCGCCACCGCCTCGGCGACCACCGGCGCGGCAACGGAGTTCCACCGCGCCATCAGCGGTTGCCGACGACCATCGGGTCCACTGGCCACGGCGACATCGCACGCCGGCCGGTCACCGGCCCGCAGCACCGCCACCGCTGTCGCATGGTCGATGCCGAGCAGATCGCACGCCGCGACGAGACAATCACCGTCGAGGCGGCGCAGCACCGTGTCGAGGGCGGCCAGGGGGCCGGCACCGGGATCGTCATCGGGCACGTGCATGAGGCCGAGCGACCGGGCCCGCTCAGGCGGTCCGCCGACACACACGACCTCCGAGACGTCGACACCGCACGCCCCGGCGAGCACCGCCGCGACCCGGACCGCAGCCGGCGTGCCCCCGACATCGAGGGTGGACTTGTCCTCGCCCATCCGCCGACTCGCACCGCCGACGAGCAGCACCGGCGTCACCGCGACCGCCGGCATTCAGACCGGAGGGGACACCGGGGCGATCGCCCCGACCTCGGCCGGGACCCCGCGCGGGTCGAGTTGCAGGAGGAACAGGGCGCAACGCTCGGCCTCGTCGGCCTCGCCGATCGCCGCCGCCGCGTTCTGCAGGAGGAGCAGGCACATCAGGAAGCCGTGGTTCGACCGGTGCGCCCATGGCACGTACCCCGAGCCACGCCAGCCGTTGGCACGCAGCGTGTCGAGGCCCCGGTGGTAGCCGACCCGAGCCGCTGCGTACCGTGCCACCGGATCGGTCTCCACCGCAGCCAGCATCGCCCACCCGTCGAGCAGTCGAGGGTTGGCCGCCACGATCGCCGCCACCGCGTCGCGACGGGACGCCCCCTCGGCGGCCATGGCCCGCGCCAGGGCGTCCCGCACGGCCGGCTCCACCGCCGGGATGATCGTCGTCGGGGGTCCGCTCGAGAGTCCGATCGGTTGCCCCGACGTCACTGGTTCCGCTCGCGGGTCCGACATGCCCCCAGCGTATGCGACCGATCTCCTAGGGTGTCCGCATGACGCTCGCGCCCCTCGCGATGACCGCGCTCACCACCGATGACGCCAAGACCATCGGTGCGGTCGTCGTCGTCGGCTTCGCCGTGTTGGCCATCGCCGCCGCCTGGCTCATGAAGACCATCGTCCAGAAGGTGATCCTGGTGGTGGTGCTCGGCGGACTCGCCGTCGGTGCATGGTCCCAGCGCGCCGCTGTCGACGACTGCGTGGCCGAGATCCGGGCGTCGGTCGGCGACGGCGAGGCGGCCACCTGCTCCTTCCTCGGCATCGAGGTCGACGTCCCCGTCGACCTCGTCCCCTGACCCGGCTCGGCCCACGCCCCGACCGATGACCGCTCCCCCGGCACCGATCGCGCCGCCGCGCCGCCACGGCTTCACGACCGTGCTCGTGGCAATGACCGGGGCGAAGTCCACGTCGAACCTCGCCCTGCGCTGGATCGGCCCGTTCCTCCCCACGCTGGAACGCGCCTTCGGCGCCTCCACCGGGACCCTCACCGGGGTCATCGGCGCCGCCGAGCTGTCGGGACTGTCGACCTCGCTCATCGGACGGGTCCTCGACCGGGGCCGACACCGGGTCGTCATCGCCGGGGGACTGTTGCTCGCCTCCGCCTCGTCGGTGGTCGCGCTCGGCGGATCGGTGTGGACCTTCGCCCTCGCGATGGTGCTGCTCGTGGTCGGCGTGGCGAACCTCACCGTGGCCGGACTCGCCTACATCGGCGACCGCGTCCCCTACGAACGCCGTGGTCGCGCCATCGGCATCTTCGAGACCTCGTGGGCCATCGCCCTGGTCGCCGGAGCCCCCGTCATCGCGCTCGTGATCGAGGCCGGCGGATGGCGCGCCGCCTACCTGACGCTGGCCGTGCTCACCACCGTCGGGGCGTTCGTCGTCTGGCGCATGGTCCCCGGGGTCCCCGCGCCGACCGTGCCGGGCCGCCCCGACCACGGCGAACCGGCGACCGTCGGGCGGCGCCTGCCGGCGTCGGCATGGGCACCGATCATGACCTCGGCGCTCCTCGCTGCCGCCGGCCTCGGCATGTTCGTCGTGACCGGCGTCTGGTTGGAGGACCGCCACGGGCTCGCCGTCGGCGGCCTGGGCCTCGTCGCCACCGCGATGGGTGCGGTGGAACTCGTCTCGTCGTCGAGTGTCGCCGCCTTCGCCGACCGCATCGGACTGCGGCGCTCGGTCGCCGGCGGCACGGTCCTCCTCGGGTGCGGGATCGCCGTCATCGCCGTGTCGGGGGATTCGACGCTGCTGGCCGTCATCGGGCTGCTCATCCTCGTGGCCGGGTTCGAGTTCGGGTTCGTCGCCTCCCTGTCGGTCATGAGCGAGGCCGCACCGGGGGCCCGCGGGACGGCGCTCGCCGTGGGCAATGCCGTCGGGACCCTGTCGCGCTCGGCCGCCGTCGTCCTCTCCGGGCAGCTCTACGACGCGTTCGGCGTCTCGGGCTCGCTCGGGCTCGCCGCCGTGGCCCTCACCGGCGCCGGCGCCGCGATCGGCGTGCAGGCACTGCGCCGCCCCTGATCACGCCCCGTGCGTCACCAGGTGACGGCGGAGGGACGCAGCGACGTCATCGGGATGCGTGTTCGGCCCGAAGTGCCGGGCACCGTCGATCTCGACGGCGTGGCAGTCCGGGAGCACCTCGGCGAGATGCGTCGCCGCACGGCGGTGATGGTCGGCACCGAGGGAGCCCGCCATGGCCAGGACCGGTGCGACGATGTGATCTGGCTCCCACGGCGCCTGCCGGCGAAGGTCGGTCAACTCCCCCACCAGCACCGGCCCCTCCGAACGCCGTTCGGCGCGGGTGCGCTCGGGGAGTCGCTCCCAGCGGGCGTCGCCGATCAGGCGGCGCATGAACGCCTCCGCGGCGTCGGCCGGGTCCGACTCGGAGAAGGCGGTCGCCGACCGGCCCGGCCACCACGGCATCCACGACAACGGTGACTCGTAGACCGTGATGGACCGCACCCGGTCGCCGAGTCGGGTGCTGGCCGCCAACACGACGTTGCCGCCGAAACTGTGGCCGAACAGGTGCAGTGGGAGCCCGGCGACCCGTTCCTCGACCACCCCGAGCAGGTCGGCGACGTGGTCGGCCACCGTGAACGGTCCCGGATGAGCTGCCGACCGTCCGTAACCCCGCCGGTCGAGGCGCAGCACCCGGTGATCCTCGTCGAGCCGGCGAGCCAGGCGCGACAGGCCGGTGGAGCGGTCCATCGAGCCGTGGACGAGAACCACCACCGGTGCGTCCTCGGGACCGGTCACCGACGACCAGACACCGTTGCGAACCTCGCCACCCATCAGTCGGCCCGCACGATCCGCAGCACGTCGGCCGCGGCGCCCGACGGACGGTCCGGGGCACCGGCGAGGACGAGCACGGTGTCACCGTTGGCGACCCGTCCCGAGCGGACCGCCGTCTCGACGGCGTGCCACACCATCTCGTCGGTGGTCGCGTAGGTCCCGACCTCGACCGGCACCACCCCCCACGACAGTGCGAGCGCCCGCACCACCGTCGGATCCGGGCTGAGACCCAGCAGCGTCATCTCCGGCCGGAATCGGGCCATCGCCCGAGCCGTCCGGCCCGATCGGGTGCAGCACAGGATGGCGCTCGCATCGACGTCCCGTGCGGCGAGGGTCGCAGCGTGACTCAGCGCCGCCGTGACCCGGTCACCGATCGAGTCCCATCGGGTGCGCTGCATCCGGCCGAGCCGATCGGCCCAGGCGCGGTAGCTGGCCTCGCGCTCGGCGCGCTCCGCGATCGCCGCCATCGTCCCGACGACCGCCACCGGGTCGTGGCCGATCGCCGTCTCGCCGGAGAGCATCAGCGCGTCGGTGCCGTCGAAGACGGCGTTCGCCACATCGCTCACCTCGGCCCGCGTCGGCGACGGGGCGGTCACCATCGACTCGAGCATCTGGGTGGCGGTGATCACCGGCACCCCCCGCTCGACGCACTCGCGGATGATCATCTTCTGGAGGTGCGGAACGTCCTCGATCGGGCAGTCGATGCCGAGATCGCCGCGAGCCACCATGACGGCGTCGGCGGCCTCGACGATGGCCACCAGGTCGTCGAGCGCCGCCGCGGTCTCGATCTTGGCCACCAGCCGGGCACGATCGCCGACGACGGCCCGCACCGGCACGAGTTCGGCCGCCGAGCGCAGGAACGACACGGCGAGGAACTCGACTCCGGCGGCGGCCATCGCCTCGGCCAACTCGAGGTCCTCGGCGGTCGGCGTGGAGAGGGTGAGTCGCTCCGACGACAGGTGCACGCCCGGCGAGCCGTGGGTGCGCCCCCCGGTGTCGACCCGGGCCACCACGCCCTCAGCCGAGCGGGAGTCGACGGTCATAGAGATCGCCCCGTCACCCAGCACGATCCGATCCCCGGCGATCAGGCCGTCGGTGATCCCCGGGTGCTCGATCACGATCGAACCGGCATCGCTCATCTGCTCACCGGTGACGACCCGGACGTAGGAACCCGCGGCGAGTTCGACCCCGCCCTCGGGGAAACGGCCGGCGCGGATCTTCGGACCGGGGAGGTCGGCCAGCACGGCGATGGGGCGGCCGACCTCGCTCGCCGCCTCACGCACCGCGGCCAACCGGACCAGGTGCTCGGGGAGGTCCCCGTGGGACAGGTTCAGTCTGACGACGTCGACACCGGCCTCGATCAGGCGGACGAGGGTGTCGTGGTCGCTGCTGGAGGGTCCGATCGTCGACACGATCTTCGTTCGTCGGGGCACACCTGCTTATCTAGTCGGCGACGACGCCGCTCCGGCGCCCAATCGACGAAACTTCCGACGAATTCCCGATCCGCACCCGCGGATCGGACCGGCGGCCGGACCAACGGGGGGACGACACGTGGACAGCACAGACACCGCCGACCTGATGCGACTCCTGGACGCGTCACCCTCGCCGTTCCACGCCGCGGCGGAGGTCACGCGTCGCCTCGCCGAGGCCGGCTCGGAACCCATCGACCCCGAGCGGCGCTGGACCGCCGGCGACGTGAGCGGAATGCGGCATCTGAGTCGTGACGGTGCCGTGATCGCCTGGCGGCTCGGCACGTCCACGGCACCGCCCGACGAGGCCCGGATCGTCGGAGCCCACACCGACTCGCCGTGTCTGCGACTCAAACCACGACCGGATGTCGCCGCCCATGGCTGGCGCCAGATCGACGTGGAGGTGTACGGCGGCATCCTCAACAACTCGTGGCTCGATCGCGACCTCGGGATCGCCGGACGCATCATCGACGACGATGGGCGGTCGCACCTCGTGCGCTCCGGTCCGGTCGCCCGCGTGCCCCAACTCGCGATCCATCTCGACCGAGGAGTGAACGACGGTCTCCGTCTCGACCCGCAGGCTCACCTCATGCCGGTGTGGGGCCTCGGCGAGCGGCGCGACGACATCGCCGAGTGGCTCGGCTCACTGGCCGGGGTCGGACGGGCCAGTTGGTGGGACCTGTGCCTCTTCGACACCCAGCCGGCCGCGGTCATCGGCCGGGACGACGAGTTGCTGGCCAGCGCCCGGCTCGACAACCTCGTGTCCTGCTGGGCGGCGACGACGGCCCTCACCGCCGGAGCGCCCCCACCGGCGGGTCGTCTCCACCTCATGGTCCTCAACGACCACGAGGAGGTCGGGTCGGCCAGCGCGACCGGAGCGGAGGGCCCACTGCTCGAGCACGTCCTGCTCCGCATCGTCGTCGCGCTCGGCGGCGACGCAGCCGACCTGGCCCGGATGCTCGCCACGTCGAGCTGCGTCTCGGCGGACAACGCCCACGCGATCCATCCGAACTACCCCGATCGACACGACCCCCTGCACGCACCGACGGTGAACGCCGGCCCGGCGATCAAGGTCAACGTGAACCAGAGGTACGCGACCTCGGCCACGACGGCGGCGATGTTCGCCGCAGCGTGCCGGGTCGCCGGCGTTCCCTGGCAGCTGTTCTCCTCGCGCAACAACATGCCCTGCGGATCGACGATCGGGCCGATCACCGCCACCCGGCTCGGCGTCGACACAGTCGACGTCGGGGTGCCGCAACTCTCTATGCACTCGGCTCGGGAGTTGTGCGGGGTCGATGACCCGGCACACCTGGCGAGGGCGCTCGCCGCCTACTGGTCGGACGCGGTCGCCGGCCCGCCGTCGACCTGATCGACCGGGGGGTACGACCAGCCGACGCCGACCATCGCCGAGTCGAACAGCCGCTGCAGTTCGGCATGCAGCATCGCGCTCTGCTCGGACAACGCCGCCCGCGGCACCCGTCCACCGGCGGCGACGTTCGGGAGCAGCGGCTCACCGATGATGACGCGCACCTTGCGGGGGAAGACGAAGCGGGCGCCCTTGGGCATCACCCTCTCCGACCCACCGATGCCGACCGGGACGATGGGCACCCCGGCCTTCAGTGCCACGTACACGGCACCGTCGAAGAGCGGCTGGACGACCGGACCCGACTTGCGCTCCCCCTCGGGGAACAGCACCAACGGGTCACCGCCCTGGAGTACGGCGACGGAGCGGGTGAGGGCCTCGCGGTCGGCCGTGCCCCGGGTGACCGGGATCGCACCGAGCGCCGAGATGACCCAGCCGAACCAGGGCAGCTTCCACATCGAGTCCTTGCCGAGGTAGCGCATGCGGCGCGCCGTCACGCACGCCGCGATCGGCGTGTCGACGTAGGAGCGATGCACCGGGGCCAGCACGAAGGCCCCACGACGCGGGATGTTGTGCCGCCCCTCGATCGACATGCGGGTGTAGCCACGGGTGATGATGGCGACGAGCGTGCGCACGACCCGGTAGAGGGCCAGCGAGGCCGGTCCGTTGCCGGCGACGAACGTCCTGGGTCGCGACATCGCTCAGCCCACCATCCCGAGGACGGTGGCGACGACGTCGTCGACTCCCATCGAACTCGTGTCGATGACCGTCGCCGACTCCGATCGGGTCAACGGCGAGGCCTCCCGGGTCGAGTCACGGCGATCCCGCTCGATGATCGACGCCTCGATCTCGTCGACATCCCCACCGAGTTCGGCGACGCGCCGCTCGGCTCGCACCCGCGGCGACGCCGTGACGAACAGCTTCACGTCGGCATCGGGGAACACGACCGTCGTGATGTCCCGACCCTCGACGACCCCGCCGCCGCGCTCGGCCACCCACGCCCGCTGGCGGTCGACCAGGACCTCGCGCACCCGCTGGTTCGCGGCGACGGCGCTGACCGCATCGGTGACCTCGCGACCGCGGATGGCCTCGGTCGCATCGACGCCGTCCACCACCACCCCGTCCGCCGACACCGAGATCTCGATCCGCTCGACCAGGTCCGCCACCGTCACGACGTCCGACGGGGCCACGCCGCGCCGCAGCACCCCGAAGGTCACCGCCCTGTACATCGCGCCGGTGTCGAGGTAGTCGAGGCCGAGACGCGCCGCGAGCGCCCGAGAGACAGTGCTCTTCCCCGCACCCGCGGGACCGTCGATCGCCACAACCGTCATCGGCCTCGCCTCACCAACTCGTGCCGAGGGGACGGCCCTCGTCGTAGCCGGCGTGGCTCTGCACGCCGACCACCGCCCGATCGTGGAACTCCGGGATCGTGGCCGCACCGGCGTACGTGCACGACGACCTGACGCCGGCGACGATCTGGTCGATGATGTCCTCGACACCGGGCCGGTGCGGGTCGAGGTACATGCGTGAGGTGCTGATCCCCTCCTCGAACAGCTCCTTGCGGGCCCGCTCCAGGGCGTGGTCGTCGCGGCTGCGGGCCTTGACGGCACGGTTGGACGCCATCCCGAAGCTCTCCTTGTAGAGGCGGCCGTCGGTGTCGCGCTGTGCGTCGGCAGCGGACTCGTAGGTGCCGGCGAACCACGACCCGAACATGACGTTCGCGGCGCCGGCCGCGAGGGCCAGGGCGACGTCGCGGGGGAAACGCACACCGCCGTCGGCCCACACGTGGGCCCCGAGACGGGCAGCCTCGTCACTGCATTCGACGACGGCGGAGAACTGGGGTCGCCCGACCCCGGTCATCATGCGGGTGGTGCACATCGCTCCCGGGCCCACGCCGACCTTGATCACGTCGGCCCCCGCCTCCACGAGGTGTCGGGTGCCCTCGGCCGTCACGACGTTGCCGGCCACGATCGTCGCCTCGGGCAACGCGGCGCGGACGTCACCGATGACCTCCAGCATCTTCGTCTGGTGTCCATGGGCCGTGTCGATGACCACCACGTCGACCCCCATCGCGGCCAGCGCACGCGCCCGACCGACCGGGTCGGCGTTCATGCCGATCGCCACCGACACCAGCAGACGGCCCGATGCGTCGAGCGCCGGGCGGTAGATGGTCGAGCGCAGAGCGCCCTTGCGGGTCATGACGCCCCGGAGGCGACCGTCGGCATCGACCACCGGGGCAACGGACAGACGGTGCTCGCCGAGGATGTCGAAGGCCGTGGCGGCATCGATGTCGTCGGGAAGCGTGACGAGGTCCCGACTCATCACGTTGCGGATCTGCGTGAAGCGATCGAAACCCGCGGCGTCACCCTCGGTGAACACACCGACCGGACGCTCCCGGTCGTCGACGACCACCACCGCCCCGTGGGCCCGCTTGTGGATCAGACCGAGGGCGTCGCCGATCGTGTGACCGGGGCTGAGGGTGATCGGCGTCTCGAAGAGCGGGTGGCGCGACTTCACCCACGCGACCACCTGATCGATGACGTCGGTCGGGATGTCCTGGGGCAGCACGGTCACTCCGCCGCGACGGGCCACGACCTCGGCCATCCGTCGACCGGCGACCGCCGTCATGTTCGACACGACGAGGGGAATCGTCGTTCCGATCCCGTCGGGGGTCGTCAGGTCGACACCGTGGCGCGATCCCACCGACGAGAGGCTCGGCACCATGAAGACGTCGTTGTAGGTCAGATCGTGTCCCGGATCGGGATGCAGCATTCTCATTGGTCCTCCTCGGACGGCCGCCCAAGGCTAACCCTCGGCGGCCCGGGCACCGACGGAGCACTGCCGCCGAGCGCACTAGGGTGCCGCCCGATGAGCAGCGACGACCAGTCCACGCCGGTGATGTGCGTCCACGGTTGGGGTGGGTCGTTCACCGCGACCTGGGAACGCAACGGCTTCACGGCCCTCCTCGCCGATGCCGGACGGCCGGTGATCGGCGTGGACCTCCTCGGCCACGGCACAGCCCCCAAGCCCCACGATCCCGAGGCCTATGCCGACCTGACCGAACGCGTCGTCGCGGCGCTGCCCGCCGACGGCACGCCGATCGACGCCGTCGGATTCTCGATGGGAGCACTCACCCTGCTCAGGACGGCGACCGAACGTCCCGGGGCGTTCCGGCGCCTCGTGCTCGCCGGCATCGGTCGCAACGTGTTCGAACGCGACGACGAGCGGACGGCCCGGATCATCGCCGCCGTCGAGGGCGAGGGGGACTCCGAGGACAACGTCTCACGGTTGTTCGCCCAGTACGCGGGTCAGAGTGGCAACGACCCGGCTGCGCTGGCCGCCGTCCTGCGCCAACCGCAGCGCATCCGACTCGACGAGGCGGCGATCGCAGCCGTGACCTGCCCGACCCTGGTCGTCGTCGGCGACCGCGACTTCGTGTTCCCGGCCGACCGTCTCGTCGACGCACTGCCGAACGCCTCCCAACGGGTCCTGCGCAACGTCGACCACTTCGCGACCCCGGAGTCGTTCGACTTCGTCGACGCCGTGCTCGAGTTCCTCGACGCGATCCCGACGTGACCGGACGACCTCCGGTCACCGCCGACGTCGATCTGGCCCTCGAGCGACTCCGCGCGGGCGGACTCGTCGTGATCCCGACCGAGACGGTGTACGGACTCGCCGCCGACATCGATCGACCCGACGCCGTCGAACGGGTCTACGCCGTCAAGGGTCGACCCGTCGGGCACCCCCTGATCTGCCACGTGGCCGACGCGGCGACAGCCGACGCGTACGGGGACATGTCCGTCGAGCACGCCGCCACACTGGCGGCCGCCTGCTGGCCGGGTCCGCTCACCCTCCTGGTGCCTCGGCGACCGACGGTGCCCGACATCGTCACCGGCGGTCGCCCGACCGTCGGCGTCCGCGTGCCCGCTCACCCCCTGACGTCGGAACTCCTGGCCCGACACGGCGGGGCGCTCGCTGCGCCGTCCGCCAACCGCTTCGGTCGGGTCAGCCCGACGACGGTCTCCCACGTGCTGGACGACATCGGCGGGCTGCTCGACGCCGAGCGCGACATCATCCTCGACGGGGGGCCGTGCCCGGTCGGTGTCGAGAGCACGATCGTCGACCTGACCGTGTCACCACCACAGGTCCTGCGTCACGGTGGCATCACACCCGAGGAGATCGCACGACTGCTGCACGTCGACCTCGCGGCTGCCGCCGGGGAGTCACGCACCAGTGGCATGCTCGCCTCCCACTACGCGCCGGCGACCGAGGTGCGCCTCGTCGAGGATCCGAGGGCCGGGCGCGAACTGCTCGAGCGGATCCCCGGAGCGGTGCTGATCGACAGAACCGAGGACCTGGTCGAGGCCGCACGATCGCTCTACGCCGACCTGCGCGACGCCGACCGGGACTCCACGACGCTGATCATCGCCGTGCTTCCACCGGCCCGGGGGCTCGGGCACGCGCTGCGGGACCGGCTGGGCAAGGCCGCTGCCCGCTGACGCCCCGGACCGCTCACGCGATCGTCGACCAGTCGAGACGGTTCAGGGCGGCCACCCACAGGTCACGGACCGCCTCGACCGATGGCACCTCCACTCCCTCGGACCGGGGCGCCACATCGATCGAGACGGTCGTCGAGCCGGCGTCGGGGACGAGGTGGAGCCGACACCAGGACGGGACCGGATCGCCGAGCAGAACCTCGAGCGCGTAGGGGGGCGAGTCGTCCGCCACCTCCCCGAACCACGACGCGACGACGACCAGCGCCTCGAACGCCTCCGCCGGGAGCACCTCCACGGTGAACGAGGGGTGATCCCGGCGCATCCCCGCCCCGGTGTCGGCTTGCGCCGGGCGCTGCTGCGAGCGGGCCGGCACGTCCGACGCAGGCGCCGGGCGCACCCCGGCGGCCAACGCCGCCAGCGCCGCAGCGGCGGCGGCGTTCAGGTCCCGCATCGCCGAACCGTCACCACCGATCAGATCTGGGTGCAGTGTCGTGGCGAGTCGCCGGCGCGCCGCCCGGACGGCCGCCGCGTCGGCGACGGCCGGGTCGAGTCCGAGTCGGGCGAAGGGATCCCCGCCCGGAACCGTCACCGCCCGGTCACCACCGGGTCGGGTGCCGCGAGGGGGCGCCGATCCACGAGGACCGGACGGCGCGTGTCGAGCACCAACAGGGATGCGGCGAGCGTCACGGCCGTCGCTCCGGCGACATGGGAGCCGACCAGGATCGCCGGCACCCCGGTCAGGTACTGGACGTAGCCGACGACGGCCTGGAGCACGGCGAGGAACATCCAACGCGAGAGGGACCCGCGCAGCGCGTCGGTGTCGCGACGGTCACGACGGATGACCCACACCAGCGCCAGGGCGGCGCCGATCGTCGCGATGACGCTCACGCCGTGGATCCGGGCCACCGTCGGGATCTCCACGTCCAGGCGGACCGCGTCCTCGTCACCGGCGTGCGGGCCGGCACCGGTGACGACAGTTCCGGTGACGACCGCCAGCGAGGTCCCGAGGGCCACGAGCCAGACGAGCGCCCGAGCCCGGGGCGTCACCAGCGTCCGCCGTGGCACGTCGGCGGGTTCGCCGGCGCGGCGCACGAGTGTGATGCCGGCCCCGACGAGCATGAGCGACAGCAGCAGGTGTCCCTGCACCGCATAGGGATGAAGATCGACCCACACCGTCACCGCGCCGAGGAACGCGTTGGCGAACACGCCGACGACCAACGACCACGACCACCAGATGAGATCGCGCCGCCGTGGCCGTTGACGGTGGGATCCGAGGACTGCGGCGGCGACGGCCACGACGACCACGCCGGTGAGGAGCCGATTGACCTGCTCGATCGCCGCGTGCGTCGACGACATGTCGATGAGGCGTTCGGAGTTGCAGTTCGGCCAGTCGTCACACCCGAGGCCGCTGTTCGTGAGGCGCACCGAGGCGCCCGTGACGATGATCGACGACAGGGCGATCAGGGCGCCGATCGTCACCCGACGGTAGGTCGAGGGCAGCGGATCGACGACGACGTCACCGTGGGAACGCTCCGGGGACCGGGACGCCTGCTCGCGCATGGCCAGATCCTACGACCGGGCCGATCGGCCGGCCCGCTCAGGTGCCGAGATTCACGTAGATCTGCTTCGATTCGAGGTAGGCGTCGAGCGCGTAGCGGCCGAGTTCCCGACCGACACCACTCTGCTTGTAGCCACCCCACAGTCCCTCGCTCGGGGCGGGTTGGCTGTCGTTGATCCACACCACCCCGGCCCGGATCGCCTTCGCCGTCGACAGGGCGAGACCGATGTCGCGGGTCCACACGGCTGCGGCGAGCCCGTACTCGGTGTCGTTCGCCATGGCGATGACCTCGGGCGTGTCGGAGAAGGGGATCACCGTCATCACCGGACCGAAGATCTCCTCGCGGGCGATGCGCGGGCGCTGGTCGTCGGCGGCGAAGATCATCGGCGGGACGAAGAATCCGGACGCGAGGCTCTCATCGGCCGGGAGCCCACCGCGGTGCACGAGGCGCGCCCCGTCGGCGGGGGCCGAGTCGACGTAGCCGAGCACCCGATCGCGCTGGACCGCCGACACGAGCGGGCCCATTGTGGTCGCCGGGTCGAGCCCCGAACCGAGACGGATCGCGGCGGCTTCCTCGGTCATGGCTGCAAGGACGTCGTCGAGGACCGAGCGATGGACGAACACCCGGGAGCCGGCCGAGCACACCTCCCCCTGGTTGCCGAACACACCGGCGCAGCTGCCGGCGATCGCCTCGGGGATGGGCGCGTCGGGGAAGATGATGTTCGGGCTCTTGCCGCCGAGCTCGAGCGTGACCCGGGTCAGCCGGTCGGCGCAGGTCCGCTGCACGTGACGGCCGACGGCGAGCGAACCGGTGAACGAGATCTTGTCGACACCCGCCGTGGTGAGCAGGGGTTCACCGGCTTCGGGGCCGAGACCGGTCACGACGTTCAACACCCCGTCGGGGAGGCCGGCCTCGACCGCGATCGCCGCCAACTCGAGGCCGGTGAGCGGGGTCTGCTCCGCGGGCTTGAGCACGACGGTGCAACCGGTCGCGAGAGCCGGGGCCACCTTCTGGGCCGCCATCAGCATCGGGTAGTTCCACGGCACGATGAGACCGCACACGCCGACGGGTTCGCGCACGACGAGGCTCATCGCCCCCGGACCCACCGGCGGGATGTCGCCGGAGATCTTGGTGCACCATCCGGCGTAGTACTCGAACATGAAGGCGACCTCGTCGATGTCGGCCCGGGCGTCGACCAGAGGCTTCCCGCAGTCGAGCACCTCGAGTTCGGCCAGCTCGTCCCGGCGGTCGCGCACGATGTCGGCCATGCGGAACAGGATCCGCGACCGCTCACGCTCCGAGATGACCCAACGCCCGTCGTCGAACGCTCGACGAGCCGCCCCGACCGCCGCCTCGATGTCGGCGGCCCGTCCCCTCGGCACGGTCGCCAGCACCCGGGCCGTCGCCGGGTCGAGCGTGTCGAAGGTCCCGCCGTCGTGGGCCTCCGTCCACCGGCCGTCGATGAACATCCGTCTCTCCGGGGCCCGCCGCCTCCCGCGCACATCGTCCATCCGGACGACGTTAACGCGACGGTGGAGGGCGCTCAGCGGGTGCGGTCGTCGCCGGGGAGGTGCTCGACATCGGCCAGCCGTACCAGGCTGAAGGAGTGCTCGGAGCCGACGGGCATCGACTCGAGTCGCGACACCGACGTGTGACCGAGCACGAAGCGGTCCCATTCCCACGGGGTGGGGGCGAGTCCGAGCATGTGGCCGATGGACACCGAGTTCGTCCCGGCGTGGGCGACGAGCAGGATCCGTCGACCCGGTGCCGCCACCCGCCACACCGGCAGTGCGTGGTCGCGGCGCTCGACGCCGCGTTCGGCGAGGAACATCTCGACCCCGAGGTGGATGCGGTCGACGAAGTCACGCACCGACTCCCCGCCGTCGAGTCCGTGCCAGCGATCCTCCGGGGCCTGCGAGCGCATCTCGGCGTACGCCTGCTCTGCCTTCTCCGCCGGCGACCCGGCCCACCCCGGGTCGCGGATCTCCTCGAGCCAGGGCGCGATCACCTCGGGACGGCCGAGCCGGGCCAACAGCGGCTCCGCCGTCTGGCGGGCCCGGGTGAGCGGGGACACGAGGATCTCGTCGAACTCCTCGGTGGCCAGCCGGTCGGCGAGCAACTCGGCCTGCCGCCAGCCGCGGGAGGTCAGCGGCGGGTCACCGACGGCGAGGCCGTCACGCACCCACTCGGGTTGGCCGTGACGGACGAGCACGATCTCCATGGGCCCGACGGTACCGTGCGGGCGTGGACACGCCGGAGTACCGGGCGGGCTGGTACCCGGATCCGCTCGGTCGATTCGACCACCGATGGTTCGACGGCACCCGGTGGACGGCCGACGTCTCCCTCGCCGGCGTCCGGCGTGTCGATCCGGACGGGATCGCACCCTCATCGTCCCCCACCGGACGCCGGGTGCCGCGTGTCGTCATCGTGCTCGTGCTCGTGACCCTCGGCGCCTTCGTGGCCGGGGCCGTGGTGATCTGGTCGGCGGTCGCCGACTTCGTCCGCGTCGCCGAGCACGAGGTGGACATCACGACGTGCGCGTCCGATGGGGCTTCCCTCGACGTCGCCGTCGACGTGACCAACACCGACTCGGTCTCCGCCATCTTCACCGTGTTCGTGGAGGTGAGCCGACCGCCACTCGATCGAACGGTCCGATCGCTCACCCTCGTCAGCGACGAACTCGCAGCCGGGGCCACCTCGACGCTCACCACCAGCTTCGCCTCGACGTTCACCGACGTCGAATGCAGCGTGGTCGCCGTGCTCGGGCCGCTGCCCTTCGGCATCGACCTCGGACCGGTCGGGGTCTCGCCCTGACGCGCCGGGCGCCGAACCCCTAACGTGAACCCATGGCCACCCCCATCGTGACCGACTCCCCGACCCCGACGGGTCCGGGACGGACCCTCCGTCGGATCACCGCCCTCCTCGGCGCCGTCGTGTTCGTCGGCTTCTGGACCTGGGCCCTGTTCTTCGCCTCCAAGGAGGCGATCAACCAGGTCGGCGACCGTCGATGGGCCGCCGATGCCGAGGCGATCTGTGCCGCCGCCGACGCCGAACGCCTCGAACTGGCCGACTACCGCCTGCTCAACGAGGGCGGCCCCGAACTGATCCGCGAGCGCGCCGACATCGTGGATCGCGCCACCGACATCCTCGAGCGGATGATCGGCGACGTCGCCCGTCTCACACCCGCCGACGAGAAGGGGCAGGCGATCGTCCCGATGTGGATCGGGGAGTACCGCACCTACATCGCCGACCGCCGGAACTACGCCGAGCAGTTGCGGCTCACCGGGGAGAACCTGTCGTTCTACGAGACGATGGCCGAGGTGCCGATCTCCGAGCGCCTCGAGACCTTCGCCGGGGACAACGAGATGACCTCGTGCGCCCCGCCGCGCGACCTCACGATGTAGGCGACGTCCCCGTCGGGTCACGCCTCGTCGCGCATGTCCCGGATGACCCGGGCCGGAGCGCCGACCGCCACGGAGAAGTCGGGGATCGCCCCGGTGACGACGCTGTTGGCACCGATCACGACGTGGCGGCCGATGTCGGCCCCGGGCAACACGACCGACCCGTGGCCGATCCAACTCCCGTCGCCGATCCGGACGGGACGCTCCGGCATCGACTGCTCGGAGATCGGTCGCTCGAGATCGGCGTAACCGTGGTTCTGGTCGGTGACGTACACGTGATGACCGGTCCAGACGTCGTCCCCGATGTCGATCGAGAAGTGCCCCACGATGCCCGACCCCCGACCGATCAGGCAGCGGTCCCCGATCCGGACCACCGGGTCGGTGGCGCACTCCTGCCCGGGCACCATCCCGGCCGAGAGGGCGACATGGGGGCCGATCATCGTGTGGGCACCGATGCGGATGTAGCGCTCGTTCATCAGCGCCGTCGGCGGGAAGCAGATGATGCTGCCCTCCCCGAACGCCCCGAAGCGACGCCCCCGCCGGGTGTCGGGCCCGATGGCGGCGAGCACCTCGAGTCGCTCGCGCACGTCGTGCACCGCCTCGCCGACCCAGCCCTCGACCCGGCCCCGGAGACGGGAGCGAGTGGGGAACGATCCCGAGAGGTGCCCGCGCACGTCGGCACGCTACCGTCGCGGCGGTGACCGGCCCGACCGCCCACACCCCACTCGGCGACGTCCGCGGCACCGACCGTGACGGGATCGCCGTGTTCCGGGGCATCACCTACGCGACCGCCCGACGCTTCGGACCGCCGGAGCCGATCACCGAACCGACCCCGGGCGGGATCGACGCCGATGCCTGGGGCCCGCAGGCGCTGCAGGTCCCCGGGGTGATGGAGCAGATGCTCGGCCAGAGCTCGCAGCCGACCGCCGAGGACTGCCTGAGCCTGAACGTGTTCACACCCGGCACCGCCGGGGCGCGACCGGTGCTGGTGTGGGTGCACGGCGGCGCGTTCACGAACGGTGCCGGTTCGGTCCCGTGGTACGAGGGCAGTCGCCTCGCCCGTCGCGGCGACGTGGTCGTCGTCACGATCAACTACCGCCTCGGCGTGTTCGGGTTCCGCGGCACCGACAACCTCGGCATCCGCGATCAGCTCGCCGCCCTCGAGTGGGTGCAGCGCCACATCACCGCCTTCGGCGGCGACCCGCGGCGCGTCACCGTGTTCGGCGAGTCGGCCGGCGGCGCCAGCGTCGTCGCCCTGATGGCCACCGAGCGCAGCCGTGGGCTCTTCGCCCGGGCCGTCGCGATGAGTCCGTCGATCCCCCAGCTGCGTTCGCAGGACCGCGCCGTCGAGGCGCTCGGACGCGTCCTCGCCGCAGCCGGGGTCGGCCACCCGGACGATCTCGTGTCGATGTCGACCGACGCGCTGTTGGCCGCCCAGGCTGCGGTGCTCGCCGACGGGGGTGATGCCCTCACGGTGTTCTCCCCCGCCGTCGACGGCGACCTGTACGCGAGCGACATCGCCGACCTGGCCGCCGCCGACCCCCGACCGCTGCTGCTCGGGACGAACCGCGACGAGATGCACCTGTGGACCGCCTTCGACCCGTCGCTCACCGCGCTCGACGACGACGGCGCGCTCGGACTCTTCGAACGTGCGCTGGGCGGCCTGGCTCCCGAGGCCCTCGACGCGTACCGCCGGCACCGTCCTGACCATCGGCCCGGACAGCTGGTGTCGGCCCTGCGCACCGATGCCGTGTTCCGGGTGCCGGCTCGGCGCCTCGCCGAGGCCCGCCAGGCCGCCGGGTCCTCCACCCACCTGTACTGGTTCACCTTCCCCACCCCCGCCTTCGGCGGGGTCCTCGGCGCCTGTCACGCCCTCGACATCCCCTTCGCCTTCGACAACCTCGACCGAAAGGGTGTCGGGATGTTCACCGGGGACTCCCCCGACCGTGCGGTGCTCGCCGACCGCTTCTCCGGGGTGCTCGTCGACTGGGCGCATGGTCACTCGCCGGGCTGGGACCCCCACGGGGGATCTCGGGCGGTGCAGGTGCTCGACGTCGATGCCGTCATCGGCGACGACGTCCTGCTCGACCCCGAATCCGACCTGCGCGAACTCTGGGACGCCGTCCGTGCCGATTGAGGCCCCCGGCGCGATCACCGACGTGGCCGGGATCGCCGTCGGCCACCACCATCGCTCATCCGGTCGGTGGCGGACCGGCACCACGGTCGTCCTGTGCACCGACGGAGCGGTCGCCGGCTGCGACGTGCGCGGTGGGGGGCCCGGCACGCGGGAGACCGACGCGCTCGCTCCGTGGAACCTCGTCGAGCGGGTCAACGCCGTCTGCCTGACCGGCGGGAGTGCCTACGGACTGGCCGCCGCCGACGGCGTGATGACCCACCTCGCCGAGCGGGGTCTCGGCTTCCGGGTCGGGGAGGCCCCGCACGAGGTCGTCCCCGTCGTTCCCACGGCGGTGATCTTCGACCTCGGACGCGGCGGTTCATTCGCCAACCGACCCGATGCCGCCTTCGGGGCCCGAGCCGCGGCCCGCGCCACGACGACCGAGCGGTCACGGGGGTCGGTCGGCGCCGGGGTGGGTGCGATGGCCGGCGGCCTGCGCGGCGGGGTGGGAACGGCATCGACCCGCGTCGTCGTCCCCGCCGGCGACGACGGCCCGATGCTGGCGATCACCGTCGGGGCGCTGTGCGTCGTCAATGCCCGCGGCTCGTTGATCGACCCGACGACCGGCGCACCGTGGGTGCGCCACCCCGGCGTCCGCCGGCCGACGGCCGACGAGCGCCGGGCGCTCGCGGCGCACACCGCCAACCGGACGGGAGCGGCACCGCTGAACACCACGATCGCGGTCGTCGCCACCGATGCGACCCTCACCCGTCCCGAGGCGACCCGGTTGGCGATGTCGGGACACGACGGCCTGGCCCACGCCATCCGGCCCGTGCACACCCTCGCCGACGGTGACACCATCTTCGGGATGTCCACCCGCCGCGTCGACATCGACCGACCCGATCGGGTCGCCGTCGTGAACTCGATCCTCGCCGCCGCCGCGGACACCGTGGCGTCGGCCTGCGTCGACGCCATCGTCTCGGCCGTGGGCGCCCCGGGCGCGGCCGCGTACTCCGACCTGTGTCCCTCGGCGGTCCGACGAGGTGGACGATGAGCGAACCGATCGTGTTCCGGACGCCCTCCGAGATGCGGGTCCACAGCCGTGCCGAGCGGCGCGCCGGGCGACGCGTCGCGCTGGTCCCCACGATGGGGGCACTGCACGACGGCCATCGCTCACTGATCGAGTCCGCCGCCCGCGTCGCCGAGACGGTGGTCGTGTCGATCTTCGTCAACCCGATCCAGTTCGACCGATCCGACGACTTCGACTCCTACCCGCGAGTGCCCGAGGAGGACCTCGCGGTGTGCGCCGCGGCGGGCGCGGCCGCCGTGTACCTGCCCGGGGTCGAGCAGGTCTACCCGGCGGGCTTCGACACCCGCGTCGAGCCGGGCGCGTTGGCGACCGTCCTCGAGGGCGAGCACCGGCCCGGGCACTTCACCGGGGTCGCCACGGTCGTCACCAAACTGTTCGGCGCGGTCGAACCCGATGTCGCCGTGTTCGGTGAGAAGGACTTCCAGCAGTTGGCGGTCATCCGCCGCATGACGGCCGATCTCGATCTCGGCGTGGAGATCATCGCCGCCGCGACCTGCCGCGAGCCCGACGGCCTGGCGATGTCGAGCCGGAACCGGCGCCTCACACCGGCTGCCCGGGCCGCCGCGGTGGCGATCCCCTCCGGACTCGACGATGCCCGAGCGGCGGTCGAGGCCGGGGAGCGCAGCGGCCGTGCGCTGACCGACGCCATCCGTCGGCACCTGCGCACCGCGGACGCCGTCGACTACGTCGCGGTCGTCGACCCCGACTCGTTGTCGCCGATCGACGACCTCGTCGCCCCGGACGGCACGCTCCGGCCGGCGGTGGCCCTCGTGGCGGCGTGGTTCGGCGGCGTGCGACTGATCGACAACCGGCGACTCACCGGATGAGCAGGGCCGCCCCGTCGGCGGACCCGCTCAGCACGATCACCAGCACCACCGAGTTGAAGATGGCGTGCGCCACGATGCTCGTGCCGAGCCGTCCGGTGAGGTGGGCACCCACCCCGAAGGCCGCACCGACCATCGTCAGCACGAGCACCAGGCCGACGTTGCCGCTGCCGAACGTCGGGTCGGCGTGCACCGCACCGAACACGACGGCCTGCACGGTGACCGCCGACACGACGCCGAGTCGCCCGATCAGGGCCCGTTGCAGGACGCCCCTGAAGACGAGTTCCTCGACGAGCGGTGCGGCGATGACGGCTGCCAGCGCTGTGGCGACGAGGTAGCCCGTCGGGCTGGACCCGTCGAGACCCTCGGTGTTGCTCGACATCGGCACCCCGGCGGACTCGAGTGCGACGACGACCACGACCTGCGCGACGATCGCCCCCAACCAGACCAACGCCCCCCAGCCGAGGTCGGACCACCGCCAGCCCCAGCCGAGCACCGCCGCCGCTGCGCCCGAGGGTCCGGCGGCGCGACGGGCGAGCCGGACCGACCACACGGCCGGCGGCCCGTAGCCGACGAGGACGAGCAGCCCGACGAGGAACGCCAGCGGGAGGTCGAGCGGTTCGAGGAGCACGACGACGATCTGCGCGGCCACGAGCGAGGCCAGCATCACGGCGACGGCCGACACCGCAGCGGGGATGCCGAGCACCGGCACGGGCGACCGGGTGTCACCCCTCGGCTCGTCGGACCAACGCCACCCGTCGAAGTACCGGTGCCTCCCGGACTGCTCGTGCCAGCCGACGCTCGGCCCGGCCGGCGGCGGCCACGGGCCGGACGCCACGGACCCGTGAGTTGGCTGGTCGGGGGCCGGTCGGGGGGTCATCTCGGGTTCGGCGCGGGCTCGTAGGCTGAGGGCATGGCCACCCGGCAGACATCCGGAACCACCACCTCGGCCGGACCTTCACTCTGGGGAGACACCCTCCCCGACAGCCTACGGTGCCCCACCGACCCGATGGACGGCACGATCGTCTGCGATGTGGCGATCGTGGGGGCCGGCCTCACCGGCCTGTGGAGCGCCCTGTACCTGGCGCGGCGCCGACCGACCCTCTCGATCGTCGTGCTCGACGCGCACGGTGTCGGGTTCGGGGCGAGCGGCCGCAACGGTGGCTGGTCGTCGGCCCTGCTGCCGATGGGACTCGACCGCATGGCACGCGAGCACGGCCGGGACCGGGCCATCGCGATGCAGCGGGCGATGATCGCCACCCTCGACGAGATCGAGTCGGTGTTGTCGACCGAGGGGATCGATGCCCACTGGGCTCGCGGCGGGTCGTTCACGGGGGCCCGCAACGCGCCACAACTCGAGCGCGTGCGCCACGAGGTCGAGCAGTATCACCGCTTCGGCTTCGGCGAGGACGATCACCGACTGCTGACGGCCACCGAGGCGGCCGCGACCTGCAACATGACGGGCGTGGTCGGAGCGCACCACACACCGCACTGCGCGGCCGTCAACCCTGCCCGACTCACCCACGGCATCGGTCGGGTGGTGCGCGCCGCCGGTGTCCGGGTCCTCGCCCCGGTGCGGGCCACCGCCGTCGCTCCCGGGCGGGTCGAGACGGACCATGGTGTCGTCCGCGCCCACCACGTCGTGCGGGCGACGGAGGGCTACACGCCGACGCTCGCCGGCCAGCGGCGGAGCGTGATCCCGCTCTACTCGATGATGGTGGCCACCGAGCCCCTCCCCGCATCGGTGTGGGACACCATCGGCCTGAAGCGTCGGGAGACCTTCGACGACACCCGCCACCTCATCATCTACGGCCAGCGAACCGCCGACGACCGGCTCGCCTTCGGAGGCCGCGGGGCGCCGTACCACTTCGGTTCGCGGATCGACCCGTCGTTCGACACCGACGAACGGGTGCGGCGCTCGATCGTCGATGCGCTCGTCGAACTGTTCCCCGCCGTCGCCGACCACGCCATCACCCATCACTGGGGCGGGCCCCTCGCCGCCCCCCGGGACTGGGCCTGCTCGGTCGACCTCGATCGACGCACCGGACTGGTCTCGGCCGGGGGCTACGTCGGCGACGGCGTCTCGACGACGAACCTCGCCGGACGGACCGTGGCGGCACTGATCGATGCCGACCTGACCGGTGAACGCCACGCCGAGGACCTCGACCTGCTGGCGCTGCCCTGGGTCGGCCATCGCTCCCGACGGTGGGAGCCCGAGCCGGTCCGTTGGATCGGGATCAACGCGGGACGCCGCGCCGCCACGCTCGCCGACCGGGCCGAGGACCGCACCGGTCGGCCGAGCCGGTTCTGGGGCGGCGTGATCGACGGTCTCCTCCGCCGGTGACCGCGCACCGGCGGACCTTCACCGGTGGATCGTCGGATCGGTGAAGCGGGCCACGAGCCGCAGGGTGTGGACCGAGTCACCCGAGAGCACACCGGCCCGGCCGAGCAGGCGGCCCCCCTCCCAGTTCGACAACCCCAACTCGGGTTCACCGAGCGCGTACTGACCGTCCACCCACCGCGTGAAGCCGTCGCCGACGAAGGGTGCGTCGACCCGCCGGTAGACGTGTTCGAACAGCTCCCTCCCGCGCTCGCCGTCGCCGCCGACCACGGACACGACGAAGTGCGGTCCGTGGCGATCGCACAGGTCGACCGCCTGATCGATGTCGTCGACGAGGCACACGGAGAACTCCGGGTCGTCGTCCCACTCCCACTCGACACCGAGACCGAGATCGTCGATGGGCTCGACGCGGACCCGAACCCCGTCGTCTCGCTCCCCTGCGGTGAGCAGGCCCCGGACCGCAGCATCGGCCTCGCCGACGGGGTGGACGATGAGCCCGGCTCCCCGTCGCGCCGCAGCTCGACGCGCGCCGGCGAGCGCGCCCGGCAGCAACCGGTCGACGCCGGAGCGTTCGACGGCGAGCACGTTCAGGGTGTTGCACACCTTGCGGTCGAGCGAGGCGGCGACGACATCTCCGAGGCGCGCCGGGTCGGCATCGGCGGACACGATCATCCATGCCCCGCCGGTGCCGTGCAGGCTCACCGGCACGCCAGCCGTGCGGGCGATCGCCCCGAGCTGCGCCACCGCCGGACCGGAGCCGCGCGCGACGGCGAGCGCCACCCGCCCGTCCGCGAAGAGGGCATGACCGGCGGCGTGCGCCGGCGATGGGACGAGCGACACCGCGCCCGGTGGGAGGCCGGCCTCGGCGAGGGCGGGGGCGAGCACCCCCGTCATGATCGCCTCCGCCGTCCCGAGGGCGTCGGAGCCGATGCGCAACACGGCCGCGTTCCCGGTCCGCACGACCCCGGCGGCATCGGTCACGACGTTCGGTCGTCCCTCGAAGACGAAGGCGACGACACCGAGTGGGGCCCGGCGGACCTCGATCTCCCAACCGTCGTGGGTCAGCGACCGCGTCACGTCGTCGCGTCCACCCGGTCGGTCGCGCCACATCCGCAGTCCGGCGACCATCCCGGCCCGCATGGCGTCGTCGAGGACGAGTCGGGTCGTCGACCGGCCCCGCTCGCGGGCGCGGGCCACATCGGCCCGGTTGGCCTCGCTGACGGCGGCGAAGGTCGCGTCGTCCTCGAGTCGTCGCGCCGCTCCCTCGAAGAAGGCGTCGATCATCTCGTCGGTGGACTGGGCCAACGGTCCGACCGCGGCGAGAGCGGCATCGACGGCGTCGGCGGCGCGACGACGCTCGACGGCCGGAACGTGCACGACGTCGTCGCCGGCGACGAGAAGCGCGTCCCCGGGGACGAACGCGGCGGCGAGGGCCGCGTCGACCCGGACCGCCCGGTCCCCGCCGATGAGCAGCAGCTGACCCTCGGTGAGCCGTTCCATCCGCTCCACGGTCGACCCGGTCATCGACTCAGCCCACCCCGGCCATGAGGTCGGCGACCATGACCGGTCGGCCGGTGTCGATCGACTCGTGGGCCGCAGCACCCATGGCCACCGACCACAACCCGTCGGTGAGCGTCACGGCCGCTGGGCGCCCGGCCCGCACCGCCTCGACGAAGTCGACGTGCTCCAGGTAGCTGGCACCGTGATGGAGGCCGACGTGTCGCACCCCGTCGGCCACGATCGCCCGCTCGTCGACGACGTGGAGGCCGTCGGAGCGGCGGCCGACCCGCAGCGTCGACTCGGTGACCAGTGCCTCGAGCTTCCCCTCGTCGCCGGTGACGGCCACCTCCTGCTCGTTGACGCTCGCCTCCGCGAACATGCACAGGTCGAGCATGCCCCGCACGCCGTTGGCGAACTCGACTATGACGTAGGCGTTGTCGAGGATGTCGGGAACCTCACCGCCGTAGACCTCGTCGAGGTGATTGACGTCCTGTCCACCCGAGGCCATGACCCGCACGGGATCGGAGTCGGCGACGAGCCGCATCAGGTCGAAGAAGTGGCAGCACTTCTCGACGAGGGTCCCCCCGGTGTTGCGGGTGAAGCGGTTCCAGTTCCCGACCTTGACGAGGAACGGGAAGCGATGTTCGCGGATCGCGACCATCCGCACCCGGCCGACGGTCCCGGAACGCACCTCGTGGAGCAGGGCGGTGGTCGGCGGCATGTACCGGTACTCGAGCCCCATCCACACGACACGGTCGGCCGGCCCGGCCGCGGCCTTGGCGACCATCGCCGTGCAGTCGGCGACGGTGGTGCACAGCGGCTTCTCGACCATCACGTGGACCCCGGTGTCGAGCACGTCGCCGAGGACGTCGACATGGGTCATGTTCGGCGACGCGATGACGACGGCGTCGACCAGTCCCGAGTCGAGCAGCGCGCGATGGTCGGCGAAGATCGCGGGTCGCGGTGCACCGAAGGCCTCGACGGCGGCCCGACCGGACTCGCGTGACGACTCCGTCGGGTCGGCGACGGCCGTGACGACGGCACCGTCGAGGTGGGAGATGTTCTCGATGTGCTCGACCCCCATCATCCCGGTGCCGATGACCCCGTAACGGACGGTGTCGGAGCGGGATGCGGTGGGCGCTGCAGTGGGGCGGGTCACCGGCCCAGCGTACGCTCGGGAGTATGAGCGGACACGCCGATCACCCATCCGGGGACACCCTGTACTTCCGGCAGCTGCTGTCGGGCCGGGACTTCGCCGTGGACGACCCGTTCGCCGCGCAGATGGTCAACTTCGCCTACGTCATCGGTGATCGTCGCTCCGGCGAGTGCGTGCTGGTCGACCCGGCGTGGTCGGTCGACGAGCTCGTCGACCTCGTCGAGGCCGACCAGATGCGCGTCACCGGGGTCCTCGCCACCCACTACCACGCCGATCACATCGGCGGCTCGATCATGGGTCACGACATCGAGGGCCTCGGGCGACTCCTCGAGCGTGTCGACTGTCCGGTCCACGTCCAGGCGGACGAGGTGCCGTGGGTCGAGCGCAGCTCCGGGGTCGGTGCCTCGCACCTCGTGGCCCACGACCCCGGTGACGTGGTCACCGTCGGCGGGATCGAGATCACCCTCGTCCACACCCCCGGACACACCCCCGGGAGCCAGTGCTTCCTCGTCGACGGCCGGCTCGTCGCCGGCGACACCCTCTTCCTCGACGGCTGCGGCCGCACCGATCTCCCCGGCTCCGACCCCGCCGCGATGGCCGCGAGTCTGCGTCTGCTCGCCGGGATCCCCGACGAGGTCGTCCTGTTCCCGGGCCACCGCTACTCGATCGCCTCCTGCGCCACGATGGGGGCGGTGAAGCAGTCGAACTTCGTCTTCGACGGCCTCGCCTGACCCGTCACACCTGGAGGTTCTGCTCCGGGGAGCGCTGGTACGGGGTGATCGACTGGTCCCCCATCACCAACTCGGCGGCGACCGCCGCGAACAGGGCCGGCACGATGAAGTTCGGGCGACCCGTGGTCTCGGCGACGAACATGACGGCGGCGAGGGGCACCCGGTATCCGGCGCCGAGGAAGGCCGCGATCCCGATCAGGGTGTAGAGGGTGAAGCGCTCGGGGTGCACGACCTCGCCGACGGCGCGTCCGACGATCGCCCCACCGGTGACCAGCGGGATGAACACACCGCCGACACCGCCGGCCATCACCGTGGCGGCCGAGGCGAGACTCCTGATCAGGAACACGGCGAGCAGGAGCCAGACGGCGATGTCGGCCTCGACGAACAACCACTCCTCGAGCACCGTGAATCCGGCGCCGAGGGTGAGCCCGAGTCCGGTCAGTTCGTGGACCAGCAGGAACAACCCGGTCAGGGTCACCGACGCCAACACGATGCGGATCGGGAAGGACCGGACCGCCAGACCCTTGGCGATCCGGATCACCTTGGCGAAGACGCGCGCGCCGAGGGCGCAGGCCACGCCGATCGCCAGCGCCCCGAAGAGGTCCCGGATCTCGAACTGCGGGATCGGGATGACGGTGGCGGCGAGGAGCGGGGTGGTGTCGCTGAGCGACACGAAGGTGAAGTACCCGGTCGCGCTGGCGACGAGTGCCGGCAGGAGCATCCGGCGGGCGAGGTCGCCGCGGTACGGCACCTCGAGGGCGAAGATCGCCCCGGTCGCCGGGGCCTTGAAGATCGCCGCCACACCGGCGGCCGCTCCGGCGACGAGGAGCGTGCGGTAGTCACTGCCCCGGAACGGTCGGGGCAGCCGACGCTGGATGGCGGCACCGAGCGTCGCCCCTCCGTAGAACGAGGGGCCCTCGAGCCCGAGCGATCCGCCCGACCCGAGCGTCATGACGGCGGCGGTGATCCTCGCCGAGAGGGCGCGCATGCCGAGGTGGTGGCCCGGGTCGTGGAAGGCGTGCACGTACTCGTCGGACGTCGACGGTGAGGTGCGACCGCCGATGACCCGGAGGGCGAGCGCCGCCAGGACGAGTCCGACGGGGGGTGCGACGGCGCCGAACCACAGCGGACCCTCGACGACGGTGTGGAGGGCGAGGTCGACGACGTACTCGAAGCCGCGGACGAACAGTCCGGTGACCACCCCGGTGAGGGCGGAGAGCAGGACCACCTCCCGCGAGCGCTGGACGAGGCTGCGGAGTTCGTTGCTGCGCACCGAGAAGGAGTCAGGACGCAGGCGACGTGCCACCCGGTTGTTGAGAACACCTCGGAACGGCACGGTCGCCACTCTAGGCATCGGGCCTGCGCCGACTCCGGCCGGCGACCCGGCTCGGGCTCAGCCGGCGTCGCGGATGGCGGCGATCATGCGGGCGAGGCCGTCGGCCAGGGGGATGCGGGGTTCCCAGCCGAGCAGGGTGCGGGCCCGGGTGATGTCGGGCCGTCGGATGCGCGGGTCGTCCGACGGCAGGGGCCGGTACTCGATCGGCAGGTCGACATCCAGGGTGGTGAGCACGAGTCGGGCGAGCTCGGCGACGGTGAACTCGTCCGGATTGCCGATGTTGACCGGGCCGGTCACGTCGGAGTCGAGCAGGGCGACGATGCCGGCGACCTCGTCGTCGACGTAGCAGAAGCTGCGGGTCTGGGTGCCGTCCCCGTACAGGGTGAGGGGCCGGCCCTCGAGGGCCTGGTGCACGAGGTTCGTGACGACGCGGCCGTCGTCTGGTTGCATGCGCGGCCCGTACGTGTTGAAGATGCGCACGATCCGGGCGTCGAGACCGCGGGCGCGCTGGTGAGCGGAGGTGAGCGCCTCGGCGAACCGTTTCGCCTCGTCGTACACCGACCGCTCACCGATCGGGTTCACGTTGCCCCAATAGGTCTCGACCTGCGGGTGCTCGAGCGGGTCGCCGTACACCTCGCTCGTCGACGCCAGCAGGAACCGGGCGCCGTGCGCCTCGGCGATCCCGATCAGGTTCCCGGTGCCGGTCGACCCGACCGCGAGCGTCTCGAGCGGCCGCGCCAGATACGCCGGCGGTGACGCCGGGGATGCCATGTGCAGCACCGCCGAGATCGCCTCACCACCGGTCGCGGCCGCCACCCGCTCGGCGATGTCGGCCGCGACGACATCGGCCTGACAGAACACGAAACCGTCGACACCATCGAGGTGCGCCACGTTCGCCGACCGACCCGTCGACAGGTCGTCGACACACAGCACCCGATGACCATCGGCCAGCAACCGGTCACACAGATGCGACCCGATGAACCCGGCACCGCCGGCGACCAGCACCCACCCGCCCCGGGGCAACGCACTCACCGGGGCCGCCCGACACCGTCATAGGACAGACCAGCCGAACGGATCGACGCCGGGTCGAACAGGTTCCGCGTGTCGACCACCGCCGCACCCCGCATCACACCCCGCATCTCCGCCGGATCCAGACCGGAGAACTCCGGCCACTCGGTCAACACCACCACCACATCGGCACCCGTCACCGCCTCCACCGCGCTCTGCGCCACCCCGATCCCGTCCAACATCGCCGCCCAGTGCGGCGCCACCACACCCACCGTCGTCGGGTCGTACGCCACCACATCAGCACCCAACGCCCGCAGACCCGCGATCACCGCCAACGACGGCGAATCCCGCAGATCATCCGTCCCGGCCTTGAACGTCAACCCCAACACACCGACCCGCACACCTGACAGATCCTCACGACCCACCGCACGCTGCACCTTGCGCACCATCCGCTCAAGCTGCTCCACGTTCACCGCGATCACCCCGGGCATCAACGAGAAGTCATAGCCGTGCGACGCCGCCACATGCACCAGAGCATGCGAATCCTTCGGGAAACAACTCCCACCCCAGCCAGGACCCGGCCGCAGGAACTCCCGACCGATCCGATGATCAGACCCGATCCCCTCCACCACATCCGCGACATCGGCACCAACCGCCTCACACATCGCCGCCACCGCGTTCACGAACGAGATCTTCATCGCCAGGAACCCGTTCGCCGCGTACTTGATCGTCTCCGCCGACGCGGCGTCCGTCACGATCACATGCGCGTCCAACCCCCGATACAGATCCGCCACCCGATGCGCCGCCGCCCGATCATTCGACCCGACCACCACCCGATCCGGCTCCAGGAAATCCCGCACCGCCGTGCCCTCACGCAAGAACTCCGGATTCGACACCACCGACACATCGCCACGCCGCAACACACCCTCGACCACACTCGCCGAACCCACCGGCACCGTCGACTTGTTCACCACCACACTGCCCGACCGCAACACCGGACCGATCTCCGCCGACGCCGCCCGAATGAAACTCAGATCCGCCGACCCATCAGCATCCTGCGGCGTCGGCACACACAGGAACACGACATCGGCCACCGCCGCGACAGCAGCCGCACCCACCACGAACTCCAACCGACCAGACGCCAACCCGTCAGCGACCAGCGCCGCCAACCCCTCCTCCACGATCGGGATCTCACCCCGCCGCAACCGCTCCACCTTGGCCGCATCCACATCCCCACACACCACCCGATGCCCCAGAGACGCCAGACACGCACCCGTCGTCAACCCCACATACCCCACACCCACCACACCCACCACCGGCGGCGCGGACGAACCTCGACGGGGGCGGTTGACGTCGTTCACGGGGCCTCCTTCGGACGGTGCGGGGGACGCGGCCACGATGCAACGACTGCCGTGACGTGCCCGGGGCGAGGTTAGCGAGGTGGGTAGGGTCGACCCCATGACTGCGAGCAGCCGTTCCACCCTGCCCGCCCAGGTCGATCCGGTCGACCCCGATCGTCTCGCCGATGCGTGCGGTGATGCTCCCAGTTCGCTGTGCCGGTGGGTGTACGAGGCCACGGACGGCAACGAGACGCTCGCCGCGATGGCCGACTGGGCCGTCGACCGGCCGCTGCGCATCCTCGTCGTGCTCCTCCTGGCCTGGGTCATCGCCCGGGTGGCCCGACGGCTCGTGCGTCGCATCGTCCGACAGGTCGTCGCCCCCGACCCCCAGGCCGCCCTCGCCCGACTCGATCGCCTCGGCATCCCGGGCACAGGGATCATCGAGGAACGCCCCGACGATCCCGTCGCCGAGGCTCGACGTCACGCCCGTGCCCTGTCGATCTCGAATGTCCTCGGGTCGACGATCGGTGTCGCGATCTGGACCATCGCCGGCATCACCGCCCTCGGCATCGTCGGGATCGAGCTCGGTCCGCTCATCGCCGGTGCCGGGATCGCCGGTGTCGCCCTCGGCTTCGGCGCCCAGAGCCTCGTCCGGGACTGCATCGCCGGCCTGTTCATGTTGATGGAGGACCAGTACGGCATCGGCGACGTCGTCGACCTCGGTGAGGCGGTCGGCACCGTCGAGCGGATCACCCTGCGGGCGACGGTGCTGCGCTCGCTCAACGGCACGGTCTGGCACGTCCCGAACGGCGAGGTGCGCCGCGTCGGCAACCTGAGCCAACTGTGGTCGGTCGCGGTCGTCGATGTCGATGTCGCCTACGACACCGACATCGCGACAGCCCGACGCCTCATCGAGGACGCCGCCCGCGCGGTCTGCGCCCGCGAGGAGTTCGCCGGGTCGGTCATCGAGGAGCCCACGGTGCTCGGCGTGGAGGCGCTCGGGGCCGACGGCATCACGATCAGGCTCACCGTCAAGGTCGAACCGGGAACCCAGTGGGCCCTGCAGCGCACCATCCGCGAGGAGCTCAAGCGCGCCCTCGATGGCGCCGGGGTCGAGATCCCGTTCCCGCAGCGCACGCTCTGGATCCGGGGCGACCAGACATCGCCCGGCGAGCCCCCGCCGACGTCATGAGCCCAGCCGTCCTCGCCGTGGGGGCGCTCGCCCTGGTCGGCGCCCGCCTGCTGTGGTGGGCGATCGCGACCGGGCACCTGGATCGCGGCGGGGATGACCTCCCCAGAGCGGGAGGGGATCCGGCGGATGACGCCGAGGGGTCCGGCCTCGATCACCCGGCGCTGGCCGGCTTCGTGCTCTCCGGGTCCGATGGTCGTGTGTGCCGTGTCCTCGACACCACCGGTCCGGCGACGGTGGCCCATCTCGTGGCCTCGGGGACACTCGACGTCGTCACGCTCGGACCGGAGCACGACGACGTCGAGCTGGCGGTGGCTCTGCGGGACCTCCCGGCCGGGCTCGCCTCGGGCACCGAGTGTCGTGTCCTCGACCACCTGCGTCGCTGCGGCAGCCCGGTGACGACGAGCGCGTTGCGACGTCGCCCACCGTCGAGCCGGTGGTGGGCGGCCACGCGCCGGTCGATCGCCGCCGAGGCCGTGGCCGCCGGTCTGGCCCGTCCCACGACCACGGCGTGGGCCGTGCTGCCGAGCGCCGCCATCGGCGGTCTCGTCGTGGGCGGCGGTGCGGTCCACCTCGCCGGGGTCGCGGCCGCCGCCGAGGCCACCCTCGTCACGCCCGTGTGGGCGATCCTCGGCCTCGTCGCCGCTCGAGTCACCGTGGACGCTCTCCGGACCGCCGTCGAGCGACCGCACCGCTTGACGCGTCGCGGCCGGGTGGCCGCGACGCTCCTCGCCCATCGACATGACGAGCTCGCCCGAGCGCACGACACCGGGAGCGGACTCGGCACGTCGACGAGCCACCGCGAGGCTGCCGAGCTCGCCATGGCCACGGCGCTCGGGGTGCCGACCCGGCTGACCCGACAGGTGCCGCTGCCGGGTGCCGACTCCGGTCCCGCACCCCGTCACCGGGTCGTGTGGTCCCGGGACACCGATGGGGTGCGGCCGATCCGTGTCGTCACACCGCTGCTGCCCGGGCGCGGCGGTCGACCGACGTCCGTCATGGCGAGCGGGGTCGGCCTCCTCGTCGCCGCGGTGGTGCTCAGGAGCGGACTCGGCGAGGTCGACGATGCCGCGATCATCGCCCGTCTGCGCGGGACCACGCCCGAGGCCGTCGGGAGCATCGATCAGGTGCTCGACGTCGCTCGCCTGGTCGCCCTCGCCCCACTGCTCCTCGGGATCGTCCTCGCCGTCGCCGGCACGGTCGACCTGCGCGCCCGGCGGGTCACCGTCGGGCGCGTCGTCGACGTCCGCCTCCCCGGGGATCGGAGCGTCGGTGATCGTGCGGCCCGCGCGCTCTCGGGGACCCGGACCAGCGGCACGCTGATCGTCGAGATGGCCGTGGACGACGGCACGACGGACCGGGTTCGCTCATGGCGGGTCGATGCAGGGACGGCGGCTCCCGTCGGATCGATGGTCGAGGTCCGCCACACTCCGGTGCTCGGCCGGGTCGTGTCGGTGCGACCGGCGATGGGGTCCGGTGATCCGGTCGTCGAGACGGCCGCCGCAGGTCGATCCTGACCGTCACCACCGGTCGGCCTACGATCCGGGGATGTCCGGCCAGACGCAGTCCGCTGACGAACCCCGCCAGTCGATCGTGACCCTCGACCTCGAGGGCGTGCTGGTCCCCGAGATCTGGATCGCCGTCGCCGAGCGCACGGGCATCGACGCCCTCCGCCTGACGACCCGCGACGAGCCGGACTACGACGTGTTGATGCGGCATCGGCTGGCCGTGATGGACGAGCACGGGCTCACAATGTCGTTGATCACCGAGGTCATCGGCGGGCTGTCACCGCTCGACGGGGCACGTGAGTTCCTCGACGGCCTGCGGGCGCGCACCCAGGTCCTGATCCTGAGCGACACCTTCGAACAGTTCGCCGCGCCGCTCATGGCGCAGCTGGGGAGACCGGCGATCTGGTGCCACCGACTCGTCGTCGACGGGGACCGGATCACCGGGTACCGGCTCCGACTGTCCGATCAGAAGCGGCGGGCTGTCGAGGCCCTCCAGGGCCTCAACTTCGACGTGATCGCCGCCGGCGACTCGTACAACGACACCTCGATGCTCGCCGCGGCCGAGGCCGGCTTCCTCTTCCGATCGCCGGCGAATGTCCGCCGCGAGTTCCCGCAGTTCCCGGCGGTCGACGACTACGACGAGCTGGCCGAGCTCATCGACTCGGCACTGGCACGTCGCCCGTGGCGCTGATCCGCGATCCGGCCAGCCGGTAGACGGCGGTCGCGCCGCCGACCACCACCGCCATCAGCATGAACATCGTCGACAGTCCGAGCCCGTCGGCGACGACGCCGAGGGGAAGGGCTGCCATCCCGAACCCGCTGAACGCCAGCATCATCAGCGACTGGACCCGCCCGTGGAGGGCTGGGTCCGTGTGGGCCAGCACCAGCGAACCGTTCATCGACTGGAACGCGCTCGAGCCCGCACCGGCGACGAACACGGCGAGGACGGTCAGGGGCAGCACCGGGGACACGGCGAGGATGACGAGGCCGGTCGCGAACACGCCGGCCGAGACCCACTGCACCCGCCAGGCCCGCCGGCCCGCCCCGACCGAGGCGATGAGGAACGAGACGACGACGGCACCGACGGCGGACGCCACCGACAGCATCCCGTACACCCCCGGACCGGCATCGAAGGTCGCCGAGGCGACCCTGGGCAGGAACGCGAGGTACGGCAAGCCGACCATCACCACCAGGGTCGACCCGAGGAGCATCCAGCCGACGACGGCGTTCGACCGGGCGTAGCGAAGCCCGTCGAGGAACTCGCGGCCGGCGCTGCGCCCCGACGCCGTGGGACGGGGCGTGGCCGGGAGTCGCAGGACGAGGACGAAGCCGATGACCGAGAGCACGGCGGCGGTGTAGTAGACGCCGACCGTCCCGAACCAGGCGACGGACAAGCCGACGCCGGCGATCGCCGGACCGACGATGCGGGTCGAGTTCATCGACATCTGGCCGAGCACCACCGCGTTCGACAACAGGTCGCGTCCGACGACCTCGGCGGTCATCGCCATGCGCGCCGGTGCCAGGAGCGAGAACGCGACGGCCTGGAGCACGGCCGTGATCAGCAGCATCCAGTAGCGGATGAAGCCGAACTGGACGGCGAGCCCGACGTACGCGGCGATGACGGCGAACGTCGCCTGGGTCACGAGGAGCAGGGCGCGTCGGGATCGCCGGTCGGCGAGCACGCCGCCGATCGGGGTGGCGACCAGCATCGCGATCCCGAAGGCCATGTAGACGCCGCCGAGGCCGGAACTCGAATCCGTCAGGTCGTTGGCGAGCCATCCACGACCGATCAGTTGGACCTGGGTGGCGAGGAATGACACGGCCCCTGACACGAACAGGACCCGGTACTCCGTCACCGACAGCGAGGCGAAGGTGCTCCCCCGTTGCCTCGGACCCATGCGCCGAGTGTGCCCGCCCGGGCCACCCCATCGAGAATCGGTCGCGCTGGTCGGAGCGTGACATCCGTCCGCTGACTCCCCGGGGGCGGCGAGCATCTAGCGTCCGTCCGTGGCATCCGCTCCCCCCGCCCAGACCAACTCCCTGCATCCCCTCGGCCTCGCCGCTGCCGCCGTGGCCGTCGCCGGGTGGGGTACGAGCGGTGTGATCGTCAAGGCCGTCGACCTCGACCCGGTCGCCATCTCCTTCTACCGCTTCGCCATCTACACCGCCGCGGTGTTCGCCGTGCTGACGATCCGCAATGGGCTCCCTCCGCTGTCCGTGCTCCGGTACTCGATGCCGGGCGGACTCTTCCTCGGGATGGACGTCGTCCTGTTCTTCACGGCGGTGAAGACGACGAGCGTGGTCAACGCCACGACGATCGGGGCGATGCAGCCGGTGATCATCGTCGGCATCGCCTCACGATTCTTCGGGGAGCGCATCAGCGTCCGTGAGGTGGCCGCCGCCGGAGCGGCGATCGTCGGGGTGATCGTCGTCATCACCCGGTCGTCGGGCACGCCCCAGTGGAGCGGCGCGGGTGACCTCGCGGCGGTGGGGGCCCTGTTCGCGTGGACCGGGTACCTCGTGATGTCGAAGCGCTCGGCCGGTCGGATGACGTCCATGGAGTACACCCTCGGCACCGGGTTCTGGACGGCGGTGGTGTCGCTCCCGGTCGGGTTCGTCACCGGACAGGACATGTCGATCCCCGCTCCCGCCGACTGGTTGATCCTGGCCGTGCTCGTCGTGATGGGCGGCGTGCTCGGACATTCGATGATGAACTGGGCCCTGACCCGGATCCCGTTGTGGCTCGGGTCCATCGTCACCCTCATGATCCCGGTCGTGTCATCGCTGGCCGCGTGGGCGTTCCTCGGCGAGGCCCTCGACACCGTGCAGGTCGTGGCGATCATCGGCGTCGTCGCCGCACTGGCGACAGTGGTCACCGGACAGCAGCGGCCGGCACCGGTCCCGGATCCGACCGCCCCGCTAACCTCCGAGGCCGACATCGACGTGCCGGGCAGCCCGGCGAGAGAGGACCGGGAGCCAGCATGAGCGAGCAGAGGCCGACAATCGAGTACACGTACACCGACGAAGCCCCGGCGCTCGCCACCTTCTCCCTGCTCCCGATCGTCTCGGCCTTCGCCGGCGCCGCCGGGATCGACGTCACCTCGCCCGACATCTCGCTCGCCGGACGCATCATCGCCGCCTTCCCGGAGCGTCTGCGGCCCGAGCAGCGGATCGAGGACCACCTCGCCCGCCTCGGGCGGCTGACCCTGCTGCCCGAGGCGAACATCATCAAGCTGCCGAACATCTCGGCCTCGGTGCCGCAGTTGAAGGCGGCCATCGCCGAACTGCAGGCCAAGGGTTACGACCTTCCCGACCATCCGGATGACCCGCGGACCGATGAGGAACGCGACATCCGGGCGCGCTACGACAGGGTCAAGGGCTCGGCGGTCAACCCGGTGCTCCGGGAGGGCAACTCGGATCGACGTGCCCCGCGAGCTGTCAAGGACTACGCCCGCAGTCACCCGCACTCCATGGGTGCCTGGTCGTCCACGTCGCGCACGCACGTGGCGACGATGGGCGAGTCCGACTTCCGTTCGAACGAGTCGTCGACCACCATGGCGGCCGACGACTCCCTGCGCATCGAGCACGTCGCCGCCGACGGCACCGTCACCGTCCTCAAAGGCGCCGTGCCGGTGCTCGCCGGTGAGGTCGTGGACGCCACGTTCATGGACGTCGCCGCTCTGCGCCGGTTCATCGCCGCCCAGATCGCCGACGCCCGGTCCACCGGGGTGCTGTTCTCGTTGCACATGAAGGCCACGATGATGAAGGTCTCCGACCCGATCATCTTCGGGCATGTCGTGCGCACCTTCCTCGCCGACGTCTTCGCCGAGTTCGGCGCCGACCTCGATGCTGCCGGAGCCGACCCGAACAACGGACTCGGTGCGGTGCTCGCCGCGATCGAGACGCTCCCCGACGAGCGGCGCTCGGCGATACTCGCCGCCATCGATGCCGCCATGGCGGCCGGGCCGGCGATCGCGATGGTCGATTCCGACAAGGGCATCACGAACCTGCACGTCCCGAGCGATGTGATCGTCGATGCCTCGATGCCGGCGATGATCCGCACGTCGGGCCAGATGTGGAACGCAGCGGGCGAGCAGCAGGACGCCAAGGCGGTCATCCCCGACTCGAGCTATGCCGGCGTCTACCAGGCCGTCATCGACGACTGCCGCGCCAACGGCGCCTACGACCCGGCGACGATGGGTTCGGTGCCCAATGTCGGCTTGATGGCCCAGAAGGCCGAGGAGTACGGGTCACACGACAAGACCTTCGAGATCGCCGCTGCGGGCACGGTGCGGGTCGTGGCCTCCGACGACCGGGTCCTCCTGTCCCACGTCGTCGCCGCCGGCGACATCTGGCGGATGTGCACCGTCAAGGACCTGCCGGTGCGCGACTGGGTGCGGCTGGCCGTGAGCCGAGCCCGCGCCACCGGCGCCCCGGCGGTCTTCTGGCTCGACGAGGCCCGCGCCCACGACCGTGAACTGATCGCCAAGGTGCGCGCCTATCTCGCCGACCACGACACCTCCGGGCTGCAGATCGAGATCATGTCGCCCGTCGAGGCGACGCGCTTCTCCATCGGTCGCATCCGGAAGGGTCTGGACACCATCTCGGTGACCGGCAACGTCCTGCGCGACTACCTGACCGACCTGTTCCCCATCCTCGAACTGGGAACCAGCGCCAAGATGCTGTCCGTCGTCCCGCTCATGAACGGTGGCGGCCTGTTCGAGACGGGGGCCGGCGGGTCGGCGCCCAAGCACGTGCAGCAGTTCCAGGCCGAGAACTACCTGCGGTGGGACTCCCTCGGCGAGTTCCTCGCCCTGGCGGTCTCCCTCGAGCATCTCTCGGAGGTGACCGGGGACACTCGTGCGGCGGTGCTCGCCGAGACGCTCGACACGGCGACGGGCCGGGTGCTGGAGAACGACCGCGGCCCGTCGCGCCGGGTCGGTGGCATCGACAACCGGGGAAGCCACTTCTACCTGGCGCTCTACTGGGCGCAGGCCCTTGCGAGCCAGACCAGCGACCCGGCGCTGGCGGAGCGCTTCGCCCCGGTCGCCGCCGCCCTCAGCGAGGGGGAGTCGACGATCGTCGCCGAACTGGCGGCCGTCCAGGGTTCGCCGGTCGACGTCGGCGGCTACTACGCCCCGGACCCGGCGCTGGCGACGGCGGTCATGCGGCCGAGCCCGACGTTCAACGCGGCCGTGGCCCTGCTCGGCTGACCGTCAGACGACCGGGTCGGCGACGAACACCGGGATCTCACGTCCGGCGGCCGTGGCCGTCACCTCGTAGTCGGCGTAGAGCGGGAACACAGCCACCGCCCGGTCCCACCACAGGGCGCGCTCGTCACCGGTGACGAGGCGCACCACGGCATCGACCGGGGTCGGACCGTCCTGGACCATCACCTGTGGATCGGCGAGCAGGTTGGCGTACCACTCCGGATGCGTCGGGGCACCGCCCTTGGAGGCGACGAGCGCCCACGACCCCTCGTGCTCGACGCGCATCAGGGCGATCTTGCGGACCTTCCCGGTCCGGGCGCCCCACATCGTCACGATGATCACCGGGATCCCCGTCTCCCGCAGGGTGTTGGCCCGGGTGCCGCCCGACGCCTCGTACTCGGCGACCTGATCGGCCACCCACTGACTCGGACTCGGGACGTACTCACCCTCGATCGGCATGCGCCGACCATAC
>JBEAPU010000064.1:0-2924 GCA_041164245.1 Actinomycetota bacterium | reverse complement strand
GACTTCGTGTCATGAACCGGTCGGATGACTCGTTGACGGCACCGATGAACATCGTGTCGCGCTCTCGCTCACTCCTCGGCTACGTCATGGTCAGCGCACTGATCCTGATGGCCGGCATCGTGATCTCGTCCGACGACCGCACGGTCGCCGTCACCCAGGTGACGGCGACGACCTCGGCTGACGCGCCCGGGATGATCCACGTCGCCTGGCCGGTCCGGGAGGACGACAGCGGGCACCGCATCTCGTGGTGGACCGGGTCCGACACGCAGCAGAGCCCGACGGGAAGTGTCGTGCGCACCGCCGACTGGCCGAGCCGGACCGAGAGCGCTCTGACCCTCACGGAACTCGCGACCGGCACCTACTCGGTTCTCGTCGAGCGCACGAGTGACCGCGACGGGGACCCGGACTGGACCGCGGTCGGTCAGGACACGGCGACGCTCGCCGTCGGTCCGCATCAACCCACGACAGCGTGCCCCGACGCCCACGACGGGTACCCGGTCGTCTTCTGCGTCGACATCACCAATCCATCAGCGTTCGGCTCGCTCAACCTGCAACTCGAGTGGATCTCCGGCGGCTCGGGCGGCACTCTCTCCGCGAGTGGCAGCCGCTACTACGCGGTCGCCCAGGACGAGTACCCCCGGCCGCGATCAAACTCCGGGCTCCACCCCGTCGACCGGTTCGGCGACGAACCCTGGTACCGGGCTCGCATCCAGATCCGTGACTACTCAGGCCTCGTGACGTCTCGATGGTGGACCCAACCGGGCTTCGATGACCTCGACACCGGGACGACCTTCGTCGACGCGACCGACTACATCGTCCCGGACGAGGACAGCAACAGCGGTGCCCCGCCGACGTTCCAGATCACACTGGACGACGAGGGTGTGGTGCTGTCGGGCACCATCACGAAAGATGTCGACGGCCTCGCGACGGAACTCGATCCTCGCTCGTTCTTCTCGGGTGGTGACATCGCCAGCCCGTGTGTCGCCGTCTTCACGCAGGTCGGAGAGGAGTGGCCATGGGTCCAGGACATCTGCACCTGGGGAGGGGAACCCGACGCCCCACAAGACGGTGGGTTCTCGCGACTGAGCGGATCGCTCGGACCAGGCGATTGGCGGTTCCGGCTCCCGTCAGGCCTCTACAAGATCCGGATCATCGACCGGACCAGCTTCGAGATCGACTCTGGCGTACTCGAGATGCGGGTGCGCTTCGCGTCCCAGTGGTATTCCGACGGCGACACGACTGCTGAGAACGTCGACGCGGCTACCGTGATCGACACCCGGACCGGTGGCGACCGGACGGGCCTCGACGCGACACTTCGGGACGCCAAGCAGCTCGACATCGTCGTGACCGACGTGCCCGAGGGCTTCCGCAGCTCTGCAAGGGTGGTCGTCACCGACGAGCACGGCAACTGGTTCCAGGGGGCCGCCGTCTTCGACGAGGACGACGCGACCTGGACCACCGCCTTCACCGGGCTCGTCGAGGGCCGCCGATACAAGGTGTTCCTCTACTTCTCCGGCTCGGAGGGCTACCGGTGGTGGCTCGTCGGCGGTGGCACGCTCGACCTCGCCGACGGGGTGATCCCCTCCGGTGAGGAACTCGTCGAGCCGTGGCAGCCGATGCCGTACGCCGTCGCGGTGGTCGACCAGTTCGGGCAGCCGTGGGGGGATGACGAGGCGTGCTTCTCCCTCGCCGTCCCCGGCGAGACCGGCGAGGACGCCGTCGTGGCGAGTTCGTGCACGGCGAACGTCGGCGGCACCGAGGGCGTCGTGGTGCTCCAACGGGTGCTCGCCGGCAGTTACCGGGTGCTCGGATGGGTGCAGGACCCGGACACCGGTGAGCAGGTCGGCGAGCCGATCGACCTCGGGACGATCGATGTCGCCGCCGACCAGACGGCCGGACCGATCCAGCCCTACGCCAGCGGCATCGCCGACGTCGGTCTCCTCGGCGACGATGTCACGCTCGCCTCGCCGTACGACGAGGACTGGACGGTGGTCGTCCCCGACCCCGATGCCGAGGCGCCATCGGATGGCGGGGGCGACGGGTCCGGTGACACCTTCGACTACATCGTCACGATGCACGAGGCGGACGGCACGCCGATCGCCGACGGCGAGGGCTGCATCAGTGTGAACGACGACGACGGCGAGGAACTCGCCGGCGAGTGCACGACCACCGTCAGCGGTGCGAGCGGTCTGGTGCTCCTCGAGGACGTGCCGGCTGGGCGCTGGACCGTGTTCGCCCTGCGCATCGTCGACGGCCGACCGGTGCCGGCCCTGTTCGATCTCGAGGTCGACACATCGGAGTGGGCGCTGTCCTCGCTGCCGCCCTACGGATTCGGCATCGCCGACGTCAGCAACCTCGATGACGGCGTGACCCTGACCGACCCCTACTCGCCCGCGGCAGCGGTCGTGCTGCCCGCCCCATGAGACCCGGACGCGGACACCAGGAGACATCGATGACCACCACCGACCGCACCACCCGCCGCATCGGGCGACTGATGATCGGCGCCTCGCTCGTCGCTGCGCTGTCGATGACGGGCGGCACCCTGCTGCCACTCGGCGCCGATGACGGTGACAACGACCGACCGGACGAGATCGACTCGATCCCGGAACTCGAGGACGTCCCAGCCGATGTGCTGGCCGCACTGGCCGGATCGTCGTTCACCGAGCTGACCCCGGCCCGCCTCGTCGACACCCGCAAGGGCGGCGGCAACCCCGTCAAGTTCGGCGAGCTCGACGGCACCGGCACACCGATGGAGATCACCATCACCTCCGGCCGCACCTTCGACGACAAGGCCACCGGCCTGCCCGCCAGCGGCATCAGCGCCGTCGCCCTCAACGTCACCGCCGTCGACGGCGAGACCAACGACTACGGCGGCTACATCACCGTCTACCCGTGCGGCACCAAACCCGACGCCTCCAACCTCA
>JBEAPU010000063.1:0-73975 GCA_041164245.1 Actinomycetota bacterium | reverse complement strand
CCGAGCGTCTTCGGCTGAGGCCGGTTACCTCGCGGTAACGAGCACCGATAGCATCCACTGGATGCCGCGAGGTCTCGATCCGGACGCACCGCTGCGGATCGCCTACCTCACCTACCGGGGGAAGCCCCATGTCGGCGGCCAGGGCATCTACACCCGTCACCTCACCAAGGCCCTCGTCGACCTCGGGCACTCGGTCGAGGTGTTCGGCGGGCAGCCGTACCCGGTCCTCGACGAGCGGATCACCCTGACGAAACTGCCGAGCCTCGACCTGTTCAACGACCACTACCCCGGTCGCTTCCCCGCCTTCTGGGAGTTCAAGACCCGCTTCGACTTCCTGGAGACGGCGGTGTTCTCCTCCGGGGTGTTCCCCGAACCGCTGGCCTTCTCCGCCCGCGTCCACCATCACCTGTCGCGTCGGCTCGGCGAGTTCGACCTCGTCCACGACAACCAGTGCCTCGGCTGGGGCATCGCCAAGCTCGAGAAGCTCATCCCGACCGTCGTCACCCTTCATCATCCGATCACCCGGGACCGGATGCTCGAGATGGCAGCCGCCCCGAACGCGTACAAGCGCTGGTCGATCGGTCGGTGGTACAGCTTCGTCCGCATGCAGGGCAAGGTCGCGAGCCGCATGCCCCGGGTCGTCGTGGTCAGCGAGAACTCGATCCAGGACATCCACACCGACATGGGCGTCGACCTCGACAGGATGCGGCTCGTGCCCGTCGGGGTCGATCCCGACCTGTTCCGCCCGATCGAGGGGGTGGTGCGCCGTCCGGGACGCCTCATCACCACGGCCTCGGCCGACGTCGCGTTGAAGGGCCTGGCCCACCTCGTCGAGGCGATGGCCACGCTGCGGGCCGAGGGTCGCGACGTCACACTCACGATCATCGGCCGACCCAAGCCCGGCAAGAGCATGGACCTCATCGAGCGCCATGGGCTCCTCCCCCACATCGACTTCGTCTCCGGGGTCAGCGACGAGCGGATCGTCGAGCTCTACTCCGAGGCCGAACTCGCCGTCGTCCCGAGCCTCTACGAGGGCTTCAGCCTGCCCGCGATCGAAGCGATGTGCTCGGGGACACCGCTGGTCGCCACCGACGGCGGGGCGCTGCCCGAGGTGACCGGGACCGACGGTGACACGGTGTTCCGCTGCGTCGCCGGCGACACCGCCTCGCTCGCCGCGACCCTGCGGCGAGCCCTCGACGACCCCGTGGCGCGCGCCCGGGTCGGGGACGCCGGTCGGCGACGGGTGATCGAACGATGGACCTGGCGACGCTGCGCGGAGCAGACCGTCGAGCAGTACCGCGAGGTGCTCGCCATGCCCGAGAACGTCACCAAACTCGAACGCAACGGACGCCTCCCGTGCTGACGATCCGCTTCGACGAACTCGGCCTGCGATCCGGTGACCGCGTGCTCGACGTCGGGGCCGGGTTCGGCCGCCACGTCTACGAGTGCGCGCGCCGCGGCGCACACGCCGTGGCCCTCGACTACGCGGAGGACGAGGTCACCCAGACCCGCAACACACTCGGCGCCATGCTGGCGGCCGGCGAGATCGGCCCCGATGACGCCGTCGGCGTCCTGCGCGGCGACGCGACGCGACTCCCGTTCGCCGACGACTCCTTCGACGTCGTCATCACCTCCGAGGTGCTCGAGCACATCACCGACGACACGGCGGCCATCGCCGAGATGGTGCGCGTGCTGCGGCCCGGCGGGCGCTTCGCGGCGACCGTGCCGGCACAGGGACCCGAGACGATCAACTGGATGTTGTCGGACGAGTACCACGCTCCCGCCGTGCCGGGCGGCCACGTGCGCATCTACTCCTCGGTCGAACTGCGGGCCAAGCTGCGGGCCGCGGGCCTCGAGGTCACCGGACACCATCGGGCCCATGCCCTCCACTCGCCGTACTGGTGGCTGCGGTGCGCGGTCGGCCCGTCGCGCGACGACCACCCGGCCGTGGCCCGATACCGACGACTCCTCGAACGCGAGATCATCGAGCGCCCACGCTCACTGCAGGTCGTCGAGCGACTCCTGGCCCCGGTGCTCGGCAAGAGCAGCATCTTCTACGCCACGAAGCCCGGCACAGGGGCCGCCGGGTGACCCGCCGCGACCTCACCCTCCCCGGGGTCCTGACCACAGCCGAGATCACCGCATCGGCCGAGCACCTGGCCTCGCTCCAGACCCGGACGGGGATGATCCCATGGTTCCCGGGAGGCCACAGCGATCCGTGGAACCACGTGGAGTCGGCGATGGCACTCGACGTGGCCGGCCTCCACGACAGCGCCACGGCCGCCTACGGGTGGCTGGAGGCGATCCAGCGCCCCGACGGAGCCTGGCACAACTACTACGTGCCCGACGGCGCCGCCGACGACACCGTGTCCGAGGCCAAGCTCGACACGAACGTGTGCGCCTACGTCGCCACCGGGGTGCTGCACCACGTCCTGTCGGCGCCCGACGCGGCTGCCGGGCGCCGGGCGGCCCGACGCTGGTGGCCGATGGTCGAGGCGGCCCTCGACTTCGTGCTCGGACAGCGCAGACCCGACGGTCTCGTGCTGTGGGCCGTCGAGGACGATGCCCGCCCGTGGGACTACGCCCTGCTCACCGGCACCTGCAGCATCCAGCACTCGCTGCGCTGCGGGGTCGGACTCGCCGACCTGGTCGGTGCCGAACGCCCCGACTGGAGTGCCGCCGCCGCCGTCATGCGGACGATGGTGACCGAGGTCCCGGAGGTCTTCGAGCCCAAGGAGCGCTGGGCGATGGACTGGTACTACCCGGTGCTGACCGGAGCGGTCCCGGCACACGAGGGCAAGGCCCGCCTCGCCGAGGGGTGGCCGACGTTCGTCATGGACGGCCTCGGGGTGCGCTGCGTGCACGACGAGCCGTGGGTGACGGCGTCGGAGACCGCGGAGGCCTCGATCGCGCATGCTGCGATCGGCGACGTCGACACCGCCCTCGACCTCCTCCGCTGGACCCGGGGACATCGTCGTGACGACGGCTCGTACTGGACGGGGATCGTGCATCCCGACGGGATCGTGTTTCCCGATCGCGAGCACTCGTCGTACACGGCCGCTGCCGTGATCCTGGCCGCCGACACGATCCACGGGTCGACGCCCGCCGGACGGCTGTTCCGTCTGGGCGGGCTGCCGGCCTGATCGGGCCGGCATCGTCGCGGAGCCGGAGCCGCCACGGGCATCGCCCTACACTCGCCCGGGTGCCAGCCCTGATGAACACCACTGCCGTCCGGACGATCCTGTCGGTGTGGGCTTGGGTGTGGTTGGCCACGCTGCTCGTGGTGGCGCTGCCGACGGTGGCGGTCATCCGACTCGTCACCGCACCGTTCGACCGTGGGGCGTACGCGGCGGGCTACTGCTTCCGCAAGATCGCCGTCGCCCACCAGGTGTTGAACCCGCTGTGGAGCTTCCGTGTCTCCGGCGAGATGCCCGCCGACCGCCGTCGGCCCTGGGTCGTGGTCGCGAACCACGAGAGCTTCGTCGACATGATCCTCATCTCCCACCTCCCGATCGAGATGAAGTGGGTCGCCAAGAGCGAGTTCTTCAGGATCCCGGTCGTCGGCCAGCTCCTGCGCCTCGTCCGCGACATCAGACTGGTCCGCGGGTCGGAGGGGGCCGGGGAACGCGTCCTCGCCGATGCCGCCGAGCGGCTCTCGGCACGGGTGTCGGTGATGCTGTTCCCCGAGGGGACCCGCAGCGCCACCGGGGAACTCGGCGACTTCAAGAGCGGGGCCTTCCGCATCGCCATCGCCAACGGTGTCCCGATCCTGCCCCTGGCCGTCCACGGCACCCGCAGCGCGCTTGTCAAGCACGACTGGCGGTTCGGTGTCAGTTCCGCCGAGGTCAGGGTCCTCCCACCCGTTCCGACCGAGGGCCTGACGATGGACGACGTCGACGCGCTCCGCACGCGAGTCCGCACGATGATCGCCGACGAGTTGGCGACGATGTCGGCGGCGGGCTGACGGCGGGCCGCCATGTTCCAGACCCCCGTCCGCGCCCTCGTCGCGCTGCGCCCGAACGTGCCGGCCCTCGTTCTGACGGCCACGGCGGTCAGCACCGTCGTGTTCACCACCACCCCGTTCCTCGTCACCGGACTCGCCGAGCAGTTCGAGATCAGCCCCGGACGGGTCGGGTTGATCTCGAGCACGCAGCTCGCCGGCTTCGTCGTGTCGTCGTGGGGAGCGGGCCGGGTGCTGCGCCCCCGCCGTCGCATCATGGTCATGGCCGTCGTCCTCGGCATGATCGCCAACGCGACGTCGGCCATCGCCGGCTTCGAGGTCCTCCTCGCCCTGCGATTCGCAAGCGGCGTGGCACTCGGCACCATCGCCTGGCTGGCGTGGGCCGAGGTGTTCGGCGAGGACGAGCGCGTCGGCGACGTCGCCGTGATCGGACCGATCGTCGGCACGATCGCCTCACCGATCGTCGCTGCCGTGATCGACCTCGCCGGACCCCCGGAGATGTACCTCGCACTCGGTGCCCTGCACGTCGTGCCCCTGCTGTTCGTCAGCTCGAGCCGACTCACCTCCGGCGACCGGATCCGGGCGGAACGGCACCGGCCACGGGCGGAGGCGCTCGCCGCCATGGTCGCGCTCGGGGTGTTCACCCTCGGCGGCTCGGCCGTGTTCATCTTCACGAGTTCGATCGCCCAGGGTCCAGTGGGCATGTCGGCCGTGACGGCATCGCTCGTGTTCTCGGTCAACTCGATCGCCGGCATCCCATCGGCGCGCTTCCGGGGAGCACGACAGCACGCCGGCGCATGGATCGCCGTCACTGCGCTCGCCGCGGCGACGATCGCGATCGTGCACCATCCGCTGGCCTTCATCGCCGGCATGGTCGCCTGGGGGTTCGGATTCTGGATGGCGGTCCCGGCGGCGTTCTCGGTGCTCGCCGACCATTCGACCTACCCGGCCGAACGCGCCGGTGACGCGCAGGCGTACATGGCGATGGGCCGGGTCGTCGGGCCGATGGTCGGCGGACTCCTCTACGACGTCGGACCGGTGGTGCTCGGTCTGGTCGGCGGCCTCCTCATGGCATCTGCGGGCGGCGTGATGGCGGTGCTCGCCCGACGACCGGTGGCCCGTCTCAGCACCGCCTGAGCAGGCGCAGAGTGCCGACGGCGGCGACCTCCTCGAACAGGCCGCTGGCGAGCGCCGGGCGGTAGATCCGCTCGAAGGGTGGGCGACCCCCCGTCGCCGGGTCGGGGTGGACGTCGTGGATGGCCAGCAACCCGCCCGGGGCGACGGCCGGGGACCACACGTCGTGGTCGATGCGGGCCAGATCGTCACCGTGGCCGCCGTCGATGAACACCATCGCCGCCCCGACAGTGGCCGCCATGAGGGCGCCGACGGCGGCCGAGCGGCCGACGACCACGACCACGTCGTCCTCGAGTCCGGCGTCCTCCAGGGTCCGCCGCAGGAACGGGAGGGTGTCCATGCGCCCGGTGCGGGGGTCCACCACCTCCGGGTCGTGATGCTCCCAGCCCGGCTGGATCTCCTCGGACCCCCGATGGTGGTCGACTGTCACGAGCACCACGCCGTTGGCCCGGGCCGCGGCGGCGAGCCACAGCGTCGACAACCCGCAGTAGCTGCCGATCTCGATGACCGGCCGTCCGGGAACGGCGGCGACGGCCCGCGTCACGGCGTCGTGCAGAGCCCGCCCCTCCTCCGCGGGCATGAACCCCTTCGTCCGGGCGATGACCTCGAGCACGCGGTCGGGGATCGGCACCCGATGAGCCTACGCAGGTCGCGGGACGGTCGCAGGTGGCAGGATGACGATGTGCAGAGTGCGCTCGACGACCTCGTCCGTCTCCTCGACCTCGAACCGATCGAGGTCAACCTGTTCCGGGGGCGGTCCCCCGACGAGAACCGGCAACGGGTCTTCGGGGGTCAGGTCGCCGGACAGGCCCTGGTCGCCGCGGCGCGCACGATCGAGGAGCCCGGCCGCCTCGTCCACTCGATCCACGCCTACTTCCTGAGACCCGGTGACCCGAAGGTCCCGATCCTCTACGAGGTCGACCGGATCCGCGACGGGCGCAGCTTCTCCACCCGCCGGGTGGTGGCGATCCAGCACGGCCGGGCGATCTTCAATCTGCAGGCGAGCTTCCACGACCACGAGACCGGTCTCGACCACCAGACCGAGGTGCGCCGGGACGTCCCCGACCCGGCGACGCTGCCCGACTTCCACGAACGGATGGAGCCCCACAAGGACAAGCTCGGCCCGATGTGGGACACACCACGCCCCATCGACATCCGCTACGTCGGCGACGACCCGATGTCCCGGCACGATCGACGTTCGACCTCCCAACTCGTGTGGATGCGTGCCGACGGGTCGCTCCCGCCGGACCCGACACTGCACGCATGCATCGTCACGTACGCGAGCGACATGACCCTGCTCGACACGACACTGCTCCCCCACGGTCGCAGCTGGCTCGACGGCGTGCAGATGGCGAGCCTCGATCACGCCATGTGGTTCCACCGTCCGTTCCGTGCCGACGAGTGGCTCCTCTACGAGCAGCACGCCATCTCCTCCTCGGGAGCGAGGGGGCTCGCCGCCGGTTCGATCTACACGAGCCGCGGCGATCTCGTGGTCAACGTCGTCCAGGAGGGACTGATCCGCGCCTCGTGAGGGTCGAACCGTGACCGCCCGCCGAGCCGGTCTCGCCCTCGGCACCGCGCTCGCAGCCCTGGTGGCGGTCGCCTGCGGAGCCGACGGCGGCGAGAGCACCGACCGACCGGCCACGACGATGACGACACCGTCCTCGTGGTCGGAGCCGACCGAGGCGACGACGACAGGACCGGCGGTGGACGGCGACTCGTCACCCGCGGGAGAGCTGCCGGCCGCCGAGGTCGACACCGCTCCGGTGCCCGGCTCACCGAGCGTGACGATCGGGACGGTCGACCTCGACCACCTCGAGCCGGTGTCCGCCCTCACGGACGTGCTCGCCGACCCCGACGGCACCGGATTGTGGATCGTGGAGCAACGCGGTCTGATCCGGCGGGCCAGTGGGCCAGGCGGACCGGTCGTGCTCGACATCACCGATCGCACCGCCGCCGACGGTGAGCGCGGGTTGCTCGGTGCCGTCATCGTCGACGACGGCCGGCGACTCGTCGCGAACTACACGGCGTCGGAGGGCGGTGGGACCGTGATCGAGATGTTCGACCTCACCGCCGACGGGACGGCGGACCCGACCACGTCGCGCCGGCTGCTGACGATCGAGCAGCCCTTCGCCAACCACAACGGCGGCGACCTCGAGGCACTCGACGACGGGACGATCCTCGTCGCCACCGGCGACGGCGGGTCGGCCGGCGACCCGAACCGTGTCGCGCACCGCCTCGACGACCCGCTCGGGAAGATCCTGCGCCTGCGCCCCGTCGACGCGCCCGACCGCCGCGTGCCACCGGACAACCCGTGGGTCGACCTGCCCGACACCGACCCGTTCGTGTGGTCGAGCGGGCTGCGCAACCCGTGGCGCATCGACGTCGATCCGCTGACGGGCGACCTGTGGGTCGCCGACGTCGGTCAGGCCGCCGCCGAGGAGGTGTCGGTCGTCGATGGACGGGACGGGTCCGTCGGAGGTGCCGGGGTCGACTTCGGGTGGAGCAGCCGGGAGGGTGCCGCCGACTTCAACGACGACACGTCACCCGATGGCCGCACCGTCGCGGTCGCCCCCGTGCACACCTACCCGCATGCCGACGGCGAGTGCTCGATCACCGGAGGGGTCGTCTACCGCGGCGCAGCCGTGCCGGGACTGTGGGGCTGGTACGTGTTCGCCGACCACTGCAGCGGACGCCTGCGCGCCCTCGACCGTCTCCGTGGCGAGGTGGTCGAACTCGCCGTGGTCGAACGGCCCACCGCGATCGAGCGGGGACCGGGTGGCGAGGTGTTCGTGGCGACCGGCGGCGGAGAGGTGTTCAGCGTCGGACACCCATGAACATGCCCTTGAGCGCGTCATAGTGCTCGATGACATGACCGGCGCCGAGCACGACCGCCTCGAGGGGGACGTTCGACATCTTCACGGGTACGTCCGTCTCGCTCTGGATCCGCTGGGCGAGACCGCGCAGCAGACCGCCACCGCCGACGAGGTACATGCCGCGGGCGAGGAAGTCCTGCGACAGTTCGGGCGGTGCCTTCGCCAGGCAGCGGATCACCGACGCAATGATGGCCGACACCGGGTCCTCGATCGCCTCGCGGATCTCCTCGGCGGTGAGCAGCACGGTCTTGGGCAGGCCCGACATGAGGTCGCGACCGCGCACCTCGGCGGTGACGTCCTCGCCGGTGGGTGCCGCCGACCCGACCGCCAGCTTGATGTCCTCGGCGGTCCGCTCGCCGACGGCGATCCCGTGCTCGCGCCGGATGTGGTTCTGGATGGCGGCGTCGATGTCGAAGGACCCGACCCGCACCGCCTCCAGGGCCACGACGCCACCGAGTGAGATGACCGCGGTCTCGCTCGTGCCGCCGCCGATGTCGATGACCATGTTCCCGACCGGTTCGTCGATCGGCAGGTCGGCCCCGATCGCCGCCGCCATCGGCTGCTCGATCAGGTTCGCGTCCGCGGCGCCGGCCCGACGGGCGGCGTCGGTCACGGCGCGACGCTCGACCTCGGTGATGGCCGACGGCACGCAGATGACGACCTTGGGCCGGGTGAAGCGACTCACCCCGACACGCTGGAGGAGCAGGCGGATCATCCGCTCGGTGATCTCGAAGTCGGTGATCGCCCCGCCGCGCAGCGGACGGACGGCGACGATGTAGCCGGGGGTGCGGCCGATCATCTGGTACGCCTCCGAGCCGGTGGCGAGGACCTCCCCGGTCTGGCGGTTGAGGGCGATGACCGATGGCTCGTTCAAGACGATGCCGCGGCCCTTCATGTAGACGAGGGTGTTCGCCGTCCCCAGATCGATGGCGAGGTCACGAGCCATGGTCGTCTCCCCCCTCGGGCACCTCGTCGGGACGGAGCCGGCGCACCCGATCGGTGACCCCCCGTCGAGCCTCGGGCGAGAGGGCGTCGATCTGTCGCCGGAAGTCGGCCACGGCATCGCCGGACCGGCGGGAACGCAGGACAAGGGCGAACACGACCAGAAGGAGGGCGATCAGGACGACCAGGACCACTTCCACGTCAGCGGCGCTCCGCACCGACGTCGCCCGGCAGGACGATCGGCGTGGCGTCGGCCCCCCAGTCGGAACCCCCCGCCCACTCCTCGTGCTTCCAGATCGGGACGGTGGCCTTGACGGCGTCGATCACGTACCGGGCGGCTTCGAAGGCCTGGGGTCGGTGCGGCGCAGCGGCGACGACCACCACCGAGCTCTCCCCGAGCGCCAGCCGGCCGGTCCGGTGCCAGATCACGATCCGACCGATGTCGGGCCAGCGACGGCGAGCCTCGGCGGCCACCGCAGCCATCGACTCCTCGGCCCGCTCCTCGAACGCCTCGTAGGTGAGGTGGGTGACATCGCAGCGACCGTCGGCATGGTCACGGACCGTCCCCGAGAAGAGCACGACCGCCCCACACGACGGCGTCACGGCCCAATCGTGCGCCTGACCCACCGGGAGTGGATCCGCGGTGAGCGCGATCCAGTTGTCACCCGAGGACGGACGCCGCACGACCGCATCGTAGCCGTGCACCGATCACCGCGACGCCCCGCGATGTTGCGGCATGGCTACAGTCCTGTGACCGTGGAGGGCCGTGCACCGAGACCGCACGAACGGGACTGGCGACACCCGTCGGAGATCTCCGCCGAGCACCGGATCGTGTTCGCTGCAGAGCAGCCGAGCCGTCGTCTCCGCACCGCCGCCATCACCGCCGGCATGGCCGTGGTCGTCTCGGCGGTGGTGACCGGCATCGTGATCGCCTCGACGTCGGCCGGGCCGGAGGTGGCCTCGACCCGGAGCGCCGACCGGACGACCCCGGTCGTCCCGACGAGCGTGGTGGCGGTGCCGATCGGTGCGGCCGGTGACCGGCTTGCGGCGATGACCGTGACCGGACTCGCCGTCGCAGACGCACGTGACGGCACGATCGACGGACGAGCCGTCGTCGAGTTGCACGGCGGCGGGCGCGTCGAGGCGCGGCGCGTCTGGTCCGACCAGCGGATCGTCCTCGTGTCGACGAGCCCGGTCACACCGGAGAACGCGGACGACGCCGGGTGGGACCCGCTCGAGATCCGGTCGACCGACGGAGAGGTCGTCGACGTCGCCCTGCTCGGGGATCATCCAGATCCGCTGCGCTCGCGCCTCGATCGGATCGAGGCCTTCACCGAACCGCTCGAGGGTGTCGACTGGTCGTCGGTGGCCGAGGGCACTCCCGTGGTGGACGGCGAGGGCATGCTGATCGGGCTGTGCAGCCCGCACGGCACCGGGGTCGACCTGCTCGCGCTCAGCGACGACGCGATCGCCGCCACATCCATCGACCGATGAGCGCGCCGAGCGCCGCGGTGGCGACGACACCGGCCACCGCCCCGACCAACGCGAACTCCTGTCGGCGCTTCGGCGAGACCGACCCCCACCACGGTTCCTCGGTGCCCTCCACGTAGGCCTGCTCGTTCGTCACCGAGGCTCGCCAACCGAGCGCGCGGAGGCGGTCGTTGGCGATGACCCACGGGGCCTGTGTGTACGACAGCAGGCCCGGTGGGATCGGGCCCCGTTGGAGTCGCCACCGCCAGGCGGAGACGACCTCGGCGGCGCTGCCCGGCAGCGGGAGGCGCCAGCGGTTCCCGGTCAGGGCACGGATGCGGTGCCCCGGTATCCATCCGTCGGGTGCGACGTTCAGGACATCGTCGGACCGCTCGCGCACGACGGTCGCGATGGCTGTCGCGAGGTCGTCGGGATGGAGGAACTGCGCCGGCGGGTCGTCCCGGCCGAGACGCTGACCGAAACCGGCGGTGAGGGCGGTCATGAGGGTCGACGTGGTCGACGCGGTCGCCACGGTGACCACCGGGCGCAGGACGGCGACCCGGCGTCCCTCGGCCGCACGGCGCCAGCGCTCGACGCGCTCCTCGACACCGGCGAGCTGCCGGGCGTAGACGAAGGAGGGCTCCGGGCGCAGGGTCGCCTCCTCGGTGATCGGCACCGGGTTCCCCGGGTGGGCGCCGTAGACGAGTGCCGAGGAGACGAGGACGAGGTGCTCGGCCCCCGTCCGCTCGAGGAGGTCGAGCAGCGCCCGGCCGGCGTCGGTCACGCTCGAGCGCCGCGCCGCCAGGCTGTCGTGGTCACCCACCGTCAGATCGACGACGGTGAAGGGCTGCCCGACCCAGCCCTCGGGCACGCCGATGTCGCCAGCGGACGCAGACACGGCCACGTCGACGCCGGAGGCCGTCAGCGCGGACAGCACCCGCTGCCCGATGCCCGAGTCGGCCCCGGTGACCAGGGCACGCCATCCCGGCTCCGCGGCGTCGGCGCTCCCCACCGCGGCGACGTTACCGGCCACCGCCCGACACCCGCCGGTCACCGGCCGTAGCATCGGGTCATGGCCGATCCCCCGTCCACCGGTGGCGACCCGTTCTCCGGGATGCCGTTCTTCGGTGACCTCGCCCGGGCCATGGCCGGGCAGGGACCGATCAACTGGGACGCAGCCCGCCAGTTCGCCCAACTGGGTGCGACCGGCGGCACCCCCGAGGCGAACGTCGACCCGATGACCCGGGTGTCCATAACGAACCTGGCACCGATCGCCCGCCTCCATGTCGGCGACCTGACCGGGGTCGACCTGACGACGGTCGACCCGATCACCGTCACCCGTTCCCAGTGGGCGGCAGAGACCCTCGAGGCCTACCGGCCCTTGTTCGTGCGACTCGCCGAGTCGCTCGCTGCGCCGAACTCCGACGCTGACTCCACCGATCCGATGGCGCAGATGATGGCGGGGCTGTCCCGTCTGATGGGGCCGGCCATGATCGGCATGGCCGTCGGGTCGATGGTCGGGAACCTGGCCCAGCACTGCTTCGGGACCCACGACCTGCCCATTCCCCGGACCGACGGACGGGTGTCGCTCATCGGATCGACGATCGACGCCTTCGCCCGTGAGTGGGACGTGCCGGTCGACGAGATGCGGCTGTGGGTGCTGGCGCATGAGTACGCCGGCTGGGCGGTTCTCGCCTCACCGACGCTGCGTGGCCCGCTGACCGACCTCGTCTCGGCACACGTCGGTGCGTTCCGACCCGATCCCGACGCCGTCGCCGAACGGCTCGCCGGTCTCGACATGACCTCCGGCGATGCGTTCGCCGGCATCCAGCAGGCCTTCTCCGATCCGGAGGTGCTGCTCGGCGCAGTGCGCTCCGAGGAGCAGCGAGCGCTCGAGCCCCGCCTCGACGCCGCCGTCGCCGCCGTGCTCGGTCTGACCGACTGGATCGTCGACGCCGTCGCGGTGCGGGTCGTCGGCGGTGGGGCGCTGCGCATCGCCGAGGCGGTGCGTCGACGCCGCGTCGAGGCCGCGCCGTCCGACGTGTTCGTCCATCGCCTCCTCGGGATCCGCGTCGACGATGCCTGCGTCCGCCGCGGCAAGGAGTTCGTCCAGGGGGTCGTCGACCGAGCCGGCGAGCCGGCCATCGTCACCATGATCGCCGCCCCCGAGGGATGCCCGACTCCGGCGGAGATCGAGGCGCCGGGCCTGTGGCTGGCCCGGGTCACCGGGGCCTGATCGCCCTACCGGAACCCGACTGGCCGCCGGGCCGGCAGGTCGGCCCCGGATCCGACCACATAGGCCACGCTCGCCACTCCGAGCACGACCGCCAGGTAGCCGAGCCCGACGAGGCCCGGCATGTCGACGAGGACGGCGAGTGTGGCGGCGACGACCCACCCGAACTGGAAGCCGGTCTCGAACCTGGCGAACGCGTGGGCCCGGTTCGACACCGGCCCGTCGCGCTGGATGATGCTCTCGAAGGAGAGGCGACCGATGGCGAGGGCGAGGTTGACGGCGGCCGCCACGACCACGCCGGCGAGGTGCCCGCCGAGCGCCACGGCGCCCGCGGTGACCAGCGAGGCCGTGACGAGCGCCCCGGCGAGCATCCGCTCCTCGTCGACGCGCCGTCTGAGGAAGCGCGCCGTCAGGTTGCCGACCATCGCCCCGGCCGAACCGGCGATCAGGGCCGCGCCGAGGGTCGCGGCCGACGCGTCCTCGGAGCGCATCCACAGCGCCACGTGGAACAGCGTGAACCCCGATGCGGCGCGCAGCACCAGCAGGGCGACCCACCCGACGTGGATGTCGGAGGTGGCGGCATCGCCCTCGGCTGCGCTCGGCAGGTCCGGCACGGACCGCGTCTCGCCGGGGAGTGAACGGGCGAGCAGCGCGGCGACGACGAAGAACGTCGTCCCGTAGGCGAGCGTGGCCCCTGAGCCGAGGACGAGCTGGACACCGGCGGCCGGCACGACGGCGGCTGCCCCGGCGAGTCCGGCCATGAATCCGAGCTTGCTGTTGGCCTCGACGAGTTCGTCCTCGTCGGAGACGACGGCGGGCACGAGCGCCTGTTTGGAGACGTTGTAGGTCTTCTGGAGGACGAGGGCCGCGAACACCAGCGGGAAGAGGGCGATGTCGTCGGTGACGGCGATCATCGCCACCTGCACGGCGGCCCGGACCACGGCCACCAGGACGACCATCGCCCGACGTCCACCTCGGGCCCGGTCGATGAGCCGACCGGTGAACGAGGCCACGAAGAGGAACGGGGCGAAGCTCACCACGAGGAACGCCAGCAGTCTGGATCGAGCCCCGTCGAGGTCGACGTCGAAGAAGAACGAGTCGGCGAGGGCGACGACCATCGTCGCCTCGCCAGCGACCATCGCCCCGTTGACGGCGGCAAGCGTCTGGAACCGGGTGCGGGTCGACGCGGCCTCCACGCGACGAGCGTACGCGACCGCCACCGTGACCGGGACGGCCTAGGGCTTCTCGAACTTGTAGCCGAGACCGCGGATCGTGACGATGCGGGTGGGGGCCGCCGGGTCGTCCTCGACCTTGGCGCGCAGGCGCTTGATGTGGACGTCGAGGGTCTTGGTGTCACCCACGTAGTCCGATCCCCACACCCGGTCGATGAGCAGTTCGCGGGTGAGCACCCGCCCGGCGTTGGCCAGGAGCAACCGCAGGACCTCGAACTCCTTGAGCGGCATCGTGACGACCTCACCGGCGACCGTGACGACGTGACGGGCCGGGTCGAGGCTCACCTCGCCGACGGTGAACGCGTCGCCGGTGGGCAACGCCGTCTCACCTGTCGGGTCAGCCTGGCTGCGGCGGAGCGCGGCCCGCATCCGGGCGACGAGTTCGCGCAGTCGGTAGGGCTTGGCGACGTAGTCGTCAGCGCCGACCTCGAGGCCGACGACGGTGTCGATCTCGCTGCCCTTGGCGGTCACCATGATGATCGGCACCTGCGAGCGCTGGCGCAGCTGACGGCACACGTCGATGCCGCTCACCCTCGGCAGCATGACGTCGAGGAGCACGAGGTCCGGATCGACACCGTCGAACATCTCGAGGGCCTCGGCCCCGTCGCGGGCGACCGACACGGTGAAGCCCTCCCGGGCGAGGCCGATCTGCAGGGCCTCGACGAATGACTCCTCGTCCTCGACGACCAGGACGTGCGGGTTGCTCATGTGATCGGTGCTCCTTCGGGGGTGTCGGCAGACGACTCGATCGGCGCCGTGTCGCCGCCGGTGGCCGGATCGGGTGCGACCGACGGGAATCGCAACGTGAAGGTGCTGCCCTCCCCCTCGGTCGACGTGACGTCGACCTCGCCGTGGTGGTTGTTGACGACGTGGCGCACGATGGCGAGACCGAGCCCGGTGCCACCGGTGCCGCGGCTGCGGGCCTTGTCGACCCGGTAGAAGCGTTCGAAGATCCGGTCGAGGTCCTTGAGCGGTATCCCCACCCCGGAGTCACTCACCGTCATCTCGACCATCCCCGCCGCCGTCCGGCAGGCACCGATGCGCACGGTCCCTCCCTGCTCGGAGTACTTGACGGCGTTGTCGATCAGGTTGCCGAGCGCCGACAGCACCTGACGGGCGTCGCCGACGAACCGCACCACATCCGGCGACTCGTCGAGCTCGACGTCGAGCTCGCGCTGCTCGGCGGCCTGCCGGAACCGGTCGGTGGCGGCCCGGATCATGTCGTTGGCGTCGAGCACGATCCCATCCCGGACCTCGTGCTGCTCGATCTCGGACAACTCGAGCAGGTCGTCGATCGTGCGCGCCGCCCGTTCCGACTCGGTGACCATCCGTTGCACCACGCGCTGGATCACAGCCGGGTCGTCCTCCCCGACGAGGGCGTCGGCGAGGACGGCGATCGCCCCGACGGGGGTCTTGAGCTCATGGCTGATGTTGGCGACGAAGTCGGTCCGCATGGCGTCGAGCCGTCGCCGCTCGGTGATGTCGTCGACCAGGGCGATCGCCCCACCACTGGCGAGGCGGGCGGCCCGGACGACGACCACCTGCCGTGGTGGTCCGTAGAGCTCGATCACCTCGTCGACGTCGCCGCCGAGCAGGGCCCTGCGCAGGTGACGCTCGACCGCCTCGTCGATCAGCAGGCCGGAGTGTGTTCCGGCGAATCCGTGCGCCGCGGCGTTGCGACCGAGTTCCGTGCCGTCGTCGTCACAGAAGACGACGGCCTGGGGCAGTGCATCGAGAAGATCGAGGCTCCGGGTGGCCGGCGGGCTGGCATCGGGGATCGACGGTCCCTCGGCGATCGGGCGCCGCGAGATCACGGCCCCGAGCGCGAGTCCGGTCGCGACGGCGACCACCAGATAGACGGCGGTCACATCGTCTCCCGACCGGGCTCCGGGATCACTCGTCGGCCGGGGCCGGCTCGGACTGCTTGGCCCGATAACGGGCGAGGGCCTCCTGCTCGGGCATCCAGCCCGTCGAGATGTACCGCACCTTGTTGGCGAGGTTCACCGCATGGTCACCGAGACGCTCGTAGAAACGGGCGACCAGCGAGAGCTGGACGGCGACCTGGAGGTCGATCGTGCCCGCCGCGTGACTCTCGAGGATCTGCTGGAGGAACTGACGGTGCAGGTCGTCGAGGTAGCCGTCGATGTCGGGCAGGGCCGCAGCCCGGGTCGCGTCGTGCTCGACGTAGGCCTCGAGGGCCTCGCGGTACTCCTTGGTCGCCTGGTCGCTCAGCTTCTGGACGATGCCGCGCAGCTTCGGGTCGAGCTCGTGACCGTAGATGCGTCGTGCCGCCTTGCAGACGTTGCAGCACAGGTCGGCTGATCGTTCCATGTCGGCCGAGATCTTCAGGGTGGACGCGACCTCGCGCAGGTCCCCGGCCACCGGTGACTGCAGGGCGAGGATGCGCAGGGCGCGGTCCTCGATGTCGAGCGCCCGGGCATCGACGTCGATGTCGCCGAGGAGCACGTACTCGGCTCCCTCGAGGTCCTGGTCGAGCAGGACGTCGGTGACGCGCGGGATCAGCTCGATCACGAACGCCCCGAGCCGGGCGACGAGGGAGCGCAACTCGTCGAGGTCGCGATGGAAGTCGGTGCGCAACTCGGGCATCAGCCGAACCTCCCGGTCACGTACTGCTCGGTCCGCTCGTCGTCGGGGTTGGAGAACATCTTCTCGGTCGGGTTGAACTCGACGAGCACGCCCGTGCGCCGGTCGCTCTCGGGGTTGACCTCGGTCGTGAAGAACGCAGTGCGGTCGCTCACCCGGGCAGCCTGCTGCATGTTGTGGGTGACGATCACGATCGTGTACCGGTCCTTGATCTCGCGCATCAGGTCCTCGATGCGGGCCGTCGCGATCGGGTCGAGCGCCGAGCACGGCTCGTCCATCAGGATCACGTCCGGTTCGACGGCGACGGCCCGGGCGATGCATAGCCGCTGCTGCTGGCCGCCCGACAGGCCGAGCCCGGACTCCTTCAGCCGATCCTTGACCTCGTCCCAGAGTGCGGCACCACGCAGCGAACGTTCGACCACCTCGTCGAGTTCGGCCCGCTTCTTCATCCCCATCAGCCGCGGGCCGTAGGCGACGTTGTCGTAGATCGACTTCGGGAACGGGTTCGGCTTCTGGAAGACCATGCCGATGCGACGGCGCACCTCGGTCGAGTTCACCGCCGGGTCGTACATGTCGACCCCGTGGTAGCGGATCGTGCCCTCGACGCGAGCCGTGGTGATGAAGTCGTTCATACGGTTCAGGCACCGCAGGACGGTCGTCTTGCCGCAGCCCGAGGGTCCGATGAAGGCCGTGATCTCCCGGGGTCGGATCGGCAGCGTCACATCGCGGACCGCCCGGAACGCCCCGTAGTAGACGCTCACGTCCTCGAGTGCGAACACCGGGTGGGTCTCGGTCTCGGTGGTGCTCACTCGGATGGCCTCCTTGGTCTCGGGGGTTGTCTGGCCGGTCATGCTCATTGTCCCACCCTCACCTTCTCGAATCGGTTGCGCAGGTAGATCGCCGAGGCGTTGAAGAACAGCACCAGCACGAGCAGCACCACACCGGCGCCGGCGGCCGCTGCGGTGAAGCTGAACTCCGCATCCGGCGGCTGCGGCTGACCGCTCCAGCGGTAGATCAGGATCGGCACTGCGGTGAACTTCTCGGTGAGCGTGGTCTCCGGGAGGAAGCCGGTGATGGCACCGACGATGATCAGCGGAGCCGCCTCGCCGAGGGCTCGAGCCAGGGAGAGCACGGTCCCGGTCAGGATGCCGGGGGCCGCGTAGGGCAGCACGTGGTCCCTGACGACCTCCCACCGTGAGGCACCCACCCCGTACCCGCCGTCGCGCAGGCCCTGCGGGACGGCCCGGATCGCCTCCATCGACGTGATCACGACGATCGGGAGGACGAGCACCGACATCGTGAGACCAGCGGCGATCACGGTGTCGCCCGAGGTGATCGGGGCGAGCCACTTGACGAAGATGATGAAGCCGAGCACGCCGTAGATGACGGCGGGGACACCGGCGAGGTTGCGGATGTTCACGAGGATGATCTGCGTGAGGCGCCGCTGCTGGTCGGCGTACTCCTCGAGGTAGATCGCCGCCGCGATCCCCATCGGGATCGCCACGATGATCACGATGACCCCGATGAAGATCGACCCGTAGAGCCCCGACCAGATGCCGATCTGATCGGGGTTCGACCCGATCGGTGTGGTCAGGAACTCCGTGCCGCGCTCCGCGAGGTACGGAGCCGACTCGCCGACGACCTGCGTGAGCAGGGTCGCCAGGATGACGAGGGTCGCCACGGTGGCGGCCAGCAGGAGGGCTGCCAGGACCATGCCGCGGATGTCACGGTCCCGACGGTGCAGGGAGGCGGCGACGACGTCCCGGGCGGCTGCCCCCGAGTTCGCCGGTGTCACGAAGGCCACGTCAGTACTTCTCCCTCACCCGGTTGACCACCCGGTTGCCCACGGTGTTCAGCGTCAGGGTCAGCAGGAAGAGCAGTCCGCCGACGAAGTACAGCACCTCGAAGCTCGGACCGCCGACGTCCTGGTCGGTGCCGCCGACCGCATTGGTCATGGCGGCGGTCATGGTCAGTCCGCGGTTGGTCGGGGTCCATCCCTCGAAGAGGCCGGCACCGTCGAAGCCGCCGGCCATCGTGGCGACCATCGTCTCGCCGATCGCCCGGGAGATGGCGATGATGAAGGCCGCGACGAGTCCCGAGACCGCGGCGGGGAGGACGACGGAGACGACCGTGTCGAACTTGCGGGCCCCGATGCCGTAGCTCGCCTCGCGGAGCGAGTTCGGGACGGCGGCGAGGGCGTCCTCGCTGACCGAGGCCATGATCGGGATGACCAGCACACCGATGCCGATGCCGGCGGCGAGCATGTTGTTCTGGGTGGCGGGGTCGAAGATCGGCGTCACGACCTCGGGCGCCACGAAGCGGAGCACGAAGTAGCCGACGATCACGCTCGGGATGCCGGCGAGCACCTCGACGATCGGCTTGACGATCCGCCTGACGCGTGGCGACGCATACTCGGAGAGGTAGATGGCGACGCCCAGGCCGAAGGGAGTGGCGACGAGCATCGCCACAGAGCCCATGACGATGCTGCCGACGATGATGGTCCGCAGGTCGAAGCGCTCGCGGCGCGGGAACCACCCGTTGTCACTCAGCAACCCGATGTTCCAATCGATGAGGCTGAGGAAGTTGATCGCCCCCCTGAAGAGGACGAACAGGATGAGCAGGCTGATCACGACCGACGTGATCGCCGCTCCCTGGAAGAGGCGACGGGACACCGTCTCGGCTCTCCGTTGGGACCTGCTGCCCTGAAGATCCGAGATGGTCAGCATGGCTGGCCTGGTCTCACATGTCCTCGCATTCGCTCTCCCGTTGTCGTTCGCAGCGTACCCGTTGACGGGGGACCCGACCGCCGGAGCGGTCGGGTCCCGTCGTCTCGATGTTCGGTCAGCGACCGGTCCAGGCTGCCTGTGTGGCGGCGATGCGGTCGGCCGGGAGGTCGACGTAGCCTGCCTCGCCGACCTTGGCGAGTCCGTCCTCGGAGAGGTACAGGTCGATGAAGGCGGCGACGGCCGGGTTATCGGCGGCCTTGTCGACGTTCACGTAGACGTACAGCGAGCGGGAGAACCCGTAGCTGCCATCCGCGATGCTGGCATCGGTCGGGGCGACGCAGCCGTCACCGGTGTCGATGGCGATGCCCTTCATCTTGTCCTGCTCGGCCTTGTAGTAGGCGTAGCCCACCCAGCCGAGGCTCGTGTCGGAACCCTCGATGCCCTCGACGATGAAGTTGTCGTTCGCCGACGACGAGTAGTCCGCCCGGGTGTACACCATGTCCTCACCGACGCGCTCCTCGGCGAGGTCGGCGATCGCGAACTCGACGAAGGTGTCGTAGGTGCCCGACTCCTCGCCGGGGCCGAAGACGGTCAGCGGTGCGTCGGGGAGGGCGCTGTAGGCCGACCCGACCTCACCGGCGAGCGCGTTGGCGTCGGCCCAGGAGCCGAAGCCCTCGGACTCGGGACCGAGGAGCGCGTACAGCGCCGGGACGTCGAGGCACTCGACGGCCGTGTTCGCCGGACTCGTGGCGACCGTGAGACCGTCGATCGCGACCTCGAGCTCCACGTAGTTCACACCTGCTCCGGCGCATGTCTCGGCCTCACTGTCCTTGATGGCGCGCGAGCCGCCCGACACGTCGGCCTCGCCGGCGCAGAACTTCTTGAAGCCGTCACCGGTGCCGGGACCCTCCACGGTGACCGCCAGGGCGCCCCCGGACAGTTCGTTGGCCAGCTCGGCGACGCGGACGTTGATCGGCTCGACGGTCGACGACCCGGTCACGAAGACCGAACCGGCGGGCAGGTCGGATCCCTCGGCGGGCTCCTCGGCGGGCTCCTCGGCGGGCTCCTCGGCCGGGGCCGGGGCAGCTGTGGTCTCGGCCGGCTCCTCGGCCGGGGCGGCGGTGGTCTCGGTGGCGGTGTCGTCGTCGCCGCCGCAGGCGGCCAGGGTCAGCGATGCCACGACCCCGAGGGCCATGAGTCGCTTGGTGCGGGTCAACACGTTGTCATCTCCAATCAGATGTCGTTCACGGGGGTTCGCCACCGCGGATGCGGCGACGGACGGCACGGTAGGAACCCAAGGTGAACGACCCCTCCGGGATGGGTGAACAGGTGGTGAACACCTCCCGACCGTCGGGGAAACGCCCTGCTCAGCGACGCTGTTGCTGTTGCCGGTCGTAGGCCCAGCGGTACATGGACTCCTGGGCGTCGGGGGCGAACACCGAGCGCGGTCCCTGCCGGCTCCAGGTGTCGTCGGGGCCGAGTTCCCAGCGTACGATCCCGTCGTCGAGGTCGAAGGCGAGCACCTGGTCGAGCCAGTCGCGGTGCTTCGGATGCTGGATCGGCACCAGCACCTCGACCCGTCGCTCGAGGTTGCGTGGCATGAGGTCGGCCGAGCCGATCAGGTACAGCGGACCACCGTCGTCCCCGCCGTGGGCGAATCGGTAGATGCGGCTGTGCTCGAGGAACCGGCCGAGGATGCTGCGCACCCGGATGTTCTCGCTCAGCCCCGGCACACCGGCCCGAACGCAGGTGATCCCGCGCACGATCATGTCGATGCGCACCCCGGCCGCACTCGCTCCGTAGAGCGCGTCGATCATGACCGGGTCGGCGATCGAGTTGCACTTCATGGCGATCGAGCCCTGCTCACCGAACTCCATCTCGCGTTCGACGAGGTCGATCAGTTGCGGTCGGAGGCCCTTGGGCGCGACGAGCAGCGTGCGGTAGTCGTCGCTGCGACTGAAGCCGGTGAGGTGGTTGAAGAGCTGCACGACGTCGTCGCCGATCGCCTCGTCGGCGGTGATGTACCCGAGGTCCTCGTAGAGGCGCGCCGTCTTCGAGTTGTAGTTGCCCGTCCCGATGTGGCAGTAGCGCCGAAGGCGGTCGCCGTCGTCGCGGACCACGAGCACGACCTTGGAGTGGGTCTTGAGCCCGACCATGCCGTACACCACGTGCACGCCGGCCCGTTCGAGCCGTCGAGCCCACTGCACGTTGTTCGCCTCGTCGAAGCGGGCCTTGATCTCGACGAGCACGGCCACCTGGACGCCTCGCTCGGCGGCGCGGATCAGGCTGCGCAGGATCGGCGAGTCGCCCCCGGCGCGGTACAGCGTCATCTTGATGGTCTGCACCGCCGGATCGTCCGCGGCCTGGGAGATGAACGCCTCGACGCTGCTGGCGAAGCTCTCGTAGGGGTGGTGCACGAGCAGCGCCCGGTCATCGACGACGTCGAAGAGTGAGCGATCCGCCTCCTCGGCGGCGTGGATGCGACCGGCGGTGATCGGGATCCACGGCCGGTCCTTCAACTCCGGACGGTCGAGGGAGTGCAACTGGAACAGACAGGAGAGGTCGATGAGCGTCGAGTGACGCGTGACGTTGCGGGAGTCGATGTCGAGTTCGCGCACCAGCAGACCGAGCATCTCGGCGCTGATCGACCGGTGGACTTCGAGGCGCACCGGACGGTTGAACCGGCGCTTGCGCAACTCCAACTCGACGGCCTGCAGCAGGTCGTCGGCCTCCTCCTCCTCGAGGGCGAGGTCCGCATTGCGGGTGACCCGGAACGTCGCCCACTCCTCGACCACCATCCCGGAGAACAGCGAGGACAGGTTGGCCGCGATCAGCTCCTCCGCCGGCAGGAAGCGACCGTCACCGAGGGGCACGAAACGCGGGAACGTCTTCGGGATCTTGAGCCGGACGAACCGCCGCTCGGCCGTGGACGGGTCGGCGACGGTCGCCGCCAGCGAGAGCGCGAGGTTGGAGATGTAGGGGAACGGGTGGCCCGGGTCGACGGCGAGCGGCGTGAGCACCGGGTAGACGCGCTCGGCGTAGTACCTGGCCATGACGTCCCGCTCGGCAGGGTCGAGCTCGCCCCAGCGGACGATGCAGATGTCGACGGAGCGCAACTCGGGGACGAGCCCCTCCGTGAAGATCCTCTCCTGCCGGTCGACGAAGGCACGCACCCGCTCACCGATCGCCTCGAGTTGCTCGAGGGGCGTCCGACCGTCCGGCGTCCGATCCTCGACGCCGACTGCCACCTGGTCCTTCAGGGCGGCGACGCGCACCTGGAAGAACTCGTCCAGGTTGCTCGAGGCGATGGCAAGGAACTTGGCGCGCTCCAGCAGCGGGATGCCGGGTTCGGCTGCGAGGTCGAGGACGCGCTCGTTGAAGTCGAGCCAACTCAGCTCACGGTTGAGGTAGCGGCTCATCGGCGCGGGTCGGCGGCTGCCGGGACCGCCGTCAGGCGGGGTAGGGCTCCTCGGGGTACCCGAGGTCCCATTCGAGCGAGATCAGTTCGCGTTCGGCATCGCGGTTGATGCGCTCGCGGTTGCGTCGGAACTGGGGGTCGCCCTCGGTGATCAGGACCAGGCGGGCCAGGGCACGGGCACGGAACTCGTCCATGAGCTTGGTGTCGCCCCAGTCGGCGTACACCTCCCAGTGGGGTGAGACCGGTCCGTGGTACACGATGCGGGCGTGGCCCCGGGGCGGGGCGTCGAGTGTGGTCTCGCTCATGGTCCCGATGCTACCGCCGGCCCGGAGCCCGTGGCCCCGGGCCGGTCGACGGCTCGATGAATCTCGGGCGAACGAACGGTGTCGGGAACCGCCGGTCGGCCGGCGACGTCTGATCGGTGTGATGGAGGTCGGTCGTCACCGGACTGCCGGTTCGCGGTGTCGACCTCCGTCATCAGAACGTAAGAGATGGGTGTGAAGTCAGCTGATCCGTTGCAAAGACAGTCCTGAACATTACGAATGTGTTACCATTCGGCAGCGGCACCCCCGCCGGCCACGGCGGTGGGGTCGGCCCCCGACCGCACCCGAGGAGGACCGATGAACCCGATCCACGACCACCACGACCCCTCAGATGAGCCCAACGGCAGTCGGCGGCGTTCAGCCGACCCCGACTCGGTGACCGGGTGGATGGCGGAGGGCACCTGCCGGCTGCACCCACCCGCCGTCTTCTTCCCCAGTGACGGGGCGGGCGTCGACCGCGCCCGGGCGATCTGCGGGCGGTGCCCCGTCGCCGAGCGCTGCCTCGAGTACGCGCTCGAGAACCGGATCGAACACGGGGTCTGGGGCGGGGCGAGCGAGCGCGAGCGCCGACGCATCCTCCGGAGGCGACGCCTCCCGCTCGTCAGCGACTGACGCAGCCGGGGGTCGGCCGGCCCGTCACTTCTCCGGCGGGGCGTCCGGGGAGCGCTCGGCTTCGGCAGCGCCCTCGGCGAGACCCTTCTTCAACTCGTGTTGGGCCTTGCCCAGATTGCGGGCGAGCTTGGGGACCTGTGAACCGCCGAAGAGCAGCAGCACCACGATGAGGACGATGAACCATTCCCAACCACTCGGCATGGGGGGAGCCTAGCCACGACCGGCACCCTTCGGGCCGCGCCCTGATGGATGACCGGGGTTCAGGCGCCGCCGACGACGCGGACGGCCTGCGCCCGCTGGCGGCGGATCCGACGGCGCTCACGCTCGGACAGGCCGCCCCAGATGCCGAACTTCTCGCCGTTGCCGAGTGCGAACTCGAGGCAGTCCTGGCGGACCACGCACCCCCGGCAGACCTCCTTGGCCTCACGGGTCGACGCACCCCGTTCGGGGAAGAAGAGATCGGGATCGACCCCGAGGCAGTTGGCGTGGTCCTGCCACCCCTCCGCTGCACCGATCCGCTCGTTCATTGTCACCGTGTCTCCCTGCCGCAGGCGTCCCGCACCCCGATGTGGGCTGACGTGCCCGAACATCCGACGCGGCAGGACGACCTGCCTGTAATTACAACAGCGTCATTCTCGCATAGCACAGGGTGAGAGTGCAAGGGGGCATTTCACAGCCCCGGGAACAGGCGCGACGCGCGATTCCGTCGATGGCTCATCCGGCGCGTCGACGCGTCATCCGTCGACGACGCTCGACGAAGTCGACCAGGACGAAGCCGCCCAGTTCGTCGTTCGTCGTGTGGAAGGCCCGGCCCCCGTTGATCGACGTCATCGTGTCGATGAAGGCCGCCAGCGACGCCGTGGCATCGAGCACGAAGGTGTTGATCCGGATGCCCTCACGTGTGCAGCGCATCACCTCGCGCAGGGTGACCTCGAGCGTCTCGGGAGCCGGCGGGTAGTCGAAGAACACGTCACCGCGCGGGGTGATGTGCGCCGTCGGCTCGCCGTCGGTGATCATGATGATCTGCTTCGTCCCACGCTCGCCGGCCAGCATCCGTCGGGCCAGCGTGAAGCCGTGGTGCATGTTCGTGCCGTAGACGTAGTCCCACGACACCTCGGGCAACTGGGCGGCCGTGATGGTGCGGGCCGTCTCCGAGAAACCGACCAGGCCGATGAAGTCGTGGGGGAACTGCGTGCTGATCAGCGTGTGGAGCGCGAGGGCGACCTTCTTCGCCGGGAGGAAGTTGCCGCGCATCGGCATCGACATGGACAGGTCGACCATCAGGACCGTCGCGGCCCGCGACATCTGCTCGGTGCGCTCGATCTCGAAGTCATCGGGGTCGAGCCGAACCGGCGTGCCGGGGCCCGCCCGACGCAGCGCATTGCGGATCGTGCGGTGCAGGTCGAGTTGGAAGGGGTCACCGAATTCGTAGGGCTTCGTCTCGAACGTGCGCTCATGGCCCTGGCCGAGGTGCGTCGTCTGATGCTGCCCGAGCTGATCCCGTCGCAACCCCGAGAACAACTCGCGGAGGGCGTTCGACCCGATCGCCCGCAGGCCCCGCGGCGTCAGCTCGAGCCGCCCCTCGACCCGATCGACGAGGCCGGCCTCGATCAGCTCCCGGGTGAGACGCGCCAACCGATCGAGCGAGTCGGCTGCATCGTCGCCGAGCATCTGCCGCACGCGGTCGAGGTCGACCTCGGCGAGGTCCGCCGGCGAGACGGCGCCCTCGAGCAGTGACTCGAGATCGTCCAGGTCCGCCATCTCGGCCATGGCGTCGAGGGCATCGCCGAACCCGAGCGAACCCTCCCCCTGCATCTCCCGGCCCGGCATCTGGTCCAACGGGCCGAACATCGACGACAGCGACTCCGACAACTGTCCGAGCTGCCACTGGAGGTCGACGTCGTCGAGCAGTTGGCGGCTCAACTGCTCGAGTTGTGCCCGCTGGCCCGGAGTCATGGAGTTCAGCAGCGACTGCATGGCCGCCATCTGCCTCGCGATCGACTCGAGCAACTCGTCGAGATCGGCCGGGTCGTCGGGGAACATGTCGCCGAAGCGATCCATGAACTCCTCGAAACGCGGGTCCTCGCCGCGTTCGCGCCGGGCGATCATCTCGTTCAACTCGGACAGCATGTCCTTCACCCGGGACATGTCCTCCGGCGTCATCGACGACATCGAGTCGGTGACCCGATCGACCAACTGCTGCATCAACTCGGCCCGCAGGCGCTCGGTCAGGTCCTCGAGGCGCGCTGCAGCCTCGGCTGACTCGAAGTCGTAGGCCCCGAGGCCCTCGAGACGACCGGCGAGATCCCGGGGGAGCAGGTCGAGGTGGGTCAGACGCTCCGTCGCCGCCGAGCGGGCCGTGTCCGCCCGGCGCTCGTCACCGCTCGACTCGGCATCGCGGACCGCCCGGTCGATGGCGTGGCGCTCCTCGTCGAGGATGTCCTCGAGTTCGCGGGCCGCGTCGGCGAACATCCCGTCGAGGTTCCCCGACTCCTCCAGTTCGCGTCGGCGATCGCGGATGCGTTCCATCATCTGGGCGAGGCCCTCACGTCGCCCGTCCGGGCTTCGCAGGCCCTCGCGCATGAGCCGACGCAGGGCGGCGTCGACATCACCGTGGTGGATCACCTCGTCGGTGAGTTGCGCCATCACGTCGTCGGCATCGAGTTCGAACCCCCGCTGGGTCCCATCCCATCGGGAGTAGACGAAACGGCGGGCCATGGCCGAACCGTAGCGGTCACCGTGGGCCCACCGCTCGTCGACCGCGGCGATGGGACCGGCATCGGGCCGAACCGGTGACCGATGTCCGAGGGTGCGGCCGGCCCACCGGCCGAATACTCTCGGGACGATGCGGGTACCTCGGACGTTCGTCTTCCTCGATCTGTCGGGGTTCACGAACTACACCGCCGCGTACGGCGACGATGCCGCCGGGAAGGTGCTCAGCACGTTCCGCACGATCGTGCGCGAGATCGCGTCGGAGCGCGGGGTGCGCATCGCCAAGTGGCTCGGCGACGGCTGCATGCTCGTGTCCGTCGACCAGTTCGGGGCGATCGAGTTCGTGATGGACCTCGAGCGCCGCGCCAGCCGGGCCTGTGCGCCGCTGACGCTCCGGGCCGGACTCGCCACCGGCCACGCACTGCTCTTCGAGGGCGACGACTACATCGGCTCGGCGGTCAACATGGCATCGCGGCTGTGCGACCATGCCACGAACTTCGACGTCCTGATGCCGAGCGCACACATCGAGCGACTCCCCGAGGGCATCACCGCCGAGCCCTTCGGCGAGGTCCACCTGCCCGGCTTCCCGGGGGCCATCGACGTGGTCCGGCTCACCGGCACCCCGGTGCGAGCCGACCGCAACGACACCGGCGAGCTCTGGACCCGCACACCGTTCGGCTGAGCCGCCCGGCCGATCGTCAGCTTCGGCTGCGATACGTCGAGGACGAGCCCGCCGCGTCCTTGTTGAGCCGCCGGGTGAGGTGCAGGCCCTCGAGCACGAACTCGACGGCCGCCGCAACCGCCGAGGTCGAGGTGTCACCGTCGGTGAGGGCGGTCACCGGGGAGGACAGCGCCGGGACCTCGTCGACGAGCGCAGCCAACTCGGCGCTCGTGCGGTCCTCGCCGGTGTGGGCCACCGTGCCCGCCTCGAAGGCCTCGACGATCGCCGGGGCCTGCGCGGGGTCGAAACGATCGGTGAACACGTGGTGCACGGCGGAGCGGACGAGACCGTCGAAGATCGCCCCTTCGCGCCCCTCGTCCATCGACTCGATCTCGATCTTGCCGATCGACGACGCCGCGAGGGCCTCGAGGTCGTCGACCCGCGCCACGATCGGGGACTCGCCGGCGCGCAGACCGCGGCGGAGGGCGTTCGCCGCCAGGGCCTCGTAGTTCGCCACGCTGAGCCGCACGCTCACCCCCGACCGCTGGTTCACGTGCGAGCTCGCCCGGGCGAGGTGACTGAACTCGGCCACGACCGCGCCGAGGTAGTCGGGCACCGTCACCTCGACGCCGGCCACCGAGGCAGGACGCGCCTCCTGGACCATGATCCGGTACTCGAGCGCCGAGTCGAGCGGGTAGTGGGTGCGGATCTGGCTGCCGAAGCGGTCCTTCAGGGGGGTGATGATCCGCCCGCGGTTCGTGTAGTCGTCGGGGTTCGCCGACGCCACCAGCATCACGTCGAGCGGCAGGCGGATCTTGTAGCCCCGAATCTGCACATCGCGCTCCTCGAGCACGTTCAGGAGGCCGACCTGGATCCGCTCGGCGAGATCCGGCAACTCGTTGATCGCGAAGATGCCGCGGTTCGTCCGGGGGACGAGGCCGTAGTGCAGCGTCAGTTCGTCCGAGAGGTAGCGGCCCTCGGCGACCTTGATCGGGTCGACCTCACCGATGAGGTCCGATATGGACGTGTCGGGGGTGGCGAGCTTCTCGCCGAAACGGTCGTCGCGATGGACCCACTCGATCGGCGTCGCGTCACCGTGCTCGGTGACGAGGTCACGGGCCGCACGGGAGACCGGAGCGTAGGGATCGTCGTTGATCTCGCTCCCGGCGACGATCGGCATCCACTCGTCGAGCAGACCGGTCAGCGAGCGGATCATGCGCGTCTTGGCCTGGCCACGCTCGCCGAGGAAGATCACGTCGTGACCGGCGAGGAGCGCGTTCTCGAGCTGCGGCATGACGGTGTCCTCGTACCCCAGCACGCCGGAGAAGAGGGGCTCACCGGCGGCGATGCGACCCACGGCGTTGGCCCGGATCTCCTCCTTCACCGGCCGCGACTCCCACCCGGAGTCGCGCAGTGCGCCGAGCGTCGAGGGCAGGGTGGTGGGCACGGGCGGCCGGGTGCTCATGCCGGCGAACCTACCGGGCCGCTGCACGACGTGTCCGATCCGGTGACGGATCACCTCCCGCCGAGGACGAGACCGATCCAGAACGTCCCGAGGCCGGCGACCAGCGAGAGCACGACATCGCGCCGCCACCACGCGACCGTCCCCGCCGCCACGAGCCCGAGCGCCTCAGCGGGGGCGAGCGCCGGCCACACTCCCCCGTCGCCGGTGGCGATGTCGGCCACCAGCGCCGCCAGGACCGCCGGACCGACATGGCGCAGTGCCCGCTCCACGACCACGGGCAGGGACCGCCCGGCGAGCGCGAGGATCCCGACGGACCGCATCGCGTAGGTCACGACGGTCACCGCCGCGACGATCCCCCACGTCTCGAGCGCGCTCATCCCGCCTGCGCCCTCGCCGTCCCGACACCGTCCCGGCGGCCGCCGCGACCCGACAGGACGGAGTCGACGATCGTCGCCGCCACCACCCCGGCGACGGCACCGAGCAGGATCCCGAGCCGGTCGCGCAGGCCGACCGACCCCGCGGCCACGAGCGCCGCCACGGCCGCTCCCACCGCCGATGCGGTGCGTCGCGCGCCGGCGGAGTTGCGCACGGCGAGGACGACCAGACCACAGAACATCACCGCTGGGGCGAAGCCGAGCCGCCATGACGTCGGGATGGCCGGGCCGATCATGATCCCCATCGCCGTGTTGAACTGCCAGATCACCCAGAAGGCGATCCCGGAACTCAGGTAGTAGCGCCGGAACGCCGCTGGCTCGAGGCCGGTTCGGTCGGCCACGAGGGCGAACTGCTGGTCGACGAGCATCAACGGCGCGACGAGCCGCATCCACATCGGTTGCTCGGTGAACGCCGCGGCGAGGGCGCTCGAGTACATCACGTGCCGCGCGTTGATCACGGCGACCGCCACGACGACCGCCCACCACGACGCCACTCCGGCGAGGGTCACCGCGGCCAGCTGCGCCGCCCCGGCGAACACGAGGAGCGACGTCGACTGCGCAGCCAGTAGCGGCAGTTCCGACTCGCTCATGGCGAGCCCGACGACGAGGCCGAAGGGGACCGCCGGAACCGCCAGGGGCGCCATGTCGGCGATCGCCCGTCGGTCGATCAGCCGCTCCCGGGTCACGGGCCGAGGGTAGCCATCGGGAGCGAGACACCCCCGCTCGGTACGCTCGGAGCGATGTCGGTCTGGTCGCTCACCGGGACGTGGCGCATCGCCGCCCTCGACCCGGGCCCGTCCGGCCCGGTCGGACCGGAGGTCGACGACAGCGGGTGGGACGAGACGGTCGTGCCGGGCCACTGGACGACTGACCCCGATCGAGCCGACCGGACCGGACCGTTCCTGTTCCGACGGTCCTTCACCATCCCCCCGCCCGATGCGGGGCGCCGACGGTGGGTCGAGTTCGACGGCATCGTCTACCAGGCCGACCTCTGGCTCGACGGCGCCTACCTCGGCGACCACGAGGGGTACTTCGCCCCACTCGCCGTCGACATCACCGCCCTCAGCCGCCTCAGCGCCGACCACGTCCTCGCCGTCGCCGTGACCAGTCCACGGGCCGAACGGGGGGTGCCCCGCCGGGCGATCACCGGCGTCCACGGCGATCCCCACGGACCGGCGACCCGTCACGCCGGCGGCATCTGGGCGCCGGTGCGCATCGCCGAGACCGGCCCGGTGCGCCTCGGCTCCCTGCGCGTCCTGTGCCGTGATGCCGATCGGGAACGGGCACACCTGCTGCTCCACGCCCGACTCGACGCCGATACCGGTCGCGTCGCGACCGTGCGGACGACGATCGACGATGTCGTCGTCGCCGAGCACCAGCTCACCCTGGCCGGCGGGGTCAACGAGGTGTCATGGAACGTCGACCTGCGGTCACCGCGCCTGTGGTGGCCGAGGGTGCTGGGCCGACCCGACCTGATCGACGTCGTCGTCGACGTCGATGTCGACGGCGAGGGGAGCGACCGGGCGGAGCGCCGGACCGGGCTGCGGCAGGTCCGCTGGGACGACTGGGTCTGCTCCGTGAACGGTGAGCGCCTGTTCCTCAAGGGCGCCAACCTCATGCCGGCCGCCGACCTCCCGGGAGCAGCGGCACCGGTCGAGCCCGCTGACCACGTCCGCTCCGCGGCTGCCGCCGGCCTCGACCTCCTGCGCGTCAACGGCCACGTCGCTCCCGAGGCGGTCTACCGGACCGCCGACGAGATCGGGATGCTCCTCATGCAGGACTTCCCGCTCGTCGGTGTCCATGCCCGCCAGGTCCGCAGCGGCGCCATGGCCCAGGCGAGGGCGATGGTCGACCTGCTCGGCCATCACCCGAGCATCCTCACCTGGACCGCGCACGACGAGCCCGGGGGGCCACCCCCACCGCGCCCGGCCGTCCCGGCTGGGCGGGTCAACACCGTGCTCGGTCGGGCTGCCCGACTCGCCGTCCAACAACTGCCGACCTGGAACCGCACGATCCTCGACCGCTGGGTGCAGCGCACCATCGCCGAGGCCGACCCCACCCGGAGGTGCATCCCGCACTCCGGCGTCCTCCCCCATCTGCCACGACTCGACGGCGCCGACACCCACCTGCACCTCGGCTGGTCGGACGGCCCGATCACCGACCTGGCGCGCGAGTCGGCTCGCTTCCCACGTCTGTTCCGCTTCGTGTCCGAGTTCGGGGCCCCGGGGGCCCCCGACGCGGAGTTCGTGATGCGCCGGGTCACCGACCGGTTGCGGTGGCCGACGATCGACCGCGAGCTGCTCGACGAGATCACGGGGCTCGACAGCGATCACCTCGACGACCAGGTGCCGCCGGCGCGGTTCACCGACGAGAACGGCTGGCGTCAGGCGATGGACGAACACCAGGCCGATGTCGCCCGACGGTGGATCGAGCACCTGCGACGCCTGCGCTACCGACCGACCGGCGGCTTCTGCCTCCGGGCGTGGAACGACCACTCGGCGACCTCGTCGTGGGGGGTGCACGACCACACCGGTCACGCCCGGCCCGTGCTCGACGCCATCGTCGAGGCCTGCGCCCCGGTCGTCGTGATCGGCGACCGACTCCCGGTGTCGCTCTCCCCCGGCGCGCGCCTGCGCCTCGGAGTCCATGTCGTCAGCGACCTGCGTCAACCGGTCGAGGGCGCCACGGTCACGATCGCCGTCCGCGGCCCCGGGATCGAGATCGATCGGGCCTACGGCGACACGATCCCGGCCGACTCCTGCGCCCGCGTTGCGACGGTCGACATCGAGGTCCCCGACCGCTGGGGGGAGATCGAGGTCGAGTTGACGCTGGCCGCCGGGGACCACCGATCGACCTGGCGCGACCGGTCCACGATCGACGTGCCGCTCACCTGAGCGACTCGTCGCTCACGAACGCGCCAGGGCCTTGCGGTTCTTGACCTTGGCCTTGCGGTAGTCGGCGTTCATCAGGGCGATCACGTCGATCGAGATCTCCTTGGGGCACGCCGCCTCGCACTCGCCGTGGTTCGTGCACGACCCGAAGTGCGAGTCCATCGTCTCGACCATGTTCTCGACCCGCTGGAATCGCTCGGCCTGGCCCTGGGGCAGGAGGTTCAAGTGGGCGATCTTGGCCCCGGTGAACAGGTTCGCCGCACCGTTGGGGCACGCCGCCACGCAGGCACCGCACCCGATGCACTGCGCGGCGTCCATGGCCGCGTCGGCGACCGGCTTGGGGATCGGGATCAGGTTGGCATCGGGAGCCCCGCCGGTGGCCGCGGTGATGAAACCACCCGACTCGACGATGCGGTCGAAGGCCGAGCGGTCGACCATGAGGTCCTTGATGATCGGGAACGCACTGGCCCGCCACGGCTCGATGACGATCGTGTCCCCCGAGGAGAACTTCCGCATGTGCAACTGGCAGGTGGCCGTGCCCCGCTCCGGGCCGTGGGCACAGCCGTTGATCATCAACGAGCACGTACCGCAGATGCCCTCGCGGCAGTCGTGGTCGAAGACCACGGCCTCCTTGCCCTCGGAGATGAGGCGCTCGTTGAGGATGTCGAGCATCTCGAGGAACGATGCCTCGTCGGTGATCTCCTCGACGACGTGCGTGTCGAACTGGCCGCGATCGTTCGGGCCGGACTGACGCCAGACCTTCAGGGTGAGGTTCTTGAGGGTGTTGCTCACTTGTAGCTCCGTGTCTGGAAGTGGACTTCCTCGTACTTCAACTCCTCGACGTGACGCTTGGGCTGCATCGGGTCGCCGGTGTACTCCCAGGCCGCCACGTGGGCGAAGTTCTCGTCGTCGCGCAGCGCCTCGCCGTCCTCGGTCTGGAACTCGGAGCGGAAGTGACCACCGCACGACTCGTCGCGTTCGAGGGCGTCGCGGCACATCACCATGCCGAGCTCGAAGAAGTCCTCGACCCGGGCCGCCTTCTCGAGGGTCTGGTTCAAGCCCTCGGTGCCACCGGTGACCCGCAGGTCCTTCTTGAACTCGTCGTACAGCGCCGGGATCTCCGAGAGGGCCTTGTCGAGGCCGGCCTCGGAGCGCTCCATTCCGCAGTAGTCCCAGATGATCTTGCCGAGTTCACGGTGGAACCAGTCCGGCGAGCGGGTTCCGCCGATCGAGGCGAACTGCCGGTAGCGATCTCGGGCCTGCTGCTCGACCTTGGCGAACTCGGGGTGGCTCGTGTCCGGGATCGGCTTGTTGAGCCAGCCCGCCAGGTAGTTCGAGATCGTGTACGGCAGCACGAAGTAGCCGTCGGCGAGACCCTGCATCAGGGCCGACGCACCGAGGCGGTTCGCGCCGTGGTCCGAGAAGTTCGCCTCGCCGGCGGCGTACAGACCGGGGATGGTGGTCATGAGTTCGTAGTCGACCCACAGCCCGCCCATCGTGTAGTGCGATGCCGGGTAGATGCGCATCGGCACCTCATACGGGTTCTCGCCGGTGATCCGCTCGTACATGTCGAACAGGTTCCCGTAGCGCTCGGCGACGACGTTGCGGCCGAGGCGGTTGATGGCGTCGGCGAAGTCGAGGTACACGCCGTTGCGGTTCGGGCCGACACCCTGGCCGTTGTCGACGGCGCGCTTGGCGGCCCGCGACGAGATGTCGCGCGGGGCGAGGTTGCCGAAGCTCGGGTAGAGGCGCTCGAGGTAGTAGTCGCGCTCGTTCTCCGGGATCTCGTGCGGGGCCCGGGTGTCACCGGCCAATGTCGGGACCCACACCCGGCCGTCGTTGCGCAGGGACTCCGACATCAACGTGAGCTTCGACTGGAAGTCGTCGCTCTGGGGGATGCAGGTCGGGTGGATCTGGGTGTAGCACGGGTTGGCGAAGAAGGCGCCGCGCTTGTGGGCTCGCCAGGCCGCCGTCACGTTGCACGCCATGGCGTTGGTGGACAGGAAGAACACGTTTCCGTAGCCACCCGTCGCGAGCACGACGGCGTGCGCCGAGTGGGACGAGACCTCCCCGGTCATCAGGTCGCGCACGACGATGCCGGCGCAGCGGCCGTCGATGGTGACGACGTCGACGAGTTCGGTGCGGTTGAACAGGCGCACCCCGCCGAGACCGATCTGGCGTGCCAGTTGCTGGTAGGCACCGAGCAGCAGCTGCTGACCGGTCTGACCGCGGGCGTAGAAGGTGCGGCTCACCTGGGCGCCGCCGAAGGAGCGGTTGTCGAGCATGCCGCCGTACTCGCGGGCGAAGGGGACACCCTGGGCGACCATCTGGTCGATGATGTTCACCGACACCTGGGCGAGTCGGTGGACGTTTGCCTCCCGGGAGCGGAAGTCGCCGCCCTTGATCGTGTCGTAGAACAACCGGTTCACGCTGTCGCCGTCGCCGCGGTAGTTCTTGGCGGCGTTGATGCCGCCCTGGGCGGCGATGGAGTGGGCGCGGCGCGGCGAGTCGTGGAAGGTGAAGGCGTCGACCTGGTAGCCGAGTTCGGCGAGGGTCGCCGCCGCCGAGGCACCGGCGAGTCCGGTGCCGACGACGATCACCTTGAACTTGCGCTTGTTCGCCGGGTTGACGAGCTTCTCGTTCGCCTTGAAGGTGTCCCACTTGTCGGCGAGTGGGCCCTCGGGGGTCTTGGCGTCGAGGACCGAACTGTCAAGTGTCATGCTCATGGCATCTCCGTTCCGACTGCATCGCTTGCTGCTTCATCGTGGCTCTCGGCGGTGACCGCTGCCGGATCGTGCTCGATCACGCCGGCGAGGGTCATTATCGGGAGCGAGACGTTGCCGACCACGACGAGGGTCGCGACACCGGTGGCCGCCGCCCGACGCCACCGGTTGAAGCGGGGGTTGTTCCACCCCATCGACTGGAAGAGGCTCCACACACCGTGGAAGAGGTGGATGCCGAGGGCGATGTTGGCCACGATGTAGAGGATCGCCACCGGGATGCGGCTCAGGCTGGCGTCGAGGTTGCGGTACACCTCGCCGTAGACGTACCCGGGGTTGACCCAGCCCCACGTGAGGTCGGCCAGGTGCCAGGCGATGAAGAGCACCACGAGGATCCCGGTCCAGCGCATCGAGCGGCTGGCGAAGGTGGCCACCTGGTAGTCGCGAGCACCCTGGTACTTCACCGGCCGGGCCTTCCGGTTGAGCACCGTGAGGCTGTAGGCGGCGTGGACGTGCAGGGCGAGGGCGCCGATCAGTCCGATGCGCAGGAGCCACAGGGCGTAGCCGTGGGGCAGGATCGGCACGAGCAGTTCGCGCAGGAAGTGGGCGTACACGTCGAGGTCGTAGGCGAGTGTGCCGTCGGCCTCCTCGACCACGCCGATGTAGGCCTTGAGGTTGCCGACCATGTGGCCGATCACGAACAGGATCCCGATGATCCCGGTGATCGCCATCACGTACTTCTTGCCGACCGCCGTGCCGTACAGGTCCAGCAGGAACGGTTTGCGTTTCGAGGGTCTGGACGCGGTCCCGGACACCGGGCCGCGCTGCAGGGTCTGCGACATGGGCGCGAAACTAGTGCGGTCGTTCCCCGAGGGGCACATCCGGTGACGGATCCTCGGGCGGGTCGCCGATCGGTCCTCGCTCGACCCCCCGGATGGCCGTCGGACCGAACGTGGTGCGGCAGCGGCGGCACCAGAAGGCCTGCTCGAGTTCGGTGCCGCACGGGGCGTGCACGAGTGCCGTCGTGGACGAGGGCCCCCCGCCGTGCTCCTCGCTCCACCGCACGAGCGCGACGAGCACCGGTGAGAGGGCGATCCCGGCCTCGGTGAGGCGGTACTCGTGGCGCAGCGGGTGCTCCTGGTAGGCCACCTTGACCATCACACCGTGGTCGACGAGGCGTCGCAGGCGGGTGGTCAGGATCGGACGGGCGATGCCGAGGTCGTCGCAGAAGTCGTCGAAGCGACGGATGCCCCGCAGAGCGGCGCGGACGATCAGGATCGACCAGCGGTCGCCGAGCACGCGCAGGGTGTGCTCGATGGCGCTCTCGCTCGTCGACGCGGGCATCCCCGGATCGTAGGCCGTCGGCATCGGCACCCGCCCGACCGGGTTCTGTTTCAGAACCCACTCCGGTTATGGTCGCGTCATGGACACGGTCGGGGTCACCCTCACCAGCGCGTCGGCCCACGCCGGCCCGACGGCACAAGCCTCCGTCGCCGACCTCCCCGAGGCGGTGTCGGCCATCCTCGGTCAGGCGCTCGACGACCTCATGTCGGCGGCCACCGCACGCCGCGACGCAGCCACCGGCACCCGGGTCACCTACTCGCCCAAGGTGTTCATCCCGCTCACGATGCTCTGTCGCGACTCGTGTGGGTACTGCACCTTCGCCCAACCTCCGGCTCGGCTCGCCGCGCCGTTCATGACGCCCGAGGAGGTGCTCGCCGTCGCCCGACGCGGTGCGCGTCACGGCTGCCACGAGGCACTGTTCACCCTCGGCGAGGCACCCGAGGAGCGCTACGAGGTGGCCGCCGCCTGGCTGCGGGAGAACGGCTACGACTCGACGGTGCACTACCTGCACGCCATGGCCCGCCTGGTGCTCGACGAGACGGGGCTGCTCCCCCACGCCAACGCCGGCGCGCTGCCCGACGACGAGTTGGCGCTCCTGCGCACCGTCTCGCCGAGTCAGGGGATGATGGTCGAGACGCTGCGCGACGACCTCGCCTGCCACCGGGGTGCCCCGGACAAGCTGCCGCAGCGCCGCCTCCACACCCTCGAGACCGCCGGACGGCTGGCGATCCCCTTCACGACCGGGATCCTCGTCGGCATCGGCGAGCGACGCGTCGACCGTCTCGCCGCGCTCCACGCGATCGCCGAGAGCCACCGCCGCCACGGACACGTCCAGGAGGTCATCGTCCAGAACTTCCTGCCCAAGCCCGGGACGGCCATGCGCAACGAGCCGGCCTGCCCGCCGGACGAGTTCCTGTGGTCGATCGCCGCGGCACGGCTCATCCTCCCCGACGACGTCCGCCTGCAGGCTCCGCCGAACCTGTCGGACGACTTCGGGCGCCTGCTCGACGCCGGCATCGACGACTGGGGCGGGGTCTCGCCGGTGACAGCCGACCACGTCAACCCCGAGCGGCCCTGGCCCGAACTCGACCGACTGCGGACCGAGACCGAGGCCCGCGGCATGACCCTCGCCCCGCGCCTGACCGTCCACCCCCGCTACGTGCGCGACGCCGAACGGTGGATCGACGAGGGCCTGCGCTTCGCAGTCCTCGACCGCAGCGACGCCGAGGGCCTCGGTCGCGACGACCCCGGGGCGGTCTGGCCCGAGAGGGTCACCGCCGCCGACGTCGTCCACGACGGTGCCGAGGTCGTCCTCGTCGGCCACCGCTCCACGGCCTGGTACTCGGGAGCGCAGAACCCGCCCCCGGTTCTCGTCCCCGGGCGAGCCGCCACCCGACCGGACTCGGCCCTGCGACGGGTGCTCGACAAGGTCGACGAGGGAGCCCCGGTCGACGAGACCGACATCGTCACACTCTTCGCAGCGCGGGGTCCCGAGGTCGTCGCCGTGGCCGAGACCGCCGACCGCCTCCGGCGCGACGCCGTCGGCGACACCGTCACCTGGGTCCACAACCGCAACATCAACTACACGAACGTCTGCACCTTCAAGTGCCGCTTCTGCGGCTTCTCCAAGGGTCCGCTGTCGCTGAACCTGCGCGGCACCCCGTACCTGCTGACCCTCGACGACATCGCCGCCCGGGCCGCGGAGGCCGAGGCGCTCGGCGCCACCGAGGTCACCCTCCAGGGAGGCATCCACCCGGACTTCGACGGCGACTACTACATCGACGTCACGCGGGCCGTGAAGGCGGCGGCACCGAGCCTGCACATCCACGGCTTCACCGCCCTCGAGGTCACCGAGGGCGCACGGCGACTCGGCGAGGACCTCGTCACCTACCTCGGACGCCTGAAGGAGGCCGGACTGTCGTCGCTGCCGGGCACGGCGGCCGAGATCCTCGACGACGAGGTGCGCGCCGTGCTGTGCCCCGACAAGATCACGACCGACGAGTGGCTCGACTGCCACTCGGCGGCCCACGAGGTCGGCCTCGGCTCGAACGTGACGATGATGTTCGGCTCGATCGAGCGACCCGAGTCGTGGGCCCGGCACCTGGTTCGCACCCGCGAGTTGCAGGCCGTCACCGGCGGGTTCACCGAGTTCGTCGGCCTGCCCTTCGTGCACATGGCGTCACCGATCTACCTCCAGCACCGGGCCCGGCGCGGGCCGACCATGCGCGAGACGCTGCTCGTCCACGCCGTGGCCCGCATCGCGTACCGGGGGCTGATCGACAACATCCAGTTGTCGTGGGTCAAGATCGGCGAGTCCGCGGCCCGCCAGCTCCTGGCGGCCGGCTGCAACGACCTCGGCGGGACACTGATGGACGAGAACATCTCGCGCGCCGCGGGTGCCAGCCACGGTCAGGCGATGACCGCCGAGCGGTTCACCGACCTCGTCGCGCCACTCGGCCGTCGCCTGGTCCAACGCACCACCTCGTACGGCCTCGCCGACGGCGCCACCGGTGACACCCGGGCATCCGGGTTGGCGACGTCCGTCACCGCCTAGCATCATTGGTCGACCCCACGGGCCGGACGACGTCGTCCGGCCCGACCGACGCCCACAGGAGGCTCTCACACCGTGGACATGATCCCCTACCTCGCCGCGGCATCGGCGATCGCCGGCCTGTTGCTGGCCGGCTACTACTACCGAGCCGTCGCCGCTGCATCCCCCGGGAACGACCGCATGGTCTTCCTCATGACCGAGATCCAGAAGGGCGCCCGCGCCTTCCTGAAGAAGGAGTACTCGTGGGTGGCGGTGTTCGTCGTCGCCCTCGCCGTCGTGCTCGCGATCGTGATCGCCCCGTTCGCCGCCGTGTCGTACGTGCTCGGGGCGGTGCTCTCCGCCGGCGCCGGCTACGTGGGCATGACGGTGGCCACCATGGCGAACGCCCGGACCGCCGAGGCGGCCAAGGAGGGGCCGGCCAAGGCCCTCCCCATCGCCTTCCGCGGCGGCGCCGTGATGGGCTTCACCGTCGCCGGTCTGGCGCTGCTGGGCCTGATGTTCACCTACCTGCTGTTCGTCGTCTGGCTCCAGGTCGACGACGCCTTCGAGATCGTGACCGCATTCGGTCTCGGCGCGTCGTCGATCGCCCTCTTCTCCCGCGTCGGCGGAGGCATCTACACCAAGGCCGCCGACGTGGGCGCCGACCTCGTCGGCAAGGTCGAGGCCGGCATCCCCGAGGACGACCCCCGCAACCCGGCGACGATCGCCGACAACGTCGGCGACAACGTCGGCGACGTGGCCGGCATGGGTGCGGACCTGTTCGAGTCCTACGCCGGCTCGATCATCGCCCCCATCTCGCTCATCGCCTTCGCCGCAGCCCTGACCGCCGACACGATCGGCGACAACCTCGGGTACCTCGTGTTCCCGATGGCCGTCGCCTTCGTCGGCATGATCGCCTCGATCATCGGCTCGTTCTTCGTGCGCGCCGGCGACTCCACCGAGAGCCACGCCCTCTCCAAGGCCCTCCACATGGGTACCAACGTCGCCATGGTGCTCACGGTGATCGCGACCGTCGTCGTCGCCTGGATGATCTTCGGTGACACCACCGACAAGTGGTGGGGCATCGCCGTGTCGGTCATCGGCGGACTCCTCGTCGGCTGGGCCCTCGGCAAGGCCGCCGAGTACTACACCTCATCGGACTTCAACCCGGTAAAGAAGATCGCCAAGCAGTCCGAGACCGGACCCGCGACCACCGTGTTGTCCGGTGTGTCGACCGGCATGGTGTCGGTCGCATCGTCGGTCGCGCTGATCCTCATCGGTGTCCTGGTCGCCTGGTGGGGCGGCGATCAGGCCTTCGGCGAGGTCTCCATCCCCGGCGGCATCTACGGCATCGCCGTGGCCGCCATCGGCATGCTCGCCACCACCGGTGTGGTGGTGTCGGTCGACGCCTACGGCCCGATCTCGGACAACGCCGGTGGCATCGCCGAGATGGCACACCTCGACCCGTCGGTCCGCAAGGTCACCGATGCCCTCGACTCCCTCGGCAACACCACGGCCGCGATCGCCAAGGGCTTCGCCGTCGGATCCGCAGCGCTCACCGCCCTCGCCCTCTTCAAGAGCTTCGAGTACGCGGTCGAGGCGGCCGGTGGCACGCTCGACCTGAACGTCGGTGAGGTCGACGCGTTCATCGGACTGTTCATCGGAGCCGGCCTCCCGTTCCTGTTCGCGGCGCTCACCATCGACGCCGTCGGTCGGGCGGCCAACAAGATGATCGAGGAGGTGCGCCGCCAGTTCCGCGAGATCCCGGGCCTGCGCGAGGGCAAGGAGGGAGCGATCCCCGACTCGGCCCGTTGCGTGGCCATCTCCACCGAGGCCTCGCTCCGCGAGATGCTCGTCCCGGGCGCCCTCGCCGTGGTCGTGCCGCTCGTCGTGGGCTTCATCTCGGTGAACGCCCTCGGCGGACTGCTCGCGGGCGTGCTCGTCACCGGCTTCTCGATCGCCATCTACATGGCGAACGCCGGTGGCGCTTGGGACAACGCCAAGAAGTACATCGAGGCCGGCAACCACGGCGGCAAGGGCTCCGAGCCCCACAAGGCGGCCGTCGTCGGCGACACCGTCGGCGACCCGTTCAAGGACACCTCGGGTCCGGCGATGAACATCCTCATCAAGGTGATGACCATCGTCGCCCTCGTGTTCGCATCGGCGTTCGTCTGACGCCGATCGCCTGACCCACCCGCTTCCGGGGCCCGGCCGGTTCACCCGGCCGGGCCCCGTCGCGTTCCGCCTCAGTCCGTTCCGACGTGACCGTCGGCCTCGGCGACGAAGTCGATGAGCCGTTCCACCGCACCCACCAACTCGGGCTCGAGGTCGGCGAAGTTGCCCACCGCGTTGCGCAACCGGGGCCAGAACCCCTCGACGGGCACCCCGAGTGCGTCGCACAGACCCTGCTTCCAGGGTCGACCCCGCGGCACCTCGGGCCACGCCGACAGTCCGAGGACCCGGGGTCGGACCCCGGCCCACACGTCGACGAAGGGGTGCCCGGTGACCAGCACGTCCGGGTGACGCACCGTGGCGGCGATCCGACTCTCCTTCGAGCCATCGACGAGGTGGTCGAGCAGCACACCGAGCCGTCGGGTCGGCCCGGGGGCGAACTCCCCGACGGCGCCAGCCAGGTCGTCAGCCCCGTGCAGGGGTTCGACGACCACCCCCATCTCACGCAACTCGTCCCCCCACACGTGCTCGAGCAACTCGGCGTCGTGGATCCCCTCGACCCAGATGCGGTGCGGCCGCGCCACCCGGGCCCGGCTCGAGCCGGGATCGGCGAGCAGCGCACCCGCTGCCGAGCGGCGCTGGACGGCGGACGGCTGGGCCCGGGGACGCTCGAGCGTCACCGGTCGACCGTCGACGAGGAAGCCGCCGGGCTTCCACGAGAAGTGTCGGAGGTGCTGGGAACGGTCGCGCAGGGTGACGCCCTCGGCGGACCAGCGCACGACGTCCCCGGTGAAGCCGCTGGCCCGGTCCTCCACCACGAGACCCATCTCGACGCCGAGGGTCGGGTACGTCGGTCGCTTCCGCCCCTCGGCGAACTCGTCGAGGATGTCACGTGAGGGGCCGCGGGGCATCGCCCCAGCGTGCCATCCGGGGCAGGTCCGACCGCGGAACCACCGCCGACCGCGGGACGTCGAAGAGTCATGCGAGCACGATCGATCCGTCTCCCACTGCTGGCACTCCTCATCGCGGGCGTCGCCGCCTCGGCGTGCGCCGGCGGTGACGACGCCATGACCGACTCCGGCGAGGAGTCGGCGAGCGAGGGGACGTCCCCGCGGTTCGACGAGGCCGGCATGGCCGAGTCGGACATGGCCACCACCGACGTGGGCGGGGTCGACCGTGACCTGATCATCGAGATGTCGCTGTCGATCGAGTCCGAGTCCATCAGCCGCTCGGTGTCGCTGATCGAGGCGGCCGTCCGGGCCGAGCAGGGGCTGGTGACGTCCAGCGAGGTCAGTTCGATGGTCGACGACGAGGCACGCGCCGAGGGGTGGGCACGCATCGTGGCCCGCGTCCCACCCGACGACCTCGACGACTTCCTCGACCGGCTCGACCGACCCGACGAGGTCGGACGGATCACGAGCCGGAGCCAGAGGACCGAGGACGTCACCGAACAGCTCGTCGAACTCGACGTCCGCATCGAGAACCAGCGCGAGTCCGTGACGGCGGTCCGACGGTTGATGGCCGAGGCGACGGACCTCACCGACCTCGTGCTCCTCGAGGGCGAGCTCACCCGCCGTCAGACCGACCTCGAGATCCTCCTCGCCCGGCAGGCCGACCTGGCGGGTCGGGTCGCGATGGCGACGGTCACCATCGACGTGTACGCACCCGGGTCGGCACCCGATCCCGACCGCAGCGTGCTCGACGGATTCGTCGACGGGTGGCGGGCCTTCGTCGCCGTCGTCGGCGGCCTCGGGTGGTTCCTCGCCGCCGTCAGCCCCTTCGTGGTGGTCGGCGTCGTCGTCGCCGTGGCCGTCGTGACGATCCTCCGGCGCCGTCACCGCTGACCGGGGTCGGACCTCACCCGGGGCGACGGTGCCAGCCGTCGGGCAGCAGCAACGCATCGAGCACCGCACCGTCGGGGAACCGGACCGGGGCCCGCAACCCGGTGTGGGCCACGGCGACCGGGAGGTCGAGCACCGGCGGAGCCGCCGGCTCGGTCGACCACCGGTGCCAGCGCCGAGCCGGCACCTCGACGAGGTCGATCGACACCTCCCCGGCGATCTCCACCACGCCGTGCACGACACCGCGCTGCCGATAACCGTGGGCCACCCCCTCGGGGGTGCCGGTGGCGTACCACTCGAGGTCGATTGCCACCGGTGTCGGCGCGCCATGGGCGCGTCCGAGTGCGTCGTCGGGATCGTCGAGCGCGGCGGCGTACGTCTCGTTGCCGATGGTCCACTGCTCGAACGGCTCCTCGCAGGTCGCCTCGGCCCACAGCTGTTCGCCCTTCACGAGGAGGGGGTCGGCGCGCATCGGCACCGACCAGTCCGTGACGTGCAGGAGGGGCCGGCCGACCCGGACAAGGCTCCACCAGTACTCGACGCGGCGGAGGGCCGGTCGGCTGCGCTGACCCGTGATCACGCCGATCCTCCCGTCGGCGGTCCACGCCTCGAACACCCACTCGTCGACGCACCCGGCGTGGGCGGCCTCGTCCGAGGGCGGATGGCGCCCGCCGCTCCCCACGTGAAGTGCGCCCGACACATCGGGCAGACTAGGGACCCGTGACGACGCCCGACCAGCAGTCCCCCGACGAACAGGCACCCGAGGTGGTCGTCGACTACCTCTCGCTGGCCTGGATCCGCGAACTCGCCGGGGAGGTGGCTGCGAGCCCGACGATGGCGGACCTCGCGGGCCGTCACCGGATCGGGGTGACCCAGGTCGTCACCGGCGCACCGGACGGGGACGTCACCTACCACCTGCGGGTCGGCGACGGCGTGGCCACCTTCGGCGCCGGGCCCGCCGACCCGGAGGACGTCCGGATGGAGCAGGACCACACGACGGCCGTCGCGGTCGCCACCGGCGAACTCAACGCCCAGGAGGCCTTCATCACCGGGAGGATCCTCCTGTTCGGCGACCGGGAGGCCCTCATGGGCGCCCAGGAGGTCTTCGCCGCCCTCGACACCGTGTTCTCATCGGTGCGCCGCCGCACCCGCTACTCGGCGTGAGGGCCGACGATCGGGCGGCCGCGTAGGCTCGACGCATGCCGATCCACCTGCGTGCCGAGCCCGGCGACTACGCCCCGAACGTCCTGTGCCCCGGCGATCCGCGCCGGGCGACGCACATCGCCGAGACATTCCTCGACCCGGGTTTCCGGCAGGTCAACGCCGAGCGCGGGATGGTGGGGTACACCGGGACCTTCGAGGGCGAACCGATCAGTGTCCAGACCACCGGGATGGGGTGCCCCTCGGCGGGGATCGTCTTCGAGGAGCTCGTGCAGCTCGGGGCGCGTCGCCTCGTGCGGGTCGGGACCTGCGGGGGCCTCGGTGACGGGATGGCGATGGGCGACACGGTCGTCGCCGTCAGCGCCAGCTGTGACGACACGACCCCGCTGCGCTACGCCCGCATGTCGGGCTACGCGCCGGCCGCCACCTTCGGCCTGGTCGAGAGCGCCGTGGGCCTGTCGCGTGCCGCCGGGGCGCGCGTCCACGTCGGTCCGATCGTCACCAGCGGACTGTTCTACGACCCCGATCCGGACACTTTCGCGACCTGGAAGCGCACCGGTCACATCGGCGTCGAGATGGAGGCCGCGATGATGTACACCGTCGCCGCCGTGCACTGTCTCGAGGCGCTCGCCATGATGACGGTGTCCGACGTGCTCGGCGACGACGGATCGTCGATCAGGATCTCCGACGAGGAACTGCGCCGCGGCGTCGACGCGATGCTGCGACTCGCCTGCCGGGTCGCCGTGTCCTGACCGCCGGAGCCCGCCCGCCGGATCGCCGTCAGATCAGGCCGAGTTCGCGGACGGCGTCGCGCTCGTCGACGAGTTCCTGCGCCGAGGCGTCGATCTTGCCGCGGCTGTAGTCGTCGATGTCGAGCCCCTGCACGATCCGGTACTCCCCGTCCTCGCACACGCACGGGAACGACGAGATGATCCCCTCGGGGACCCCGTAGGAACCGTCGGACGGGATCGACATCGACACCCAGTCACCGGGGGCGGTGCCGAGCGACCACGACCGGATGTGATCGACCGCGGCGTTGGCAGCTGAGGCCGCCGAGGACGCACCGCGGGCCTCGATGATCGCCGCGCCGCGCTTGGCGACCGTCGGGATGAAGACCGAGTCGACCCACGCGTGATCGCCGACCGCCTCGTAGGCGTTGCGACCGCCGACCTCGCAGTGGAAGAGGTCGGGGTACTGCGTGGTCGAGTGATTGCCCCACACCGTCATCTTGCGGACGTCGTTGACCGAGGCACCGAGCTTCTGGGCGATCTGGGTCACCGCCCGGTTGTGATCGAGCCGGGTCATCGCCGTGAAGCGACCCGGGTCGAGGTCCTTGGCGTTCTGCTGGGCGATCAGGGCGTTCGTGTTGGCCGGGTTGCCCACGACGAGCACCTTGACGTCGCGCTTGGCCGACCGGGAGAGGGCCTCACCCTGGGGCTTGAAGATGCCGCCGTTCGCCGACAGCAGGTCGGAGCGCTCCATCCCGGCCTTGCGCGGCATGGCACCGACGAGCAGCGCCACGTCGGCGTCGCCGAACGCGACGTCGGCATCGTCGGTGCAGATGATCTCGGTCAGCAACGGGAAGGCCGAGTCGTCGAGTTCCATGCGCACCCCCTCGAGGGCCCCGAGCGCCGGGGTGATCTCGAGGAGTTGCAGGGCGACCGGCGTGTCCGGGCCGAGCATCGAGCCCGAGGCGATGCGGAACAGGAGCGAGTAACCGATCTGGCCGGCGGCACCGGTGACCGCCACACGTACGGGAGTCGTCATGACCCCAGCGTACGTCCGTCGGCGGCGGTGGGAGCAACCGACCGGTCAGCGACCGGTGACGTCGCGGATGACGTTCGCGTAGTGGACCTGGCCGTCGGCCGAGAGGTGGATCCCGTCACCGGCGAAGCAGGACCCCGTGCAGTTCTCGGCCTCCCGAGCCCAGTCGACGACGATCAGGTTGTCGTCGGGGCCGTCGAGCGAGGCGAGCAGGGCGTTGTTGCGCTCGGCCCACTCCACGTCGCCGCGCACGTTCAGCATCACCACCGTCCCGACGTCGGCGACGATGGTGAGGAACGCCCGCATCGTCGTCTCCGAGATCGGACCGTTCGTGCCGAGGTGGACCACGAGCACCCCGCCGAGCGCGCCGGAGTCCCGCAGTTGCTGCATGAACGGCAGCACGTCGCTCATCTGACGGTTCTGCTCGGCGTTGACCGTGTACCCGCGGTCGAACAGCTCACCGGCAGCACCGAGCATGACCGAGTCGCCGATGGCGAGGAACTCGATCGGTTCCCGCTGGGGGGCGATGGCGACCGAGTCCACGGTGACCTCGACGCCGGTCAACGGGTCGGTCGCCGTCCCGGTCACCGCATCGGCCCCGGTCGGGAGTTCGCCGAGCAGGTCGTCGACGGAGGTGACCTGTTGCTCCCCGGCGACGATGGTCGCCTCGATCTCGTTGAGTTCGACGTCGGCGAGGGCGAGCCGGACCGTCGAGAACACGAGCAGGGCGCCGAGCGCCACGCCGAGGAGCGTCACGGCGCGGCGCGCCCCGGGGGCCTGGCGCTCCCGGATCCGCGCCCAGGTGCGTGCTCCCTCACCGCGACGAACCGGCATCTCGAGGAAGCGGTAGGACGCCTCGGTGACGAGCCCCGTCAGGATCATCGCCACGACGAACCGACCGATGCCCAGTGAGGCGCCGGCGACCTGTCGCAGGACCTGGTAGATCGGCCAGTGGAACAGGTACAGGCCGTACGAACGGGTTCCCACCCACACCAGCGGACCGAACCCGAGGGCACGCCCGATGGACGATCGGCGATGGGTCACCGCGGCGATCACGGCGAGCGTGGCCACCGCCGTCAACAGGAAGCCACCGCGGAACAGCGCCCCGTCGGCGACGACCCCCTCGGCGGCATCGTCCCCGCGCAGGAAGTGGACCCGGAAGGTGAGCATGACCAGCACCGCCAGTCCGACGACCGCCGCGACGTCGAGCCGGCGGGGCCGGTGGCGCAACGGTCCGCGCATGATCGCCGCCGGCCGCCACACCATGGCGAAGGCAGCCCCGAGGAGCAGGCCGGTCGACCGCGTGATCGTCGACAGGTAGAGGGTGTCGGCCTTGGCGAGGCAGCGCTCACCGACCTGCCAGTACGCCTCGGGGGTGACGGCGCACTCCCCGATGCGTCCGGGATGGTGGGCGAGGGCGACCAGCACGGTCACGACCACGGCGATCCCGGTCAACAGGAGCGCCGGTCGCGCGGTCCGGCGTGTCCCACCGCGCAGGACCACCGCCATCACCACGGGCCACACGAGGTAGAACTGCTCCTCGACGGCGAGGCTCCACAGGTGCCGCAGCGGGGCGAAGTCACCGACGGCCGCGTAGCCCTGTCCGACCCAGATCTGGTACCAGTTCGACACGTAGAGCAGACCGGCCACGATGTCGCCGCGGGCCCGTCCGAGCGAGGAGGACTCGAAGAGCGTCATCCAGATCGTCAACCCGGCGACGAGGACGAGCAGCGCCGGCAGAAGTCGACGGGCCCGTCGGATCCAGAACGCCGCGATGTCGATGCGACCGGTCCGTTCGGTCTCCGCCATCAACAGGAGCGTGATCAGGTACCCGCTGAGGACGAAGAACACCTCGACCCCGAGGAAGCCGCCGGGCAGCCAGGACGAGTCGGCGTGGTACACCATCACCGCGATCACGGCGAGCGCCCGCACGCCGTCGAGACCGGCGAGGTACCCGGTGGTCGACAGGCTCCTCCCGCCCTGGTCGGGCCGCACGGTCGGGGACGTCACGGACATGGGCCACCAGTATCGCCGGGTGGCCGGCCCGGACGGTGGTCAGTGCCGGAAGTGGCGCGTGCCGGTGAACACCATCGCGATGCCGGCCTCGTCGGCCGCCGCGATCACCTCGGAATCCCGGACGCTCCCACCCGGTTGGATCACCGCCCGGATGCCGGCCGCCGCCGCTGCGTCGAGCCCGTCACGGAACGGGAAGAAGGCGTCGCTGGCGCACACGCCGCCAGCGGCCCGCCCCGCCGAGCGCTCGGCGGCGATCCGGGCCGAGTCGAGGCGGTTCTGCTGTCCGGCACCGATGCCGAACGCCTGCCGGCCACGGGCATAGACGATCGCGTTCGACGACACCGCTGCGCAGACGATCCACGCGAATTCGAGGTCGTCCCACTGCTCCGGGGTCGGCTGGGCCGTGGTGACCACCGTCCACGCCGCCCGATCGGTCGGCACCGGGTCGGGTTCCTGGACGAGCAGACCCCCGTCGATCGGTCGGAGGTCGAGCCGGTGACCACCCGGGGCCGGAGCGGTGAGCACCCGGAGGTTCACCTTCGCGGTCAGCACCTCGAGCGCACCGGGCTCGTACCCGGGGGCGACGACGACCTCGGTGAAGACCGGGGCCAGCGCCTCGGCCATGGCGACCGTGACGTCCCGGTTGACGGCCACGATCCCGCCGAAGGCGCTCACCGGGTCGCAGGCGTGGGCGAGTGCGTACGCCTCGCCGATCCCACCGGCGACCGCGACGCCGCAGGGGTTGGCGTGCTTGACGATGACGGCCGCCGGGGCGGCGAAGCGGTGGACGAGGCGCCACGCCGATTCGGTGTCGTACAGGTTCAGGTAGCTGAGGGCCTTCCCGCCGTGCTGGACCATCGAGTCCCACCAGCCGGGGCTGCCGTTCATGTCCCGGTAGCGGGCCCCGAGCTGATGGGGGTTCTCGCCGTACCGGAGGACGTCGGCACGCTCGAGCGCGAGATGCAGGGTTTGCGGCAGCGGGTCCGGATCGGGGGAGGTGTCGTCGAGCCAGGCGACGATCGCGGCGTCGTAGGCGGCCGTGCGGGCGAAGGCGGCGCGGGCCAGCCGGCGCCGTGTGGGGACCGAGATCGCACCGGTGGCGCGGACCTCGTCGAGCACCGTGGCGTAGTCGGCCGGGTCGACGACGACGGCGACGTGCGCGTGGTTCTTCGCTGCGGCCCGCACCATCGCCGGGCCCCCGATGTCGATCAACTCGATCCCCGGGTCGCTCGAGAAGGGGTACAGGTTCACGACGACGAGGTCGATCGGCTCGATGTCGTACGCCGCCATGTCGGCCCGGTGCTGCGGATCGGTCGGATCGGCGAGGATGCCGCCGTGGACCCGCGGGTGCAGGGTGACCACCCGATGGCCGAGGATCGCCGGTGTTCCCGTCAGTTCGGCGACGTCGGTGACCGGGACACCTGCTGCGGCGATGGCCGACGCCGTCCCGCCGGACGAGATGATCCGCCAACCGGCTGCGTGCAGTCCGGAGGCGAGGTCCGCCACCCCGGTCTTGTCGTAGACCGAGAGCAGGGCGGTGGGCATCGTCGGCGGCGCTCAGCCGAGTCCGGCGACGATCTGGGCCATGAGTTCGCCGGCCTCGGTCGGGTTGAGGCCGACCTTGACCCCGGCGTCGGCCAGGGCGTCCATCTTGCCCTGGGCCGTGCCCTTGCCACCCGAGACGATGGCGCCGGCGTGGCCCATCTTCTTTCCCGCCGGGGCCGTCACCCCGGCGATGTAGGCGCTCATCGGCTTGGTGACGTGCCGGGTGATGAACTCCGCCGCCTCCTCCTCGGCCGACCCGCCGATCTCGCCGATCATGATCATGGCGTGCGTCTCGGGGTCGGCCTCGAACTCGCGCAGGCAGTCGATGAAGTTGGTGCCGGGCACCGGATCGCCGCCGATGCCGACGCAGGTCGACACGCCGATGCCCTTCTGCTTGAGCTCGTACAGCGCCTGGTAGGTGAGGGTGCCCGAGCGGCTGACGATGCCGACGTTCGGCCCGCCCTCCGACGGCGGCAGGGCGATCTCACCGGCGGTGATGCCGATGTTGCACTTGCCGGGGCTGATGATGCCGGGGCAGTTCGGGCCGAGCAGGCGGGTGCCCGGGAAGTCGCGCACCAGCGTGTTGTAGACCCGCGCCTCGTCCTGGGCCGGGATGCCCTCGGTGATGCACACGACGAAGCCGACTCCCGCGGCTGCAGCCTCGAGGATCGCGGCCGGTGCCGCCTTGGGCGGCACTGCGACGAAGGAGGCGTCGGCACCGGTGGCGGCGACCGCCTCGGCGACCGAGTCGAAGATCGGGATGCCCTCGACGTCCTGGCCGCCCTTGCCCGGCGTGACACCGCCGACGACCTGGGTGCCGTAGGCCCGGTTGCGCAGACCGTGGTACTTGCCCTGCCCACCGGTGAGACCCTGGACGATGACCTTGGTGTTCTCGTTGACGAAGATCGACATGGCGGGCCTCAGTTCTGGGAGAGCGCGACGGCGGTACGGGCGGCGGCGAGCATCGTCGCCTCGGAGCGGAGCTTCGACTCGGGGATGCCCGCCTCGGCCAGGATGCGGCGGCCCTCCTCGGCGTTGGTGCCATCGAGTCGGATCACGATCGGGGCCCGCAGGTCGACCCGCGACAGCGCCTCGACGATGCCCTTGGCCACCTCCTCGCCGCGGGTGATGCCGCCGAAGATGTTGATGAAGATCGACGTCACGTTCTGGTCGAAGTTGATCACCTCGAGCGCGGCCGCCATGACGTCGGCATTGGCGCCGCCGCCGATGTCGAGGAAGTTGGCCGCCGAGCCGCCGACCTGGTTGACCACGTCGAGGGTGCTCATGGCGAGGCCGGCACCGTTGGCGATGATGCCGACGTTGCCGTCGAGGCCGATGTACTGCAGGTCGTGGGTCTTGGCGAGCCGCTCACGGTCGTCGAGCACCTCGGCCTCGGCGTACTCGGCCCACTCCGGATGACGGAACGCCGCGTTCGCGTCGAGGGAGACCTTGGCGTCCAGCGCGTGCACCTCACCGGTCGGCTTGAGGATCAGGGGGTTGATCTCGGCGAGGTCGCAGTCACCCTCGGTGAAGCAGCGGTAGAGCTTCACGAGGATGTCGGCGCAGCCGTCGAGCGCCGTGTCGGGGATGCGGGCGTCGACCGCGGCCTGGCGGGCTGTGACGGCATCGAGCCCGTCGACCGGGTCGATGTGCAGCTTGACGATGGCATCGGGGTCGCTCTCGGCGACCGCCTCGATCTCGACACCACCCTGGGCCGACAGCATCAGCAGGTGCTTCTTGGCGGCACGGTCGAGGGTGAAGCTCGCGTAGTACTCCTCGGCGATGTCGGAGGCGTGCTCGACCCACAGGCGCTTGACGACGTGGCCCTTGATGTCCATGCCGAGGATGTTGCCGGCATGGAGACGGACCTCGTCGGCGTCGTTGGCGAGCTTGATGCCACCGGCCTTGCCGCGGCCGCCGACCTGCACCTGGGCCTTGACGACGACGGGGTAGCCGGCACCGTCGGCCGCCGCGACCGCCTCGTCGACGGTGTCGGCCTTGTCGCCGGCGCTCACCGGGATCCCGAAGCGGGCGAAGTACTGCTTGCCCTGGTATTCGAACAGGTCCACGTGTTCAGTCCTCTCGTTCGTCGAGTGTCGTCTCCAGCCAGGCGCTGATCGCCCGCAGCGACGCACCGGGTTGGAAGATCTCGGCCACACCCTGCTCACGCAGGGCACGGGCGTCGGCATCGGGGATGACCCCGCCTCCGAAGATCAGGACGTCGCCGAGGCCGCGTTGGCGCAGCTCGTCCATGACCCGCGGGAACAGGGTGAGGTGGGCGCCCGACAGGAGGGAGAGTCCGACGGCGTCGGCGTCCTCCTGCAGGACGGTCTCGGCGATCTGCTCGGGCGTCTGGTGGAGACCGGTGTAGATCACCTCGAAGCCGTGGTCGCGCAGTGCCCGGGTGATCGTCTTGGCGCCGCGGTCGTGCCCGTCGAGTCCCGGCTTGCCCACCACGACGCGATACGTGCGCTTCACAAGTGGGGAACCCTATTCGCCGTGACGGCCGCTCCACCAACCGGTCCCGGGCCCGAGCGGCCTGATCGGGGCCGAACGTCGACCGACTCTTGGCAGACTCTGTGCATGGCGATCACCGAACTCCGGTCCCCGGTGGCCCGGGCGCTGCTGCCCGTCGTCGGCGGGATCGTCGTGCTGTCGCTCATCGCCGGCTTCCTGTGGTTGATGGCCGGCTACATCTCCTCGGGTGAGGTCGACTCATCGGAGCGCCTCGCCCCGTCGACCTTTCCCGTCGGCAACGTCGAGTTCCTCTCCGACCTCGTCGCCGAGGAGGGCCCGTTGTTCTTCCCCGAGCTCGGCACACCCGTCGGGAGTCGATCGATCGTGGTCGACCATCAGGGCGACGACCCGGCGAGTGGCTGGCGGGTGTACCGGGCGCACCCGGCTGACCGCGACGCGTCCTGCCTGGTCACGCAGATCGTCGGAACCTCGGACTTCACCGACTGCGAGGGTCGCACCGTCGCCGTGACCGATCTCGCACCGCCCGACGCGGGGGTGCGCCCGGTCGTGTACGACGCGACCCGCCTCGAGATCGACCTGCGGGGCACCCTGACTGCGACGGGTTCGGCGCCGACGACCAGCGCTGGCTGACCCCTCGGTTCGGGACTGCTCAGTTCGAGCGATCGAGGGCGCCGAGCAGACGGCCGACGAAGGCATCGGCGTGCTCGGCGAGACGGTTGCGCTTGATCTGCAGGCCACCGACCACATCGGCCCCGGTCTGGGACACCGAGGTCGAGAGCCGCTCGAGACTCCTCCCGGCATCGAGCGCGTAGGTCAGGAAGCACGCTGCCTTCTTGCCGCGCATCGTCGGCAGGTTGGCGATGTCACCGGCGGCCCACGGTGCCTGACCGACGAGGAAGAGCCCATGGGTCCACGTGCCGACGAGCACGATGTCGGCCTGCTGGACACTGGCGAGGTCGGGTGTGCGCACCCTCGACAGCCCGGTGATCGTCCAGCCCTCCTGGGCCAGTCCGTCGCCGATCAGTTCGGCGGCGCGCCACGTGTTGCCGGTGAGACTCTCGACGAGCAGTGCAGCCTTCATCGGTCTGTATTCAACCAGACGTCCGCCCGGGCCGGGGGATCCGGGTGGATCAGCCGCGACGGGTCAGGGGCGCCCAGGCGAGCGCCAGGTGCTTGGTGCCGACACCGGCGAAGTTCACCGTTGCCTCGGCCCGGTCGCCGCTGCCGGTGATGTCGATGATCACACCCTCACCGAAGGCCGGGTGCGACACGTCGTCGCCGATCCGGAAGCCGATCTCGTGGGCGTTCGTCGGGCCCCGTGAGGCGGTGGCGCGCATCGCCGACTCGACGACGCGCTCCCGGTGGGCGTCGTCGGCGGCCCGATCGACGCCACGACGGCGGTACGGGGGTGGCGACGCCGACGCCGACCGCCGGTACGGGTTGACGGCGGCTGCGTCGCCGCGCTCCTCGAACAGCTGGGCCGGGATCTCGTCGAGGAACCGCGACGGCGGGTTGTACTGGCTGGTGCCGAACAGCATGCGACTCCACGCGTGCGACACGAACAACCGCTGCATGGCCCGGGTGATCCCGACGTATGCGAGACGGCGCTCCTCCTCCATCTCGTCGGGGTCGGACAGGGCCCGATGGTGCGGGAACACCCCCTCCTCGACGCCGACCAGGAACACGTTCGGGAACTCGAGGCCCTTGGCGGCGTGGAGCGTCATCAGCACGCAGCGGTCGTCGTCGGCCAGCTCGTCGGTGTCGGCGACGAGGGCCACCTGCTCGAGGAACTCCTCGAGGCGGGTGAACTCCCGGGCCGAGCCGACCAGTTCCCCGAGGTTCTCGAGCCGGCCGTGGGCCTCGACGGTGTCCTCGGACTCGAGTTCGGCGAGGTAGCCGGAGGTCTCGAGGAGATGCTGCAGCAGGTCGCCCGGTGAGAGCTCGCCGGACTCGGGGGCGTCGTCGGCCAGCAGTGATCGAGCGGAGTCGATGACGGCGCCGAACTGCTCGAGCCCCCGGGCCGCCCGGCCGCCGACCCCGGCCTCCTCGGCCCGCCGGGCGGCGTCGAGGAAGGTGACGCCGTCGGCGGCGGCCAGCGCGTCGATCTTGGCGATGCTCGCGTCGCCGATCCCGCGCTTGGGGACGTTGAGGATGCGCTTGACGCTCACCTCGTCGGCCGGGTTCACCGCGGCCCGCAGGTAGGCCATCGCGTCCTTGATCTCACGCCGGTCGTAGAAGCGGGTGCCGCCCACCACCTGGTACGGCACGCCGAGGCGCATGAACGCCTCCTCGATCACCCGGCTCTGGGCGTTCGTGCGGTAGAGCACGGCCGAGTCGCGCCACGCACACCGGGTGTCGCGGGTGAGCTGCTGCACGGTCGAGGCCACCCACGTCGCCTCGTCACCCTCGTCCTCGGCGTGGTAGCGCACGATCCGATCACCGTCGCCGACATCGGTCCACAGGTGCTTGGGCTGCCGGCCGGCGTTGTTCACGATGACGGCGTTGGCGGCATCGAGGATCGTCTGGGTGGAGCGGTAGTTCTGGTCGAGGACGATGGTCGTGACGTCGTCGAAGGCGTCCTCGAACTCCATGATGTTGCGGTGGTCGGCGCCGCGGAAGCGGTACACGCTCTGGTCGCTGTCGCCGACGACGCACACGTTGTGGGGGCGGCTGGGGTCGTCGGCCGCGGCGAGTTCGAGCACGATCCGGTTCTGGGCCATGTTGGTGTCCTGGTACTCGTCGACCAGGAGGTGCTCGAAGCGGTCGCGATACGTCTCGGTGACGTCGGGATGGTCGGCGAGGAGTCGGACGGTGAGCCCGAGGAGGTCGTCGAAGTCGACCGAGCCGGACTTCGCGAGCCGGGACTGGTACTCGGAGTAGACCTCGGCGTGCTTGCGGGCGAACACGTCACCGGCTGAGGCGACTGCGGCGTGCGGGTCGACGAGCTCGTTCTTCCAGAGCGAGATGTGGCCGTGCACGACCCGGGCGCTGAACCGCTTCGGGTCGAGGCCGAGGTCGCGGACGACGTACCCGGTCAGCCGCACGGCATCGGCCTGGTCGTAGATGGAGAACGTGCGGGGCAGCCCGACCCGTTCGGCGTGCACCCGCAGGATCCGCACGCACGCCGAGTGGAAGGTGGACACCCACATGGTCTTGACCACCGGGCCGACGAGGTGGCCGACCCGCTCGCGCATCTCGTCGGCGGCCTTGTTGGTGAACGTGATCGCCAGGATCCGCGACGGGTGCACCCCGGAGTGGATGAGGTGGGCGATGCGGTGCGTGAGCACCCTGGTCTTCCCCGAGCCGGCTCCGGCGACGACGAGCAGCGGACCGCCGGGATGCACGACGGCGTCGTACTGGTCGGGGTTCAGACCGTCGAGGAACGGGCTCGCAGCGCCGGTGTCGGGAGGGGGCATCTCCGCTCACTCTACGGCCGGGGTGTCGCGGCCCCGGGGTCCCGGAGGGTCGGAACCCGGGGCGGGCGACGAGTCGACGGAGTTCGCTCAGCGGACGACGGCGACCGGGCAATGGGCGTAGGAGGCAACCTCGGCGCTGGTCGAACCGAGGAGCAGGCCCCGCAGCGTCCCGCGGCCACGCGAGCCGACGACGACGAGATCGACGTCGCGGGAGGCCTCGATCAACCCGAAGCCTGGGCTGCCGCGCAGCACCTCCCGGTCGACCGTCACGCCGGGGGGCGGTGACCCGGCCGCAGTGATCACGTGGTCGATGATCCGCTCGCTGGCGGCATCCATCACCTCGTAGTCGGCCCCCGGACCGGCGTACCAGCCGGCGACGACAGCGGGCAGGAACCACGAGTGGACGACACGCACCTCGCTGACACCGGGGAGCGACCACGCCCAGCGCAGCGCCCGCACCGACTCGTTCTCACCACTCACGGTCTCGCCGTCGTCGGCGACGAGGTCGTGGTCGTCGGCCCCGACCACCACGGAGCGGGCCGGACCCGGATCGTCGCCGCGGATGATCACGACCGGGGTCGACAGATGATGCAACGCATGGCTCGCCGTCGACCCGAGCAGCATCGACATCCGACCAGACCCGCGGTGGCCGATGACGACGGCCGCTGCGTCGGCGCCGGTCTCGACGATCGCCCGGCCCGGATGGGAGCGCACGAGGCGAGCGTGGACACGGTCGTCGCCGGAGCGGGCGACGACGTCGTCGAGGAAGGCCCGTGCGGCCTCCTCGATCGAACGGGGGTCGATGGCGACGGCCACGTCGTACCCGACCATGACCGGCACGTCCCAGGCGTGGACGGCCTCGATGCGGTCGTCGGGGCCGGCGGTGCCACGGACCCACTCGAGCGCCGCTGCCGACTCGTCGGAGCCGTCGATGCCGACCACGTAGGTCCTCGTGTCCGCCATGACGTCCTCCATCCCCGGACCCGACAGTCGGATCCCTCCACACACCATGGTGCGCCCGGACGGGCCGGGCGCACCAGTGACGTAGGTCCCTTCGGACCCCGTTCGGGGGCGATCCGTCAGGCCCCGGTGGCGACGTCGGTCACCTCGACACCGTGATGTCCGGCACCGCCGTGCCTGCCACCGTGCCTGCCGCCGTCGCGCCCCCCGTGGCCCTCGCCCGGCGTCGGCACGCTGTTCACCCGCTCGGTGACCCGGGCCTCGAGCTCGGCCAGTCGTGCGTCGGCCTCCTCCTGGGTCAGCTTCCCCTCGGTGACGTGCTCGGCGATGTGCGCCTCGGCCTGGGTGACCATCAGGTCGATCACGGCCTGCACGTCGACGCCGTTGTCCGCTGCGACATCGGCGATCGTGCGCCCGGCCTCGAACTCGGCACGAAGCGCTTCGGCATCGACGCCGAGGAGCGTGAGCACCGCCTCGGACGGACCCTTGCCCCGGCCCTCGCCGCCGCGCTCGCCGCCGAACGCGGGCACGTCGTCGAGTCGCTCGGCGACGCGGGTCTCGGCCTCGGCGACCTTGGCATCGGCCTCCTCCTGGGTCAACGTGCCGTCGGCGACGTGCTCGTCGAGGTGGGTGGCGAGGTCATCGACGATGGCGCCGACGACGGCTTCGGGGGCGACGCCCTGTTCGTTCGCCACATCGGCCACCGACTTCCCGGCGGCGAACTCGCTGCGGAGGGTCTCTGCGTCGAGGCCGAGCACGTCGGTGAGCACCTCGACGGCGCGACCACCGCCGCGGGGGCCGACGTGATCGCGGTGGGGCGCGCCGTGGTGGAGCGGTCCGACCGTGACATCGTCGCCGACGTCGGTGGCCTGCTCGCTCGCCGACGGGGCGGCGTTGATGAGCGACGGCACGCCGACGGCGAAACCGACCGCGCCGCCGGCCGCCAGTCCGGCCACGAGTGCGGCGATCGTGCGGGGGGATGTCCTGCGGGTCATGTCATGTTCTCCTGTCCCGATCCGGCGGAGGTGCCGGTGTCGATGGCCTCATGTTCGTGGCGACGGTTGAGGAGCGAACCAGAGGAAGGTGAGGATGAGGTGAGAACCCGATCCCCGGCTCAGACGCCGGGCGCCGGCCACGGATCAGCGCCATCGAGCACCGGCAGGCGCATCCCGATCACCGCTCCCCCCTCGGGCCGGTCCTCCACGAACACCGAACCGCCGTGCGTGCGGGCCATCTCAGCGACGATGGACAGGCCCAGACCCGAGCCGGGCAGGGTCCGCGCCTCCTCGGCACGATGGAACCGCTCGAAGATCCGCTCGCGGTCCTGCGCCGCGACCCCCGGACCGCGGTCGGCGACCGCGACCGTGCCGGCCTCGACGGTGACGTCGATCGGGGAGTCGGCCGGGGAGAACTTGACCGCGTTGTCGAGCAGGTTGGCAACGGCACGGGCCAGAGCGGCGCGCCGGACCCACACGGTCGAGTCGTCGGCGGTGACGGCGATGGTCCGACCGGTCCGGCGCTCGACCCGACGTACGACCTCGTCGACGACGGTCGACACGACGACCGCCTCGGGCTCGACGTCGTCGGACTCCCCGCTGGCGAGCTGCACGACCTCGTTGACGAGGGCGGTGAGCTCCTCGGCCTCGGCACGGACCGCCGTCAGCATCTCGGCGCGTTCACCAGCGTCGAGGTCCGGGTAGCGGGCCAGCATGTCGAGGTTCGTGCGCAGGCTCGTCAGGGGGGTGCGCAACTCGTGCCCGGCGTCCTGCACGAGCCGCGTCTGGTCGGCCCGCGACCGCTCGAGGGCATCGAGCATCCGGGCGAACGCGTTGGTGAGGCGCGCCACCTCGTCGGAGGTCGCGCCGTCGACGACGGGCTCGACGCGCAGACCGCCGGCGTCGGGACGTCCGGTCGTCTCGACGCGCTCGGCGGTGTCGGTCAGGCGACGCAACGGGCGCGTCACCCGTCCGGCGAGCAGCGCGCCGACGGCGGCGGCGAGCACGGAGACGGCCACGACGAGCAGCGCCGTCCGGGTGCGCAGCGTCGCCAGCACATCGTTCGTCTCATCGAGTGGTCGGCCGATCTGCACCAGACCGTCCTCGAAGCCGATCGTGTGGACCCGGAACTCCTCACCGGAGATCCTCGCCGTCCGGTTGCGCATCTGGCCCGGCCGCCCGACGAGGTCCGCCTCGCGTCGGGTCACCGGGAAGGCATCGGCGAACGTCGTCTGCAGCACCCGACCGTCGGCGAGCACGACCCGCACAGCGAGTTCGGCGAGCGGACCGCGTTCGAACAGTCGCTCGTCGAGGCGGCGGGAGATCGCGACCGCACCGGCCTGGGTGAGCGAGTCGTCGACGGCTTCGAGGAGTCGGTCGGCGGTCACCCGGTAGGACACGACACCGACGGCCACCGTCGCCGTCGCTGCGATCGCGGCGAGGACGAGCGCGATCCGCAGGCGCAGGCTCACGAGCCCACCCGTGCGGTGTAGCCGACACCACGGACGGTGTGGATCAATCGGGGCTCGCCGCCGTCCTCGGTCTTGCGGCGCAGGTAGCCGATGTACACGGCGAGGTTCTTCGAATCGGGACCGAAGTCGTACTGCCAGATGCGTTCGTAGATCGTCGAGTGATCGAGGACGATGCCGGCGTTGCGCACGAGCAACTCCAGCAGGTCGAACTCCGTCTTCGACAGGTCGATCGCGCGATCGCCGCGGCGGGCCCGCCGCCCGGCCGGCTCGAGCACCAGGTCGCCGAGGGAGACCTCGGCGACGGCCGGGCCGACGGGTCCGACCTCGAGGGAACTGCGCCGGGCGAGGGCCCGCAGCCGGGCGAGCAGTTCGCCGAGGTCGAACGGCTTGGGCACGTAGTCGTCGGCCCCGGCATCGAGGCCGGCGATCCGATCGCTCGGCTCGGCACGGGCGGTCAGCATCAGGATCGGGACCCGGCTGCCCTCGGCGCGCAGCACCCGGCACACGGTCAGGCCGTCGACCACCGGCATCGACACGTCGAGGATGACGACATCGGGCTGCGCCGTCCCGGTTCCCGGCCGCAGCAGATCGAGCGCTGAGGCCCCGTCCGCGACCGCCTCGACGCCGTGGCCCTCGAGGGTCAGCGCCCGCACGAGCGCCTCCCGCACGGCCCGATCGTCCTCGGCGAGAACGATGCGGAGGGAGCGGTCCATGGATGAAGTACACCAGAGTGGGGTAAGCCGCGGGTGAGAATGCGATGGTGACGTCCCGGGAGCGCTGGTGCGAGGTGGCCCTGGTCGCGGGAGGGGTCATGCTCGGCGCCGGGCTGCGCGCCGGGCTGGGCGAGACGGGTCTCGGCCTCGGGGCCACGCTGTCGGCCAACGTCGCCGGATGTGCCCTGGCGGGTGCCCTGGCTCGGCGGTCGCCCGATCGGTGGCGGGCCTTCTGGCTCACCGGTGTCGCAGGTGGCCTGTCGACGCTGTCCGCCGTCGGGGTCGAGGTCGACGGACTGCTGGCGGAGGGACGTGCGACCCTGGCGGTCGGCTACGTGGGCGTGTCGATCGGAGCCGGGATCGGGGCCGTCCGCCTCGCCGGGGGGCGCCGATGCTGATGGTCGTCGGGTTCGCGCTGGCCGCCGTCGCCGGGGGCGTGTGCCGGCACCTGCTCGTGCGGAGCTGGCGCCGGGGTCTCGACCTCGCGAACCTCGCCGGTTGCGCGCTCGCCGGCTGGGTGGTCGGTGCCGGCGTCGACGGCTCGGTGCGCACGATCGTGCTGACCGCCGGGTGCGGGTCGCTGACCAGCTTCTCGGGGGTGCTCGCCGATCGAGGCTCCGGCCGCGCCGGCACCGTCGCCCGGGTGACGGCCGGTGTCGTGGTGGTGGTCGTCGTGGCGTCGGTGTCGCGCCCTGCGGCCTGAGCCGTTCAGGCGGTTGCGATCACCCGGACCGGGAGCCGACGCGGACCCCGGATCTGCCCGACGCTCCAGGTGACGTCCCCACCGAGCTCGAAGGACGGGAAGCGCTTCACGAACTCCTCGACGGCGACCTTCAACTCGAGCCGCGCCAGGTTCGAGCCGAGGCAGCGGTGGATGCCGAGGCCGAAGGCCCCGTGCCGGTTCTCCTGCCGGTCGATGACGAACTCGGTGGCACGGTCGAACTCGGCCGGGTCGCGGTTCGCCGCCGGGAAGGGCAGCAGCACCCAGTCGTTGGCCTTCATCGGGCAGCCGTGGAAGTCGTGGTCCTCGCGGACCAGCCGGGCCATGGTCACCGGGGCGTAGGCGCGCAGGAACTCCTCGAGGGCGAAGATCATCACCTCGGGCTCCTCTACCAGGCGCTTCAGGTCGGCGGGGTTGGTGGCCAGGTGCCACAGCGACGATCCGATCGCCGACCACGTGGTGTCGATGCCGGCGATCAGCAGCAGCACGATCGAGCCGCGCACGTGCTCGTGGGCGAGCTTGTTGCCGTCGACCTCGACGTTCATGAGGTAGCTCGTGAGGTCGTCGCGCGGGTTGTCCCGGTGGTCCTCGATCTGATCGTTGAGGTAGTCGTCGAGGCGCTGCATGGCGAGCATGCGCTCCTCGACGGGCTCGTTGATCCGCTCGAGCACATCGTGGACGAACTCACGGAAGAGGTCCTCGTCGGCGAGTGGGAAGCCGAGCATGCGAGCGATCACGTTGACCGGGATGTGCTGCGCGTACTGGACCGCCGCGTCGACGACGCTCTCCCCCGGTGCGATGTCGCCCATGCGGTCGAGCAGTTGGTTGCACAGCAACCGCACCTCGGGTTCCCAGGCGGCGATGACCTTGGGCGAGAACGGCGGCAGCAGCAGTCGGCGGGCGATGTGGTGGAACGGCGGGTCGCTGGTGATGGGCGGCGCCGGTCCGACGGGCGGTGGGACCAGGGGCCGCCCCGTGTTGACGACGACTCCCTGGGAGGTGAAGTGCTCGGTGTCGTAGGCGATCTCGTGCACCATCTCGTGGCTGAACGGGGCCCACAACCCGCCGTACCGCTCGCTGCGGGCGACCGGGCATCCCGATGCCTGGAACTCGGCCCAGATCTCGTGCGCCCGCTCGTTGTACGCCGGGTCGGCGTGGTCGAAGTCGTTCGCCCAGTCGGTGACGGGTCCGTAGGTGTCGGTCATCGGTGTCCTCGCAGGTCGGGTCTCGTGGCGGATCGTGTCTCGGGCGGGGCTCAGTCGGTCAGGGTGATGGCGAACTCGGGGCAGTTGGCGACCGCCAGCCGGGCCTTGTCGGCCAACTCGGGCGGGACCTCACCATCACCGATGACGACCGCCGTGCCGTACTCGTCGACATCGAAGAGTTCGGGCGCGAGGGCGAAGCAGCGGTTGTGGCCCTGGCATTTCTCGGCATCGACGGAGATTCGCATACCCCGCACATTAGAGGTGTCCGGGGTGTGACGCCCACCACATCAGCCCCCACCACCGGTTGCGGCGCCGGCGCCGGACCCCCGGCGACGCTCCCGTGGGTACGATCGGCACGTGCCCAGCGTCCCCGTCGTCGCGGCCCGAGCGGGCGAGGTCGTGCTCGCCGCCACCGACGGCACCGGGATCGTGGCCCGACTCACCGACTGGTTGAGCGACGTGTCGGCGGCGCGCTGGTTCCTCCTCGTGATCTTCGCGATCGCCCTCCTCGACTCGGTCATCCCGGCCGTGCCGAGCGAGACGACGGTCATCATCGGTGGCGTCGCGGCCGGGGTCGGTGACCAGAACCTGCTGTTGGTGATCATCGCCGGGGCGACGGGCGCGTTCATCGGGGACAACATCGCCTTCGTCATCGGGGGGCGTCTGGCGGGTCCGATCCGGCGACGGGCCGCCCGTCGCACCTCGCTGCAGGCCAAACTCGAGTGGGCCACCGCCCAGATCCGGACCCGCGGCGGGTTGCTGCTGGTGACGGCCCGCTTCATCCCGGGCGGCCGCACGGCGCTCACCATCTCCTGCGGGTTGACCCACCAGCCCCGCGGGTGGTTCGTGCGCTGGGTCGCGATCGCCGTCTCGATCTGGGCGTCGTACGCCGCGGTGCTCGGCGCGATCTTCGGGCGGGCGCTCAAGGACAACCACACCGCCGCCTTCCTCGTGGCCTTCGGCACGGCCCTCGCCGTCAACATCATCATCGAGGTCGTGCGCAAGCGCCGCGAGCGACGCCGCCACGTGGAGCACCGGTCCGTCGGACACGACCGCGGCTGACCGCGACATCGGCCGGACGGGGCCGGACTGGCAGACTCGCCGCATGCGAGTGTCCGAGGCCGTCACCACCCGTCGATCCATCCGCGCCTTCCTGCCGACCCCGGTGCCGGACGCGACGATCAGGGAACTCCTCGAACTGGCGGCGCGGGCACCGAGCGGCGGGAACGTGCAGCCGTGGCGCGTGTACGTGATCAACGGGGAGCGCATGACCGAGTTCCTCGACTTCCTCGACACCCGACCGCCGGTCGAGGAGTCGGAGTACGAGGTGTACCCGGCCGGCCTGTGGGACCCGCACCGGACCGCTCGCTACGAACTCGGCGAGCAGATGTACGGCCTGCTCGGGATCGGCCGTGACGACAAGGAGGGCCGCCTGCGCCAGTTCGCCCGCAACGGGCGATTCTTCGACGCCCCGGCCGCGTTCTTCATCACCCTCGACCGTCGCTTCAACCAGCCGCAGTGGTCGGACCTCGGGATGTTCCTGCAGACGTTCATGCTCCTCGCCGTCGAGGCCGGTCTGGACACCTGCCCGCAGGAGTACTGGTCGAGTCGGCACGGCGCGGTGACGGAGTTCATCGGGGCGCCCGAGAACGAGATGCTGTTCTGCGGCATGGCCATCGGCCATGCCGACCCGGATGCTCCCGTGAACACGCTGGTCAGCGAGCGGTTGCCGCTCGACGAGTGGGCGACCTGGGTCTGACGCGAACCCGGGTTCAGCCGGCGCCGAGCGGGCGCTCGAAGCCGTCCGGTACGAGCAGGTGCTCGCGCCGCACGTCGTGGATCGACGCGACCCCCATGCCCAGGAGCGACGAGTCGATGCCCATGCGCAGGATGTCGAGCACGTTCTCGACGCCGGCCTGACCGTTGGCGGCCAGGCCCCACAGGTAGGCGCGCCCGATCATCACGGCCCGGGCGCCGAGGGCGACGGCCTTGACGACATCGGCGCCGCGGCGCACACCGCCGTCGAGGAGCACCTCGATGTCGGACCCGACCGCGGCGGCGATCGCCGGGAGGGCCCGCAGCGGTGACGGGGTGCCGTCGAGGTTGTTGCCGCCGTGGTTCGACACCGAGATCGCGCTGAACCCGGCATCGCGGGCCCGGCGGGCGTCGTCGACGCGCATGACCCCCTTGAGCAGGCATGGCCCGCCCCACTGGCCGGCGAACCAGGCGAGGTCGTCCCAGGTGGGTTGCGGGGTACCCATCCACTGGCCGTAGGCACCGAAGAAGGTCGGTGCCGGGCCGCCGTCCACGGTCATGTTCGGCGTCGACAGGTCGGGGAGCGTGCCGGACCGCAGGTAGCGCAGCAGCCAGGTCGGGCGCACGATGACCGCCGGCGCGTACTTCACCATGGTGCGCAGATCGATCCGTTCGGGAAGCGGCGGGCTCCCCCAGTCGCGGCTGTGGCTGAACGACCAGTCGAGCGTGAGGATGACGGCCTTGGCGCCCGCCGCGCGGGCCCGCTCCATCTGCCCGGCGATCCAGTCGCGGTCGTTGATCCAGTACATCTGGAAGGCGAACTGCGGGTTGGCGGCCGCGACCTCCTCCATCGGCTTCGACCCGAACGACGACAGGCCGACCGCCGTGCCGCGGGCCGCTGCGGCCCGGGCGACCGCCACCTCTCCGTCGGGGTGCACGGCCTGCACACCGGTCGGGGAGATCATCACCGGCATCGACAGGTCCATGCCGAGGGCGCTGGTGGCGAGGTGCCGTTCCGACGGCCGGTCGGCGACGACGGGCTGGAAGCCGATCTCGCGGAACGCCGCCTGATTGTCGTCGAGGGTGAGCCCGGCCTCGCTGCCGGCGATGAGGGCGTCGTAGACGTACCAGGGGAGGATCCGCTTCGCCCGGCGCTGGGCGACGGCGACCGATTCGAACCACGGGTTGGCCATGGGGGCCGAGGGTACCGCCCGACCGGTCAGCGGGCCTCGCCCGGCGGGCTACGGTCTCCCCATGGGAAACGTTTCCTCGGTCGAGCTCAACGGGACGGCGATCGCCTTCACGGACTCGGGTCCGGCCGGTGACGCTCCGACGGTCGTGTTCAGTCACGGTCTGCTGATGGACCACACCATGTTCGACCCGCAGGTCGCCGCCTTCGCCGGTCGGCACCGGGTGATCGCCTGGGACGAGCGGGCCCACGGTGGCACCCGAGCCCCCGGTCCCTTCTCCTACTGGGACTCGGCCGATGACCTGTGGGCGCTGCTCGATCACCTCGGGGTCGAGCGAGCCGTGCTGGCCGGCATGAGCCAGGGGGGCTTCGTGTCGCTGCGCGCCGCCCTCACCCGGCCCGAACGGGTGCGGGGACTGATCCTGATGGGCAGTCAGGCCGGTGTCGAGGAGGCCGAGAAGCAGGCCTCGTACGACCTGCTCCACGAGGTCTGGATGTCGCAGGGTCCGGCACCGGTGCAGGAGGTGGTCGGATCGATCATCCTCGGCGAAGGCGACTGGGGTCACTGGTACGCCACGTGGGCCGAGTGGGCCGCGGCGTACCCGGGGGAGTTCACGCACGCGTTCCGGTGCCTGAGCGACCGGGACGACATCACCGGGCGACTGGGCGAGATCACCTGCCCGGCCCTCGTCATCCACGGCACCGCCGACGCCGCGATCCCGATGGACCGGGCGGAGCAGATGGTGGCCGGGCTCGGAGGGTCGGTGGCGATGGTCCGGGTCGACGGCGGGACGCACGCCGTGAACCTGACCCACCCCGAGCCGGTGAACGAGGCGATCGCCGCCTTCCTCGCCGCCCTCTGAGCCGGTCGCGCACCGGGGTCGAACGGCCGGGTCGCGCCCTGTCCGGAATGCCCCACCACCGCTCGGGGTTCGCCTCGTCATGGTGCGATCCCCCGTCCCGCCCCCGGTCGCCCGAGCTGTCGATGCCGTCCTCGATGCGACGGTGGTCCCCGGCTTCTCGGCGATCGGTGCGCGGGTGCGCCGGCGAGTCGGGAGCTGGACTCCGCTCGATGCCTACGACCTGCGGGGTCGAACGGTCCTGGTCACCGGGGTGACGTCCGGGATCGGTCGCGCCGGCGGCCACCAACTCGCCGCCGATGGTGCCCGAGTGATCCTGCTCGGCCGTGACGCGGCCCGGACGATGGCCGTCCGCGACGAGATCGCGGCGGCGACCGGCAACGACGACCTGCACGTCGTCGTCGCCGACATGGCCGAGCCCGAGCAGGTGCGCTCCGCCGTCGGGGCGGTTCGGGGACTCACCGACCGTCTCGACGCCGTGCTGCACAACGCCGGGGCCCTCCTCGGGCAGCGCACCGAGAACTCGGTCGGGGTCGAGACGACGGTGGCCGCCCAGGTGGTCGGCCCGTTCCTCATGACCTCGCTGCTGACCGACACCCTGCGATCACCCGACGGCCGGGCACCGGCCCGGGTGATCACGATGTCCTCGGGCGGGATGTTCGCCAGTCGCCTGACCGTCAGCGGCCTCCAGATGGGGGCCGACGACTACTCGGGGACCGAGCAGTACGCCCGGGCCAAGCGCGCCCAGGTCACGCTCAACGAGATGTGGGCCGAGCGCCTCGACCCGACGGGTCAGCGGATCGTGTTCCACGCCGTGCACCCCGGCTGGGCCGCGACACCGGGTGTCACCGCCGCCCTCCCCACCTTCGACCGGGTGGTGCGGCCGGTGCTGCGCACCCCGGCCGAGGGGGCCGACACGGCGGTGTGGCTGATGGCGGACGACACCGAACCGACGACGTCGACCGGTGGCTTCTGGCACGACCGGCGCCGGCGCGGCATCCACCGTCTCCCGACGACCCGCCGGTCGGACACCCCCGATCGCCGGGCCCGCCTGTGGGAGGCCGTGGCCGGGCTCGCCGGTGTCGATCCGACGGCGTGATCAGCGGCTGATCACCGGTGAGCCGTGGTGGGCGACGAGGCGCCAGCGGCCGACGCCCTCGTCGACACCGGGCATTCTCACCAGCAGGTTCGTCGCCGCGACCACCCCGGTGCCGGTCGAGTCGGCGGTGCTGGCGATGAGGTTCTCCTCGAGGGTGACGTAGGCCAGGTCACCGTCGACGGCGACAGCGACGTTCGTCAAGATGAACTGGTTGCGGGCCGGGCCGGCGAAGATCCGCTCCCACGAGCCGCGTACCTCGGGCCAGGTGCGCAGGATCGGCCAGCCCGGGTGGATGCACACGACACGGTCCGAGTGCTCCCACACGGTCGCCATCGCCTCGATGTCGGCCGCCTCGTGCGCGTCGTAGAACGCCTGGTTGGCCGCGAGGACCTCGGCGATCGGACCGGACGACGGCGCCCCGTCGGGCAGGGATGACTCCATGACCGGTGGAACGCCGGCGTCGGGGCCGATGTTCCGGCTGGGTTTGGCTCGGGCCCGATCGGTACGGTCCGCACATGGGCACTCCACGTCTCACCACAGGTTCCCGTTCGATCGCCGGCCGCGTCGCCGTCGTCACCGGTGCCGGTTCCGGCATCGGTCGGGCGACGGCCCACCTCTTCGCCGACGAGGGGGCCAAGGTCGCGGTGGTCGACATCAACGGTGAGGGTGTCGCCCAGGTCGTGGGCGAGATCTCCGACGTCCATGGCGCCGATCGGGTGCGCGGCTGGGTGGTGGACGTGTCCGACCGCACGGCTGTCGACGCGCTGCCCGACGCCGTCGTCGAGCACTTCGGGGCGCTCGACATCCTGTTCAACAACGCCGGTGTGGCGCGCAACGTCGACATGAGCGTCGGGGCCGAGCTCTTCGACGATGCGTGGGACGTCACGCTGGCGGTGAACATCACGTCGTACGCCCGGCTCACCCGGGCCGCGCTCCCGCATCTGCGGCGCAGCGATGCGGCGCGCATCGTGTGCACGGCGTCGACCGAGGGCCTCGGCGCGACGGGTGGCATCCCGGCGTACAACGCGTCGAAGCACGCCGTGATCGGACTCGTGCGTGCCCTCGCCGTCGAACTGGGTCGCGAGGGCATCACGGCCAACGCCGTGTGCCCGGGGCCGATCGTGACGGGGATGACGGCCAACATCCCGGACGAGCACAAGGAGATCTTCGCCAAGCGTCGCGTGCCGTTGAAGCGGTACGGCCAGCCCGAGGACATCGCCCAGGGCGTGCTCTCCTTGGTGCTGCCGGCGAGCGGCTACATCACCGGTCACGCCCTCGTCGTCGACGGCGGCATGACCTCTCGCCACACCTGACCCGGGCGGGGCCGGGAGCCACTCAGCCGGCGAGGGTGTTGCCGAAGATCTGCCAGGCCAGCGCGGCCTTGGCGGTGAGGCTCAGCCACAGGTACACCCGCTCGCCGTACAGGTAGTCGGCGAATCGTCCCTTGCCCCGGTACTGCAACCACTGGTTGAGGGCGAACAGGTTGAAGAACACGAAGATGCTCGCCGCGATGCCGTACACGAAACCCGGGGCACCGTCGGGCCCGAAGGTGTAGATGCCGAGGGCCACCCACGGCACGCCGCCGGCGACGCACCCGAACCAGAACGGGGTCCACCACACCGGCTGGCCCGGCCGGTTGACGACCTCCATGATCCAGCCGAAGAGGATCATCGCCGCGTTGGCGCCGGCGAGGCCGATGAGTGCCGAGATCTCCGAGATGCCGAACACCATGGCGATGAGCACGATCATCAGGGTCGACGACAGCGAGTACTCGACCCACCGGAACCGGTTCTGCTGGCGGGCGAGTTCACCCAGGTAGCCCCGCCGGCCGACGGTGGCGACGATGCCGTGGAACAACGCCGACAGGAACAGGAACCCAGCGGCCCCCCAGGCCACGGGGACCTCGAAGGCGAGGCCGATGCGGTCGGGGTCGACCCCGGGGGTCGGCGGCCCGGTCCAGAAGTTCGTGGTGACCGGCAGGTCGAAGTCGCGGGTGGCGAGCAGGATCACGAGCACGCCCTGCACGAGGTGGGCGATCGCGGCGATGACGTTCAGGCGCTGAAGACGGCTCGCCTGGTCGGCTGGCACCGGTGCGATGTCGGGCGTGGTCGATGGGTTCATCGGAGTCTCCTCACTCGCCCGACGACGGTGTCGGGCATCCGGTGCGAACCGTCTCGACGGTGTCGGCATTCCCAGCGCTGCGAACTGGGCGGACCGCGCCGCAAGCGGATGCCGGGAACGGATGCCCGGGACCCGATGCCGGGAACAGATCGTCGGGGTGCGGTGTTGCAGCGAACATGTCCGTCATGGCGCACCCCCGCATCAGCCGCCATCCCGACGTGATGGGAGGCCAGCCCTGCATCTCGGGCACCCGGATCCCCGTCACGGCGCTCCTCGGCCAGTTCGCGGCCGGCCGCGATCAGCGCCAGATCCTCGACGACTACCCGTCGTTGACCCATCTCGACCTGAGCGCCGCCCTCAGCTACGCGGCGCGGAGCCTCTCCGCCCGTCTCGACCACCCGAGCACCGCCCACTGACCGGCAGCCCGTACCCTGCGGGCGTGAGCACGCATGCCGAGCCCCTCGTCCCGGGTGACCCGACGGCGACCGCCGAGGTCCGATCGTCGATGCCCTTCGCCGAACTGTGCGGCATCGTCATCGACAGCACCGGACCCGACGAGGTCATCGGCCGGGTGCGGTGGCGACACGAGTACTGCACCGTCAACGGCAACCTGCACGGCGGTCACCTGATGTCGCTCGCCGATGCCGTCGGTGCCTGGCTCGCCGTGCAGCACCTCCCCGAGGGGGCCGGTACGTCGACGATCTCGTCGTCGACGAACTTCCTCCGGCCGGCACCCGAGGCCGACTACACGATCCGCTCGACGCTGGTGATGGCCGGCCGCCGCACGATCACCGTGGTGACCGATGTGGTGAACCCGGCCGGCAAGGTCGTGTCGCGCACCACCCAGACCCAGGCGGTGCTCACCGCCTGAGCCCCGTCGCCGGTTCGTCGCGGAAGCGATGCGCCCGTGCCGCCTCGAGTCCGGCGATCGAGACGAGGGCGGCCACGGCAGCCACGATCGAGGTGGCGGCCGGCGACCCGGTGGAGTCGGTGAGTCGTCCGGCGAGCACCGGCGCGACGCCACCGCCGACCGCGCCGATCAGCGCGACCGCGCCCATCAGCGACCCGAAGTCATCGGCGGGCAGCACATCACGCGCGACGATCCCGTCGAGCGCCGAGATCGCACCGATGCCGGCACCGGCGAACACCACGTACAGCGCCGCCATCGCCGGGTTCCCGCTGACCAGGATCGTCGCGCAGGCCAGCACGATCAGACCACGGGCGATGCGCAGCAGCGACCACGGCCCGACGCGGCGCAGTATCCGCTGCAGCGGCAGGCGTCCGGCGAGCTGCACGAAGCCGCGCGCCCCGGCGAACGCCGCCGCCGTCGAGGCCGACAGACCGGCCCAGCGCATGATCGACAGCTGGAACACCAGCAGAACCGACACCGACACCGAGGCGAAGAAGATCGCTATCACGTGCCACCGGATCACCGGGTCGCGCACCACCGAGGCCATCACGCTCGACCAGCGACGCGAACTCCGCGGTGGGGCCGTCGGAGACGGGGCGCGGCGGATGATGCGGGATGCGACGAGGAAGACGACGACGGCGAAGCCGGCCGGCAACTCGATGGCGAGGCGCCACCCGAGCGTCGAACGCAGGACCTCGGTAACCGGGATCGCGATCGGCGAGGCGAGGGCGCCCCAGATCGTGAGCCGAATGATGCGCTGCATCGACCGCTCCGGGTCGAGGCGCACGATGATCGACTGGGTCATGCCGTAGAACCCGGCGGCGGCGCTGATCCCGCCGCCGAGGGCGAAGCACACGATGAACTGCCACGGCGCGCTGGCCCGGCCGGCGAAGCCGACGAGGATCGCCCCGATCGGCCCGAGCAGGCCGAGCACGAACGACGGTCCGTGCCGGTCGAGGATGCGGCCGGTGACGAGGGACAGCACCCCGAGCAGCACCTGGGCGAGACCGAAGGCGACACCGAGCTGGGTGGCCGACATCGACAGGCCGTCGCCGATGTCGTCGATCAGCACCCCGAAGCCGTAGTACCACGAGCCGTAGACGGCGATCGTCAGCACACCGAGGATGTCGACGGCGATGTCGCGCTCGGGCACGAACCGCCGGCGGGGACGGCTGCGCTCGATGGGGGGAGCCGTCACATCGGCATCTTGCCAGAGCCCGACCTGTACGGTCGGTGACGTGACAGCCGACGCACACCCGACCCGTCCGGTCGCCCCCGACGCAGTGCGCCTGCCCGGTGACGAGGGCCGCCACGAGCATCGCGACTGCATGTCGTGCGGTTCGCACCTGTCACGGCCGTGGAGCACGTCCGACGGGACGGCGTGGCTGTGCCGGGAGTGCGCGACGCTGCACGGCATCGGCTGCCCCTGAGCCGGGCGGCGGCGACCGCCGGTCGGTGACGCTCAGGCAGCGCGGAGCCGTTGTGACCAGACGACGGCCCCGATGACGAGGGCCGCTCCGGTGGCCTGGACGACCGACATCGCCTCACCGCGGAGGGTGGCGAGCAGGATCAGCGCGAGCACCGGTTCGAGAGTGGCGAGCAACGCCGCCGCGGCCGGGCCGAGGTGCCGCACCCCGAGGAGCAGTCCGGTTCCGGCCACCACGGTCGAGATGACACCGAGGCCGAGCATGGCGCCGATCTGGGGTGCCGCATCGGGGACGCGAACCCCGCCGGCGACCGTGACGAACACGATCGCCGTGACCAGCGACCCGGTCATCCCCCATGCGGCGGTGACGAAGCCGTCGGACTCCCCGGTGCTCCCGCCCGGTCGCCGGCCGGGTGTGCCGACGACGCGTTCGCTGTAGACGATGTACCCGGCGTACAGCGCGGCGTTGGCCACGGTCATCGCGACACCGAGCCACACGCCGCGTCCGGGGGTGGCGAACACCTCGGGCGCGGTGAGGACGATGCCGACCAGCATCAGGGTGAGCGGCCCCCACGTGCCGACCGGACTCGGTCGGCCGGACCACCGTCCGGCGATCGCCACCATCGCCGGATAGGTGTAGATGATCACCACGTACAGCGAGCCGGTCAGGTGTTCGAGCGCGGCGAAGGCGAGCCAGGCGAGCACACCGAAGACCAGGCCGAGGCCGATGCTCGGGCGCCAGCGCACGGCGAACACCCCGGCGCCGTGACCGGCGAGTCGTCGCAGGCCGACGACAGCCCAGGCAACCGGTGCCGCGATCGCGAAGCGCCACAGCAGAACGTCGGTGGGCCGGAGGGTCTCGAGCGCGACCTGGGCGAAGAGGGTGAACAACGAGTAGGCGGCCGCGCTGACGACCATCGCGGTGAGGCCGAGCGAGCGGGAGGTGTCACCGGCACCGAGCGGCCCGGCGGGGCGCCGATCGGCGGTCGAGACGGCGTCCACAGGAGGCGCAAATTACTGCTCTGACCTGCGGTTTCGACGTTGGTCGTCAGGCCTGTACGGGTGTCCAGCGAACAACCGAGGAGCGGTGCCGCACACCGGCACCGGCGAGGTGCGTTCCCAGGCGCAATAGTCTCCGACCATGACGAGTGCCAGCACATCCGGGTCCGGTGACCTCCCGTGGGACGGTGATGCCTGCGGGCTCGTCGACGAGTTCCGGGCGGGTCGTCGTTCCCCGTCGGAGGAACTCGCCGCGGTGCTCGCCGCGATCGCCGACGACCCGTTCAACTGCGTGTCCTTCACCGATCCCGAGCGTGCCCTCGCCGCGGCGGCGACGGCGGACGTGGGGCTCCCCTTCGGCGGTGTGCCGTTCCTCGTCAAGGAGCTCGACCAGGTGGCCGGCTGGCCCGACACCGAGGCCTCGGTACCCCTCTCGGACCGGGTGGCGACGGTGACGACGTCGAACGGCGGTCGGATCCGCGACCGCGGCGGTGCCGTGATGGTCGGCCTGTCGACGGCGAGCGAGTTCGGCGGGGTGAACGTGACCCGCACGGTGCTCAACGGCGTGACCCGCAACCCGTGGGGGCCCGACCGGACCCCCGGCGGGTCGTCGGGCGGGTCGGCCGCGGCGGTGGCTGGCGGCATCGTCACGCTCGGCACGGCCGGCGACGGCGGCGGGTCGATCCGGATCCCGGCCGGGTTCACGAACCTCGTCGGGTTGAAGGCCACCTTCGGTCGAATCCCGCGCTCCCCCGGCGCCCGCTACGGCAACCTGACCGTGAACCATGGCTGCGTGTCGCGTTCGGTGCGCGACACCGCCCGATGGTTCGACGTCGCGAATGGTCACGACCCGCGCGACCCGTTGTCGCTGCCGCGCGTCGAGGGGTGGGAGGCGGCGCTCGGCACGTTCGGCGACGCGCTGCGCGGTCTGCGGGTGGCGGTGGTGCCCGACTGGGGCGGGGCGGTGGTGTCGCCGGCGATGTGGGCGCATCTCGAGTCGGTGATCACCGACCTCGTCGCCGACGCCGGGTTCCGGGTGGTGGACGGTGTCGACACGTCGCTGCCGCGGATGGGTGCGGCGTGGTCGATCTCCGGGATGATCTCGATCCGCTCCGAGTTGGGCGATGCGTGGCCGGCGTGTGCCGGGGACCTCACCCCGGAGATCCGGATGGGGTTGGAGTTCACCGAGGGTCGGTACGACGCCACGGCCCGCGACCGCATCGAGCGGCGACGCAGCGAGGTGAACGAGGCGATGGCCCGCATCCTCGACCCGGTCGACGGGGTGGACCTCGTGCTGTGCGCCACGAACCCCGATGTGGCGTTCGCCGCCGAGGGTCCGTTGCCGTCGGTGTTCGGCGGTGTCGAGGCGGGGGCCGGCAACAACGGACTGCTCACCTTCCCGGCGAACCTGCACGGGAACCCGGCGATCTCGATCCCGGCCGGGTTCGTGGACGGCCTCCCGGTCGGCCTGCAGGTGGTGGGGCGTCACTTCTCCGAGCAGGTGCTGCTCGAGGTGGCGCACCGCATGGAGCGGTTGCGGCCGTGGCCGCTCACCGCGACGCGCTGAGATCCGACTGCGCCGGGATCGTCAGCGCTGGGATCGCCAGCGTTCAGCCGGCGATCTCGGAGATCTGCATCGACGGCACTGCGTTCGTGTAGTTCGGCAGGTCCCCCATGATGTCGCCCATGCGGGGGCTGGCCATGGCGGCGCTGAAGGAGTCCATCGACTCGAAGTAGAACGACACGGCGGCCACGGCCGGGCCGTCGATGCCGCGCTCGACCTCGACACGGACCGGGTTGAACGCCTCATTGCACATCGGCACGTGGCTCGAGGAGTAGTACTCGTGGTCGAAGGTGGTGTCCTCGCCCTTGGGGTAGGTGACGGTGAGCTTGATCATGGCGGGACCCTAGCCGTGGCCGCCGGACGCGTCGGCCTCGGCTGGTCGGGCGGCGGCGGCGCGGAGTTCGTCGAGGAGGTGCTGGTAGAGGCCGGCGAGCCGGCGGGCGGTGTCGGAGTCCGGTCGGGCGGTGACGAGTCGTGCCGGGTCGGTGGCGCCGTCGGCGGTGAGGGCGGCGACGGTCGCCGTCGTCGCGGCGCGCAGCTCGGGTGCCCAGGTCTCGGCGATGACGATGCCGGCGGCCATGGCGCACAGCACCTCTTCGCGGACGATGGCGCCGGCGGTGGGCCCGGTGGGGAGCGGTCCGAGCCGGAGGTCGCCGCGGGCGATCTGGTGGATGAGCGTGACGCTGGCGAGGTCGCGCACCGCGGGCCGGTCGGAGGCGGGCGTGGTGCCATCCACCGTCGAGGTGTCCACCGTCGGGTCGGGTGCGGGGACCGTTGTGGTGCTGTGCTTCTTCCGGCGACGGAACATGATGCTCCTTGTTCGGGCTGGCGGTGACGGGACGGCTGCCTGCCACCCGACCCGGAGATGTTCGCGGATGGGTGTGGTACGCCTGCGTCAGGCCCGGTGCGGCCGGGTCAGACCCCGAGGCCGATGAGCATGGCCTCGAGGCCGCGCCGGAACGCCTCGTCGTTCGAGTCCCGCATGGTGCCCTCGGTGCGGGCGGCGGCGCGGAATGCGGGAATCTCGAAGGTGCTGTAGCGCATCCGGCGGATGTCGAGGTGGGCGGGGGCGCCACCGAAGTCGAAGATGGTTGCGCCGAGGACGAAGCTCTCGAAGGCCTGGTAGACGTGGGGCAGATCGTCCTCGCCGACACCGGCCTCGCGGAGGGTGGCGAGGGTGCGCCCGAAGGCGTCCGACACGCCGGGTGCCTGCCGGGTCAGGTTCACGAAGACCGGGAGGAGGCGCGGGTGACGGGCGATCCCGGCGCGGGCGGCGACACCGACGGCGACGAGGCGGTCCCGTGG
>JBEAPU010000062.1:0-3791 GCA_041164245.1 Actinomycetota bacterium | reverse complement strand
CGGAGCTCTGGTGTGTCTGTTGTCCTGCCAAGGGCACGGCAGATTAGCCACCTCCGGAAGGGATAACCGCTGAAAGCATCTAAGTGGGAAACCCGTTCGAAGATGAGTGTTCCCATGCGGTCAACGCAGTAAGGCCCGTGGCAAGACCACCACGTTGATAGGCCGGAGGTGTACGCACAGCAATGTGTTCAGCCGACCGGTACTAATCGGCCGAGGGCTTGGATTTTCTCTTCGCTCGTGCTTGCTCTGGAGTCCTTGGGTGCGAACCCTTTGACAACTGATTTCGGTGGCCATGGCGACAGGGTCACACCCGTTCCCATCCCGAACACGGAAGTTAAGCCTGTCAGCGCCGATGGTACTTGGGGAGAGATCCCCTGGGAGAGTAGGACGCCGCCGGATTTCGCACTCGACGAGCGCTGGATCGATGGAGACATCGTCCAGCGCTCGTCGTCGTTTTCGACCCGGTGGTTCGACCCGGTCACCCGATGACCCGGTGTCGACTGCCTGCCCGCGGCCTAGCCTTCGACGGATGCCCACCCCAGCACCGCGCCGACGTGGCGACTCCGACCGCTCCTCCTCCCCGAGGGGGCGGTCGACGGCACCTCGTCGCGGCGGAGCGGGTGGCTCGACCGGATCCGGACGCGGATCCCGTCCTGGTTCGAGGCGACCCGCCGGGAGCGGTGACGGTCGGTCCAGTGACGGACAGGACGCTCCGAGGGGATCACGAACACCCGGCCGTTCGGGAGCCGGAAGGACAGGTGGTCGCCCCAACGGTCCCCGGTCGGGTGCCGGTGGCCGGGGAGCGCGTCCCGGCTCCGGCGATCGTCGTCCGGTCCGCGATGGCGACTCGAGGGGAACGGAGCGAGCAGAGCGACCAGCCCCCACGACCGAGGCTGGCCGCCGGGCCGCCGAGGTCAGGGCCCGGGGTGGTGGACGCGCCCGGGTGCCGGGCGCCGAACCGACCCCGCCTCCGGCGTGGGAACCCGGGCGTTGGGTCGACGAGGGGTCCGTCCGCGACGAGGCCGTGGCCGCCGTGGTCCGGGCCAGCCCCACCCGGCGTCCCGGCGAACTCGATCCGTCGACGGCCGAGCGCGTCGGTGCGGTGGTCGGCTCGGCCCAGCGGGCGACGCGGCTGCGCGAGCGCCTCGTCGCGGCCTACGAGGCACTCGAACGTGAGCGCTTCGGTGATGCCCGGCGCATGGCGAACGCCCTCGTGCGCGAGCTCACCGAGGTCGCGGCGGTTCACGAGATCATCGGACTGGCGAACTACCGACTGGGCGCGTGGCGACAGGCGGCGGTCGCGCTCGAACGGGCGCAGTCCCTCTCGCCCGACCCCTCGACGCTCCCCGTGCTGATGGACTGCCTGCGGGCACTGCGGCGGCATCGTGACGTCGAGTCGGCGTGGCGCGAACTCAAGGCGATGTCGCCCTCCCACGAGGTGATGTCCGAGGGGAGGATCGTCATGGCCGGCTCGCTCGCCGACCGGGGTGACCTGCGTGCCGCCCTCGAGGTCATGCAGCCAGCCGTCGCTCGCCCGAAGCGCGTCCGGGATCATCACCTCCGGCAGTGGTACGTGTTGGCCGATCTCCACGATCGGGCCGGCGACACCGTGTCGGCGACCCGGTTCTTCGAACTGGTGGCGCGACAGGATCCGAACTTCGTCGACGTCCGCCAGCGCCTCCGCGCCCTCGGTCGCTGATCGTCACCGGTACGGTTCCATCGTGGTCGGGCCGCACTTCAGAGCCGGTGTCATCATCGCCGTCGTGCGGGACGGCACGGGTCGTGGGACCCTCGACGAGGTGATGGCCTTCGAGCGGGTCGACGTCCCCGGGGCCTGGCAGCTGCCCCAGGGCGGGATCGACCCGGGCGAGTCGGCACTCGATGCGGCGTGGCGGGAACTCGGCGAGGAGACCGGACTCGGGCCCGATCGGGTGCGTCTGCTCGGCGAGTTCGACGACTGGACGGTCTACGAACTCCCGACTGCGCCTCGGGGGTCACGCCTCGGCCAGGCGCACCGCTGGTTCGCCTTCGCCGTGTCGGATCCGGGCATCGAGCCCGCGCCAGATGGCGTCGAATTCGGGGCGTGGCGGTGGATGCCCATCGAGGAGCTGCTCCGCGAGGTTGCCGACTTCCGGCGGCCCGGGTACCGACGCGCCCTCGGGTCCCTGCGCGACTGGACGGTGTGAGCGGTGTCGGACCTCTTCAGTGCGGCGGCGGCCGAACGCCTGCGAGCCCGCGCACCGCTCGCCGCACGCCTCAGGCCGCGGACGCTCGACGACGTCGTCGGCCAACGCCACCTCGTCGGGGCGGGCCGACCCCTGCGGATCCTCATCGAGCGCGGTCGGCTGACATCGGTGATCCTCTGGGGGCCGCCCGGGACCGGGAAGACCACCCTCGCTCTGGCCGTCGCCGGGTCGACCGCCTCGGCCTTCGAGCAGCTGTCGGCGGTCACCGCCGGTGTGGCCGACGTCCGCCAGGTTCTGGCCCGTGCGATCCAGCGACTCGGGGAGCGCGGTCAGGGGACGATCCTGTTCCTCGACGAGATCCATCGCTTCTCGAAGTCCCAGCAGGACGCCCTGCTGCCGGCCGTGGAGGACGGGACGGTCACCCTCATCGGTGCCACCACGGAGAACCCCTTCTTCGAGGTCAACGCCCCCCTGCGCAGTCGCTCCAGCCTGTTCCGACTCGAACCACTCTCGTCCGCCGACATCCGAGAGCTCCTCGAGCGGGGTCTGGAGGCCGAGGGGATGGAAGCCGACAGCGAGGCACTCGACCTCCTGGTGGCTCGCGCCGGGGGTGACGGTCGACAGGTGCTCACCGCCCTCGAGGTCGCCTGCGCCCTCGCCGGCGAGGCCCGGGTCGTCCTGGACCACGTGGAGTCGGCTCTCGGGACCAGCGCCCTGCGCTACGGGCGGGACGATCACTACGACGTCGTCAGTGCGTTCATCAAGTCCATCCGGGGGTCCGACCCCGATGCTGCGATCTACTGGCTGGCCCGGATGCTCGAAGCCGGGGAGGACCCGCGCTTCATCGCCCGTCGGATGGTCATCCTCGCCAGCGAGGACATCGGCATGGCCGACCCGGCCGCCCTACCGACGGCCGTGGCGGCGGCGTCCGCCCTCGATCTCGTCGGCCTCCCGGAGGCGCAGCTCAACCTGGCCCAGGCGGCGATCCATCTCGCGCTCAGCCCGAAGGACGATGCCGTGGCCCGTGCGATCTGGTCGGCCCGGGCCGACGTGCGCGACGGTCAGATCGCCGAGGTCCCGGCCCACCTGCGCGATGGGCACTATCCCGGCGCCGAGCAGATCGGCCACGGTGTCGGGTACGTCTCGCCTCACCGCGACCCCGAGCGCGCGGCCACTCAGTCCCACCTCCCGGAGTCGTGGGCCGGGCGACGCTGGTACCGTCCGGGTCACGTCGTCGATCGCCACCGGGGCGAGGGGGAGGGGGAGTGACATGGATGCATCCGAGGTCGTCCTCGTCGCCGCCGTCGTCCTGTGCGCGATCGGCTTCGCGGCGTTGACCGTGGTCCTGATGCGGGTGTTCGACGCCTTGCGCGCACTGCGCTCGGAGGTCGAGTCGCTGCGTGCGCACACCCTTCCGCTCATCGACGAACTCCGGAGCAGTGCATCCGAGGCGAGGCTGGTGGTCGACGGGGCACGGGCCGACCTCGATCGCTTCGACCGCGTCCTCGGCTCGGCGGAGGCGATCTCGGAGGCCGTCGAGCACTCGAGCCGAGCTGCGCGTCGACTCTTCGCGGCTCCGGTCATCAAGGCCGTCGGCACGGCGAC
>JBEAPU010000061.1:0-3085 GCA_041164245.1 Actinomycetota bacterium | reverse complement strand
AGGGCGATCGAGACCCGCAGGTGGTTCAGGCTCCCGGCTGGGTAGGGTCCACCGTGCCGTCGTTGGCCATGGACGGCAGGCTGTCGAGGCGGGCGACCCAGCCGTCGAACGGCCTCTTCTCTCCGGCTCGCTTGGCCGCCGACCAAGTCAGGTACAGCAGGTCGGTGATTTGGTCGATGCCCTTGCCGGCCGACTTGCCGGTGTGCTTCTCCCAGGCGACCCAGTCGAGCAGGCCGAGCTCGGCCTCGTGCTCGCCGTCCAGGTCGGTCCACTTGACTCTTGCCTTAACCATGATGCCTCCCAGGTGGTGCCCCGGTGGCCGGCCGTCTCGGGGGCGAGTAACGGCCGGCCACCGGAGGTCAGACGGCGACGATGGTCGGGGCCGTGTTGCGGTCGCCGGTCAGCGTGAACGACGTCTGGGCGGCCGCGGCGCCCTCGCCGCCGAACGGCGGGATCGCGGGGAACACCTTGCCGGTCAGCGTCGTGGTGGCGTTCGGGCCGACGTAGACGGCGGTGAACGTCAGCGACGTGTCCGGGGCGGTCAGCGCGGCCGAGGCGAGGGCCTCGCACAGGCTGTTGGTGGTGCCCCAGTCGGCGTACATGGTCACGTCGAGGCTGTACGGCTTCGTCAGCGTCTTGTAGACGGGGCCGGACAGCGTCTCGAGGACCTGCTGGTCGGGCGAGTAGTTGAACGTGCACGAGATGGTCTGGGCGTCGAACGGGTCGCTGTCGATGGTCAGCGTCAGGTCCGCGCCGGTGAGGACGGTTGCCATGGTGGGCTCCTAGGAGGGGCTCGCGAGTGTGGACACTTGGAGGTCGGCGACGAGCAGCTCGCTCGGTCCGACCTGCTCGAGGGACGGCGGTCCGGCGTCGGAGACCTCCCAGCCGCGGGGCAGGTTGGTCATGACGGCGAACATGAGGTCCTCGAGCTGGTTGAGCGCGGCCTGGTTGTCCAGGTGGGCGACGCAGCACGTCAGCCGGAAGGTTACGAGGACGGACGGCGAGGCGGGGGTGCCGAGGATCTGCGGCTGGATCCAGGGGGAGCCGGGGACGATGACGACGGTCGGTGGGATGACGACCGGCGGCGGGTAGGCCGAGGTGGAGTAGTCGATGCCGGCGTCGGTGAGTGCCGAGGCGAGGCTGGCGCGGAGGGCTGCCAGGTTCATGACGCGAGGCTGCCGACGTCCATGTGACGGGCCAGCAGGGCCTGGACGCGGGACAGGAGGCTGCGGCCGAGCCGGTAGGGGCCGGGGGTGAAGTCGGCCGCCTGAAGGGTGCCGCCGGGGGCGACGCGGGACTGCCAGATGTCGACGGCGACGGCGAGGCAGGCCTCGAGGACCTCGGGCACGTCCTCGTAGGCGTCGAGCTGGGCCTTGTCGTAGACGTGGGCGTGCGGGATCTCGGGCCGGACGTCGGTGAACGGCGTCTGGCCGTGCGCCTTGGTGACGGTCAGGACGTTGAACGGCTCACGGGCGTCGAAGTGGGACGGCCAGTACCGGGTGGGGTCGAGGGCCGACGTGTCCTGGCTGATCGAGGCGACCGTGGCGTCACCGTTGAACTGGCTGGGGGAGAAGCCCTCGAGGTGGACGGTCTGGCCGACAAAGAACAGGTGCGGCTCGGTGGTCCGCATCTTGATCGTGTTGGCCTCGACGCAGCAGACCTGGTCGACCGACGAGACGTACCTCGACAGGATGGACAGGACGAGGTTCTGCGAGGCGTCGAGTACCTGCTGGAGGTCTGCGTCCGGGTACAGGTTGCCGACGCCGAGCACGGCCTTGAGGTCGGCGACGGTGACGTAGGACACAGGGGGCCTCCGTGGGGCCCGCCCGGCCCTGACCTAGCGCGGGGGGAGGCGTCCGCTGGTCAGGGCCGGGGGGCGTGGGGTCACGGCGTGACGGTGAGCGTGCGGACCGCGGTGGGGTACTTGGCCGCGGCGGCGACGTAACCGTAGACGGCGACCTCGACCTCGAGGGTCGACACGTCCTGCACCGAGACCTGGACCGGGGCGCCGGCCGACTCGTAGAACGTGACGGCGGCCGACGGGTACACGCGCGCAGCGGTGTTCCCGGTGCCGAGGTTGTGGTCGACGACGAGCTGCAGACCGGCGACGGTGCCGTTCGTGCTGCCCTGCGTGATGTTGCCGGCGGCGTTCTGCGGCTGGGCCGCGGCGAACAGCGGACGGTCGGAACCGTCGACCTGCTGCAGCAGCTTCTCCAGCGTGATCGCGCCGGAGCCGGACGCCGGGACGACGATGTGCGACGGCGTGAACCGCATGACCGACGACGAGTCGGCGATGCCCTTCACGATGGACTGGTAGATGTCCGCACCGTCGGACGTGCCCGCGCCGGAGGTCGCGACGCCGAACGCGAACAGGTCGGTCGCCTGCGCGTACTGCGCGGCCATCTCGACGATGAGCCGGTCGAGGAACGCCGGGTCCGACCGCTCGATGAGCTGCCGGCTGATGCGCTGGCCGCCACCGTAGGTCTTGACGTCGACCGTCAGGTAGTCGAGCTCGAACGCGGTCGACGAGACCTCGTCGCCCTCGGCCGCCTGCTGGGCGACGGACGGCTTCTGCGTGACGCGCGGGATCTTGAAGTCCATCCCGGCGTCGGGCAGCGCCTCGCGGCTGATGCTGTCGACGAACGGACGGCTGTTGTCGAGGACGCTGATGACCTCGGTCAGGAACCGCGTCGGGATGAGGCCGGCGGCGGTCGTGGTGGTGTTGTCGGCGAGCGCAGCCTGGACGATCATCTGCGCGTCACGGTCGCCGGCCTGCGCCTCGAGCTGCGCGCGAGCGAAGCGGCCCGCGGTCATGCCCTCGAGGGCGCGGGGGGCGCCGACGGTGATGTACTGCTTGGCCGGGGCGGCAGCCTCGACCGTCTCGGAGGCCTCGACCACCTCGGCGGTCTCGACCTCGGGGGTCTCGTTCTCCATGTTCACGTCCTCCTCGGACGGTGCTGCTTCGGTGGTGGCCTCCGCGGATGCGGCGACCTGGCTGACGACCGCCTCGGAGAAGGCGGGGGTGTGGACGAGGCTGACCTCCGAGAGCTCGGCCGCGGTGACGACCATGCCCTCGTTAGTGTCC
>JBEAPU010000060.1:0-8861 GCA_041164245.1 Actinomycetota bacterium | reverse complement strand
CGGCGAACCGTGAACGCCCACTCACCCGAGGAGACGCCATGACCGAACCGAGGACCATCCAGACGACGGTCATGGGCAGCTACCCCCAGCCACGATGGCTGGTGCACGAAGAGCGTCTCCTCGGCGACGGTGTCGCCCGGGTGCGCAACGAGGGCCTGTGGAAGGTGTCCCCCGACGACCTCACCGAGGCAATCGAGGCCGCCACCCTGACGGCGATCGCCGATCAGGCCGCGGCCGGGGTCGACATCATCACCGACGGCGAGGTCGGTCGGGAGAGCTACTTCAACCACTTCGCCTGCTCACTCGGCGGGGTGTCCCGCGATGAGATCGGGGTCGGGGTGAATCGCCGGGGAGGCAAGGCCGACGTCCCGCTCGTCACCGGGCCGATCCACCGAGAATTCCCGATCGAATTGACTGCGGCGACCTTCCTGCGTGCCAACACGACCCGGCGCACCAAGGTGACGGTGCCCGGGCCGTTCACCCTGAGCCAGCTCGCCGACAACCGGCACTACGCCGACCAGCGGGCACTCGCGCTCGCCTACGCAGAGGTGGTCAACGCCGAGTTGCGCGACCTCGAGGGGGCCGGCATCGACGTGGTCCAACTCGACGAGCCGTACCTGCAGGCCAACGCCACGGCTGCCGCCGAGATCGCCCTGGAGGCGCTCGCCGTGGCGACGGCCGGCATCACGGCCGAGACCTGCCTGCACACCTGCTACGGCTACGCGGCGTACGTCAGCGACAAGTCCGAGGGCTACCCCTTCCTCGACCCTTTGCGCGACGCCCCGGTCGACTGGGTGGCGATCGAGTCCGCACAACCGGACCTGCCCGGCGAGACGGTGCGGCGTCTCGCACCCCGCAAGGTCGTGCTCGGTGTGATCGACCTCGGCCGCGAGACCGTGGAAACGCCCGACGAGGTCGCGGCGCGTATCCGGCGTGCGCTCGACCACATCGCACCGGAGGACCTCGCCGTGTCACCGGACTGCGGCATGAAGTACCTGCCCCGGGAGCGGGCGAGGGCGAAGCTGGCTGCCATGGTCGAGGGCGCGGCGATCGTGCGCGGCGAGCTCTGAGGGTCCACCCCACACGACGTCCGCCTCGTCGCACGGATCGGCCCGTCGTCAGACTGCACAGATGACCGAGCAGGCGGTGCGGTCGGGTCCCGGATGGGGCCTGCTGGGTGGGATCGCCTTCACGTTCTTCGCCCTCGGCGTGACGGTCAACGTCCTCGTACTCGAACGGGTCGGATCCGAGGCCAAGACCATCGTCGCGGCGATCGTCGTCAACTCGGCGACCAGCGAACTCGCCTACCTCGCGGTTCGCGATGCCGGCGGCAGTGTCGTCGCCGCCGTGATCGCCGGTCTCGTCGTCGCGTCCCGCTTCGGACTGCTCGCCGCGAGTCTCGGGAGCCGCCTCGAGGTCGGCCGCACACAACGGGTGCTCGCCGGGCTGCAGGCCTTCGACCCGAACGTCGGTGTCGCCATGCAGCAGGCATCCCCGCGGGAGGTGCGACGGGCGTTCTGGATGGTGACCGCCGCCCTCCACGCCGGATGGTGGCCGGGCACATTCGTCGGTGTCTTCCTCGGCAACGTCATCGGCGATGCCCAACGGTGGGGCCTCGACGTCGTGTTCCCGGCACTCCTGCTCGCGATCATCGGGAACGCGTTGCGGCAGCGCCAGGGCATGGTCGCCGCTGTCGTCGGGGGAGCCCTGTGTGCGCTGCTCGTGCCGATCGCCCCGGCCGGGGTGCCGATCATCGTCAGTGTCGTCGGTGCCGTCGTCGCCGTGCGCATCCGTCCCGTGGCGGTGGCGTCATGACGTGGACGGTCATCGCCGTGCTCGCGGGCGGGGTGGCTCTCCAGCGCTTGGCCGGCATGTTCGTCGGCGGGGCGGTGCTGGCTCGGGTGCCGACCCTCGCCACGCTCGCCTCGCTGATCCCGGCTGCCGTGGTCGGCGCGGTGGTCGTGCAACTGTCGATCACCACCGGCCGGTCGCTCGTCGTCGACGAGCGGCTGATCGGCATGGCCGTCGCCGGGGTGCTCGTGTGGCGCAAGGCGCCGATGGTCGTCACGATCGTCGCCGCCGCGGCGACGACGGCTGTCGTGCGCGCCGTGTTCGGTCTGTGACGTCACCAGGCGTCGATGCAGGCCCGCTTCTTCTCACCGCGTGAGAACGGTTCGTGCGGCCACGCGGCCAGCCCCGACATGATCCAACGGCGGGTGTCGGCGGGGTCGATGACGGCATCGATCTCGAAGGCGCGGGCCATGCTGACCGCCTTGCCGACCTCGTACATCTTGGCGACCATCGTCTCGTACAGGGCGCGTCGCTCGGCCGGGTCCTCGATGGCGGCGAGCTCGTTCCGGTAGCCGAGTTTCACCGCCCCCTCGAGGCCCATTCCGCCGAACTCACCGGTCGGCCACGAGATCGTGAACACCGGAGCGTGGAAGCTGCCGCCGGCCATGGCCTGGGCGCCGAGGCCGTACCCCTTGCGCAGGACGACCGTGAAGAACGGCACCGTCAGGTTCGCCCCGTTGACGAACAGGCGCCCGGCGTGACGGACGTTCGCCTCGGCCTCCGACGCCGGCCCGACCATGAACCCGGGCGTGTCGCACAGGAACACGATCGGGATGTCGTATGCGTCGCAGAGCTGTTGGAACCGCACCGACTTGTCACAGGCATCGGCGTCGAGGGCCCCGCCGAGATGGTGCGGGTTGTTGGCGACGACCCCGACGGTGCGTCCCTCGATCCGCGCCAGCGCGGTGATGATGCCGACGCCGAACCCGCGGCGCACCTCGAGCACCGACCCGACGTCGCAGAGATCCTCGATGACGGCCCGCACGTCGTACACCCGCAGCCGGTTCTCCGGGATCGCGGAGCGCAGGCGACGCTGGTCGACGCATTCCCAGTCGGCGATCGGCCCCTGGAAGTACGAGAGGTACTGCTTGGTGACGGCGACGGCCTCGGCCTCGTCCTCGACGAGGATGTCGATGACGCCGTTGGCCACCTGCACGTCGACCGGCCCGATCTCGTCGGGCGTGTACACCCCGAGACCGCCACCTTCGACCATCGCCGGGCCACCGAGCCCGATGTTCGACCCCTTCGTTGCGATCACCACATCACAGGCGCCGAGCAGCGCGGCGTTGCCGGCGAAGCAGTACCCGTTCGTGATCCCGACGAGGGGGACGAGCCCGGAGAGCTTCCCGAAGTACAGGAACGCGAGACAGTCCAAGCCGGCGACCCCGAGACCGTCGGTGTCGCCGGGCCGGCCACCACCGCCCTCGGCGAACAGCACCACCGGGAGACGCTGCCGCTCGGCGACCTCGAAGATGCGGTCCTTCTTGCGGTGGTTCTGATGCCCCTGGGTGCCGGCGAGGACCATGTAGTCGTAGGAGACAGTGACCACACCGGCCCGGTCGGCACCGAAACGGTCGGCGTTGACGGTGCCGATGCCGGCGACCATCCCGTCGTGGGGTGTGTTGCGTTGCAGGTGGTCGAGGCTGTGTCGGGCTCGTTGCGCGGCGACCATGAGGGCGCCGTACTCGACGAAACTGCCGTCGTCGACGAGGTCGGCGATGTTCTCGCGCGCGGTTCGGTTCCCGCGGCCGTGCCGTTTGGCGACGGCCTCCGGTCGGTTCTCGTCCAGTCCATGGGCATGGTGGGCGATCATCTCGGCGAGGTCGGGGCGGATGTGGTCGAGGTCGACATCGGCTGCCGCAACCCCGGCGCCGGCATCGACGTCCGCCGGTTCGACGAAGAACAACGGCTCGCCCTCGAGGACGGTCTCTCCCGGAGACACGGCCACGGCACGCACGATGCCGGCGGTCGGCGCGGTCACGACGTGCTCCATCTTCATCGACTCGAGGATCATCGCCACTCCTCCGACGGCGAGTGGCGAGTCGACGGCGCATTCGATGCTGACGACCGTGCCCTGGATTTGCGCGAGGACGGGCACCGTCCCGGGGGGACCGGTCACCTGCCCGCGCCTCGCCGTGACCGGCCGGCCAGCGTTCGACGCAGCCGCCGGGCGGCCCTCGCCCTTGCCGAACTGCAGGACCGCCAGCGGGTCCGACATGTCGAGCGCCGTGTCGCCACCACCGTCGGCGGACTCCCCGGGCACCTCCGGCGGGAGGAGGTCAGCCACATGATCGGCGATGAACCCGGTGGTGATCCGACCTGAGGCGACGTCGGGATGGGTGAGGATGCGTCGCAGGACGGCCAGGTTCGTGTCGACACCGTCGATGCGGAACGCCGCAAGCGCACGGTCGGCGCGCCGGCACAGTGCCGCGAGGTCCCCGGACGGATGGTGCACGATGACCTTGGCGAGCAGGGAGTCGTACCGCGGGCTGAGATCGATGCCCGGCTCGCCGAATGTGTCGACCCGGATCCCCGGACCGCCGGGCACGACGAAGTCGTGCAGGTGACCGGCAGCCGGGCGGACCGATCCGTCCGCCAGGAGGGTCTCGATGTTCACACGGGCCTGCACGGCGAGGCCCGACACGGCCACGGGCCGGGCGAGGCCGACGTCGGCCAGCGATGCCCCGGCGAGGAGCCGGATCTGGGCGTCGACGAGGTCGACCCCGGTCACCATCTCGGTCACCGTGTGCTCCACCTGCAGTCGGGGGTTCGCCTCGATGAAGAAGAACTCGGCCTCCGGCCCCCACGTCGACGCATCGACGAGGAACTCGAACGTGCCGAGACCCCGGTAGCGGGTGGCCGCGGCGAGTGACAGCGCAGCGGTCGCGATCCGCTGAAGCAGCGCATCCGGCATGCCGGGGCATGGCGCGAACTCGACGATCTTCTGATGGGACCGTTGGATGCTGCACTCACGCTCACCGAGGTGGACGACGTCACCGGTGCCATCGCCGACCACCTGGATCTCGATGTGCCGTGCGCTCGGCAGGAAGCGCTCGAGGTACACCTCGGCCCGGCCGAAGGCGCCGTCGGCCTCCCGGCGACACGTGTCGAGTGCCTCGGCGATCTCGCCTCGATCGGCGATGACGCGCATGCCGCGTCCTCCGCCGCCGCCGACGGCCTTGATGATCATCTGTGTCCCTGGCGGAAGCGCATCGAAGAACGCCTCCGCCTCGGCGACGTCGTCGATGGCGTCGGTTCCGGGGAGGAGGGGCACCTCGTGGTCCCGGGCCAGCTGCCGTGCCCGCACCTTGTCGCCAAACAGCTCGAGCACATCGGGGGTCGGGCCGATGAAGGTGAGTCCGGCGGATTCGCAGCGCCGGGCGAACTCGGCGTTCTCGCTGAGGAACCCGTACCCCGGGTGGACCGCATCGCACCCGGTCGACGTCGCAGCAGCGATCACCGTGTCGATGTCGAGATAGGCGCGGGGTCCGCTCTGTGGAAGGACGACACAGTCGTCGGCGAGCCGGGTGTGCATCAAGCCGTCGTCATCGCTCGATGCGACGGCGACGGCAGCCAGGCCGAGATCCCGGACCGCCCCGATCAGGCGGACGGCGATCTCGCCGCGGTTGGCGATCAGGACACGACGCATGGGTGTGCTCACACCGACAGGCCGGCGTCGATGACGAGTTCGGTCCCCGTCACGTATCGGGAGTCGTCGCTCGCGAGGTACAGGACCCCGTTGGCGATGTCGACGGGGCGGCCGAGTTCACCGGTGGGCACCGCCGCCTGGGCGAGGCGGTCGAGTTGGATCCCGCGGTCGTCGGCGCGGACCAGCGCCGCACCGACGGTGTCCCAGATCGGGGTGTCGATGATGCCCGGGTGGACCGAGTTGACCCGCACGTTCCAGCGGGCCTGGGCGCACTCGAGGGCCACACCCTTGGTGAGCAGTCGGACGGCACCCTTCGTCGCGTTGTAGCCGGCGAGACGCGCCGAGCCGCGCAGGCCGGCGACGGACGACATGTTGATGATCGAGCCGCCACCGGAGTCGCGCATCGCCGGGATGCAGTGCTTCATGCCGAGGAACACACCGTCGACGTTGATCGCCTGCTGACGTTGGAAGTCGGCCAGCGTCATCTCGACGATCGATCCGCCGATCCCGATGCCGGCGTTGTTGACGAGGATGTCCAGTCGGCCGTGCACCTCGGCGACGCTCGCCGCGACCGCGGCCCACTCGTCCTCGATCGTCACGTCGTGATGGAGGAAGCGGGCGTCGGCCCCGGTGGCTGCGATCTCGTCTGCGACTCGACGTCCGAGGTCGTCCTGGATGTCGGTGATGACGACCGCCGCACCCTCGGCGGCGAGCACCTCGGCGCAGGCCCGACCGATGCCCGAGGCCCCTCCGGTGATGACGGCGACCTTGCCGGCGACGCGTGTTCCCATGTGTGCCCCTCCCCCGATGACGTGACGTCCCGACGGTACTGCGGGAGGTGCTCGCCGCTCGGGGTCAGAGCCGGCCGTGGTACGTCCAGGAGGTGAAGTGGGCGACGTAGGAGCGGTCGTCGGCGATGACGACCCGTTCGAACTCGGGGCGGACCACCGTCGATGACTCGTCGACGACGAGCACCCCAGCCTCGACGAGGACCCGACGCAACCGGCCGGGGGTGACGACATCACGGGAGATGGCCGCTATCGCGTCGGGCAGACGCCCGTCGAGGAGGTTCTCGATGTCGTGGCGGACCAATTCGATCACAGCTGGCTCAGATCGAAGGTGAAGGTCATCACCCAATTGCGCTCGTGCGGGTCGTAGGTGACGTCGACCAGCCGCCATCCGACCAACCCGAGGTACGCGGCCTCATGGGCGTTCGGGTCCGCCACTCGGATCGACTTGACCATCGTCGGTGTGAACATGCGGCCTCCCTGCCTGCTCGTCGCTCTCCGGACGCGAACGCACGCTCCGCCCTCGAGCGTGATCAAGAGCGGCACGAGCGAGGATTACCCTGGCTCGATGGACCTCAGCCGTGACCTCGCCTTCCGGGAGAGCGCCTTCGCATGGCTCCGCGCCGAGATGCTCACGCGAGAGGTGTTCAGCCGTGCCGATCTGGCGGGGTTCATGTGGGAGGGCCGCCCGGTTCGGCTGGTCGGCACCCAGACCGGGATCTGGCGGGTGAAGGGCGTCTCGGACGCGGCCATCAGCATCATGACGGCCTACGTCCCCGACGGCGAACGACGCCCGTACGAGGATTCGTACGGTCTCGACGACCTCCTCCGGTACAAGTGGCGGGGTACCGACCCGATGCTCGCCGACAACGTGTGGCTCCGCCGGGCCATGGAGCTGCGCCTCCCGCTGATCTGGTTCATCGGGGTCGACTACGCCCCCGGCACCAAGACCCAGGTCTTCCTCCCCCAGTTCCCGGTGTACCTCGTCGACGAGGAGCCGGAGCACCACCAGTTCGTGGTCGCAGTCGATGGCCAGCAGACGCTTCCCCGATCGGCCTCGGCCGAGGTCATCGACATCACCCGCCGCTACAACACCTCGATCGCCAAGGTCAGGGTCCATCAACCGGTGTTCCGTCAGGCCGTCCTCATCGCCTACGAGCGGAGATGTGCTGTGTGCCGTCTGCCGTTCCCGGAACTGCTCGATGCAGCTCACATCAAGTCGGACGCCGAGGGTGGTGCGGCCACGGTCACCAACGGACTGTCACTGTGCAAGATCCATCACGGGGCCTACGACCGCGACATCATCGGCATCTCACCCGACTACCGCATCCACGTGCGGGAGTCGGTGCTGCAGACCTTCGACGGACCGACGTTGCAGCACTCGATCAAGGAGATGCATGGCGAGCGGTTGCGGCAACTGCCGAGCGCCACCCGTCAGCGTCCCGATCGGGATCTCCTCGCCGAGAGATTCGAGCGGTTCAGCCGGGCATCCTGATCTGGACCCGAACGCGGCGTCAGGGGAGGCGACTGGCCGCGGCGGCGCCGATGAGCGAGACGGTCGCCGAGAGCACGAACACCCAGGTGAACGAGCCGGCGGTGTCGGCGATCAGGCCGCCCACCTGGGGCGACACCATCTGCGCGACACCGAAGGCGAGGGTCGCTGCGCTGAACGCCGGGCCGTAGCTGGCCGAGTCGGTGTTGGCGACGATGTGGGCCGTGATCAGCGCCGGCCCACCGGAGAACGACAGCCCGGCGCCGAAGGCGGCGATCGCGACCCACGGCTGTTGTCCGGTGAGCACCACCAGACCGCATGCCGCGAACATCGTGAACGATCCGGTGAGGGTGATCCGCCGACCGATGCGGTCCGAGAGCGCACCGAGCGCGACCCCTCCGATCGCGGCGGCGAATCCGACGAGGGAGAACATCCACGCCGCCGCCGTCGGACTGAAGCCGGCATCGTCCTTGAGGCGGGCGACGAGGAAGGCCAGCACGAGGATGTACGAGAAGCCGAACGCCGAGTAGGCGACGGCCGTGGGCACCCACGCCCGCACGGTTCGCAGGGCACCGAACCCGCCGATGCGACCCGCCGGAGCCGTCGGACGGGCCGACAGCCGCAACCCGGTGAAGGTGCCGAGCAGCACGACGAGGGCGATCGCGAACTCGATCCGATACACGAGTTGCCAGACGTCGACCGCCGTGCGGGTCCGTCCGAGGAACGACGCGATCTGCCCGGCGAAGACGATGCCGATGCCGATCCCCGAACCGACGAGGCCCACCGCCACGCCGGCACGCTCGGCCGGGAAGATCAGGGCCGCGATCTTGGGCGACGGGATCCAGATGATCGCCCCGCCGACCCCCATGCCGAACAGCGCGACGCCGAGCACGAACCCGTTGGAGGCGACCGATGCAAGTGCCAGTGACGCCGTCGAGATGCTGAGTCCGAGGCGCACCAGGCCGACGAGCGAGAAGCGGCTCGACGCCCACGACACGAACACGGTTCCGAGGAGGTAGGCGGTGACGTTCACCGTGCCGAGGAAACCGGCCAACGTGTTCGACCCGCCGAGGAGGTCGTC
>JBEAPU010000059.1:0-13351 GCA_041164245.1 Actinomycetota bacterium | reverse complement strand
ATCCCGCCGTCCTTCGTGGACGACGAGACTGGCTTGTTCTACTTCGCCGCTGGCGACGGTTCGTCGGACACGAACTTTGGCCAGAGGAAGACGCTTTGGGTCAGTGACGGAACCCCGGAGGGGACGTCTGAGGTGACAGATGAGATCTTCAATCCGGAAGGGTTCGGGTACGCAGGTGACGTGTTGGTTTTCGGGGCGAGCGCTTCTGATGGATATTCGAGCTCCTTGGAGAACGGCCTGTTCGTAGGGCGTGCCGGGACGGATTCATCCCTGACGTCGTTGCTCCTCATGCCGATGTCTGCCGGACCGATGGACGGTCCCCCGATGAGCGGACCGGGATCGTCCTCACCGATCCTCGAACCGGCTTTTGATCCGGCGGTGACGGAATACAGCTATGCGCTCACCTCGAGCTACAACTCGATCTCGGTCTCTGCTGAAGTATCGGATTCAGTTGGGGGCCCCGTCGACTGTCAGATCGGCGACCGGCCGTGCACCTCCGACAACCCCTTCATGGGCCAGATAGTCGACATCGATGGCCCTGTCTTCATCTTGATCACGGTGACTGCAGCCGATGGTTCCTCGACGACGTACACGATTGCGGTGTCCGTCGATGGCGTGGTGCCGACGACGACCACGACGACTGAGGCTCCTGCAACGACTGTTGCTCCGACGACGGCGGCTCCGGTGACGACGGTTGCGTCGGGTCCGCAGGCTCCGTCGTTGGTGTCGTCGGCGAATCAGGAGCAGCTGACGTCGTCGGCTGGCACTGCGAAGTTGTTGGTGAATGGTGAGTTGGTCGAGGTCGAGTTGGTGCAGGCTCCGGAGGATTTGCGTCGGACTGCTGCTGGTGCTCGGACGTTTGCGCAGGTGCGTGCCCTGCAGACACTTGCCCAGGACATGGTTGCTGCGGTGCAGGCTGTTCTTGGTGAGGGTGTGACGTTGCCGATCACGGTGACGAACACGTCGACGGGTGCGACGATCACTGGTTTGGTGTCGGATCCGGTGACCGGTGAGCCGTTGGCGGTGCCGGTTGAGGATGTGTTGTTGATCGTGAATCAGTCCATTGCGTTGATGGTGGGTGGTGCTGATGGTGCGAACAATCCGGCGAACATCGCGTTCGATGGTGTGCTCGAGTTCGGTGAGGGTGGCTATGTGGCTGTTCTCGCCTACGGGTTGACGCCTGGTGCGGCGGGTGAGGTGGTTGTGATGTCGACGCCTCGTCTGTTGGACACGTTCGCTGTTGGTGCCGATGGTGGGGTTGCGGTGCAGTCGCAGATCCCGACTGATTTGGCGCCTGGTGATCACACGGTGGTGGTGGCGATCGATGGTCAGTCGGCGTCGCTCGGGTTCCGGGTGTTGTCGCCTGGGGTTCTGCCGTCGACTGGTTCGGAGTCGCCGGTGTCGTACGCGGTGCTGGTGCTCGCGCTTGGTGCGTTCGCTGCGCTCATGGTGACGCGTCGTCGCAACACGATCTGACCGAAACCAGGCATTACTGACGAGGGTGCGTGTGGGCCCCGGGGTGTTCCCCCGGGGCCCACACGCGTGGTCGCCCCCACCGGCATGGCTGACCGATCGGGTATTGATGTCCTCGATCGCTCCATGACCCTCCTCATGTCCGCAACGACGTATCCCGACTCCGTTACGGTGACGGGCGATGGGTGATCTTCGATGAACGATGCCGCAGCAACCCGTCGGCGCATCCTCGACGAGACAATCAAGGTCATCGAGGCCGACGGCGACCCGGCCGTCAGAGTCGCCATGGTCGCCCACGCCGCCGGTGTCACCCAGGGCATGGTCACCTACCACTTCCGCACCCGTTCCCGCCTGATCGCCGAGGCGCACGCCGAGCGCTTCTCGGCAACCATGACGGACGACATCTCGCTGGCAGTCCAGGCGATGGAGACGGTGACGACCCGCGAGCAGGCCATGGCACTCGTCGGGAACCTGACCGCCTCAGTCCTCTCCGCGGCCCGAGCGGAAGCCCGGCGCAAGCGGGTGTCTGTCCTCGGCTACGCCATCGCCGACCACGAACTCGCCGCCGAGGTCTCGGCCATCCAGACCCGCTTGTTCGACGAGTTCACCAAGGTCTTCGACCTCGCCATCGAGCGCGGACTCATCCGGCCCGGGCTCACGTCCCGAGCCCTGGTCACCATGATCTCCGCCTACTCGTTCGGGCTCATCATCACCGACTTCGATGCCACCCCGCCGTCCTCCGATGAGCTGGCGGCCGTGATCAAGGCCTTCATCGACGGCGTCATCGCTGGCTGAGCCGGGCGACGTACCCCACCGCTAGGGTCGAACGACGTGACCCCCCTCACCGTCGACGATGCCGCGCCCGCGCGCATCCGACGTGTCCCCGGCCGCAACGAGACGCTCGCCATGCTCTCGGCGATCATGGCCCTGATGGCCATGGCCATCGACCTCATGCTCTCGGCCTTCGACGACATGCGGCTCACCTTCGGCCTCGACCCCACCTCGAACGAGATCGCCGGGGTCGTCACCGTGTTCTTCATGGGTCTCGCCGTCGCCCAACTCTTCTACGGCCCGATCACCGACCGCTTCGGCCGCAAGGCCGTCCTCACCGCCAGCATCGTCATCTACATCATCGGTGCGGTCGCCTCCGCCCTCGCCCCGACCCTCCCGGCTCTGCTCGTTGCCCGCTTCGTGTGGGGCATCGGTGCCGCCGGCGCTCGGGTCGTCGCCACCGCCATCGCCCGCGACCTCTACGAGGGCGTCGACATGGCCAAGGCCATGTCGCAGATCATGGCCGTGTTCATCATGGTGCCGGTCATCGCCCCCACCCTCGGCGCCGGCATCGTCGCCCTGTTCCCGTGGCAGGCCGTGTTCTGGGCCTGTGCGATCTGGGCGGTCGCCATGTGGCTGTGGACCACACGCATGCCCGAGACCCTCCCACCCGAGAGACGTCGCCGTCTCGACCGAGCCGACATCACCGACAGCTACCTCACCTTCCTGCGCACCCGTCCCACCATCTGGTTCTCGATCTCGAGTGTGTTCCTGCAGGCCGTGTTCACCATGTACCTCGCCTCGTCGGAACTGATCGTGAGCGAGATCTTCGGCCGACGCAGCCAGTTCCCACTCGTGTTCGGGGCGATCGCCGTCGGGTTCGGTGTCGGGGCCCTCGTCAACGGCCGGGTCGTCGGCATCTTCGGCGTCCGGCCGGTCATCACCACCATGCTCACCGTCCTCGTCATCGGCTCCACCGGCCTGCTGGCCCTGACGGTCACCGCCGACGGCACACCGGGCTTCTGGGTGTTCATGCCCGCCCTCGGCGCGCTGTTGGCGATGTTCATGTTCATCATGCCGAACCTCAACGCCGAGGCGATGCAGCCCGTCCCGCAGATCGCCGGCACCGTCTCGTCGCTGTCGGGTGCGCTGCGCATGGCCGGTGGCGCCGTGCTCGGCGGCGTCGTCGCCGCCCGGATCGACACCTCCCTCACTCCCTTCGCGACGGCGCTCCTCGTGTTCTCCGTCCTGGCCGGGCTGTCCGTCTGGTTCGGCGCCCGAACCGCCGCCGAGACCCGCCCCAGCGCCGGTTGACCGAACGGTCGGTTCACCCGGCCGTCACGTGCGGTTGTGCGGACGTTTGCCGGAAATGCAGTTAGCCTTCCCCCACGCCCATCGCAGGGGAGGGCCTTGGGTGCAGTTCAACACTCCCGGTTCCACAATCAAGGAGGAACACGTGAAGAGAATCACCAAGGGCGGCAAGGCCGTCGCCGTGGTGGCCGCGCTGTCGATGATCGCCGCAGCCTGCGGCGGTGACGATGCCGAGGACACCACCGACACCACCGAAGCCACCGACAGCACCGAGGCCCCGGCCCCGGCCCCGGCCGAGGAGACCCCCACCACCGTCAGCCCCGCCGAGGGCGCCGGCACCGGTGTCGACGGAGGCACCCTCATCTGGGCCCACGAGCAGGAGCCGCCGGATCTCCACCTCGACGATCCGGAGAACAACCTGTCGATCACGTCGTGGATCCGCTCCGGCCTCATCGAGGGCCTGTTCGGCATCTCCGGCGGCAACGACTACTACCCGGAACTGCTCGCCGACGACGGTGAACTCACCGACAACGGCGACGGCACCTACACCGCCACGCTCACGCTCCGCGACGGTCTGATGTGGAGCGACGGCACCCCGTTGACCGCCGCCGACGCCGTGTTCACCCACGAGGCCGTCATGGCCCAGGACGACGCCGGTGAGTACATCTACCTCGCCGGTGACCGTTCGGTGCTCGAGCTCATCACGTCGGTGACGGCTGCGTCCGACACCGAGATCGTGATCGAGTGGCAGTCGTTCAACGCCGGCTGGAAGGCCGTCCTGAGCGAGATCTACCCGGCGCACATCTTCTCGGACGACCCCGCCACGGCGGCCGCCGAGCTCAACGATGCCCTGCGCGAGTGGAGCCACAACGGCGAGACCCTGCCGTCGTCGGGCGCCCTGATCTTCGATTCGTGGGAGCGCGGCGTGCAGATGAACTTCGTGCGCAACGACATGTACCACGGTTCGAACAGCCCCGACTCCGTCAACAAGGGCGTGGCCTACGTCGACGGCGTGCAGATCAACTTCGTGACCGACACCGACGCGCAGATCAACGCCCTGCTCGCCGGTGAGGCCCAGATCGTCATGACCCAGCCGCAGCTGGCCTTCGAGGACCTCGCCTCGAGCGAGGACTTCAACGTCATGTCGTCGGCCGGTCCGGTGTTCGAGCACTGGGGTCTGAACCTCAACGCCAAGCACGTGAGCCGTCCCGAGGTCCGTGAGGCCCTCGCCTTCGCCATGGACAAGACCGAGGTGATGGCGGGTCTCTACACGCCGCTGTTCGGCGAGGGCCTCCCCGCCGAGGGTCTCGGCAACACCTACTGGCTCACCGGGTCCAAGTACTACGAGGACCACTCCGGCGATGCCGGCTACGGCAAGGGCGACATCGAGTCGGCGAAGGCCGCTCTCGAGTCGGCCGGCTACGTGCTCGGCTCCGACGGTGTCTACGAGCACCCGGAGGACGGGCGCCTGAGCCTGCGCGTCGGCACCACCGGCGGCAACCGTCTGCGTGAGATCCAGCAGGAGCTCCTGCAGGCCAAGTTCGCCGAGGCCGGCATCGAGATCGTCATCGAGAACGTCGAGGGCGCTGCCTACTTCGACGTCCCCTTCGGTGAGGATCACCTGGCGTGCGCCATGAGCGGCGGTGTCGAGGGCAACTGCGACACCTGGGAGATCACCCAGTTCGCATGGGTCGGCGGTCCGTGGCCGGGTGGCCAGAGCGCTTCCTACCGCTCCGGTGCCGGCAACAACACCTACGGCTTCATGAACGACGCCTTCGACGCCCGTGCCGACGAGTGCGATGCGACCGTCGACGACGACGAGCGCGCTGCGTGCTACAACGAGCTCGACCGCTACGTGACCACGCTCGAACTCGACCCGGAGAACGGTCTGTTCATGCTCCCGATCACCCAGAAGCCGTCGTTCTACGGCTACACCAGCCAGCTCATCTCGGCCGGTGTCGCCCCCGACGCCCAGGGTGCGGGCCCGCTGACCAACGTCGCCGACTTCCAGTTCGCCGGCTGATCCAGCACAACCCGTGAAGTGATTCGGCTCGGGGCCCCGGTGGTACGCCACCGGGGCCCCGGTCGTTCACACCCCGACCAGCCGCACCGCCTCAACTAAGGTTCGCCCGCTTGTTCGCCTACGTCCTCCGTCGGGTCCTCGCGACCGTGCCGTTGCTGCTCGCCGCCCTGTACCTCGTGCACGTCGGCGTGTCGGCCACCACCAACCCGTTGGCCGACTTCTTCCTGTGCCTGCCCCGTTGCCAGGACGGCTACGACCGCATCGTCGAGGTGTACAACCTCGACGTCAGCATCTGGGTGCGGCCGTTCTACTGGTTCGCCGATGCCGCCTCGGGCGACCTCGGCTTCTCCTCGTCGATCGGCATCCCGGTCACCGAGGTCCTCACCGACCGCGGTTGGAACACCGCCAAGATCGCCGTCCCGGCCTTCGTGTTCGGGTCGATCATCGCCCTGCTGCTGTCGATCTACTCGGCCCGCCGGCCCTACTCCAAGGGTGACTACCTCTTCACCGGGCTCAGCTTCATCGGTTTCGCCTTCCCCTCGTTCGTCATGGCCCTGCTGCTGCAGAACATCTTCGGCGTCCAGTTCGAGAACTGGTTCGGGGTGAAGCCGTTCAACACCGGACGCATGACCGGCGAGACCCTGCTCGAGCAGATCCGTGACGTCACCCTGCCCGCGACGTCACTCGCCATCCTCGGCATCGCCGCCGACTCCCGGTTCGGGCGGGCCGCCATGCTCGAGACCCTCAACCAGGACTACATCCGCACCGCCCGCGCCAAGGGCCTCACCGAGCGGCGCGTCGTCTGGAAGCACGCCCTGCGCAACGCCCTCATCCCGATCGTCACCCTGTGGGCCCTCAACTTCTCGGCCCTGCTCGGCGGAGCCGTCGTCACCGAGTCGATCTTCTCCTGGCCCGGCCTCGGCCCGGCCTTCCTGAAGGCCCTCGGCGAACCCGATCTTGCGCTCGTCCTCGGATTCGTCATCTTCACCGGGGTGATCACCATCGTCTTCAACCTCATCGCCGACCTTCTGTACGGCGTCCTCGACCCGCGGATCAGGTTCGACTGATGAGTGACACGACACTCCCGGTCGGGTCGACGACCGATGCCCTCGAGGGTCTCTCGGAGACGCCGAAGAGTTTCGGCCGGTTGGCCTGGGAACGCTTCATCCACCACCGGCTGGCCCTCGTCGGGTTGTTCGGCCTGATCCTGATCGTCACCGCGTTCATCCTCGGGCCGATCATCAACGACCACCCGTTCGACAAGCCGAACGTGCTCAACCGTCTGCAGGGCCCGTCGCGCGAGCACTGGTTCGGAACCGACGAGATCGGTCGCGACCTGTTCGTGCGCACGGCACGCGGCGGCCGGTACTCCATCCTGATCGGCCTCGTCGCCGCGCTCGCGTCGACGGCACTCGGCACGGTCGTCGGTGCCACCGCCGGCTACTTCGGCAAGGCCTTCGACGCCGTCGTCGCCCAGGTGATCAACCTCGTGCTCGTCGTGCCCGGCCTCATCGTGCTCTCGGTGTTCGCCCTCAACTTCGGCTCGAACTGGTGGCGCCTCTCGCTCGTGCTCGCCGCGCTGTCATGGGTGCGGATCGCCCGAGTCGCCCGCGGTGTCGTGCTGTCGATCAAGGAGCAGGACTACGTCATGGCGGCCAGAGCCGCCGGGGCGTCGAACAGTCGCATCCTGTTCCGGCACATCCTCCCGAACGTCATCGGGGCCGTCACCGTCGAGATCACCCTGCTCGTCGGCTCGATCATCGTGCTCGAGAGCACGCTGTCGTTCCTCGGTCTCGGTGTCCGACCGCCCGACACCTCGCTCGGCCGGCTCGTCGCCGATGCCAAGGGCAACATCGACAACGACCCGATCCGGGTGCTCACCCCCGGTCTGGTGATCGTCTTCATCGTGCTGTGCGTGAACTTCCTCGGCGACGGTCTGCGCGATGCCCTCGACCCGAAGGCCAGGACGAGCCGTGACAAGTGAGTCGGCCGTGACCGCCCCGCTGCTCACCGTCGAGCACCTCGAGGTCGGCTTCCCGTCCAAGGCCGGGGTGGTGCGCGCCGTCACCGACGTGTCGTTCGAGGTGCGTCCCGGTGAGACGCTTGCCGTCGTCGGCGAGTCCGGGTCGGGCAAGTCGGTCACTGCGCTGACGATCATGCGTCTCCATGCCCCCTCGACCCGCATCTCCGGGTCGATCACCTTCGGCGGACGCGACCTGCTGACGCTGTCCGACGACGAGATGCGGGCCGTGCGCGGCAACGACATCGCGATGGTCTTCCAGGACCCGATGACGGCGCTGAACCCGGTGTTCTCCGTCGGCTCCCAGATCGTCGAGGCGATCCGCACCCACCAGAACGTGTCGAAGCAGGCAGCGCGCGAACGGGCCGTCGAACTGCTGGCCCTCGTCGGTGTGCCCGAACCACGGCGCCGCGCCGATCAGTACCCGCACGAGTTCTCCGGCGGCATGCGTCAGCGGGCGATGATCGCCATGGCGATCGCCAACGAACCCAAGCTGCTCATCGCCGATGAGCCGACCACGGCTCTCGACGTGACGGTGCAGGCCCAGGTGATGGAGGTCCTCAAGGACGTGCAGGAGGCCACCGGCTCGGCGATGATGCTGATCACCCACGACCTCGGTCTCGTCGCCGGGTCCGCCGACCGGGTGCAGGTCATGTACGCCAGCCGCCTCGTCGAGACCGGCGGTGTCGACGACATCTTCTACCGCTCCCGGAACCCGTACACGCTGGCCCTGCTCGACTCGATCCCCGACCTGTTCGGGGCCGACGATCGCCTCGAGCCGATCCCCGGCAACCCGCCGAGCCTGCTCAACCCGCCGTCGGGGTGCCCGTTCCGACCGCGCTGTGCGATGGCGGTCGATGCCTGCGCCGACTCGGTGCCCGAGCTGGTCGCCGTCGGGGAGGGGCACGCCAGCCGCTGCCATCGCACCGCCGACATCGAGATCCCGGCCGAGGTGGCATCGTGAGCGACGCGACGACTGCACGGCCCGCTCCGGTGCTCGAGGTGCGCGGCCTCGTCACCGAGTTCCCGATCCGGGCCGGCGTGTTCCGCCGTGAGGTCGGACGCGTGCAGGCGGTCAGCGACGTCTCCTTCGACCTGATGCCGGTCGAGACCCTCGGTGTCGTCGGCGAGTCGGGATGCGGCAAGACCACGCTGGGCCGTTCCCTGCTCCGACTCGTCCGGCCCACCGCCGGCGAGGTCCGGTTCGAGGGTCGCGACGTGATCGGTGCCGACCGCCGCGAGTTGCGCGACCTGCGCCGCCACCTGCAGATGGTGTTCCAGGACCCGTACGCGTCGTTGAACCCCCGGATCCCGGTGCGCGACATCATCGCCGAGCCGATGCGCATCCACGGCGTGGCCAAGGACGAGGCAGCCGAACGGGTCGCGGATCTCCTCACCCGGGTCGGGCTGCTCCCCGAGCACGGCAACCGCTACCCGCACGAGTTCTCCGGCGGCCAGCGCCAACGCATCGGCATCGCGCGGTCGCTGGCGCTGCGACCCAAGGTGATCATCCTCGACGAGCCGGTGTCGGCCCTCGACGTCAGCATCCAGGCCCAGGTGCTCAACCTGCTCGACGAGATCCAGGATGAGTTCCAGCTGTCCTACGTCTTCGTCGCCCACGACCTGTCCGTCGTGCGCCACACCAGCGACCGGGTCGCGGTGATGTACCTCGGCAAGATCGTCGAGATCGGCGAGCGCGACGCGATCTACGACACGCCGGCCCACCCGTACACACAGTCGCTGCTGTCGGCCGTCCCGGTCGCCGACCCGCGCCGGGAACGCACCCGGCAGCGCATCATCCTGCAGGGCGACGTGCCGAGCCCGGCCAACCCGCCCGCCGGCTGCCGATTCCACACCCGGTGCCCGATCGCCCAGGACCGGTGCCGATCCGAGGTGCCCGAGCTCCGCACCGTCGCCGGCGGCCAGCAGGTGGCCTGCCACTTCCCGATCGAACCGGGTGTGACGCTCGTCGAGCTCACCCGGTGACTCACCTTCGATGAGGCTGCACTCGTCCTGGCGGGGCATCGTCGGCGGACTGTTCGGCGGGGGAGTGCTGTCGGGTTTCGGCCTGTGGGCCGTGACCATCGCCGGGGCGGCGGTGGTCCCGGTGATCGTGCTCGGCGCCGGCGTGTTCGTGCTCGCCGTCATGGCCGCCGACTTCCCGCTCTCGGCTGAGATCACCCGGGACGGCATCACCCGCCGCACGATGGTCCGGTCACAGCACCTGCCCTGGGAGCGGGTCCGGATGCTGAGCCGGGGACGGCCCTCGATGCGGGTGCGCTCCCGCTCACTCACCCCCGGACCGCTCGTGGCGGTCGTCGGACGCCGTCGGTACCTGTTGATCGACCAGGTGGAGAGCCGCGCCGAGTTCGACGAGTTGATCGACCTGCTGCGCTCCATCGACCGGCGCGTCGACGCCGAGGAACTGCTGCCCCCGCCCGAGGCCACGGCACCCACGTGGGTGTACCGGCGCTCCCGGAGCGGTCGCCCGCCGCGGCGATAGCGTCGCCCGACGTGATCTCGGCCGTCGGAGTCCGCAAGCGATTCGGGGACTTCGAGGCCGTCCGGGGGGTCGACTTCCACGTCGCACCCGGCGAGTTCTTCGGGTTCCTCGGCCCGAACGGCGCCGGGAAGTCGTCGCTGATGCGCATGATCGGCTGCGTGTCACCGGTGAGCGAGGGCACGCTGCGGGTCATGGGCATGGACCCGGCGGTCGACGGTCCGGCGATCCGGGCCCGCATGGGCGTCGTGCCCCAGACCGACAACCTCGACCAGGAACTCACCCTCACCGAGAACCTGGTCATCTACGGCCGGTACTTCGACCTCCCCCGTGCCGAGTGCCACCGCCGCGCCGCCGATCTGCTCGAGTTCGTGCAACTCGCCGACCGGGCCGGCTCGCGCGTCGAACCGCTCTCGGGCGGCATGAAGCGTCGGCTCACGATCGCCCGCAGCCTCATGAACCGCCCCGACCTGCTGCTCCTCGACGAGCCGACGACCGGCCTCGACCCGCAGGCCCGGCACGTCCTGTGGGAACGGCTCTACCGGTTGAAGGCCGAGGGGATGACGCTCGTGCTCACCACCCACTACATGGACGAGGCCGAACAGCTCTGCGACCGGCTCGTCGTCATGGACCAGGGCCGGATCGTCGCCGAGGGGACACCCCGGGGCCTCATCGCCGAGCACGCCAGCCGGGAGGTGCTCGAACTGCGCCTCGACCCGGCCGAGCGCGACGCCACGCTGGCACGGCTCCCGGCATCGCTCGGCGACCTCGGCGACCGGGTCGAGGCCCTGCCGGATCGGGTGCTGGTCTACACCGCCGACGGCGATGCCGCATCGGCGCGCCTGCGCGAGGCCGGGGTGCACCCGGTCGGTTCGTTGGTGCGACGCAGTTCGCTCGAGGACGTGTTCCTGCGGCTCACCGGCCGGAGCCTCACGGAGTGAGCGGATCGTGAGCACACCGGTCGCCGTCCGCGTCTGGGAGGGGCAGTTGATGACGGTGTGGCGGGCGTGGCGCACGGCGGTCGCGCTCAGCCTCACCCAACCGTTGATCTTCCTGCTCGGCATGGGCGTCGGGGTCGGCGCCCTCGTCGACGGTCGCACCGGATCGAGTGCCGACCTCGGGGGCCTCGGCTACCTGCAGTACCTCGCCCCGGCGCTGCTCGCCACCGCCGCGATGACCACCGCCTCGTTCGAGGCCAGCTACCCGGTGCTCGACGGCTTCAAATGGCGGCGCACCTTCGAGTCGATGGCGGCCACCCCGATCGACGCCCGGGCCGTGGTCGACGGCCTCGTGTTGTGGTGGGTCACCCGGCTGGCGATCGGCTCGGTCGGCGTCGGTCTCGCCCTGATGCTCATCGGCTCCACCCGCGGCTGGGGGGTGCCGGTCGCGATGGTCGCGTCGATCCTCGTCGGGCTCGCCTTCGCAGCGCCCCTCGCCGCATGGTCGGCGACCCGCCAGCAGGAGTCGTCGTTCCCGCCGATCCAGCGGTTCATCATCACACCGCTGTTCCTCTTCGGCGGGGCGTTCTACCCGATCGAGTCGCTGCCCGGGGCGATCCGGCCCGTGGCGTGGGTGACACCGCTGTGGCACGGCGTGCAACTGTGCCGCGACATCGTCGTCGGGTCGGTCGTCGCCGTCGACACGGTCGTGCACCTCGTCGTGCTCGGGGCGTGGACCGCCGCCGGGTACGTGGCGTGTCGCATCACCTTCGCCCGGAGGATCGAGACGTGAACGCCGTGCTGCGCATCATGCCGGCGCTGCCGGGCTCGGTCGGTCGTTCGGTACGGCGCTCCACCCGCATGGTCGAGCGGTCGATCATGGTGTACCGCCGGACGTGGATGATCATCGTCAGCGGATTCTTCGAACCGCTCTTCTACCTGCTGTCGATCCGCATCGGCTTCGGCACCCTGATCGGCGACATCACCCTCGACGGTCGCACCATCGGCTACGCCGAGTTCGTCGCACCGGCGCTCATGGCGAGCGCGGCGATGAACGGCGCCGTCTACGACTCGACGATGAACATCTTCTACAAGATCAAGCACGCCAAGCTCTACGAGACCGCTCTCGCCACACCGCTGCGGCCCGGCGAGGTGGCGGCGGGCGAGATCATGTGGGCCCTGTTGCGCGGCCTGCTGTACTCGATCGCGTTCCTCGTGTGCATCGTCGCCTTGGGCATGGCGCCGTCGCCGTGGATCGTGCTCGCCGTGCCGGCCTGCCTGCTCCTCGGTTTCGCCTTCGCCGCCATGGGCATGGCGGTCACCACCTACATGCGCAACTGGGCCGACTTCGAGTTCGTGTCGGCGGTGACGCTCCCGATCTTCCTCTTCTCGGCGACGTTCTACCCGCTGTCGGCCTACGGCGACTGGGGTTGGATCGTGCAGGTCAGCCCGCTGTACCACGGGGTCGCGCTGGTGCGGGCCGCGGCCCTCGGCGAGGCGTCGTGGTCGATCGTCGGACACGTCGCGTTCCTCGTCGTCATGGCCGCCGTCGGTCTGCGCATCGCCAGTCGCCGGCTCGGCACGCTCCTGCTCACCTGAGCCGGTACCCTCGTCCGGGTGGACGTACGCATCGGAGTGACCCAGGCCCCCCGTGAGCTCACCGTCGAGGTCGACGACACCGAGCACGACGACCTCGTCGCCCGGGTCGACGCCGCCATGTCGGGAGCCGTCGACACGCTGCGCATCACCGACCGGCGCGGCCGGCTCGTCCTCGTCCCCGCAGCGAAGATCGCCTACGTCGAGGTCGGGTCCGCCGAGGGCCGTCGCATCGGCTTCGGTGGCTGAGGACACCGCGCCCGGCCGTCGGGTCGGGGTGCGGGTCACACCGGCCGGCCTGCGCGCCGTTCGGGCCGGGGAACCCTGGATCTTCGACGGTTCGATCACCTCGGCCACGCCGCCCGACCTGCCGTCGGGTTCGATCGCCATCGTCTTCGACGACCGCCGCCGGGTCGCCGGTGTCGGACTGTGGGACCCGGACTCGCCGATCCGGGTCAAGATGCTCCACGGCGGCGGCTCCGTCACCATCGATGCCGCGTTCTGGGTCACCCGGTTGCGCGCCGCCCTCGAACGCCGACGCTCCCTGATCGACGACCCGGACACGACGGCATGGCGGTGGGTGCACGGTGAGAACGACGGCCTGCCCGGGCTCGTCGTCGACCGCTACACCGACACCCTCGTCGTCAAGTGCTACACCGCCGCCTGGGTGCCACATCTCGACGATGTGCTCGCCGCCCTCGTCGACCTCGGGGCCCCCG
>JBEAPU010000058.1:0-9407 GCA_041164245.1 Actinomycetota bacterium | reverse complement strand
CCGACGACGCGCTCGTCGTCCCGGTGCGGGTCCTCGACTGCGGAGGTGGCGGTTCGACCGCCGGCGTGATCGCCGGCCTCCAGTGGATCGCCGACTACGACCTCGGCGATCGACGCGGTGTAGTCAACATGAGCCTCGGCGGCGGAGCGTCCGCCACACTCGACCGCGCGGTCGCCGACCTCGTCGACGCCGGCATCGTCGTCGCCGTGGCCGCCGGCAACGAGGCCCAGTCAGCGTGCAACGTGTCGCCCGCCCGTGAGCCGTCGGCCATCACGGTCGCCGCGAGCGACAGCAGCGACAACCGGGCGTGGTTCTCGAACTTCGGGTCGTGCGTCGACATCTTCGCCCCCGGAGTCGACATCCGGGCCGCCAGCATCGCCTCGCGGTCAGCGACGACGACGATGAGCGGCACCTCGATGGCGAGCCCGCACGTCGCCGGCGCCGCCGCCCTCGTCCTCGGTGCGTACCCGACCCTCACACCGTCCGGTGTCGCCGAGTTGTTGACCAAGGACGCGACGGTGGACGTGATCGGCGGGCCGGGAACCGGCAGCCCGAACCGGCTCCTCATGGTGGCCGGCGACTCACTCCCGCTCGACCAGCCGCCCGTCGCACCCAAGCAGGTCACCGCCACCCCGGGCGACCGGTCCGCCGTCGTGACGTGGATGCCGGGTGACCGCTCAGGCTCGGGAACGGGCAGTGCTCCGGCGATCGCGTCGTTCACCGCGACCGCCACCCTCGGGACGGCGACCGGTTCCGTCACGGTCGGGTCGTGCACGACCCCGTTCATCGATCAGGCGGCTCCCCACTCGTGCACGATCGGCGATCTGACCAACGAGGTCGAGCACACGATCACGGTCACAGCCCGCAACGTCAACGGCACCGAGGGCGACGCATCAGCCGCCGTGACGGTGACCCCCGCCGCACCGGCGGTCGAGACGCCCGACGACCTGGACGGGAACGACGGGGGGACACCGGCCGAGCCCGGGACACCCGCCCCGGACCCCGACGACCTCCTCGACGACGGCCTCGACGATGCCGCGGATGATCGCTCCGAGCCCGACGCGATCGACGCCGTCATCGCCCCGATCGAGCCCGACCGCATGCTCGACACCCGTCAGGCCGTGTCGGCCAGCGGTGTGGCCCCCGCCAAGGTCGGTGGAGCGAATGTGCTGGAGTTGCCGGTGCTCGGTCGATCCGGCGTGCCGACCGAGGGCGTCGCCGCCGTCGCCATGAACGTCACCGTGACCGACACCGAGGTCGGCCCCGAGGGCGGCTACCTCACCGTGTTCCCCTGCGGGGGCGAGGTCCCGAACGTGTCCAACATCAACTTCGTGAACGGCCAGACGGTCGCCAACTCGGTGATCGCCCCCGTCTCGGCTGCCGGCACCGTGTGCTTCTACGTGTACGGCAGGGCCCACGTCATCGCCGACATCTCCGGTGCCATCATGGACGGCAACGGCTTCGCATCGGTGCAGCCGACCCGGCGGGCCGACACCCGCAGCGGACTCGGTGACGTGCCGGCCGCAGCAGTCGGGTACTCGGTGCTGGAGGTGCCGATGGTCGGCCGGGCCGGTGTGCCCGTCGACGGGGTCGCCGCGGTGTCGATCAACCTGACGGTGACCGGCACGGTCGCCCCGCCCGAGGGCGGCTACGCCACGGTGTTCCCGTGCGGCGGCAGCATCCCGAACGCGTCGAACCTGAACTTCACCACCGGCCAGACCGTGCCGAACTCGGTGATCAGTCCGCTGTCGGCCGACGGCCGCCTGTGCGTGTTCGTCTACGGCTCGGCCCACGTGATCATCGACGTCAACGGCGTGTTCGCCGAGGGGGCCGGCTACGCCTCGATGGATCCGGCCCGTCTGGCCGACACCCGTCAGGGCACCCGGGTCGGCAACCGCTCGGGCACGGGCCGCGACCTCGTCGTCCAGGTGACCGGACGGGCCGGTGTGCCCGCGGCCGGTGGCGAGCGGGCCGTGTCGGCCGCCTTGAACGTGACGGTCACCAACACCGAGGCCCCGGACTCGGGCGGGTACGTCACCGTGTATCCGTGCGGGGCGCGACCGGACTCGTCGAACCTGAACTTCACGACGGGCCAGACGATCGCCAACGCCGTGCTCGCACCCCTGTCGGAGACCGGTGCGGTGTGCGTCCACGTGTTCGGATCAGCCGACGTGCTCGTCGACGTCAACGGGTACGTGATCCAGCGGGATTGATCAAGCGGGACTGATCGAGCGGGGCTGGGTCCCGGAATCATCCCGAAAATCTCGGCGCCGGTGTAACACGCGGGACCCGGCGGGCGATCACCGCGGCGGCCACCCACCGACGGTGTGGCCCCGACAGAGGGAGAACCCGATGAACCGACTGATCAACCGCACCATCATCTCGATCCGCACGGCCCTCGATGCCGACGCCTCCGACGACCGCGGCGGTGTCGCCGCCGAGTACGGCGTCCTGCTCGCCGGCATCGTCGGTGTCGTCGCCATCGCCGCTGCCGCCCTCGGCGGCCGCATCGGCGGTCTCTTCGACGCCATCCTGCCGTGACCGACTCTCCCCGGTCCGGCCGTCACCTCATGGTGCGGCCGGGCCGTCGGAGGCGGACCGACGGCCCCGACTCCGGCGTGGCAGCCGTCGAACTGGCGATCATCCTGCCGATCCTGATCGGTGTGATCATGCTCGCCGTCGTCGCCGGCACCGCCGCCGTCGGGCAGTTGCGCCTCGATGCGGCAGCCCGTGACGGGGCGCGGGCCGGTGCCGTCGTCCCGGGTGGCGGGTGCACGAATGCCCTCACCCGGCTCGGGGTCACCGTCGGTGACGGCGGGCCGACCCTCGGCACCGTCACCTGCACCGCCCCGTCGGTCTGTCCGGGCAACGTCAGCACCGTCTCACTCGGCGCGACCCGCACGGTGACCATGCCGCTCGTCGGCGAACGGAACATCGACCTTTCCGCCGACGCCACCTTCGACTGCCAGATCACCGGCTGAACCACCACACCACACCGAGGGACCCACGAGATGCGATTCAGGGGAGACACGACGACGGGACGCACCGACCGCGGGTCGGTCGCCGTGCTCGGCGTCCTCGCCATGGTCCCGCTCGTCGGCCTTCTCGCCGTGGTGGCCGACCTCGGCACCGCACACGCCCGACGCCTCGAGCTCCAGACCGGCACCGAGGCAGCCGCGCTCGCCGCAGTCCGCCTCGACGCGTCGGGGGGTGACGGATGCGCCGCGGTGGCCAGCCTCATCGAGACGAACCGGACATCGACCTCCAGCGCCACCGTCGACTGCACACGGGTCACCAGCGGGGCGACCCGTACCGTCACCGTGACCGCCGGCAGCAGCGAGCCACTCACCTTCGGCGCGATCCTCGGTCGGGACACCGCCGACGTCACTGCGTCAGCGGCGGCACGGCTCGGTCCGGCCTCGTCGATGACCAGCCTGCGACCGCTGGCGATCTGCGCCGACCACCCGGCGCTGCGCGCCTGGGCCACCTCGGGCTTCACCGACGACACCGTGCGCCGCATCGACGTCGAAAGCGACGGCACCACCTGTGGTGGTGATCTCCCCGGAAACTGGGCGATGATCGACTTCGACGGCGGCTCGAACTCGAACGCCGAACTCCAGGACCGCATCGTCGACGGCTACGACGCAGAGCTCAGGCTCCCGTCGACCCTCGACGGCGACCCGGGCATCCCGACACCGGCCCTCGACATCGACGTGCTGATCGGCTCGACGATCACGATCCCGGTGTTCTCCGCCGCCCGCAACGGCGGCGCCGGCGCCGAGTACGACCTCACCGGGATCGTCGCCCTCGAGGTCGTCGACGTGACGATGACCGGCGCCGCCTCCGGACGCCATCTCGACGTCCGCTTCACCACACTCACCACCCCCGACGCGGCACCGGCCGACCCCGCTGGCGGGGTCACCGCATGGGGCGTCACCGCATGGGGTGTCTGCGCGCTCGACGGAAGGGGAACCTGCGCATGAACCGACGACCGAATCGCCTCCCCGGCTCGAACCGGAGGCTCCTGCTCCCGCTCGCCGCCGGAGCACTCGTCACGCTGGGAACGCTCCTCCTCGTCTCCCCCGGTGCCGACTCCGCGGAGGCCGACCCGGCAGCCGACCTCGTCGCCACCGTCGTCGCCGAGCGGCCCATCGCCGCCGGGACCCCGGTGATCGAGGCCCTCGGATCGGTGACGGTGCGGATGCTGCCCGCCGACGCCCGTGCCGACGGGGCGATCGGGGAGATCGACGGAGCCGCAGGACTCGCGACGTACGCCGACGCGATCATCACGAGCGATCTCGTCGCCGGGGAGCAGGTGCTGAGCGGGGACATCGCCACCGATCCGGTGGCCGCCATCGCGCCCGACTTCGTCGCGGTGTCCGTGCGTCTCGACCCACAGCGGTGGACCGGCCCCTTCGCGACGACCGGAGCCGAGGTCGACGTCTACGCCACGGGGGACGCCATCCCGGCGACACGGATCGTCGACGGCGCCCGGATCGTCGCCGCACCCGACACCACCGACCTCGACCCACGGTCCGAGGCGGTGATCACCCTCGCCGTACCCGCCGCCGATGTCGCCGCCGTCATCGACGCCGCGGCGTCGTCGACGATCTGGCTGGTGGGGTCATGAGCGTCGTCGAGAGCAGCCCCGTCGGGGTCGCCGGTCGCACCCCGGTCGTGTCGGTCGTGTCGCCCAAGGGCGGCAACGGCAAGACGACGATCTCGTCGAACCTCGCCGTGTCGCTCGCTCGCCGCACACCGACGACGATCATCGACCTCGACGTGCACTTCGGTGACGTCGAGTACGCGCTTCGCATGCGTCCCGTCCATCGCCTCGACGACGTCGTGGAGCACATGGCATCCGGTCGGACGGACATCGGCGGACTCCTCGCTCCCCACCCGAGTGGCCTCGACATCCTGTGCGCCCCGAACGACCCTGTGGCAGCCGACCGTCTGGACCCGCACGCCGTGTTCGACGTCGTCGACCACCTCATCGAGCAGGGCCGGCCAGTCGTCCTCGACACAGCCGGAGGCATCAGCGACTACTCACTCGGGGCCCTCGACCGAGCGACCCACATCGTGTTGGTCTGCGGCACCGACGTGCCCTCGATCCAGGCGGGTCGCAAGCTCCTCGACACGATGCGGACCCTCGAGATGCCCCTCGACCGGGTGCACCTCGTCGTCAACCGGGCGACCGCCCAGGTCGGCCTGAGCGTCGAGGACGTCACCCGGGTCCTCGAACTCGAGGCGTCGCTCCTCGTGCCCGACCACGCCTCGCTCGCCGCAGGCATGAACGCCGGGTCGCCGGTGACCGAGTCGAGCCCGAAGTCATCGATCACCGTGGCGTTCGACGAGTTCGCCGCCGACATCCTCGGCATCGACGACACACCCCGGCGACGGTTCCGGATCCTGCGCCCCGGGGGTGCCGCGTGAGCCTCGCCACCCGCGTCGACCGGCTGACCCGTTCCGGGCATGACGTCGACCACGCGACCGGTGCGACCGGCGCAAGGCCGGCCACCGGCCCCGACGACACCACCGACATCACCGAGGCCGCCGACACCAACACGGCCGGCGACCATCCGGAGGAGCGCCTCGACGACGCCCCGATCGTGGTCACTCCGACGTCACCGCAGTTGACGGGTGAGGTCCGTCGCGTCCTCGACGAGGTGCTGACCGAGGTCCGCGAGGCGATCCGGCTCGCATCGCGATCAGGCGAGGTCGACACCGCCCGAGCCCAGCGCACAGTGGAACGGGAGGTGGACAGCGCACTCGGCCGTCGCAACGGCACACTCGACCGGGCGACGCTGATCGCGCTGCGCAGCGCCGCCATCGACGAGATCCTCGGCTTCGGACCGCTCCAGGACCTCCTCGGCCGGGCAGACGTGTCCGAGATCATGGTGAACGGCCCAGACCGGATCTTCATCGAGCGCTCAGGGCGCCTCGAACTCACCGACCGCCGGTTCGACGGTCCCGAGCACCTCCTGGCCGTGATCGACCGGATGGTCCGGTCGTCGGGACGACGGGTCGACCAGTCGTCGCCGATGGTCGACGCCCGACTGCCCGACGGCTCACGGCTCAACGTGGTCCTGCCACCGCTCGCCGTCGACGGTGCCTCGGTGACGATCCGCAAGTTCACCGCGCAACATCTGACCAGCGACGACCTCGTGCGCAACGGGGCCGTCAGCCCGGAGGCGGCCGAGTTGATCCGACGAGCCGTGTCCAACCGCATGAACGTCATCGTGAGCGGCGGGACGGGAACGGGCAAGACGACGATGCTCAACATCCTCTCCTCGCACATCGGCCGGAGCGAGCGGGTCGTCACCGTCGAGGACGCCGTCGAACTCCAGCTCGACACGGTCAACCTCATCCGACTCGAGGCCCGCCCGGCCAACACGGAGGGCGCCGGCGCCGTGACCATCCGCGACCTCGTGCGCAACTCGCTGCGGATGCGTCCCGACCGGATCGTCGTCGGCGAGGTCCGCGGCGCCGAAGCCCTCGACATGCTCCAGGCGATGAACACCGGTCACGACGGCTCGCTCTCGACCCTGCACGCCAACAGCCCCCGTGACGCCCTGCGCCGCCTCGAGACGATGGTGCTCCTCGGCGGTGTCGAGCTGCCGCTGCGGGCCATCCGCGAGCAGATCGCCGGCGCCATCGACCTGATCATCCAACTCCAGCGGGACGCGAGCGGCCGCAGGCTGGTGTCGTCGATCTCCGAGGTCGTCGGCCTCGAGGGTGATGTGATCACGACAACCGATCTGTTCGTGCGCAGCGAACCGGTCGACGGGGGCCCGGGAGCGCTCGTGGCCACCGGAGTCCCGTCACGCCGGATCGGACCGGTCGGCGCGCCATGAGCGGTATCCCAGTATCTGCCGGCGCGCTCGCGATGGGCCTCGCCGCCGCACTGCTCGTGTCGTGGGCGACGGCCGCACGTGCTCGAGTCGCTCTCAGTCGTCGCGCACGGTCGCAAGTCGGGCTGGCCGAGATCCCCGACCACACCGTCACCGCCCTCATCGCAGTCTCCTCCGGTTCGGCGGCCGGCCGCCGGGCGGTACCGCTGTTCGGTTCGCGCCGTCGCCGTCGTCGAGCTCGCGACCTCGACGACGCGCTCGGCCCGATGCTGCAGTCCGTCGTCGACCAACTGCGGGTTGGTCGCAGCCTGCTGAGCGCCCTCGAGTCCGTCGGGCCGACCACGGCCGAACCGCTCGCATCGATCGTGCGACGCATCGTCAACGAGACACGTCTCGGCGGATCGGTCGCCGACTCACTGCGGACCGTCGCCGACGAGGAACGCAACCGTCACCTCGAGGTGATCGCCTCAGCCGTCGCCCTCCACGCCGAGCAGGGCGGCTCCCTGACGGACATCCTCGTCGGTGTCGCCGAGTCGATCGAGGACGAGGATCGTCTCCGCCGCGACATGCTCACCCTCACCGCCGACGCTCGCCTCAGCGCCAACGTGCTCCTGATCATGCCGGTCGGCGCGCTCGTCATCACGTCGTTGCTGAGCCCCGGCTACGCGACACCGCTCGTGGCGACACCCGTCGGCCGGATCCTGTCGTTGGTCGGCCTGACCCTCGGTGCACTCGGTGTGCTGTGGCTGCGGGCCCTGGCGCGGCCGGAGGAGCTGTGATCGCCATTGCGACGATGCACGTCGCCGGCGCGTTCGCCGTCGGCGTCGGTGCCGCTCTGCTCGTGCGCCTGGTGACGGCCTCCGGTGTCGGACGTGTCCGGCGCTCGTCGACGACCGGATGTGTGAGCCGGGTGCCGGGTGACCGGGGCCGCCGAGACGCCCTCGGCCCGGTGAACGGGAGCGACACGACGCTGCGGCGCCTCGTCCGACGCCAGGCGGTTGCCGCCCTGGTGGCGACGCTGCTCGTGGCTGCGCTCGTCGCCGGACAGCCGTCGGCCACCACCGCTCTCGCCGGTCTCGCCGTCATCGCCGGGGCGTGGCAGTACCCGCTCATCGTCGCCCGACGCCACGAGCGCGAGCGACGCACCGCGACCGACCGGGAGCTCACGCGTGCACTCCCCGAGCTGGTCATGGGTGTCGAAGCCGGCCTGTCGCTCGACGCCGTGATGAACCGCTACGCCAACCGTCATCAGAGCGCCCTCGGTGACGAGTTCCGGCACCTCGCCCTGACCGTGAACGCCGGGGCCACCCGTCAGGGGGCGCTGCGGGAGATCGCTGAGCGCACTCCGACCCCGATCGTGCGGGCATTCGTCAGCGCCGTCGAGCAGAACCTGGTGCTCGGCACGCCGCTCGCCGCCGTGTTGCGCAGCCAGGCCGAGACGGTGCGTCGGCATCGCCGGCAGGCAGCGGAGACACGCGCTGCCTCTGTCTCGATGAAGATGATCTTCCCGACGGTGTTCTGCATCCTGCCGTTGCTTATGGTCGTCGTCGTCGGACCGGCGATCGTCCGTCTCGTCGAGGTGCTGTGAGCGGTCCGTCGCCGGCGATCTGGCTGGCGACGTGCGGAGTCACGCTCGTGTGGGGTCTCATGGTGCGCTCCGACCGGCAGCAGGCGATCGGCGAGAGCCGGCGATCCGACGTGGTGACAGCGGGGCTGACGATCGGGATCGTCGTGTGGCTCCTCGTGTCGGGCGCCGTCCCCGACCCGGTCCCCGACGGTGTGCGATTCGGCGCAGTCGGTCCGGTGATCGTGGCCGGGGTGCTGGCGGCAATGACCGCCTCCCAGTGCGTCACCGACCTCGTCACGCACCGACTGCCGCTGCGCAGCAGTCACCTCAGCGCTGCCGCCATCGTCATCGCCTCCGGGTTCACCGGATTCGACACCGGGAGGGCCGCTGTCGTCGGGGCGGCGACGATGGCAGTCGTCGCACTCGTGGTGGCGGTGGCCACGAGGGGGTCGCTCGGTCGTGGCGACGTCCACGTCGCGTTGCCACTCGGTGCCGCTCTGGGGGCGATCGCCGGCTGGTCCGTCGGGCCGGGAACATCCCTTGTGCTGGACGTGATCGGGGATGTGATGACTGCGTGGGTGATCACTGCCGTGAGCGCCGGTCTCGTCGTCGGGGCCCTGCTGATCACCCGGCGTGTCTCTCGGACGTCCCACATCCCCTACGGACCGTTCCTCACGCTCGGGACGCTCGTCGTCGTCGGTTCCTGACACGGTGTCGAGCCATGCCGGCCGGAAGCCGGCAGCCCGTCGACCTGTCAGACTCGGGTCATGACGGTCACCGAGAATCCGTTCCTGTCGGGCAACCTCGCACCGGTCCACGAGGAGATCACCAGCCACGACCTCCGCGTCACCGGCACACTGCCCACCGAGTTGACCGGTCGCTACCTGCGCAACGGACCGAACCCGGTCGCCCCGGTCGACCCGGAGCGCTACCACTGGTTCACCGGCACCGGCATGGTGCACGGCATCCGTCTCGACGAGGGCCGGGCC
>JBEAPU010000057.1:0-16439 GCA_041164245.1 Actinomycetota bacterium | reverse complement strand
CCGTCCCGCCCGGCCGAGCACTCGATGTCGGCGTACCTGACGGACCGCTTCATCGACTGGCACCGGGCCGGTGGTGGCGAGCCGTGGTTCGCTCACCTGTCGTACCTGCGGCCCCACCCGCCGTACGCGGCAGCCGGACGGTTCTCGACGATGTACGACCCGGCGAGCATCCCCCCGGCCCACCCGATCCCCGAACACCGTCATCCGTACCACGACCTCGTGCTCGGCATCCCGGCAGCGACCGCCCCGAGCGACCCGGACGACTTGGCCCGCATGCGCGCCCAGTACCTCGGCATGGTCAGCGAGGTCGACCACCAACTCGGACGGGTGTGGGACCACCTCGTCGCCACCGGTGAGTGGGAGTCGACCGTCATCGTCCTCACCGCCGACCACGGCGAGCAACTCGGCGACCAGGGCCTCAAGGAAAAGCTCGGCTACTTCCCGGCCAGTTACCACATCGGGTGCATCGTGCGCGACCCGCGGCGCACCGCCGGCCACGGGAGCGTCGTCGACCACTTCACCGAGAACGTCGATCTGCTGCCCACCATCGCGGAGGCGATCGACGAGCCGGTGCCACTCCAGTGCGACGGGTCACCACTGACCGAGTTCCTCGACGGCACGACACCCGAGCGGTGGCGCACCGCCGCGCACTGGGAGTACGACTGGCGATCGGCCTACCTGCAGGCCGGCATCGTCCCCGACTGGCCCCGCGACCGGCGACTCGAACGTTCGAACCTCGCAGCGTTGCGCACCGAGCGGTACCTCTACGTGCACTTCGGCGACGGGAGCCACTGGTGCCTCGACCTCGTCGCCGACCCGGGTGGGGGAGCGGTCGTCGACGACCCGACGGTCATCGTCGAGCTGGCGAACGAGATGCTCACCTGGCGAGCCACCCACCTCGACCGGCGCTTGGCCGGCATGCTCACCCTCGATGGTGGCATCGGCCGGATCCCCGGCTCGTGACCGCGTCACGCGGGCGGGGCCCGGCTGCGTTGTGACACCCGATGCCTAATCTCGGGCACGTGGGCCTGCACCTCCACGTCGACACCGGCCTCGAGCCGCTCGCCGAGCGTCTCGCGGCGCGCCTGGCCGACGTGCCGACCGACCCGTTCGCCACCGAGGTGGTCGTCGTGCCCGGCGACGGTGTGCGCAGCTGGCTCACCCATGCCCTCGCCCGACATCTCGGCATCTGCTCGAACATCGACTTCGTCTACCCGGCCCGACTCGTCCACGACGTGCTCGGCCCGAACAGCGACCTCGGGCGCTGGGGGGTCGGCCCGCTCACGTGGGTCATCCACTCACTCCTCACCGACGACGGCCGAGCCGACGCCCTGCGGGCCCGCACGATCGCCGACCTGTTCGACCGCTACACCATCTACCGGCCGCACATGGTGCGTGCCTGGAGCGACGGGAACGACGTCAACGGTGTGGGAGCCCCGCTGGCGGCGCACCAGCGATGGCAGCCCGAGCTGTGGCGGCGTGTCCAGGAGCGCCTCGGCGGTCCGAGCGATGCCGAACGTATGCGCACCGTCGTCGACGCGCTCGCCACGGGCGGCGTGCCCGACGGTGTCTCCCTGCCCGGGCGCGTCTCGGTGTTCGGCATCACCTCCATGCCGCATCCGCACATCGAGGTGTTGGCCGCCCTGTCCCATCACGCCGACATCGCCGTGTACGCGCCGATCGCGTCGCCCGCACGATGGGCCGCGCTCGCCGACGGGCTCACGGCGCCGCTCCTGCACCCGATGGCGCGTGACACCGCACCGCTCACCACCGCTGCGCACCGGCTCAACCGGGCGTGGGCCCGCACCGGCGAGGAGGGCCACCTGCTCCTCCTCGACGCAGTCCGCGAGGTCGGCGGCACCGTGCACCCGCCGACTGCCACGGCGCCGGTCGACGGGGCCCGTCGCACGCTGCTGCAACACCTGCAGCACGGCATCACGACCGACGACGCCCCGAAGGCCGGCGTCGCCATCGACGGCACCGTCGTGTGGCATCGCACCTTCGGCCCGGCCCGCCAGGTCGAGGTGCTGCGCGACCACCTCCTCCACATCCTCGCCGAGACCGACGAGAACGGTGCCCCCCTCGTCGAACCGCGTCACATCGCGATCCTCACCCCCGATGTCGAACGCTTCGCCCCGCTCATCGACTCGGTGTTCGCCGGCGACCCCGACAACGGACTGCCGGCCATCCCGGTGCAGGTGGCCGACCGCTCGCTCGGAGCGGAGAACCCGGTGGCCACCGCAGCGCTGGCGTTCCTCGATCTCCTCGACGGGCGGTTCCGTGTCGGTGACGTCGCCGCCTTCGCAGGGCTCCCCGTCGTCGCCGCGCGCTTCGGTCTCGATGCCGCCGGCGCGGAACGGCTCGGTGAACTGCTCGACGACGCCAACGCCCGGTGGGGTCTCGACGCCGACGACCAGGCGGCGGCCGGCATCGCACCGCTCGGCGCGTTCACCCTCGCCGACGCGCTCGACCGCGCCGCGGTCGGCGCGGCGACCGCTATCGGCGGGTCCGCGCTCGCGGTCGGCGGTGTCGCCCCGGCGACCGAAGTGCTCTTCGACGACCTCGCCGTCATCGGCGCCGGCAGCGCGCTCCTGCAGGCGTTGCGCGCCGCCCACGACACGCTCACGCGGTCGTTGCCGGCATGGGAGTGGGCCGGACACCTGCTCGACGTGCTGCGCAGCCTCGTCACCGTCGACGACGACCGGGCGTTCCTGTGGCGATCCGTCGAACGCCGGGTGAACGACATCATCGAGGCCGTCGACCTCGCCGGCCCGGAGGCCGAGCGCACTCCGGTCGACCCGGCCGAGATGGTCGGCCTGCTCGCCGGCGGTCTGGCCTCGAGTGCCGGACGGCCACGTTTCGACACCGGACGGGTCACCCTGTCGTCGCTCACCGCCCTGCGCGGCGTGCCGCACCGGGTCATCTGCCTGCTCGGCATGGACCTCGACGTCGAGCCGAGCGGGTTCGGCAGCCCGGACGACCTCGTCGCCGCCGCAGCCTGTCTCGGCGACCGGGACGCCCGCAGCGAGCACCGAGCACAGATCCTCGACACCGTGCTCGCCGCTGGCGAACGCCTCATCGTGTGCTCCACCGGGTTCGACGTGCGCACCCGCGCCGAGGTGCCGCCGTCGGTGGCGCTCAGCGAACTGGTCGACACCGTTCGCGACCTCACCGGCGGGCCGTTCACCGCCGTCGAGCACCCGCGGCAGGCGTGGTCCGAGGCGGCGTTCGCGCCACGGCCGACGATCACGTCGGCTCCGTGGAGTCACGACGCAGGCGCGGTCGAGGCGGCCCTCGCCCGACGCGGCCAGGGCAGCCAGCGGGCACCGATCCCCGTGCTCGACCCAGCTGGATCGGAATCCGTGATCCACATCTCTGACCTCGCCCGGTCGCTCACCGAACCGGTGCGAGCCTTCTGCCAGGACCGACTCGGACTGATCCTGCGCGAGCACACGACCCGTGCGCTCGACAGTCGGATACCGCTCGGCATCGGCGGACTCGAGGCGTACGAGGTCCGGCGGCGTCTCCTCGGGTCGGCTCTTGCCGGTGACACCACCGGCGACTGGTCGGAGCACCTCGCCGCCGCCGGCGACATCCCGCCGCTCGGCTACGGCACCCGGGTCGTCGATACAGCCACCGCCGAGGTGCAGGCGGTGCTCGACCTGCTGGCCGCTGACGGGTACGGCACACCGCTCACGGGGTCGACGATCGCGGTCGCCATCCCGGCGGTCGATGATCGGCCCGGCATCGACGGCGAGATCACCGGTGTCGTCCACGCTGGCGACACAGCTGTCATCGTCGACGCCCGAGCCTCCACGTACTCGGCGGCACACCTCCTCGAGCGCATCATCGACCTCGTCCTCGCCCAGATCACCCACCCCGACACGCAGTGGTCGGCCGTGCTCTACCGTCGGCGCACCTCCTCGTCGAAACGTGGCCGGGTCACCGTCGCGCTGCGCGACCCGGGCGACGCCGTCGACCTGCTCGAGCTGCTGTTCGCCCAACGGCGGCGATCCCTCACCACCCCGGTGCCGTTCTTCCCGGCGCTCGCCGAACAACTCGCCGTCGGACGGACCGCAGCGGCCGCATCGGCGTGGACGGGCTCCGACGACCGGCCCGGTGAACGCGTCGAACCATGGAACCGGTTGTTCTTCGACATGACCTTCGACGAGCTGGCACGGTCCCACGACCTCGCCGGGCCGGTCGATGAGCTGTGGACGACGATCCTCGACCGGGTGGTGCTCGGTGGTGACCTCGGCGGCGGTCCCGATGACGGGTCCGGCGAGGGAGGTGCTGAGTGAGCACCCCGACCGCCTTCGATCTGAGCGTCGCGCCCACAGAGGGTCTGACCGTGCTCGAGGCGTCCGCCGGCACCGGTAAGACGTACTCGCTCGCCGGTCTCACCGTGCTCGGACTCGCGACGGGCCGGGTCACCACCCGCGAGGTGCTCGTCGTCACGTTCACCGAGGCCGCCACAGCCGAGTTGTCGGGCCGTCTGCGACGCCGTCTCGCCGAGGCCGTCGACCTGCTCGAGCGTGCCACCTCCGACCCGACCGTCGTCAGCGACGACACCGTCGACCGGATCCTCCTCGAGGCCGACCCCGACGAACTCGCGGTCCGTTGCGGTCGGCTCGTCGCCGCCCTCGCCGAGTTCGACGCCATGACCGTGTCCACCATCCACGGCTTCTGCCAGCGGCTCCTCGCCGCCGCCGGTGCCACTGCGGTGTCGGTCACCGGAGACGACAGCGACATCGACGAGGTCGTGATCGACCGCATCCTGGCCGCTGGTGTCGAACTGGCGAAACCCGATCGGGTGGTCACCGCCGTGAAGCGCCGTCTCGCCCTGCCGGATGCCGAGATGGGCCGTCACCCCGCGGCGGCAGCCGAGCTGCGGAACGATCTCGACGGCTTGATCGACCTCGTCGACGGTGCCGTCGACGAGGTGCGCGTCCGCCGTGCCCGGTGGCGGCGCCGCACCTTCGATTCCATGTTGAGCGAGACCCGCGACCTGCTCGGCCACCCGGTGCACGGCCCCGGCATGGTCGCCGAACTCCGGGAACGCTTCCGGCTGGTGCTCATCGACGAGTTCCAGGACACCGACCGTGTGCAGTGGGACATCTTCCGCACCGCCTTCCTCGACGGCTCACCCGACGGGGCCGGTTCCGGTGCCCGTCGATCCGCTGTGGTGGTCGTCGGCGATCCCAAGCAGTCGATCTATCGGTTCCGGGGTGCCGAACTGTCCGCCTACCTCGAGGCCGTCGGCTACGCCGTGGCGACCGGCGGGTCGCTCCACACACTCGGCACCAACTTCCGTTCCGACGCGGCGCTGCTCACCGCCCTCGAGCACATCCTCACCGGTGCGACCTTCGGTGACCCGAGCGTCGCCTTCCAGCCCGTCGCCGCCGGACGCAGCGACACCAAGCGGCTGATCGACCCCGACGGTGCGACGGCCGCGCTGCGGTGGCGCCTCGCCCACCCGCCGGCGGACGCGAAGGGCGCAGTCGCGGCACCCGATGGACATCGGTACGTCAAGGCCGACCTCGTCGCCCAGGTCGTGCATCACCTCACCACTGTGCGCATCGTCCGCACGAACGGCACCGAGGAGGCATTGCGGCCCTCCGACATCGGCATCCTCGTGCGGGCCAACTCCTACGCCGAGGAGGTCGCAGAGATGCTGCGGGTGGCCGGCGTGCCGGTCACCACCAGCGGTAGCGACTCGGTGCTCGACTCGGTCGCCGCCCAGCACTGGGACACCCTGATCGCATCGCTGCAACGGCCGAGTTCGCCGTCCGACGCCCGTGCCGTCGCCGTCGGCGCGTTCGGCCACCTCGACGCGCAGGCTGTCGCCGACCTCACCGAACGCGACGAGGCGGCACTGCTCGAACGTCAACGCGACCTCGTCGGCGCCCTGTCACGCGGCGGCGTACCGCGCCTCATGGTCGAACTGCGTCGCAACGGCCACCAGCGGCGGATCCTCGCCCACCTCGGCGGTGAACGGCTCCTCACCGACCTCGAACACATCGCCGAGATCCTGCAGCGTGCCACCGACGGCCGCCCGACGAGCGCCGCTCGTCTCGCCGCCGTCATCGCCGAACTGCGGTCAGCCGACGACGATTCGGTGAGCAGCGACCTCCTCGACCGTCGGCTCGACCGCGACGACGAGACGGTGAAGATCATGACGATCCACAAGGCCAAGGGCCTTGAGTTCCCCGTCGTGTTCTGTCCGGCGCTGTGGCCCATCCCGTCGGGCGGGCGGAGCGAGATCCCGCACGCTCACGTGCCCGGTGAGGGGCGTCGATTCAGCACCTACTGGCTGACCGGCGGCACCTCCAAGGCCAAGGGTGTCACCGATGTCGCCAAGCTCGCCGGCGTTGAGCAGGACGGCGAGCAGCGCCGCCAGCTCTACGTGGCTCTCACCCGGGCCGTGCACCGCCTGGTCGTGTGGGACGTGCCCGGCTTCTCCCGTTCGAACCAGCCGCTGCGAAGCCTCCTTCGTGACACCGGGTGCTCCGACCTCGACGCCGTGGCCGACGCGTCGAACGGCACGATCGACGTCACGGCAGTCACCAGCCTCGCCGCGGCCGCACACCTCGACATCGACACGACTCGGCCGGCCGACCTCGAGGTCGCCGCCTTCGAGCGCGACCTGGCGAGTGCCTGGCGCGTGTGGTCGTTCACGGCGATCGAACGCTCCGTCGCCGACGGCGACGACGCGCACCGACCGATCGAACCGTTGCCGGCCCCGGCTGGCGGGCTCGACGAACCGTCAGCCGAGGCGACAGGTTCGACACCGGTCGAGAATGCGCCGGTGACGCTGCGGACCGTGCCCGGTTCGGCCGCCTTCGGATCGCTGGTGCACGGCGTGCTCGAGACCGTCGACTTCGCGTCGTCGACACTCGACGACGACTTGGAAGCCGCTTGCGACGATGCGTTGCGGCATCGGGCCATGGGGGTGGGTGCCGACGTGCTCGCCGCCGGACTCGCCGATGCGTTGCGTGCCCCGCTCGGCGGTCCGCTCGGCGGTCGTCGCCTCGTCGATCTCACGAGCGGTGACCGTCTCGACGAACTCGAGTTCCACCTGCCCCTCGCCGCGTTCTCGGCGCTCGACCTCGCTGCGGTGGTGGCTGCCGGTCTGGCCGACGACGACCCGATGCGACCGTGGTTCGCCGCCGCCGCCGACGGTGCGCTCGATGTCGACGTCGCAGGCATGCTCACCGGGTCGATCGACCTCGTCGCCCGGATCGACGGCCGGTATCTCGTCGCCGACTACAAGACGAACCGCATCGGACCCGACGCCACGTTCACCGACCGCGAGATGGTCGCCGAGATGCATCGCCATGCCTACCCGTTGCAGGCCGTGCTGTACCTCGTGGCACTCCGCCGCTACCTGAGATTCCGCACCGGTGCGAGCACCGCTGACGACCTCGCCCGGGTCGACGCCTCGATCCTCGGCGCCGCCTACCTCTTCGTGCGCGGGATGGATCCGGGTCGCTCGGCGGCCGACGCCTGCGGTGTCGTCTGGTGGACGCCGCCGACGACGGTCATCGCCGACCTCGACGAACTGTTCTCGACGGGCGGCACCCGATGACCGCCCGACTCGACTCCCGCCGACCCCTCGGCGAGGCGCTCGGCGGCTGGGTTGCGGCCGGCGTGCTGACCGAGGCCGATGCGATGGTCGCCGCCTCGCTCGCCGACCTCGCCGGCATCACACCCGACACCGATCAATCGGTGCTGCTCGCGCTGGCCCTCGCCGTGCGCGCCCCACGCTCAGGCCATGTCGCCGTCGACCTCGCGGGCGTGCGCGATCAGGTGCTCGCCGAGATCGAGCAGATCGACCCGGATGCCGTCGAGACGGCGGTCGCGTTGGCTTGGCCGACCGACCCGGTGGCGTGGCTGCGCCGAATCGAGGAGAGTCTGCTGTGCGCCGGTGAGGGCTCACCGCTGGTGGTCGACCTCGGCCTCGTGTATCTGCGACGGTTCCACTTCCACGAGACACGGGTCGGTGAAGGCGTTCGTGCGCTCGCCGCCGGCGCTGCGCCGACCTCGGGACGTCTCGATGTCGTCTCCGCGGCGCTCGGTCTCGACGGGGGTCAACGCGCCGCCGTCGAACGGTGTCTCAGCCGTCGCCTCGGTGTGCTCACCGGAGGACCCGGCACCGGCAAGACTCGCACCGTCGCCGCGCTGCTCGCCGTGCTGCTCGACGGGTCACCTGATCTGCGAATCGCGCTCGCCGCACCGACCGGCAAGGCCGCGGCCCGGATGGGGGAGAGCCTCGCCGATTCCGTGCGTCTGCTCGCCGCCTCGGGCGATGCCGGTCTCGTCGACATCGCTGGCCGCATCGGCGCGGTGACACCGTCGACGATCCACCGTCTCCTCGGGGTCCGGCCCGGCGGTGCCGGTTTCCGTCACTCGGCCGAGCGTCGTCTGCCGCATCAGGTGCTGATCATCGACGAGGCATCGATGGTTTCGCTGCCGTTGATGGACGCCGTGCTCGATGCCCTCACCGATGGTGCCCGGCTGGTGCTCGTCGGTGACGGCGGTCAGTTGGCCAGTGTCGATGCCGGCTCGGTGCTCGGCGACATCGCCGGGGCGGGGGGAGCAGTCGGGGAGTGCGTCGCCGAACTCACCGAGAGCCGCCGGTTCCCGTCCCAGAGCCGCATCGGCCGGCTGGCCGCTGCGATCCGTGCGGGAGACGGTGCGGCGGCGACGGCGGTGCTCGGTGAACCGGTCGACGATGCAGCCGACGGGGTTCGGGTGCAGCTCGTCACGACGGTCGGACCCGTCGCCGAGGAGGTGGGCCGACACGCCCGTCTCCTCGGCGACGCTGCCCGGCGTGGTGACGCAAGGGACGCGGTCGACGCGCTCGACGAACTGAGGGTGCTGTGCGCCCATCGTCGTGGCCGAGCCGGTGTGAGTCATTGGACACGTCTGGCCGAGGACATGATCACTCTGGGTGGTCACTCGACGTCGGGCATGTACCCGGGGCGGCCGGTGATCGTCACCCGCAACGACCCGGCGCGCGGTCTGTTCAACGGTGACGTCGGAGTGGTCGTGCGCACCGCCGACGGGGTGCGTGTCGCGTTCGCCGCCGAGGGCGAACCACGGCTGATCGCCCCCTCGCATCTCGATGCCGTCGAGACGGTGCACGCCATGACGATCCACAAGAGCCAGGGCTCCGAGTTCGACCATGTTGTCGTCGTGCTGCCCTCGGCCGACTCGAGGCTCGCGACCCGCGAACTGCTCTACACGGCAGTGACTCGGGCCAGACGCTCCGTCACGCTCGTCGGTGCTGCGGACACGGTGGCCGCAGCGATCGACCGCTCGGCGGCCCGCACCACCGGTCTCGTACGGCGCCTGAGCTGAGCGATCGACGCAGCTGATCTGGTTAGATAGTCTGACCAGATGGCGGCGATCGATGCGACCAACGACACGATCCGGTGTGGGGTGTACGAGGCCAAGACACGGCTCTCGGAACTGCTCGAGTTGGTGAGCGCCGGCCGTGAGGTGGTGATCACCCGTCGCGGGCAGGACATCGCCCGGCTGGCGCCCGTGACGACCACCCGGCGTCGCGAGTTCGGTTTCGACCGCGGACGGGTGTGGATCGGCGACGACTTCGACGATCCACTGCCCGATGACATGCTCGAGGACATCACGTGACCCGACTCGAGGTGGAGACACCGGGTCTCCTACTCGACACCCATGTCCTGTTGTGGTTGGCGAGCGCACCCGAACGATGCGGTGACGCGATCGAGGTGTTGAACGATCCGAGGGTCGACCTGTGGATCTCGTCGGCGAGCACGTGGGAACTCGCCATCAAGTCGTCGCTCGGCCGACTCGACCTGCCGAGCCCGCCGGCCGACTACGTCGAGGAACGCCGTGAGCGCCTCGGCGCGATGCTCGTCAGCATCGATCACCGTCACGCTGGCGCCGTCGCCACCCTGCCATGGCACCATCGCGACCCGTTCGATCGACTGCTGCTCGCCCAGGCGAGCGAGATGGGTCTCACCCTCGCCACTGCCGATCTGCGACTGGCCGCCTACGACGTGCCGATCCTCGCCGTCGGCTGACCGGTACTCGATGCCGTCAGGTCGTGCGGCGTCGTCGGTTGCCGGTGGTGGTGAGTGTGGTGAGGGCGCCGAGGGCGGTGATGAGGATCATCCAGGCGAGGTGGGTGTCGGTGTTGGTTCCGGTGGTGGGGAGGAGTCCGGTGGTGATGGTGAAGCCGAGGGCGATGGAGATGGCTTGGCCGGTGAGGGCGACGCTGTCGATCTGGATGGTGTGGTTGCCGGGGTCGATGGTGGTGGGGAGGGTGTAGGTGGTGTCGATGGTGCCGTCGGTGTTGATGGTGATGGTGCCGAGGCGTTGTGGTGTGGACATGACCCAGATGGTGGCGGTGGCGCCGGGGAGCATGCCGTTGCCGGTGACGCGGATGCGGGCGGGGTGGGTGACGTTGAGTCGTCCGTCGGTGCCGACTCGTCCGCTGTCGACGGGTGTGACGGTCAGGGCGGTGTCGCCGACGGTGATGGTGATCGTGTTCGTGGCCGGGTTGGGGGTGCGGGTGGTGTCGAGGCGTTCGCCGTTGGGTCCGAGGGCGATGGCGGTGTCGGGGTCGGGGGCGAGTTGGGTGCCTCCGGTGGGGGCGCGGGGTGCGGTGGCGGCGTCGCCGGTGGCGATGATGGTCATCGGGGTCGACAAGGTGCGTTGCGCACCGGTGGTGTCGGTCCAGATGATGGTGAGGGTGCCGGGGCCGTTGGTGCCGGCGGGCAGGTCGAGGTCGAGGGTCCAGGTGCCGTCGGGGTTGACGGTGGCGGTGCCGATCGGGGTGCCGTTCCAGAAGATGGTGACGGTGGTGCCGGGCAGGGCGTCGGCGCCCGAGAGCGGGATGCTGCCGGGTGTGTGGGCGGTGAAGCGTCCGGCTGAGTCGATCCAGGTGGTGGCCTGACCAGAACCGGTCGTGGTGGCGCCAAGGGTGATGGTGCCGTCGCCGATGGTGATCTGTCCGGGTGTTTGCCCGGTCGGGGTGCGTTCAACATCGACCGGGACGGGGTTCCCATCAGCATCAAACACACACGGACATCCATCATCATCGTCAATCGTGATGTCAGGCGGGTTGGTGACGGGCGTATATATGCCGATCGGCACGTTCAACGTCTGTTGATTACCATCTGCGTCGATCCACACGATCGTCGCGTCGATAGGGCCGGTTGTGCCGGCGGGCAGATTGATGACCACCCGCCAGTTGCCGTCATCGTCGACGGTCGCGGCGCCAACAGCGACGCCGTCGACGAACACGGTGACCGTGGTACCCGGTAGTCCACCTGAACCATTGAACGGCAGGCCGGCCGGGGGCCGCACGGTGAGTTGGCCGTCGGCATCGACCCAGATCGAACCGTCCGAGTCGTCATCGTCACCGTCGCCGCCAATCCTTATGGTGCTCGAACCATCGCCGATCGTCACCGAACCCGGGGTTACACCTGGTTCGCTGCGTTCGATGTCGACGGGCACGGGGTTGCCGTCCGGGTCATAGATACACGGGCATTCAGCAGCGTCGTCATCGTCGGTGTTCACGACCGGTGGCGTGGACGGCGCAGTGAACGTCGGTGTCGTATGCGTGACAGAAGACGCTGCACCGGCACCGATCCGGTTCACCGCAGCGACCGTGACCGTGTACGTGGTGGACAATTCGAGCAGATCGCTCGTGCAGTCGGCCGAACGGGTGCCGTCCTCGATGGTGATCGTGCCGCACTCGACGCTTACCCCATCGCCGCCGGTGATCGTCACCGTATAGCCGGTGACGGCAGCGCCACCATCCCGCAGCGGCTCTGACCACGTGACGCGAATCACTCGAGGGGAGAACTCGTTAACCGTCAGAGTTTCGGGCTGCGCCGGCGTCGACACCGGCACCGATGACAGTGTCGCGGTGTTGCCTTCGATCGACGCCTGATTTGCAGTCGTGATCGTGACGACCTCAACGTTGTAGGCGACGCCGTTCTCCAGACCAGTGAAGGTGTAGTTGCCTGTGGTTGACGACGTCACCGTGGCAGTAGCCGCCGACGGCATTGAGTCGCCATTGGGGGCGATCCGAAGTTCGTATCGGGTGAACGTGCCACCACCGAAGTCGGCAGGCGCACCCCACGTGACACGCATCGTGCCGTTACCCGGGGTGGCGGCGAGGGTGGTGACGGCGGTGGCGCGGGTGGCGGGTGTAATGGCGGGGCTTGATGTTGAGGCGGGACCTGCGCCGGCTGTGTTGTTGGCGGTGATGGTGAGTGTGTAGTTGGTGCCGTTGGCCAACCCGGTGATGGTGCAGGGGCTGCTGGTGCATGAGGTGTCGGTGATCGGGTCGCCAGTCGTGGGGGTGGCGGTGATGGTGTAGGCGGTGAGGTCAACACCGCCGGTGAATCCGGGTGCGGTGAACGCGATGGTGGCGTTCGCGTTCCCGGCGGACACCGACGTGATGGTGGGTGCGGTCGGGATCGCTGGAAGGATTCGGAAGCTGATCGTGACTGGTGACGCTGGCGCGTAGCGGCTGTTGCCGGTCTGGGTGATGGTGAGTTCGCAGTCACCGATATCGACCGGTGTGACGACGAGTCCGGTGATCGTGCAGATGTCGTTGCCGGTGGGGGTGATGGTGACGGTGAGACCTGATGTGGTGTCGGTGTCGAGGGTGAACCCGGGGGTGCCGTAGTCGACGTCGTCAGGGATGGTGACGTTGATCGTCTGGTTCAACGACCCGACCGAAATGGTTTGGGTTTGGGCGCTGGCGGCCGCGTATCGGCTGTCACCGGGCTGGCTGGTGGTGATCGTGCAGGTGCCGGTCGCAAGGAACGTGACCACACCGGACGAGAGCGAGCACACGGTGGTCTGTCCCGCGGTGATCGTGAACGTTGGGGTGAGCCCCGACGTTGCGGTCGCAGCAGGGGTGTAGGTCCCACCCGGTAACGGGTTGGCCGGAACCGTGGAGGTGAACGTGACGGTTTGTGCGGCTTTGGTGATCGTGAGTGTTTGAGCGACCTGGGTCGCAGCCAGATGATTGTCGTCTCCGGCTTTGTCAGCGCTGAGCGTGCACGTGCCGGCCGAGGTGAATGAGACCACTCCAGTGGTGGCGTTGATCGTGCAACCAGCCGTGCCCGCAGCAGCAGCGAATGTGACCGCGCCAGTGCCGGACCCGCCCGACACCGCAGCCGTGACCGTGTCACCCCACACCACTGATGTCGCCGACGTGAACGCAAGTGCAGCCTGCGCGGCTTTCGCAACGGTGAACGACCGAGACACATCCGACGCCGCCGCATACCGCCCGTCACCAGCCTGTGATGCAACGATCGCGCACGAACCAGCACCAACCGGCGACACCACCGCGTTCGTTGCACCGTTCGACAGCGAGGCGTCGCCAGCCACCGTGCACACCGTCGGGGTCGAGGACGAGAAAGCAAGCACGAGATCGCTCGATGTCGTACCAGCAACCGAGAACGGATTATCGCCATACGTCACCGTGTTGGTCGATGATGGCAACGTGAAGTTGATCGTCTGGGCTGCGGCGGTGATCTCGAACGATTGGGTGACACTGGGTGCAACCGCAAAGCGGTTGTCGCCAGCTTGTGAAGCGGTGAGTGTGCAGGTGCCCGAACGCAACACATTGATGTCAAGACCAGGCGAACCCGATGACACGGTGCACACCGTCGGTGTTGACGTCGTGACCGACACGGTCAAACCAGAGTCACTCGTCGGATTGATCGCCGTTGGTGTGTCCGACCACACCCGATCAGCTGGATCAGCGAACGTGATCGTCTGGGCTGCGGCGGTGATGTCGAACGACTGGGTGACATCAGTCGCTGCTGCGTAGGTCGAGTTCCCGGCTTGTGAGGCGGTGAGGGTGCAGGTGCCGGTCGTGACCATCGTGATCGTGAGGCCGGTGACCGTGCACACATCGGTGGTGTCCGACACGAGCGAGACCGTCAACCCGGACCCATCGGTAGTGGGGGACACATCGAACGTCGACGCTGACCACGCACGATCAGCTGGGTCCGCGAAAGTGATGGTCTGGGCGGCAAGGCCGACGATCAGACTCAATGCCAACGAGTCGGTGACTTGTGGGTTGTTCGAATCGGTGACCGTGACGGTGAACGTTGAGGTTCCCGTGGTGGTCGGGGTGCCCGACAGTACGCCGGCGCTCGACAAGCTGAGCCCGGTTGGCAATGAGCCTGACGTGACTGACCACCTCAGGGGGGCGATGCCGCCTGTTGCGGTCAATGTCGCCGAATAGGTGGTGTTGATCGTTGCATCATCGAGTGTGATCGAGTTGATCGAAAGACTCGAATCGATCGTGACCTCGAGCGGTGCCGACATCTCGTTCACAGTTACACCATCGAAGGTGGACACTGTCGCTACGGCGATCACGTCGTAGGTGTCATCGGTCAGGGTTCCGGTCGTGCAGGTCCAGACATACGTCGTCGAGTTGACGCTGCACGTCGACCCCGAGGCAACAACACCCGAACCATCGTCGACGAACAACTGAACCGTTGCCCCGTATTGAGCTTCGCCGGTGAACGTCGGGGTGACATCCCCGGTCACGTTGTCCGAGCTGGACTGTCCCGTGTCGGAGGAAGTGGATAGGTCAGGCGTTGTCGTGCCGGCAACCGCATGACGAAGTACCACGACGCCGTTGCCACCATTGCCGCCGCTGCCGCCGTTGCCGCCGCCTCCGCCGCCTCCGCCGCCTCGTCCGTCGCTCGCGCTCTGGCCAGAGGCGCTACGACCTCCGTCACCACTTACCGTGAATGCGCCATCGTCACGTCCTTGGCCGGGTGTAAATGAGGAGGAGGTGACGCCGCCTCCTCCGCCTGCCGCATACACGAGCGTTGTTCCCGTGATGGAGGACGATCGCCCTGCTCCGCCCGTTCCGCCGCCGCTAGCGGAAGCGTTTCCGCCGGCGCCGCCTGCACCACCACCGCCACCAGCCGGGCGGCCGGTGATTGAGTAGTTGCTTCCCCCTGAGTTGCCCTGACCCGGCTCGCCTGCTCCGCCAGAGCCGTTTGAGCTGCCAACACTGCCCACTTGGGTGCCCATCGCTCCTCCGCCTGACCCGCCGGAGTTGCCGTCGTATCCGCCGGTGCTGTTATCGCCAGCTCCGCCACCTCCTCCGAGCGCGACGATCGATAAACCCGACCCGGAGATGCTGCTGTCGTCGCCGTCGTTGCCGTCTTGCGCAGCGCTACTGGACGCGCCATCGCCGCCGGCACCGACCACGATGCTCAGCGAGTCGCCGGCCGATGAGACATCACGGTCGTCGCCGGTGAGCATGCCGCCGGCTCCGCCGCCACCGCTGGCTTCGCCGCTACTCGGTCGGGCACCTCCGCCGCCGCCACCGCCGACGACCAGGTAATCGATCATCGTTATGCCATCCGGGATCTTCCAGGTGCGCGTTCCCGTTGATGTGAATTGTTTGACGATCTCGCCTTCGGTTGTAGTTGCGGTTGCCGTGGCGGACGGAGTGCCGGTCTGGGACGTGGCGATGGCGGTGACACGGAAGTCGTATTGATCAGCAGAGCCCAGACCGGTGACGGATTCACTGGTCGAGGTGCTGGTGGTCGGGTTCCATGAGAACCAGTTGTCGCCGCCGGTGAGCCGATACTCGACCTTGTAGTCGGTTGGGGTCGCACCTGATGCGGGCGCTGTCCACGAGAGGTCGACTCTGCCGGTCCCGTTGGCTGTGGCGGTGAGCCCAGTCGGCTGGCCGGGGGTCGAGGCCGCGACGTTGATCGACTGCGTGTCTGTAGACGAGATCAACCCGGTGCCGGTGGTGGTGGCGGTAACGGTGTACGTGGCAGCCGAGCCTGGGGTCCATGAACAGGTTGCTTCGCCGCTGGCATTGGTTGTCGCCGCGCTGCATCCGGTGATCGTGGTGCTGTCAGCGGCGAAGGCGACGCTTGCGTTGGCTACCGGTGAACCGCCATCGGTGACGCTGGCGGTGAGTGTGACGGTCTGCGTGTCGTCGGGACTTGCGGGCGACCAAGTGAGTGCGGTGGAGGTCGCAGTGAGCGGTGATGCACTGGTTGACGCTGTTGACGGGCGTTCGTTGTCGACGTTCGCGTACAGCGGTGTCACTCTGAAGAGGTACGAGTCGGAGGATGAGAGACCGGTGATGGTCGTGCCCGCAGCAGCGACGGTTCCCGACGTCGTTGCGGTCGACCATGTGCTTCCTGCGTCGCTCGACTGCTCGATCGTGTACGACGTCGGGGTCACGTCGGTCGGGTCGGTCCACGACACCGTCAACTGGGTGCTCTGGCCCGACACCGTTGCAGCGCTGACACCAGTTGCCTGCAGGCCGGGGGTTTCGATGCCATACGACCGACCGAGGTAGTTCTCCATCGACCGGATCTCGTCGGTGCCGAGTTGCCGGTCGAAGACCAGCACATCAGCAACCTGCCAGTCAGACTTCT
>JBEAPU010000056.1:0-6406 GCA_041164245.1 Actinomycetota bacterium | reverse complement strand
TCACACCGGTCTTCCTCGCCCAGAACGTGAAGCTCACCATGTTCGGGTACCGCAACGGCCAGGCCTACGGCTACGAGGCCGTGCTCGAGGCCGGGACCGCCGTGCTCATCGACGACGAGGGCATGCCGCGGGCCCGTTGTGCCTGTGGCAACCCCTTGATCGCCGACCGCGACGCCCCGCCGCCGGAGGAGACGACCACGACGACCACGGAGGAGACGACCACGACGGTTCCGATCACCACCGAGGAGTGCCCGCCGTACGGACGCGAGCGTGAGGACGACCCTCTGGACGACTTCCCCGACGAGTACCCCTACGACGAGTGCAACCCGTGCCCGCCGGGGACGACCTTCGTCTACACCGAGGACGGCGTCCCCGAGACACCGGACATCCCCGACGACTTCGAGTACGTCGAGATCACCCCCGCCGCGGTCGGCGACGGGATCGACCCGTCGCTCCTCGACGAACCGATCGAGAACGAGATCGACCCGTGGTACCCGACGACCGACCTGTGCGCCCCGCCGTGCCCCGAGGCCGAGCCGACCGAGGGCGACGCCTTCGGCGACTGGGTGTACGACGACGAGAACTGGGTCAACCGTCACGGCGACGGCGAGTCGGTGATCAGCGACACCCGTCTGCTCCCGAACTGGTACGACTACTGCTCCCCGTGTCCGCAGGGTGACATCACCCCCGAGGACGCGCCGCGCGTCATCGAGGTCGACGGCATCGTCCTGCGTTGGGACATCGAGCTCGGCTCGTGGGTCTACGCCGACTCGGGCGATGTGGTCGACGACGGCTTCGCCGAGTACCTCGACCGCGAGTTCTCCCTCTCGGTCCCCGGACTCGACCCGGCGACCGAGCAGTCACTCGAGGACGGCCTCGGCGAGGGCTACGACCCGTGCGCCCCGGTGACCTGCCCCGTCGAGGAGTACCTCTCGCACATGCCCACCGTCTACGCCGACCCGGCCGGATGGGTGTGGCTGTACGACGAGTCGACCCAGCTGTGGACGCCGAGCAACGGCGCCGAACCCCAGTCCGAGGTGCCGGCCACGGTCCGCGACCGGGTCGATGCCTACGTGAACGCCTACGACCCGACCGGCGACTGCGTCGGCTATCTCGCCTGCCCACCGGCGGCCGGCTCGCCGTTCGTGCGTCACGTCACCGATCGTGACGGCGAGTTCTGGACCTGGTCGAACGGCCAGTGGTGGTCGACGACGGGCGAGACCCGCACCCAGATCGCCGAGTTCCCCGGCTGCAGCCCGTGTCAGGCCGACACGCCGAGCGGGGAGATCTACTCCTTCTACGACAGCTCGAACGTCATGTGGATCGGTCGAGCCGACGGCACCTGGTTCTCGTTGGCGACCGACCTCGAGCACCCCAACGTGTGGAGCATCCCCGGGTACGCCGAGAACTGCGGCAACCCGATCTGCCCGCCGGGACCGGTGGCCAACGGCAGCCTGTACGTCGACCCCGACGGCAACGCCTGGGCGTTCATCGACGGGGTCTGGCTGCGTGGTGACGGCATCAACTTCGTCCAGGACCCGAACCAGCTCCCGGGATGCGACCCGAACGAGACGGCGTCCGCCGAGGCGCCGGTGACGGCCGTGATCTCGTGTGCCTACAACACGAATGTGTTCTCCCACCAGATGCGCGTCCAGGTCACCGGACTCACCTCCAAGGTCGTCGGGGTCAGCGACTCGCTCGCCGTCGGCGCCCCGTACACCCGGGTCGGCAACCTCTACACCCGCAACCTCGATCGCCGCCCGAGCGGCATCGTGAGCGTCCGCATCGAGACCAGCGTGTCGGCCCCGATCGTGTACGACCATGACGTCGCCGACTGCGCGCAGCCGATGCCGCGCAACGAGGCCTTCGGCATCGACGTCTTCCCGACCTGCGGCTTCAACTCGGCCACGAGGCTGTGGGAGTGGCGCCTGCGCATGGTCGACCGCGGCACCCCGCTCTCGGAGATCCGCACCGTCTACATGCGGATCGAGCCCGACTCCCCCTTCACCCGCGGTGGCGACGTCTTCACGAAGTCCTTCGCCGAGCAGCCGTTGATGACCCAGTACGTCATCGTGGAACTCTTCGACGGCGCCGTCAACGAGTACCTGCTCGCCACCGACGGATGTGACGACGTGCTGACCCCGGGCTGGAGCCGTCTCAGCGCCGTCACCGAGTGCGGCGCGACCGCACCGGCCGGCACCCCGACGCTGCGCATCGAACTCACCGGAGCGGTGAGCGAGGTGCGCTCGGTGTGGACCCCGGAGGCGCCGGCCGGTCCCGGTCAGTACTGGACCTACGTCGCCGACAACATCTGGGAACAGCGCCTCGACTCGCTGCCCGGCTGGCTCGACGACGGGCGCACCATCGTGGCCGTCCGGATGCTCGACGGCTTCGTCTACTCCTTCGACCTCGAGGCGAACCGGACCATCGGCTGCGGTGCCCGGATCAACCGCATCGAGCCCTTCGCGGCGTTCGGCTTCGTCATCGACGTCGCCTGCGCGACGAGCTCGGCCGGTGAGTTCGGCGTGTTCGTCAACGCCCAGCCGAACAACACCTGGGGCCTCGGCGTCGCCGACGTCACCAAGATCTCCGACACCGCCGACCCGCTTCGCCGGTACGAGAACCTCGGCGGTGGCGTCTGGACCGCCCGCTGGCCCGCCCCGCCGGCGGCGGGTGACATCGTCCACTTCCGGGTCGACCTGATCGACGGTCGCTTCGACGAGCTGCGACTCGTGATGGGCGACTGCACCGTGCTCAACCCGTCGGTGCTGGCCAGCACCCTCGGCGAGGCCGAGGAGCCGCTCCAGTTCGAGACGACCACCACGGCCGTCCCGTCGGTGGCGACCACCACGACCACACTCCCGCGGGTCGTCCGCCCCGACACGAGCACGACGACGACCACGACGGCGACGACGACGACGACCACGACCACCACCACGACGGCCCCGACCACCACGACCACGACCACCACGACGACACTGCCCAACAACGCACCGACCGTCGAGGAGTTGACGGCGTGCAAGATCGGGGGCAACGCCTTCGGCGGTGACGACTTCCAGGTGATCGTCGATGTCGGTGATCTCGATGGGGACCTCCTGACGGTGAGGGCAACCGGGCGCACCACGGACACCACGGACACGGTGGTGCCGCTCACTCCGACCTCACGGACGGTCAACGGCGACGGAACGGCGACATTCCAGATCACGATCCCACAAGGCACCAATGTCGCGGTCACCGTGACGGTCAGCGACGGTCGCAGCGGATCGGCGAGCAGGTCGATCCAACTCGGTGACGACTACTCGTTCCTCTACGACTTCTGCCAGACCGGCTGAGATTCTCCCGGGCGGGCATCGGCGCACGTAGTCTGCGCCGGTGCTCGCCCGACGGTCCGCCTTCCTGCTGGTCGGCCTCGCCCTGTTCGGAGTCAGCCTCGGCCTGGTCGTGCGGGCCGATCTCGGACTGGCCCCGTGGGACGTGTTCCATCAGGGTGTCGCCAACCAGCTGGGCTGGTCGCTCGGCACGGTGATCGTGCTCACCAGCTTCGTGGTCGTTCTGGCCTGGATCCCGATCCGCGAACGTCCCGGCCTCGGCACGCTGGCGAACGCCGTCCTCGTGGGCATCTGGGTCGACCTGTCGCTGTGGGCGATCCCCGAGATCGACTCGCTCACGGCCCGGATCGCACTGCTCGCCGTCGGCATCGTCGTCAACGGCCTGGCGACCGGTCTCTACATCGCGGCGCGGTTCGGGTCCGGGCCCCGGGACGGCCTGATGACCGGGATCGCCGCACGCGGGCATTCGATCCGGGCGGTGCGCACCGGGATCGAGGCGGTCGTGCTCGTCAGCGGCATCGCCCTCGGCGGGACGTTCGGTGTCGGCACGATCGCGTTCGCCCTCGCCATCGGACCGATCGCCCACATCGCGATCCCGTTCTTCGCCCGCTTCACCGAGTCGGCGGACGCCGACCGGCTCGCGGTGCGACCGGCCGCAGCACCGCACTGACCGCCGCGACCACCGCCTCCGCCCAGACTGCATCCTGCTCGCGATCGTCGAGCAGGTCGACGAGGGCGCGGCCGAGGAGCACGGACTGGATCAGGTTGGCGATGCCGGCAATCGGCACCAACGGGTCGATGAGCCCGCGTCTGCGGGCGATGTCGAGGGTCTCGGCGTAGTACTCGACCCCCTCGCGCTGGTACTCGCCGATCACCTCCCGCAGGGCCGGGATCTGCTCGGCGGCTGCGAGGGTGGCGACCCGCCGGGACCGCGCCCGGCGACCGTCCTCGGTCCCGCCGAACTCGAGCGCGGTGCGCAGCCAGTCGATGATCTCGGTGCCGCTCGTCGCCTGCTCGACGATGCCACGGGTCACCTCGTTGCCGGTCCGGTAGACCCGCAGCAGGTCTGCTGCCTCGACGGCGGTGATCACACCGGCGCGGTTCCCGAAATGGTGGTAGATCGAGCCACGGGACACCCCCGACGCCGCGATCACCCGATCGAGGTTGAAACCCACCGGGCCGTGCTCGGCCAGTTCGGCTCGGGCGAAACCGACGACCCGGTCCATCGTCTCACGCCCGTCCCGACGCTTGCGGAGGGAAGCCATCGCCGACACGGTACCGAGTCGGGTCAGAGGCCGACGAGGAACGACAGCGCAGCCGCCCCGGAACAACCGGCGACCGCGACGGTCGACAGGAGCGGTGCCCGTCGGCCGGCGACGAGCAGCACCGTGGCGGCGAGCACGTACACGTCGGAGAACATCCGCAGATCGTTCCTGTCGGTCCAGACCCCGATCGGGACGTCGACGGTGACCAGCGCCACCGCCGCACCGATCAGGGCCGGCCGGATCGGCGAACCGCCAGGCAGTCGGCGGGAGCTGACCAGCGCCACCGTGACGAGCACGACGAGGACGACGCTCTCGACCACCTTGACCGCGTTCAACGGGTCGGCCCCGAGCCACGACGGATCGGCGAGGGTCGGTGCCTGCTCGAGGAGTGCGGCGCCGGGCCAGCGCAACGACCCGGCGCCGCCGGCCAGGATCGGCAGCGTCCCCCATCGCACCAGTACGACGGTCTGCCACGCCGCGAAGGCCACGCCCGGGACGACCCACACCGCATCGCTCGGAGCGACCGGACGGCGTCGGGAGACGACCCGCACCAACTCCGCGAGCCCCAATGCAGCCACCACGGCGATCGTGCTCTCCCGGGTCAGGACGGCCAGCGACAGCGCGGCCGCGGCGACGACCGGGCGCTGCCGGTGCGCCGCCCACACGCCGCCGAGCAGCGCCGCCGCCGCCACGACCTCGGCGAGGTCGCGGGCGATGCTGAACGCGAAACCGAAGTAGATCGGCACGATCACGCCCCACAGAGCGTGACGACCGGCCGATCGGGCGATCGTCCCGCCGAGGAACCCGAGGACGGTGACAGCCACCAGGTTGACGAGCACGAGACCCCACTCGGGCGGCACGCCGAGCACACCCGTCGACCGCACGAGCAACGGGTAGCCGATGCGCCCCGCCCGGGACACCGAGTCGAGCACCGTCCCGGCGACACGGTCAGCGGGGTCGAGCGGTGCGGTCCCGAGTCGGTGGAAGAACTGCCCGTCGTAGCCGGGACCGTCGACGAGTGGCAGTCCCGACGACGCGTCGGTCCAGTCGGTGCCGGCGAGCGCGAATGCCCCGATGTCACCGTCACCGACCCGCCAGAGGCGGAGCAGGACGAACACCGTCCACATGATCAGGGCGATCAGCGCCGGGGTCGCCGGCCGGTCGGGGGTACGCCGGGTGACCGCCACGATCGTGACCGTAGCGTGGGTGTGTGATCCTGCTCGACGCATCGGGACTTCGCGCCTCACGCCCGGGCCGGGTGCTGTTCGAGGACGCGTCGTTCACGCTGTCGACCGGGGACCGGGTCGGCCTCGTCGGCCTCAACGGGTGCGGCAAATCGACATTGCTGCGCATCCTCGCCGGGACGCTGGAACCCGAGGTCGGGACGGTGCGCCGCGGCCGTGGGGCCCGCATCGGTGTCCTCGACCAGGACCCGGCCCTGCCGTCGGGCACGGTCGCCGATGCCGTCGGTGACGGCTGGGAGGGCCGAGCGATGCTCGACCGGCTCGGCATGGGCGATCATCTCGCGGCCCCGGTCGACCGGCTGTCCGGCGGTCAACGCAAGCGCACGGCGCTGGCCCGGCTGCTGATGGCCGAATGGGACGCGCTGATCCTCGACGAGCCGACGAACCACCTCGACCTCGATGCCGTCGAGTTCCTCGAGGGACGACTCCGAGCGTTCTCCGGCGGCCTGATCATGGTGACCCACGACCGACATGTCCTCGACCGCGTGACGACCACCGTCATCGAGATCGACCGGGGCCGGCTGCACCGTCACGTCGCCTCCGGAGAGCATCGGGGTTCGGGCTACGC
>JBEAPU010000055.1:0-76831 GCA_041164245.1 Actinomycetota bacterium | reverse complement strand
GGCTTCTTCGCCGGTGCAGGCTTCTTCGCCGGTGCAGGCTTCTTCGCCGGTGCAGGCTTCTTCGCCGGTGCAGGCTTCTTCGCCGGTGCAGCCTTCTTCGCCGGTGCAGCCTTCTTCGCCGGTGCAGCCTTCTTCGCCGGTGCAGCCTTCTTCGCGGCGGATGCGCCGGGACTTCCCTTCGCCGTGGTCGACCTCTGTGCAGCCATGGGACCTCCTGTCAGGCAGCCGCGGAGCCTACCGGCCGGATGCCGCCGGTCCGACCGACACCGGGCGTCAGCCACCACCCGTCACGGGTCGGACGGTGATCGCCTCGGCCCCGTCCGTGACGGCCACCTGGGCGTCCACGGCCAGCGTCTCCGCCATCACCATCTCCCGGTGGGCCTCGAAGGCCTCGGCGGTCGGCGCATCGACGACCAGGTCCAACCCGATCCGGTCCGACACCTTGAGGTCGGCGTCACGGCGGGCAGCCTGCACTCGCCGGACCAGGTCGCGGGCGACGCCCTCCCGCTCGAGCTCAGGGGTGACCAGCGTGTCGAGGACCACGATCCCACCGCCCGCCGGCAGCGTCGCAGCCGCTCCCTCACCGGTGGAGACGAGTCGGAACTCGTACTCGGAGGCCAGCAGTTCGACACCACCGACGACGACCCGGTCACCCTCGACCGACCAGTCGCCCGCCTTGTGGGCTGCGATCACCCGTTGCGTGTCGGCACCGAGTCGCGGCCCGAGGGTCCGCGGGGAGAGCACGAGTTCCGGCCGTCCGTGATCCGCGACCCGGTCGGTGAGGACGACCTCCTTGAGGTTGAGTTCGTCCCGCACCATCTCGAGGTGGGGTCGCACGACCGCCGCGTCCGGGGTCGCCACCGTGGCCGAGGCCAACGGCAGTCGGACGCGCAGGCCCTCCGACTTGCGCAGGGCCAGGAGGGTGGAGCACGCATCGCGCACCCGCGCCATCCCGCGGCGCAGATCGGCGTCCGCCGGCAGCGACGAGGGGTCCGGCCAATCCTCGAGATGAACACTGGCCCCGCCGGTGAGCCCACCGTGGATGTGCTCCGTGATCATCGGCAGCAGCGGTGCCGCGACCCGGCAGAGGATGACCAGCGCCGTGTGGAGGGTGTCGATCGCATCCTGGTCCCCCGCCCAGAAACGGTCACGGCTCCGGCGGATGTACCAGTTCGTGAGCGTGTCGAGGAAGCGCTCTATGTTCTCGGCCGCCCCGAAGAGGTCGTAGGCATCGAAGGACGCGGTGACGTCCTCCACCAGTGCCCGAACCTCACCCAGCAGGTAGCGGTCGAGCACCTCGGTCTGATCGACACGCTCCCGGCCCACGGTGCCGGCGGCACCGGCGTAGAGCGTGAGGAAGTAGTAGGCGTTCCAGACCGGGAGGAGCACCTGGCGCACCGTCTCACGCATCCCCGCCTCGGTGACCGAGAAGTCGGCCCCCCTCAGGATCGGGGACGACAGCAGGTACCACCGCATGGCATCGGAGCCGTGTACGACGAACATCTCGTTCGGGTCCGGGTAGTTGCGACGCGACTTCGACATCTTCGACCCGTCGTCCCCGAGCACGATCCCGTGACTGACGCAGTTCGCGAAGGCCGGCCGGTCGAACAGGGCCGTGGCCAGCACGTGCATCGTGTAGAACCAACCCCGGGTCTGCCCGATGTACTCGACGATGAAGTCGCCCGGATAGTGATGCTCGAACCACTCGGCGTTCTCGAACGGGTAGTGGACCTGGGCGAAGGGCATCGACCCCGACTCGAACCAGCAGTCCAGGACCTCGGGCACCCGACGCATCATCGATCGCCCGGTCGGATCGTCGGGGTTCGGTCGGACGAGTTCGTCGACAGCCGGACGATGGAGGTCGCTCACCCTCACCCCGAAGTCCGCCTCGAGCTCGGCGATCGACCCGTAGACGTCGACCCGCGGGTGGGCGGGATCGTCGCTGACCCACACCGGGATCGGTGAGCCCCAGAAGCGGTTGCGGCTGATCGACCAGTCGCGCGCGTTGGCGAGCCACTTGCCGAAGCTCCCATCCTTGATGTGGGACGGGACCCAGTTGATCCCCTGGTTCAGCTCAACCATCCGGTCGCGGAACTCGGTGACCTTGACGAACCACGACGAGATCGCCCGGTAGACGAGCGGTTCGTCACAGCGCCAGCAGTGGGGGTACGAGTGCATGTAGGAGTCGTGCCGCACCAGGTGGCCATCCTCACGCAGTGTCCGGATGATCGACGGGTTGGCCTCGAAGACGTGTTGGCCGACCCAGTCGGTGATCTCGGCGGTGTAGCGACCGTGCTCGTCCATCGGGCACACGGTCTCGATGCCGTTGGCGTTGCAGAGGTTCTGGTCCTCCTCGCCGAAACCCGGGGCGAGGTGGACCACGCCGGTCCCGTCATCAGTCGAGACGAACTCGCCGCCCAGGACCCGGAAGGCACCGGCGTGTTCGGCGAAGAAGCCGAACAGCGGTCGGTAGCTGCGTCCCACCAGGTCGGCACCGCGAACCCCACCGACACGCTCGGCGCCGCCGAGTTGGGCCTCGTAGGCACCGAGGCGCGACTCGGCCACGATGTAGCGGTGGCCGTCGTGCTCGAGGACCGCGTAGTCGATGTCCGGGCCGACGGCGAGCGCCAGGTTCGACGGCAGCGTCCACGGCGTCGTGGTCCACACCATGATCCGTGCTCCGTCGTCGAGTTCGAACCACACGGTGACGGCCGGGTCCTGACGGTCCCGGTAGACGTCGTCCATGCGGGTCTCGGTGTTGCTGAGGGGGGTCTCGCAGCGCCAGCAGTACGCCAGCACCCGGTAGCCCTCGTAGATCAGACCCTTGTCCCACAGGCGACGGAAGGCCCACATGACGCTCTCCATGTAGTCGAGATCGAGCGTCTTGTAGTCGTTGTCGAAGTCCACCCAGCGGGCTTGACGGGTGACGTACTCGCGCCACTGCTCGGTGTACTGCAGGACACTGTGACGACAGGCGTCGTTGAACCTCCCGATCCCGAACGACGCGATCTCCGGGTGGCCGGAGATGCCGAGTTCCTTCTCCGCCTGCACCTCGGCCGGGAGACCGTGGCAGTCCCAGCCGAAGCGCCGCTCGACCCGCTCACCGCGCATCGTTCGGTACCGCGGGATCGCGTCCTTGACATAGCCGGTCAGGAGGTGGCCGTAGTGCGGGAGGCCGTTGGCGAACGGTGGACCGTCGTAGAACACGAACTCGTTCCCGCCGTCGGGACCCGGATCACGGGCATCGACCGAGCGACGGAACGTGTCCTCGACCCGCCACCGTTCGAGGACCGCACGTTCGATCTCGGGCAGGTCCGGGTGGGACGGGACGTCCGGGTAGTTCACGATCTCAGCATCTCCTCGGGGGCGGGCGGGGCGGCCCCGGGCAGGCTACCGATCCGGTGCGGGGCGGCGTCCGTTCAGTCGGCACCGGCCGGCTGGCCACCGGTCGGCTTGAGCAGGTACACCCCGTTGGCGACCTTCTCCATCGAACCGTCGAGGGCGTAGCAGATGCCACTGGCGAAGTCGATGAGCCGACGGGCCACCTCGCGCTCGCATCCCTCGAGGTTCATGATCACCGGTTGGCCGGCCTTGAACGCGTCGGCGACCTCCTGGGCCTGGTCGAAGCGACGGGGCCTGATGGTCTGGGGTTCGGCGGTCGGACGGGTCACCCGGCCGGGGCGCACCACCACACCGGAGTCGTCACCGCTCCGACGACCGCTCGAGGCATCGAAGTCACGACTCGGGAACACGGGACGCGGCGAGGGCGCCCGATCGGTCGCGTCCGCCGACACCTCCCGGACGGCGGTCGGCCGACCGGGGCCCGGATCGGTCCGGCGCGGTCTCGGCTCGATCTCGTCCTCGAACTCGATGTCGTCCTCGTAGGCATCGTCCGGACCGAGTCCGAGGTACTCCATGGTCCGCTTCCACATTGACATCAGGGCACCTCCGAGCCGGAGGTTACCCGACACGAGGACGGGCGGCGGGGAGGGTGCGGGACGGAACGGTCGATCAGCGCGGACCGAGGAGCGCCGAGCCGACACGGACGATGGTCGACCCCTCGGCGACGGCGATCTCCAGGTCACCGCTCATCCCCATCGAGCACTCGACGAGCCCCAACTCGTCGACCAGCCGACGCGTGACGGCGAAGGCGCGTCCCGTGGCGACCGGTTCCGTCGACGTCGGGCCGACCGTCATCAGACCGTCGACGACCAGACCGAGCCCGCGGCACCCCTCGACGAGCTCGGCGACGTCGGCCGGAGCGCATCCCCCCTTGCCGGGCTCATCGGCGACGCCCACCTGCACCATCACCCGGTGACCGGGCACCCGCCGTCCCAGCTCTGCGGCGAGTGAGAGCCGATCGACCGACTGCACGACATCGACCCGGCCGGAGATGACCCGGACCTTGTTGGACTGGAGTTGGCCGATCATGTGGACCTCGACCCCACCGGCCCGGGCAGCGGCCAGGTCGTCCCCCTTGTCCCGGATCTCCTGGGCGTAGTTCTCCCCGATCAGGTCGACCCCGGCGGCGACCGCCGCCGACACCACCGAACCGGGATGGGTCTTGGTCACGACCATGACCCGCACCCCGACCCCACCGGCTCGGCTGATGCGATCCCTCACGTCGATGAGGGCGTCGGCGATCCGTCGTGCGTCGGGGCGGGCGGGGTGCCCGTCGGTCACTTCAGGAAGGACGGGACGTCGAAGCCGTCGTCATCCTCGTCGTCACCGGCGGCCGGTTCGTCGTCGGCGAAGAGCTCGGACAGGCGCGACGAGCCGGTCGAACGGGAGGCCGGCGGCGCCGGATCGAGACGGTCGAAACCCGCCGCAACGACGGTGACCTTGACCTCGTCGCCCATCTCGTCGTCGATGACCGTCCCGAAGATGATGTTGGCGTCGGGATGGGCCACCCCATGGATGATCTCGGCGGCAGCGTTCATCTCGAAGAGGCCCATGCTCGACGGACCGGTGATGTTCAGCAGCACCCCGCGTGCTCCGTCGATCGCCGCCTCGAGGAGCGGACTGGAGATCGCCGCCTTGGCGGCCGACACGGCTCGGTCGTCCCCGCTCGCCTGGCCGATGCCCATCAGAGCCGAACCGGCGTTGGACAGGACCATCTTCACGTCGGCGAAGTCGGTGTTGATCAGACCGGGTGTCGTCAGGAGGTTCGTGATACCGGACACGCCCTGCATCAGGACCTCGTCCGCCATCTTGAAGGCATTGAGGACACTCGTCTTGTCGTTCGCCACGGACAGGAGGCGATCGTTCGGGATGACGATCAGGGTGTCGACCTTCTCCTTGAGACGTTGCACGCCGTTGTCGGCCTGCACCGACCGGCGTCGACCCTCGAAGGCGAACGGACGGGTCACGACACCGATCGTCAACGCCCCGGCGTTGCGGGCGATCTCGGCGATGACCGGCGCTGCGCCGGTGCCGGTGCCACCACCCTCGCCGGCGGTGATGAAGACCATGTCGGCACCCTTGACGAGGTCGGCGATCTCGTTGTCGTGCGCCTCGGCTGCCGCCCGACCGACCTCGGGATCACTTCCGGCGCCGAGTCCTCGGGTCAACTCCCGGCCGATGTCGAGCTTGACGTCCGCGTCGGACATGAGCAGGGCCTGCGCGTCGGTGTTGACGGCGATGAACTCGACACCCCTCAGGCCGGCATCGATCATGCGGTTGACCGCGTTGACCCCTCCGCCGCCCACCCCGATCACCTTGATCACGGCGAGATAGTTCTGCGGTGAACCGCTCATCGGGAGACCCCTTCCCCAGTGTCACCCGCCGCGCACGGGCTCGCGAGACGGTCGACCCCACAGGGGGCGACACCATTCGGAGTGCGGGCGGGGATCATGGCCATGTGGTGAGTGTCGTGAAACATGTTTTTCGCGTCGTCCCTAACTCGGTACTCGCGCCGACGGTGCCCATGGTCGCAGATCCGTGCACACCGCTCGGGGATGCTAGCGCGGACGCTGCGCCCCACCCCGCCGACAGCGGGACTCGATCAGCGGGTGCCCGTCACTCGCTGATCGTGACCTCGTCCGTCGAGACGTCGACCACCGATCCCGCCGAGGCCGCACCGGCGTTGAGCACCGTCTCGAGACGGACCAGCTTGGGGAAGAGTTCGCGAGCCGCGCCGAAACGCACGACCGTGGCATCGTCGAGGACCAGCCGCAGGTCGGTGCCGGCGGCGTCGACCTCGATCTGGGCAACCCGGTCGCGCACGGTCCCGGTGACACTGTCGGCGAGCCGAGCCGCCGCCGCTGGGCCGGCGGGGGCGAACTCCCCGGCCGACACGTCCGCATCCCCGGTCACGACGACCAGCAGGTACTCGAACGGCCATCCGTCGATCACGTCGAGGACCCGGCCCTCCGGGTCGAGCACCCTGAACAACCCGTCGGATGCCGGGTAGGAGGCGACGGGGCGCCGTTCCCGGATGTCGATGAGCAGCCCGTTGGGCAGGTCGCCGCGCACGCGGACGTCGTCGACCCACGGGATCTCCGCCACCGCCCGCTCGACCTCGGCCGTGTCGACCAACACCACCGGGGTGCCGACCACCGTGTCGATGATCTCGGAGAGACGGACCGGATCGGTGTACACGTTCCCGGTCACGCGCACGGCGTCGAGGCGGACACCGAACACCGACGAACCGAGGACCGCCAGCGCGACGACCACCACGCCGAACAGCACGGTGACCAGGCCCACCGCCCTCACCCGGCGACCGCTGAGGCGCCGTCGGAGTTCGGCACGTCGGTCCCGGGGGCGCTGTTCGGCGGAACGGCGCCGCGTCGACGATGCCACCGAGGCCGAGGCGCCCTCGTCCACGATCACCACCCGGCGGCCAGTGCCCCGTCCGGACGTCGGCGACAGGTCACCGTCGAGGTACACGGCGTCCGGCAGGTCGTCATCGGTGATCGAGACCGTCGCCGGACGACCGGGACCCCGCGATCGGCCAGACCGCCGATCACCCTCACCCGCGCCGACCATCACCGAGACGCTAGCGATCGGCTGGGACGGGCCGCCGTCACCGCTCCCCCGGGTCGGTGTCGGAGTGGTCGAACCCGATGAGGCGCACCTCGGTCCGGAGTTCGAACCCGGTCGCGGACAGGACCGCGTCGCGCACGTGCGACATGACCGCCATCACATCGTCGGCCGAGCCACCCGGGTCGGCCTGGATGAAGTTGGCGTGCTTGGTCGAGACCTCGGCGGACCCGATCCGGAAGCCCCGCAGGCCGAGCGAATCGATCAGCGCGCCGGCGGCGACCTCGCCCGGGACGGGGTTCACGAACACCGATCCGCAGTTCTGGCCGCCGGGCTGGTGTGAGCGCCGCCACGCCACCACGGCCTCGAGCTCCGCCCGACCGGCGGACGGGTCGCCCCACACCAAGCCGAGTTCCGCCGAGACGACGACATGGCGATCGCCGAGCCCCGAGTGGCGGAACCCGAGTCCGAGCTCGCCCGGAGTCCAACGACGCCGGACACCGCCCACGAGGTCGACGACGTCGGCCGACCGGAGGTTCGTCGCCATGTCCGACCCGTGACCACCGGCATTCATGCGCACGGCGCCACCGACCGAACCCGGCACCCCGACCGACCACTCCATGCCTCGCAGGCCGGCATGCACGAGACGACGCGCCAGCGCCGGGAGGACGACGGAGGCTCCGGCGGCGACGAGCGGCTCGGCTCCGGTGGGGGGCAGCGCGACGCGTTCGGCGAAGGCGCCGAGCACCAGCGCCACGCCGGGGAAGCCGGCGTCGGCCACCAGCATGTTCGACCCCCGGCCGAGCGTCATCACCGGCAGACCGTCGAGGTGGGCCGCCTCGGCGACGAGGGGCAGCGCATCGGGATCGTCGACGTGCACCAGCGCGAGCGCCGTGCCGCCGACTCGATACGTGGTGCGCTCACCGAGCGGGGCGTCGAACTCGACCCGGAGGCGCCGGTCCCGATCGGCGAGCCGGGCGAGGGCTGGTGCTCCCCCGCCGGTCACCGCACCCCCCGGCGCGCCCGCCGGGCGACGAGCACCTCGTCGGGCAGTGCGGCGACATCACCGCACCCCATCGAGATGCAGATGTCCCCGTCACCCACCTCGTCGGCGAGGAACCGCACGAGATCGTCGCGCCGGGGAAGCCACACGACACGGCGCCGCGGGTCGGCGTCGACCACCGCATCGACGACCAGCTTCCCGGTCACCCCGGGGATCGGCTCGGTTCCCGACGCGTAGATGTCGGTGATCACGACCACGTCGGCCGCCGAGAAGGCGGACGCGTAGTCGCCGGAGATCTCGGCCATGCGGTTGAAGCGGTTCGGCTGGAACACGGCGATGATCCTCGACCACGGCTCGCCGGACTCGCGGACCCCGGACAGGACGGCCGAGATCTCCGCCGGGAGGTGCGCGTAGTCGTCGACGAAGGTCGCCCCCTCGTCGACCCCGCGGACGTCGAAGCGCCGGGCCACCCCGCCGAACGTCGTCAGGGCCCGGGCGGCGACGGAGGGATCGACGCCGCACTCCACGGCGAGCGCGATCGCCCCGGTCGCATTCGCGACGTTGTGACGGCCGCGCAGCGGCAGGTCGACGTCGACGAGCGGCATCCCGTCCAGCACCACCGAGAACGACATCCGCGGACCCGAGGCCACGATGTCGACCGCTCGGTAGCGGGCCGCCTCCGACATGCCGTAGCCGATGCACGAGACGCCATCGGCCAGCGCCGCGACCACGGGATCGTCGACGCAGACAACTCGCGGCCCATCGACCGATTCGAGGTAGCGCGCGTAGCCCTCGACGACGGCGTCGAAGGTCCCGTAGTTGTCGAGGTGGTCGACATCGACGTTGGTGAGCACCGATCCGTGCACCGGGAGTCGCAGGTGGGTCCCGTCGCTCTCGTCGGCCTCGACGACGAACCAGTCCGAACCCGTCCATCTGGCACCGGTCCCGAGGTCCGACACGTCACCGCCGATCACGAAGCCGGGTTCGTGGCCGGCCTCGGCGAGGATCCGCATCAGCATCGTCGTGGTCGTGGTCTTGCCGTGGGTGCCCGTGACCGCAAGCGTCGTGGCTCGACGGCAGATCGCCCCGAGCACCTCGGAGCGGTGCACGGTCGGGATGCCGAGTCGGCGGGCCTCGTCGAGTTCGTTCAGGTCGGACGGGATGGCCGTCGAGTAGGTGACGACGTCACAGCCGTGGACGCTGTCCCGACGATGACCGATGAGCACGGTCACGCCGGCCGACCGCAGGCGATCCAGCACCTGCCGATCTCGGATGTCGCTGCCCGACACGTGGTGTCCCATCTCGGCGAGGGCGATGGCGATGGCGCTCATCCCGGGGCCACCGACCCCGACGACGTGGACCCGGCGCGGCCGGTCGAGCTCCCACACGACCGGTGTGCGCGGGGCGGTCGGCGCCAGCGGCGACGGCGAGGAGGACCGGGGGGATGACACCGGCGGTCAGGCTAGGGCGATCGAGTCGATCAGGTTGGCCACCCCGCCCCGTCGGTGCACGGCCCCCGCCTCCCGGGCCCGGGCGGCCAGCGTGGCCCGCGCCGCCGGCTCGGTGCGCAGGCGCTCGATCTCGACGATGACGGCCTCGGGCTGGCCCTCGGCGACCAGCGTCGCGGCGCCGCGTTCGGACAGCCACCGGACGTTCTCGACCTGGTGGTCCTCTGCTGCTCCGGCCCAGGGGACGAGCACGGCGGGTGTGCCGGTCGCCGCCACCTCGTGGACCGTGCTCGCTCCGCCACGGCCGAGCCACAGGTCGGCTGCTGCGTACAGGGTCGCCATGTCGTCGGCGAACTCGGCTCTCCGGTACCACACTCCGCCGGTCGACCCGTCGGCCGCGGGCGGGTCGTCCACCGAGCGGCGACCCGTCACATGGAACACCGCGAGGGCGTCGTCGTCGTGGTGTTCACGCACGTAGCGAGCCGTCACCGCGTTGAGCACGCCCGAGCCGAGCGAGCCGCCGACCACCACGAGCAGGAAGCGCCCCTCGTCCACACCGAGGCGGCCGCGCGCGGCGTCGCGATCCGCCTCCCGGTCGACCGCGAGGATCTCCCGCCGCACCGGTGCCCCGGTGACCACGGCGCGCGGGAGCGGCGAGCCCGGGAAGGCCACGGCGCTCGCCGTCGCCCACCGGGCTGCGAGTGCGCTGGCCCGCCCCGGACGACGGTCGTAGCTGACGACGACCACGGGGATCCGGGCGAGACGCGCCGCGATCACCGCCGGCAGACTCGCGTAGCCGCCGACCGACACCACCACGGCCGGGCGGAGCCGGCGCAGCAGGAGCCTCGCCTGGGCGACGGCCCGCACGAGCAGGGGGACGAAGGCCAGGTTGGCGAGCGTGACCCGCCGCTGGAGACCGATCACCTCGAGGAGGGTGTACGGGTAGCCGGTCCCCGGCAGCAACTCCGCCTCGATTCCCCGCCGTGCGCCGACGTAGTGGATGTCGGTGACGCGATGGCCGCGATCGACGAGCGCGTCGGCGACGGCCAGCGCCGGCAGTACGTGCCCGGCGGTCCCGCCGCCGGCGATCACGGCATGGGCCGAACGCCCGACCGTCCCGCTCATCGCCCCGGGGCGACTCCCCGCCGGGCGACGTTCAAGAGCAGGCCGATCGCGACCAGCGAGACCGAGAGCGAGGTGCCACCCTGGGAGAAGAACGGGAGGGTCAGCCCGGTCACCGGGAGCACGCCGACGACCCCACCGACGTTGATCACCGTCTGGATGCCGAACCACGCTGCGATGCCACCGGCGATGTACATGCCGAACGGGTCGGTGCACTGCAGGGCCACCGAGACCCCGAGCCACACCAGCGCCGTGAAGGCGCCGAGCACGGCGATCACCCCGACGAAGCCCAGTTCGTCGGCGATGATCGCGAACACGAAGTCGCTGTGCGCGAGCGGCAGGTATCCGAGCTTCGAGCGGCTGCCACCGATCCCGGAGCCGGTCAGACCGCCGTTGGCGATGCTGAGGAGACCCTGCCAGACCTGGTAGGCGCGGTCCTCCTTGTTGCCCTCGAGGTCGAAGAACGCCGTGAGGCGGCTGAACCGGCGGGGGGATGCCACCAGCACCGCCAGGAGGCCGAGTCCCCCGCCGAGCACCGACACCCCCAGGTGACGGAGCGGGACGCCAGCGAGGAAGGCCATCGCCACCACGATCGCCGCCAGGACGACGGCCCCGCCGAAGTCCCCCGGCCCGAGGGCGAGCAGGGACGCAGCCACCGCCATCACCATCAACGGAGCCGTCGAACGCCGCCAGTCGCCGAGGTGATCCTGGTGACGCACGAGCAGGCTCGCCGTCACGAGCACGAGGACGACCTTGAGGATCTCGGACGGTTGGAATCCGATCGGTCCGATCTGCACCCACGACCGGGCGTCGTTCACGGTGCGGCCGACGCCGGGCACGAAGGGCAGGAGCATCAGGCCCAGCCCGAAGATCACCAGCGGGCCGGTGACCCGACGCCACCAGCGGTAGTCGATGACCGTCGCCACGAGCAGCCCGAGCGTTCCGACTCCGGCCCACATCGCCTGGCGGAGCACCATCGTGTAGGGCGAGCCGTCACCGCCGGCCCGGGCCGGCGCCGACACCGAGAGCAGCATGGCCAGGCCGAGCATCACGAGCATGGCCGTCAGCGTCGCGATCGCGTAGTAGCTGCGCGAGGGTGGTCCGAGGTGGTCGGTGCGGACGAGCTCGGCCAACGAGGTCCGCTTCGGACCGGTGTGCCGACGGGCCACCGGCGCACTGCTCGTCGAGCGGCGACGCGCCGCATCACGTGCCGCGGCCCGGCGCCGGGCGATGTCGGTGTCCCGCTTCATCGCGATCGTCATCGTGTTCCCTCCTGTCTCGTCCCACCCCCGGAAGCCCGTTCTCCGAGGGCGCGCACCGTCCGCGCAAAGTGCTCGCCGCGCGCCGGGTACCCGCCGGTCGGGTACCAGTCGAAGCTTGCGCAGGCCGGTGAGAGCACCACGCTGTCACCCGGTTGCGCGACGCGTGTCGCAGCCTCCACCGCCGCCTCCATGGAGCCGGCGACGACGGTGTCGACGAGGCCGGCGAAGACCTCGCACACGGTCCCGGCAGCCTCGCCGATGGCCACGACGCCCCGGAGGTGCCCGGCGGCCGTGGCCAGCGGGGAGAGGTCGAGGCCCTTGTTCCGTCCACCGGCGATGAGCACCGCCGACGGGAACGATCGGATCGCGGCGAGCGAGGCATGCGGCGTGGTCGCCTTCGAGTCGTCGAAGTAGCGGATCCCCCCGATCTCGGCGACGAAGGCCATCCGATGCGGGGGTGTGACGAACTCCGACAGCGCCTCGCCGATCGCCGGGGCGGGGGCCAGGCCGGTCTCGAGGACCAACGCCGAGGCGGCGAGGGCGTTCTGGATGTCGTGCGGCAGGGAGCGGGCCAGCGACGCGGTCGAGACGATCGGCCCGTCCGGGCCGACGAGGTCACCGGACTCGACGCGGTAGTCGCCACCCGGACCGAAGGTGACCTGTCGACCCGCCGACGCGCCGAGGTGGGCCATCACGACGGGATCCGTGATGTTGCCGATCGACACATCCGACGGTCGCTGGGCGCCGAATATGCGGGCCTTGGCTGCGGCGTAGGTGTCCATCGAGCGATGCCAGTTCAGGTGATCGGGCGCGAGGTTGATCCACGCCGCACCCTCGGCGCGGAACGAGGACGTCCAGGCGAGACGGAAGCTCGTGCACTCCACCACGTAGACGTCGACATCCATCGTCAAGGCATCGAGCAGCGGAACATCGGTGTTCCCGGCCGCGACGGTGCGCAGACCGGCGGCCCGCAGGATGGCGGCGGCCATCTCGGTCGTGGTCGTCTTCCCGTCGGTCCCCGTGATCGCGAGCATCGGTCGAGCGCCGCCGGGGCGCTCCTGCTCCCACTCGTAGGCCAGCTCGATCTCGCTGGCCACCCGCGTCCCGAGGCGCTCGGCGGTCTCGATCAGGCGGTGGTGCTCGGGAACCCCCGGTGCCGGTGCCACGAGGTCGAAGCCACCGACGAACCGGTCGAGGTCATCGGTGGGAAGGGGCCGCAGTTCGACACCGAGCCCATCGGCCAGCGAACGGCGAGTCGGATCGATCGCGTCGTCGCTCGAGATCACCTCATGACCGAGCCGTTGCAGAGCCCGGACCGTCGCCGCTCCGGCGATCCCGAGACCATGGACCAGGGAGCGCACGATCAGCGACCCGCCATCGCCGTGAAGTCGCCGATGAAGACCCCGAGGGCCAGTGCCACGAACGTCCCGGAGAGCAGCCAGAAGCGGATGATCACCGTCGTCTCCGGCCAGCCGGACAACTCGAAGTGATGGTGGATGGGCGACATCTTGAAGAGGCGGCGCCGACGGCCGGAGGCCTTGAACACCATCATCTGGATGGCCACCGATCCGGCCTCGATCACGTTGATCCCGGCGATCAGCACGAGCAGGAGGTGGGTGTTCATCGTCAGGGCCAGGAGCGCCATCGCCGCCCCGATGCCGAGCGCTCCCACGTCGCCCATGAAGATCCGAGCCGGTGCGGCGTTGAACCACAGGAACCCGAGGCACGCGCCGGCGAACGCGGCGGCGAGGACGCCCATGTCGAGCGGGTTGACCACGTCGTAGATGTCCGGATTGCGGAACGCCCAATAGCCGATGATCGTGAACGCGCCGAAGCCCATCAACGCCGACCCGCCGGCGAGGCCGTCGAGGCCGTCGGTGACGTTCACCGCGTTCGTCGTCGCCCAGATCACGAGTCCCGCCCAGATCACCCACACGGGGGCTGGCACGTGGAACCCGAGATCTCCGGCGCGCACCAGGCTGATCGACTCGGCGATGCCGGTGGCACCGACCAGCCACCACGCGATCCCGAAGCTGAGGAGCATGGTGACGTAGTTCTTCTGCTTCCAGAAGATCCCCCGGTTGTGGCGTTTGCGGACCTTGATCCAGTCGTCGAGCAGCCCCATGCCGGCCATCACCGCGATGCCGACCCACGCGATCAGTGCCTGATCGGAGAACGGCAGCTCCCGGAGATGGGCGACCAGCCATCCGACGAAGGCCGCCACGATGATCGCCAGCCCCCCCATCGTCGGGGTCCCCTGCTTGCCCATGTGGTGCACCGGACCGTGATCCTCCGACCCGAGGATCGGCTGGCCCTGGCCCCGACGACGGAAGAAGCCGATCAGGAAGCGGGTCCCGACCAGCGACGTGGCAGCAGCCACCGCTCCGGCGATCATGATCGCGATCACGGGACCACCCCGAGTGCCTCGCGGACGACGGCGCGGTCGGAGAACGGCCGACGTTCCCCCATGACCTCCTGCACCGTCTCGTGGCCCCGGCCGGCCACCACGACCAGGTCAGCTGTCGACGAGCCGGCGATCGCCGCAGCGATCGCCTCCCGACGGTCGACGATCGCCCGGCAGCGGTCACGCGCCGCAGCCGGGATCCCGGCGACGATGGCCGCGATGATCGAGGCCGGGTCCTCCGAGCGGGGGTTGTCCGAGGTCACGATCACCTCATCGGCGGACGCTGCCACCGCGCCCATCTCCGGGCGCTTCGCCGCGTCGCGGTCCCCACCGCAGCCGACGACGAGGACGAGGTGACGTCCCGGAGCCATCTGTCGGCAGTCGGCGATGAGGCGTTCGAGCGCGTCGGGCGTGTGGGCGAAGTCGATCAGCACCTCGCGTCCTGACTCGGGGTCGTGCACCCGCTCGAGCCGACCCGGCACCGGTGCCATGGCGGCGAGCCCGGCGGCGGCTGCGGCAGGGTCGACCCCGAGCGTGCGGGCGACCTGCCACGCGATGACGGCGTTGGCGATGTTGACCTGCCCGGGGAGCGGGACCCGGACGACCCGTCCGTCGAGGCGGAGGGTGCTCCCGTCGGTGCCGGCCTCGACGACCTCGACTGAGCCGGGCGACACGGCATCGACCGCATCGGGCGCCAGCGCGTCGGCGAGCAGGCGACCGTGGGTGTCGTCGACATTGATCACGCTGCGACGTGGCGCGAGTCGGGTGAACAACGAGGCCTTGGCCCGGAAGTACTCCTCCTGCGTCCCGTGGAGATCGAGGTGGTCCCGTCCGAGGTTCGTGAACACGGCCACGTCGAAGTGAACGCCATCGACCCGATGCTCGACGAGACCGTGGGACGAGACCTCCATGACGGCGTGACGAGCGCCCTGGTCGTGGGCACGCCGGAGTCGCCGTTGGAGATCGGTGGCCTCGGGTGTCGTCAGCGCCCCGTCCAGGGTGCCGATCACCTCGACGACGTGGCCGGCGGACGTGAGCATCGCCCCGATCATCCGGGACACCGTGGTCTTGCCGTTCGTGCCGGTGACCCCGATCGTCGTCATGAGTGCCGACGGGTGCCGGTGCACCTCGGCGGCCACCGGTCCGAGGGCGCGCCGCACGGACTCGACCACGATCTGCGGGATGTCGAGGTCGAGTCGGCGTTCGACGAGGAGCGCCGCGGCGCCGCGTTCGACCGCATCGGGGGCGAAGTCGTGTCCGTCGGCCGAGCGCCCGGGCACACAGGCGAAGAGCGAGCCGGGGCTGACCGAGCGCGAGTCGATCCAGACGTCGTCGACGGTCGCCGAGCGGACGTCGCCGACGATGGAGGCCGGGATGCCGAGACGGTCCACGAGATCCCGGACCGACGTCGGGCCGGGGGCCGCCGACTGCTCATCGATCATCGTTCGCATCATTGCGCACACGCCGGCCCGGTCGCGGGCGGCACGAGGCCGAGTTCGTGGGCGATCGTCGGGACGAGGCGGGAGAAGACCGGCGCTGCCGCTGTGCCACCGAAGCGGTTGATGGTGCCGGCCGGGGGCTCGTCGATGCTGATGAGCACGGTCACCTCGGGGCGCTCGGCGGGGAAGAATCCGACGAAGCTCGAGTAGTACGAGCGCTGTCCGAGGGCGTTCTCGTATCCGCCATCCGGCTGTGCCTTCAGCCCGGTCCCGGTCTTGCCGGCGACGTTGAACGTGTCCACCGCGGCACGGGTCGCCGTGCCGTCGCAGACGACGTCGACCATCATGTCGCGCACGATCGCTGCGGCGTTCGCGCTCACCGCCCGATGGGTGGGTGAGGGTTCGGCGACCGCGATCGACCCATCCGCTCCGACGGTGCCGCGCACGAGCCGCGGGGCGACGTACAGGCCGTCGTTGGCGATGGTGTTGACGGCACCGATCAGCTGGATCGGTGTCGAGGCGAGGCCCTGACCGTAGGACACGGTGACCCGCTCGGAACCCCGGAGTTCGCTCCAGTGGGCGAGGATCCCCGATGACTCACCCGGGAAGCCGAGGGCGGTGCGCTCGCCGAGACCGAATGAGCGGAGGTACTCCCAATGCCGGGCCTGACCGGTCTCGAGTTGGATGTCGATGGTGCCGATGTTCGACGACTCGACGAGGATCTGGCGCACGGTCATCAGTTCGTCGGGATGCTCGTGGGAGTCGCGGAGCCAGTCCTCGCCGTGGAGCCGACGCCACGGGACGAGGAACGTCGTGTCGGGCCCGACGGCGCCGGAGTCGAGACCGGCGGCGACGGTGATGACCTTGGCGACGGAGCCCGGCTCGTAGGCATCGACCGCCGCGCCGTTGGCACTCGTGACCTCGACCAGCCCGGTGGCGTCGTCGCGGGCGACCGACGCCATCGCCAGCACCTCCCCGGAGTCGACGTCCATCACGATGCACGTCCCGGCCCGGGCGGCGATCACCGCGACCTGTTCCATCGTGGCCTGCTCGCAGGCGAACTGGATGGAGCGGTCGAGGGTCAGGATCAGGTCGCCACCGACGATCGGCTGGGAGGACTCCACCTCCGAACCCGGGACCGAACGCCCGCCCGGCGCGACCTCCCGGGTCACCTCCCCCGGCGTGCCGGTGAGGAGGTTGTCGTACTGCAACTCGAGGCCGCCGATCCCGACCCCATCGATGTCGGTGCGCCCGATCACCGAGCGTCCGGTGTCACCGCCGGGCAGGATCCGACGCGGCTCGTCGTCGACGTTCACACCCGACAACCCGAGCGCAGCGATCTGCTCGCCGACGGCGGCGTCGACCTGGCGTCGCACGTAGACGAACCCGCGCTCACGGCGGACCATCTCGTCGTAGAGGCGCTGCTGCTCCCCGACGTCGAGGCCGAGCACCGTGGCGAGCACCGACAGTGTGGCCGCCGGATCGTCGATGAGCAGCGGATTGACACTCACGGTGGCCGCCGGGATCGACACCGCGAGCTCCTCGCCGTTGCGGTCGAAGATCGTCCCGCGATCGGCCGGCACGGTCCGGGTCCGGGTCCACTGGTCTGCCGCCTCGGCACGCAGCGCGTCGCCTCCGGATGTCTGGACCTCGGCCACCTGGAAGGTGATCAGCGCCAGCATCGAGCCGGTGCCCAACACCAGGATCTGGGCGCGGCGACGGCGATTCCCGACGCGCCGAGTCGTCGCTGGGCCACCGTGTCGCACGACCTTCAGTCGCCGCTCGGCGGGGGCCGACGTCCGTTGCGCCCGCGCCGACGCCGTGCTGCGGGAGCGGGAGGACGTCGAACGACTCCCGGACGGCCGGGCCCGGCCGATCCCGGGCCGGGACGCCGGTTCGCCGTGTCGACGCGTCGCTCTCACGGCTGGGACCCGATCGCCTTCACGAGCCGGAACTGGTCGAGGGGGTCACGATGACCGTCGACCTCGGTGCGGCCGTCGCGGCCGCCGGTGGCGGCGAGTGTCGTGGCCAGCACCTGCGGATCGACGGGCAGGAAGCTGCTCGACCTCGCCGGCTCCATCCCGAGCGCCCTCGACTCGACGTCGAGGCGCACCGGTGCCCTCAACTCGGCACGCAGGGCACGCAGGGTGTCGAACTGCTCGTTGGCCAGCACGATCGAGTTGTCGAGGCGGTCGATGACCCGCTGGCGGGAGGCGATCTGGGTGTGGAGGATGCCGAGCACCGCCAGCCCGACGGCGATGACTGCACCGACACCGACGGTCACCCGGGCATTGCGCCGTCGGGTGGCGACGACGGTCAGTGCGGGGCGTCGGGGACGGTCGGAGTCCGGCCGTCGCCCACGCGCCAGGTCGCCGAGGGCGAGCGCCATCAGGATCCCCCCTCCACGGTCGACGGCTCCGCGCCCCGCATGCGCTCGATCACCCGTAGGCGGGCCGAGGCGGACCGTGGGTTGGTCGACGACTCCTCGGCGCCGGGCGACTTGGGGACCCGCCGCACGATGCGCACGGTCTGCACGGCATCGCAGACGCACGGCAGTTCCGACGGGCACCGGCAGCCGTCGAGGGCGGCGTGGAACCGTTCCTTGACGATCCGGTCCTCTCCAGAGTGGTACGACAGCACGGCGACGCGGCCGCCGGGTGCGAGGCGACCGATGGCGGCGTCGAGGGCCACCGGCAGGACGTCGAGTTCCCCGTTGACCTCGATCCGGATGGCTTGGAAGGTGCGCTTCGCCGGGTGTCCTCCGGTTCGACGCGCCGGCGCCGGGATCGCCGAGGTGACGACGGCGGCGAGGTCACCGGTGCTCTCGATCGGCCGGGCGGCCACGATCGCCCGGGCGATGCGGCGGGCGAAGCGCTCACCGCCGTGCCGGGCGATGACATCGGCGAGGCGGGACTCGTCGTAGCCGTTGACGACGTCATCGGCCGACCACTCCGAGTCCGGGTCCATCCGCATGTCGATCGGGCCGTCGTGCCGGTACGAGAACCCCCGCTCCGCACGATCGAGCTGGGGGGAGGACACACCGAGGTCGAAGAGGGCACCGCTGAGTTCCTCGACGCCGTGGTCCGCCATGCTCCTCTCGAGCGCGTCGAATCGGGCGCGGCTGGTGCGGACACGGTCGCCGAAGCGGGCCAGTCGCTCCCGTGCCGCGTCGAGGGCGACGGGGTCCCGGTCGATCCCGAGGATCGCCAGGTCGTCCCGCGACTCGAGGAGCGCCTCGGCGTGCCCGCCGCCACCCAAGGTGGCGTCGAGCACCGTCCCCGGCGGCACATCGGCGAACACGGCGACCACCTCGTCGCGCATCACCGGCCGGTGCTCGAAGGTCGTCATGCCTCGTCCTCCCAGCGACGCGGAGCGGACTCGACGACATCCTCGGCGCTGACGACGTCGAATCGGGACGGGCGCCAGATCTCGAGGGTGTTGAGGTTCCCGACGATCATCGCCTGGGAGCCCGGGGTGAGACCGGCGAACTCGCGCGCCTTCTCCTCGAGGGTGATGCGACCCTGCTTGTCGATCGAGACCGTCAGGGTGCCGGTGGCCAGCGACCGTCGCTGAGCCGGGCTCACGCGACCCTGCTTCTGGGCGTCGATCAGCTCCGCCGCCTCGGTCTCGAAGGTGGTGACGGTCCGGACCGTGATGCATCCCTGCGGGTCGAGCGTGGCGTAGCAGCGGTCACCGAGGTCACCGCGGAACGGTGCGGGCAGCGCCAGACGACCGTTGTCGTCGATGTTGCGCTCGTAGACCCCGACGAACACGCGCCTGCCCCGTTCCCTTCGTCCGACCCGCTCCGCCTCGGCTCATCGGGATGCGGGCCCCCGTCGAGCTCGCCCAGTCTGTCCCCTATTTGCCCCTATGTCAACCATCCTCCCCCATTCATCCCCGGAGGCACGCCGGCGGACGAGCAGGTCGGGATGGATGTGTCGGCCGGGACGAGCGGCGCACGATGGATACGACCACGGTGCGGCGGAGCGCCCCGCACGGGGTGGGTGGCGGCGGTCAGCCCGCTGCGGTGGCGGCGTCCCCGGGGGAACCACCGGAGGAGCGCAGGCGCGCCGCGACCCGAGCGCTGCGCTCGAGACGGGCCATCAGCCGCTCGCGAGCCTGCTCACCCTCGGGTGAGAGCCCCGAGATCTCCTCGACCCTCCATTGCCGGAGGACGACCGGCACGAGGATCTGCTCATGGTGGACCGTCAGGTCGTAGATGCCGGCGCGGGCGATGCGGCGGGCGTGCTCCGCGAACCCGGGGATCCCCGCACCCGGCATCTCGAAACGGTGCACCTGCCGTTCGATCGCGCACATCATCTCATCGGGCGCCAGCGCGAGCGCTGCGGCCGCCAGGTCGCGGTAGAAGAGCTGATGGAGGTTCTCGTCGGCGGACACCCTCCGCATGACCTCGTAACCCACCGGGTCCCCGAGATGCTGACCGGTGGCCCGATGGGAGATCCGGGTCGCCAACTCCTGCAGGGACAGGTACACGAACGCATCGAAGACACCACCGGGCTCCGGGATGAGACCCCCCGAGACCTGGGCCATCCTCGCCCGCTCCAGCGCTCGCGGGTCGACGGCACGGGTCACCATCAGATAGCCGTAGATCGCCATCGAGTGGCGCCCCTCCTCGGCGGTCCACCGTCTGACCCACTCGCCCCACGCCCCGTCGGCACCGAAGATGCGCTCCACGGTCCGGAAGTAGTACGGCAGGTTGTCCTCCGTGAGGAGGTTGACGACCAGGGCGCTGCGCACGGCGTCGTCGATCACCGCCCCGCCGAGATCGGCGTCCAGACTCGTCCACTCGACACCCGGGTCGTGGTCCCGACCACGCGAGTACGGGACGACCTCGTGCGGGAACCACTCCCGGGTCGTCTCGAGGTGACGCTCCAGCAGACCGGTCACCACCGAGTCCAACTCGGAGAGGATCACGTCGTCCCGCATGGACCGACCCTAGGCGATCGGGGCCGCCGCGACCGATCGCGCCAGGGCGTCGAGGAGGGTCAGGGCGATCGCGTCGACATCGCCGGAGGCCAGCGGCGGGTCATCGAGGAGAGCCGGTCGGGGAACGGGACCCTCGGCCCGGTCGGTCAACACCCCGACGAGTCGATCGGTCGGGTCCGCCAGATGGATCTGCGTCTGGAAGCGGGCCAGGTCCCGAGTCCGTCGCTGGCTCAGGCCGACGAGTTTGGCGCCCCGGCGCGTCACCTCGCCCGGACCGAGACCGGCGAAGCAGATCAGGTCGCCCCACCCGGCCGTCATGAGCCGGCCCTCGTGCACCACGAGATCATCCACCGGGCCACCGGCCGCGACCAGCACGGACCGGAGCGCGGCCGACCACCACCGACCGACCACGACCATCGAGGCGCTCAGGTCGTCGGGGACGACCGGGTCCGGCAGCGGGACGAGCAGGTCGATCCAGATGGCCGACTCCGGGTCGACGAGCACCGCTCCCCCGCCGGAGTTCCGACGGACGATCCCGAGGCCGACGGCCGAGCAGCGGTCCGGGTCGAGGAGGTCGATCGGCTGCCGCGAACCGAGGACCACCGCCGCTGCGTCGGGAACGCACCAGCGCACGGTGATCCGGTCGGGGTCGAATGGCTCGACTGCGGCGTGCAACTCAGCTGCGCCGGCACGGCGGACCTCGACGACCACCGCGCTCCCCGAGCCATCCGGGCGAGGGAGGGTCACATCGCCTCGGCGGACGGGACCGGGGGTCGATCGGGTCGGTCCCATCCCGTCAGCATGCCCCGGCACCGCTCCAGCTCAGCCGGTGGGCGCGAGATAACGCGACCAGGCCTCGGGCACCCGGGAGGACCCGGCGACCACCCAGGCCATGGATCGCGGCGCCGAACACGGCCGCTGCAGGAGCATCCCGGCCTCCTCGGGGGTGCGGTCGCGTTTGGTGAGGTTGCACGGCCGGCAGGCGGCGACGAGGTTCTCCCACTCGTGGCCCCCGCCCCGCGAGCGCGGGATCACATGATCGATCGAGTCGGCGTGACCCCCGCAGTACTGGCACCGATGATCGTCCCGGGCGAACACCGCCCGGCGGGACAGGACCGCCACCCTGCGTCGCGGGGCACGGACCATGTAGCGCAGGCGCACGACCAACGGCACCGGAAGGGCCAGCGAGGGCGACCGCATCATCTCCGCATCGGCCTCGATCACCTCGGCCTTGTCGGCCAACACCAGACATGTCGCGCGGCGAGCCGACACGACACTCAACGGCTCGTACGTCGCATTCAGCACGAGCACGTTGCGCATGTCACCGACCCCTCAGCCGTCCTATCACGAGCGCCCCAGCCGGCGCATCTGCCTGCACCACGACAGGTAGTCCACCACATCTCCGGCCACCGGGGGATGATCCGGATCCCCGTACTGCGTCACGAGTCGGAACCGGAGGTATCGACGATCGGGCAGAGGGAGGAACGGCCGGCGGGCCCACCATCGATCCGGAGCGAGGACGATCGCCTGGCGAACCGCGGTCGGCCACAGGCCGGGACGCTGCGCCACGGCGAGGACCGTGGCCAGCGCACCTCGCCGCGAGCGGAGGGTCACGCCGGACGCGGCTCCTTGGGCAGCCCCAGGACCATCTCGCCGATGATGTTGCGCTGGATCTGCGAGGACCCGGCGTAGATCGTTCCGGCGCGCGCGCTGAGGAAGGTGCCGACCCACGAGGCCGAGGAGTTCGGCGCCCCGGCATCGTCGGTCGAGAACGACGACGACGGCGGACGCCCCGTCGGGACCAACGCGTCGGCGCCGAGGATCCGGGTGGCCAACTCGGTCACGGTGAGGTGGTACTCACTCCAGAACAGCTTCGATATGGCGCCGTCCGGTCCGGGGTGATGGCCCTTGAGGAACTGGGTCAGCACCCGCATCCCGTTGAACCGCATCACCTGCACCTTGGAGTACGCCCGGGCGAGCTCCTGGCGGACGACGGGGTCCTTGGTGAGCCCTCGTTCGGCAGCGAGCACCAGCAGCCGGTCGACCTCGGCCTGGAAGCGGATCGGACCGGTGGCAGCCGCCTCACCCCGCTCGAACCCGAGCAGCGTCATCGCCACCGCCCACCCGTTGTTCAACCCGCCGACCACGTTGTCCTTGGGGCACACGGCGTCGGTGTAGAAGACCTCGTTGAACTCGCTGTCGCCATTGATCATCTTGATCGGACGGACCTCGACACCCGGCTGGCGCATGTCGACGAGCAGGAACGAGATCCCCTTGTGCTTGGGGGCGTCGGGATCGGTGCGCGCGAGGGTGAAGATGTGGTCGGCGAGGTGGCCGGCCGAGGTCCAGATCTTCTGGCCGTTGAGGATCCACTGATCACCGTCGAGTTGGGCCTTCAGCCCGAGGTTGCCGAGGTCCGACCCCGCGTTCGGCTCGCTGTAGCCCTGGCACCAGGTGTCCTCCCCGGAGAGGATCCGCGGCAGGTAGTGGCGCTTCTGCTCCTCGCTGCCCATCAGCAGGAGCGTGTTGCCGAGCATCTGTATCCCGAAGACATCGTTCGGGCCACCGGTCGGCACACCTGCTCGGGCGAACTCCTCGGCCAGGATCACCTGCTCCAGCGCCGACAGGCCGGCCCCGCCGTACTCGACGGGCCATCCCGGGGCGAGGTAGCCGGCCTCGTACAGCGTCTGGCGCCACTCGGTCGTGAACTCGGTGATCGCCTCGCCCTCGAGGGAGCCGATTCCGCTGAACCCGCTCGGCAGTTTCTCGCCGAGGAAGGCCTGGACCTTCTGTCGATACGCCTCGGCCTCGTCGCTGTAGATCGGTCGCATGGGGCGGAGCGTAGACGGCCCCGGAGCACGGTGCGAAGGTGGACGGCAGGGGCGTGAGCCGGTCAGGGCTCGGTCGCGAGCAGGCGCCGGGCGATCGAGGCCGGAGCCGACAGGACGTGGAACTGGGCGACGCGCACTCCCACACCATCGAGGTGCGAGAGGCGGCAGCGTTGCTCGAACTCTGCTCGGACGGCGTCGACGAATGCATCCCGGAGCACGGCCACGACCGGGCCGCCGAGCACGATCTCGCGCTGGTCGAGCATCGCCGCCAGCGACGCACAGGCCCGGCCGACCATGATCCCCGCACGCTCGACGATGGCAGCCGGCGTCCGGGCGAGGTCCCGACCGGTCTGCTCCTCGATCGTCCGGGCCGACGCGTAGGCCTCGAGGCAGCCGGGCGCCCCGCACACGCACATCGCCCCGGGGTGCTCGACCGCCAGGTGGCCGAACATCCCGGCGTGGCCGGTCGCCCCGTCGAGGAGTCGGCCGTCGACGACGATCCCTCCGTCGACCTGGTCCCCGAGGTGCAGGGCGACTGCCGAGCCGCCGGCGGCGGCCACCGTGGCGTAGGCGCGGCCGATGCTCTCGAGAACCGTGTCGAGGCCGGTCAACTGCTTGATCTCCCGCCGCAGGGGTACGCCGTGCCACGTGGGGATGCCGAGCGGCCTGAACTCCCCGATCGCCTCGACGACGGGTCCGGACGCCGTCACACCGCAGACCGTCGGACGTTGCGTCTCCGGCGTCGCCGCCATCACCCGGTCGATCAGGCGCAGCAGCGCCCGCAACGGTTCCCGAGTCGGTGTCACGATCCGGTCCCGGACCCCGAGTCCGCCGTCGGGCCCGGTCACCCCGACGGCGAGATGTCGCACCCCGAGGTCGATCGCCAGCACGCTCGGCTGCCCACCGGCCGGGTCGAGCCCCGAGTCGGATGGCGAGGGCTCATCGGGCGACGGCACCTCGACCGGGACGTCCGAGGGGAGCACGGGATCAGCCGGGTCGCTGCGAGCGGGCTGCCGCCAACCACACGGCCAGCGGTGACTCGCCTAGGCGCTCCCGGCCGATGAGGCGCACCTCGCCGACGACGACCGCGCCGAGGGCCAGGGCCACGGCGAAGGCCACGAACGAGGCGACGAAGCTCACCGCCAGGGACACGACGGTCACGAAGAGCGCAACGACCGTGCCGACGGCGCCCAGGACCAGCCGGCGCCGGGACACCCTCACCCCGCGATCGGCGAAGGTCGGGTCCTGCTCGAGCTCCTGCTCGATCTGGCGGAGGATCCGCTGTTCGTCCTCGGAGAGTGGCATGGGTTCGTCCGTTCGCGTCGCCGACCCGGGTGGTCGACCCCCACATTGTTCCACGCACGAGCCCGGGACTCAACGCGGAGGCGGTTCCGGTGACCCCTGTCCCGTCGTTCGGGGGCCGCCGAAGCCGATCGCCGAGCGACCGAACCGGGTGCGCACCTCGTCGAGGACACCGAGTGCCCGTTCGGCGGGGACGTCGGCCGTGTCGAACAGATCGAGTTGACGGACCGGCTCCGCGAACTGACTTGCCGAGGCACCGAGCAAGCGGACCGGCCGCGCGCCGACGGCCGACGCGACGACCGGCCAGAGGCGCGCCGCCACCACCCCCGGAGCCCCCGTCGGCTCGACGAGGGTGACCGAGCGGGTCACCGTCGTGAAGTCGGGGAAGCGGATCTTCGCCGACCAGGTGCGGGCACCGCCTCGGTGGGAGCGGACCCGGGAGGTCACGTCATCGAGCATGCGCATGAACTCGATCTGCAGGTCGTCGAGCGAGGCGATGTCCGACTCGAAGGTCTCCTCGTGGCCGATCGATCGCTGCTCCCGGTCGCCCTCGACGGGGCGGTCGTCCCGGCCCTGCGCCAATCGGACCAGATGGGTGGCGGCGTTCGAGCCGACGGCGTGGGCGAGCACCGAGGGATGGGCGTCGAGGACGGCGGCGACCGAGCGGATCCCGACCGCCGCGAGGCGCTCCGCCGTGCGTGGACCGACCCCCCACAGGCGCTCAACCGGGAGGGCGCGAACGAACCCCGACTCATCCCCCGCCGGGATCACGACCACGCCGGGACCCGGCTCGACGGCATCCCGTCGGGCGACGGGCTTGGCCTCGACGGAGGCGAGCTTGGCCACGAACTTGTTCACGGCGACACCGATCGAGCACGCGAGTCCGGTCCGTGCCCGCACCTCGTCACGGATCCCCCAGGCCACGTTGTGGGCGCCAACCGGGCCGAGCCCGCCGCTCAACCCGGTGACGTCGAGGAAGGCCTCGTCGAGCGCCAGCGGCTCGACGAGATCGGTGTGTGCCTCGAACACGCTCCGGATCTCCCGACTGACCTCGGCGTACCGGCGATGGTCGGCGGGCAAGAACACCGCTCCGGGGCATCGCCGCCGGGCCTCACCGGATGACATCGCCGAGCGCACCCCGTAGCGACGCGCCTCGTACGACGCCGCGGCAACCACCCCTCGACCGGACTCACCCCCGACGACAACGGGACGCCCACGGAGATCGGGCCGCCGCAGGATCTCGACCGACACGTAGAACGCATCCATGTCGACGTGCATGATCGCCCTCGTCGCGCCGGGAGACGGACCCACACGGGCAGTATCGCAGCGGCCACCGCTACCGTTGCCGCATGGCTCGCCACCGATCGCCCGACCCGCGTCCGCTGTCGGCCATCCCACCACGGGTGGCCCGCACCACCGCCTTCGTCGCCGTCCTCCTCGGCGGTCTCGTCGGCGGCGTGCTCGGTCACACGATCGTCGCCGTGCAGTGCACCGGTGGATGCGCCGTGCCGAACGGACTCGGCCTCCTCGCCGGTTCGGTCGTCATCGCCGCCGGGATGGCCATCGTGTCGGTCCTCGCTCTGCGCGCCATGGGTGAGTGGCACGAGATCCGGGACCGTGAGCGCGCCGGCCACGCACCGTGAGCGACCCTTCGACCGCCTCCGACATCGACCGACTGCGCCGGTTGTGCATCGACCTCGCCGAGTCCGCCGGGGCCCTCGCGCTCACGGGGCGGCGCGACCACGGTGTGCGGCCCGACACGAAGAGTTCGCCGACCGACCTCGTGACACGGTTCGACCACGCGGCGGAGGAGCACATCCGCTCCCGACTCCTCCTGGCCCGCCCCGATGACGCCATCCTCGGCGAGGAGCACCCGGCCCGGGCCGGGACCTCCGGGCTCGAGTGGGTGATCGACCCGATCGACGGGACCACGAACTTCGTCTACGACCTGCCGGCATGGTGCACCTCGGTTGCCGTGCGGGTCGCCGCCAGCGGGTCGCCGGGCCGGATACTCGCCGGAGCGGTGCACGTCCCCTCCGCCGGTGAGACCTTCCACGCCGGGGCCGGCCGGGGCGCCGCCCTCGGTGCGAACCCGATCTCGGCATCGACCGCCGGTGACCTGTCGCGGGCCCTGGTCGCCACGGGCTTCGCCTACGAGGCGGCCCACCGGGCGAGGCAGGGGCGTCGGATGGCCGCACTGCTCCCCTGCGTCCGCGACCTGCGCCGATCCGGTTCGGCCGCCTACGACCTGTGCACCGTCGCCTGCGGGCGGGTCGATGCCTACGTCGAGGACTCGGTGAACGACTGGGACGTCGCAGCCGGACTGCTCATCTGCGCCGAGGCCGGTGCGGTGGCATCGGATTCCCGAGGTCGACCGGTGAGGGCCGACGACGTCGTGGTCGCTGCGCCGGGCATCCACGGGGCACTCGTCGAGGCGCTGCGCGAGATCGGCGACGCCTGACCGAACGGGCAGGAGCCGACCGGGCTCGGGCCGGTGTGCCGCGGTCGGCCACCCGCTGGGCCACAATGGCGGGGTGGGAACCCGCATCCTGGCCGTCGAGGACGACGAACGCATCCGCTCCGCCGTGCGCCTGGCCCTCGAGGACGAGGGATGGGTCGTCGACGAGGCCGGAAGCGGCGAGGAGGCGATCGGTGTGTTCCAACTGCGACCGCCCGATGTCGTGCTCATCGACATCATGCTCCCGGGCATCGACGGGTTCGAGTTGTGCCGCACCCTGCGCCGGTCGAGCGATGTGCCGGTGGTGATGGTGACCGCGCGCAACGACACCCATGACATCGTGGCGGGCCTCGAGGCCGGAGCGGACGACTACCTCACGAAGCCCTTCGCCCCCAAGGAACTGTCGGCTCGGATCAGGGCACTCCTGCGCCGGGTCCGCCCCTCGGCCACGCCGCACGCCCGTCTCGTCTTCGGCGACCTCGAACTGATCCCCGATGAGGGCAAGGTGGTGCGCGACGGGGTCGAGATCCATCTGACCAAGACCGAGTTCCGCCTGCTGTGCGAGCTCGCCGACAACCCGGGGAAGGTGTTCAGTCGCGAGGCGCTCCTCGACAAGGTCTGGGGTTACGACTACTTCGGTGACGGCCGGCTCGTCGATGTCCACGTGCGCCGGTTGCGCACCAAGATCGAGGCCGATCCGGCGAATCCGCGCCATGTCGTGACGGTTCGCGGTCTCGGCTACCGATTGCAGACGTGACCGACTCGGCCCCGACCAGCCCCGGTCCGGTGCCCGACGCGGACGAGGGTGACGCACCGCCGGCCCGGCTGAGCCGCCGGGCCCCGTGGGGCCTGCGTCGCCGGATCCTCTTCAGCTTCACATTCGGTTCGACCTTCCTCGCCCTGCTGCTGGCCGTCACCACGTACGGTCTCGCTCGCTCGAACGTCGTCCAGCAGCGGGAGGCGGCGAGCATCGACACGTCCCGGCGCAACGCCCAGACGGTGCAGGCCAGCCTGCGCGGCCCCGCCACCGACTTCCAGCCGGCCGTCGACGCGCTCGAGGCCTTCGGTGTGCAGCGGGCAGTGGTCTGGTACGGCGGGCAGTGGAGTCCGGGGAGCGGCCGCTACCGGGAGACCGCCCTCCCCCAGCCCCTCGTCGACCGGGTCGTCGAGGACACCGTCCCGGCCCGCATGATCGTCGAGGTCGAGGGGGACCCGTCGATCGTCGTCGGGTGGCCACTGGCCAACGACGCGGCCTACTTCGAATTCTTCAGCCTCGATGAGGTCGCAGCGACACTGGGCAGCGTCCGCCTGTCGCTGTACCTCGCCTGTCTCATCACGATCGTGCTCGGCATCATCGTCGGCACCTTCGCGGCGCGCCGAGCCGTCCGCCCCGTCGCCGATGCCGCACTCGCCGCCAAGGCGATCGCCGGAGGGCACCTCGGCACCCGCCTCGAACCGAGCGAGGACCCCGACCTCGGCGTCCTGGCGCGCTCCTTCAACGACATGGCCGAGGCCCTCCAGCGCCGCATCGAACGCGACGCCCGGTTCGCGTCCGACGTGAGCCACGAACTCCGCTCACCTCTCATGACGCTCGCCGCCTCGATCGAGGTCATCGAGGGTCGACGACACGAGATGCCCGAGCGCGCCCAGGCGGCCGTCGACCTCCTGCGCAGCGACGTCAGTCGCTTCCGGACCCTCGTCGAGGACCTGCTGGAGATCTCGCGCTTCGACGCCGGAGCGGTCCGGATGCACTTCGAGGAGTTGCTCACCACCCAGTTCGTCCAACAGGCGATCGCCGTGAGCAGCATGCCCGACACCTCACTCACCAGTTCGGTGAGCGCCGACCGGACGATCATCACCGGTGACCGCCGACGACTCGCACGCGCCGTCGCCAACCTGATCGACAACGCCCGGGTCCACGGTGGCGGCCGGGCCCGCGTCACGATCTCGACCCACGCCGCCGCCGACGAGTCGACCGACGCCGGACCCGGGGGGACCCGCGTCCGCATCATCGTGGATGACGAGGGACCGGGCGTCCCGGAGGACGAGCGGTCACTGATCTTCGAGCGTTTCGCCCGCGGCGGTGGGGCTGGACGTCGCAGCGGGAACGACGGCGCCGGTCTCGGACTCGCCCTCGTTGCGGAGCACGTGCGGATGCACGGTGGTGAGGTGTGGGTCGAGGACCGGGGACCGGACCGGAACGGGGCGCGCTTCGTCATCGAACTGCCCGCCGAGGAGGTCGAGGCCGAATGAGCCACCGCCACACACGGCGGACGGCCCGCGTCAGCGTGCTGGCACTGGCGTCGGCCCTCCTCGCAGCCTGTGGCATCCCGCCCGACTCCGCCCCGCGTGACGTGCCGGTCGAGGACCGCTCCCTGACTCCAGCCGGCGACCCGGCACTCGAGGCGACCGACGGGGCGAGCCGCGTCTACCTCCTCGCCCCGGGCGAACCGCGCCTCCTGCGTTCGGTGCGACGCGAGGCCGACAACGTTCGCTCCCTCGTCGAGACCCTGATCGCCGGGCCGACCGAGGGCGAGTCCGCCCTGCAGATCACCTCGGCCGTGCCCGGTGACCTCGTCATCGGCTCGGCGAGGCAGGTCGGTGCCGTCCTCTACCTCGACGTGTCGGGTGACCTGACGGACCTGTCCGGTGACGGGTTGATGCTCGCCGTCGCCCAGGTGGTCGTGACCGCCGACGACGTCGACGGCATCGACACCGTGCAGATCACCGTCGACGGCGAACGATTCCCCCTCCCCCGGGCGGACGGCACGACGACCACCGGCCTGCTCCGGATCTACGACTACTGGAGACTGATCGCCTCCTCCCAGCCGGCCTATCCGGCCCTGACCCGATCCGGCTGAGCGACGGAGCCGCTCAGGCGAAGAAGATCTCGGCGACCCCGCTGAACAGGTCGAGGTCGACCGGACGGGTGCGACCCGCCGCGACCCCGAGTGGCACCGTCTCGATGACGTCGCCGCGCAGAGCGACCATGCTCCCCCACTCGCCGGCGTGGGCGGCGTCGATGGCAGCCACGCCGAAGCGCGTCGACAGGACCCGGTCGAAGGCCGTCGGGGTGCCACCTCGCTGGACATGGCCGAGGAGCACGGGACGGGTCTCGAAGCCCGTGCGGCGACCGATCTCGTCGGCGAGCACGTTCCCGATGCCCCCGAGGCGCACGTGACCGAACCGGTCGACGGCACGGTCGCCGAGGTCGAGGGTCCCGTCGCGCGGGACGGCACCCTCGGCGACCACGACGATCGACGCGTACCGGCCCCGCGAGTGGCGCCGGGTCAGACGCTCGCACACCTCCGCGACGTCGAAGGGACGCTCCGGGATCAGGACGACCGTGGCCCCTCCGGCGATGCCGGCGTGGGTCGCGATCCACCCGCTGTGCCGGCCCATGACCTCGACCACCATGACCCGGTCGTGGCTCTCGGCCGTGGTGTGCAGTCGATCGATCGCGTCGGTGGCGATCTGCACCGCCGTCGTGAACCCGAACGTGAGGTCGGTGCCGCAGATGTCGTTGTCGATCGTCTTGGGCACGCCGAGCACCGGTATCCCGTGCTCCCGGTGCAGGAGGTCGGCGACGCTCAAGGACCCGTTGCCGCCGATCACGATCAGCCCGTCGAGCCCGAAGTCGCCGAGCGTCGCCCGAACCCGCTCAACCCCGTCCTCGTGGTCGAAGGGACTCCCGCGACGCGTGCCGAGGACGGTCCCACCGCGCGGGAGGGTCCCGCGCATGCTCTCGACCGTCAACGGGACCGTGCGACGGCCCATGACCCCGTCCCAGGCGTCGAGGAATCCGACGATCTCGTCGCCATGGACGCGTTCACCCTTGCGGACGATGGCCCGGATCACGGCATTGAGCCCCGGGCAGTCGCCCCCACCGGTGAGCACCCCGACTCGCACCCGGCAAGCCTAGGCATCGGCCTGCTAGAACGGGGCCATGGCATGGGATTCGACCCGCCCGGTCCCGTGGCGCCGGCTGGTGCGCGAGTGGCTCCTGTACGTCGCCGTCATGATCCTCATCCTGCTGCTCGTCGTGGACGCCGACAGCCGGGTGGGCGCCATCGCCGGACTCCTCGTGAGTGGGCCGTTGTACCTCGGGGTCGGGGCCGTGCTCGCCAAGTTCGGGTACCAGCGCCAGCGTCTCCGCCGGCCCACGACCGACCGGGGCGCCGGCGCTCCGAACGCGACCGCGGCGAGTCGATCGCGACCGGCGCCGACCCGCCGCACGGGCGGCGGCACACCCCGCCGGCGGCGTTGAGGACGCTTCGCTACCCTTCGGGCATGTCGACGACACCATCGGATGACACGTGCGTGATCGCGATCGACGCCGGGACCACCGGCGTCCGGGCCCGCTCTGTGCACCGTGACGGGCGACAGCCGGAGGCGGAGTACCGCGAGTTCACCCAGATCTTCCCGCGACCGGGTCTGGTCGAGCACGACCCCGAGGAGATCTGGTCGGCGGTCGTCGCCACCGTCACCGCCGTGCTCGAGCGGGTCGGCATCGACCACGTGGCGGCGATCGGGATCACGAACCAGCGGGAGACCGTGCTGGCCTGGGATCGGGCCAGCGGTTCCCCGTACGGGACGGCGATCGTCTGGCAGGACCGTCGGACCGCCGAACGCTGCGCCGACCTCGAGTCAGCGGGCATGCTCGACCTCGTCCGGTCGCGGACCGGACTCGTGCTCGACCCCTACTTCAGCGGCACCAAGATCGAGTGGCTGCTCGGTAACCGACCGATCCCCGCCGGGGACTCGACCGCCGTCGGGACGATCGACTCGTGGATCCTGTGGCGACTCACCGGCGGCGAGGTCCACGCCACCGACGTCTCGAACGCGTCCCGGACGATGCTGTTCGACATCACCGCCCGCCGCTGGGACCCGGACCTGTGCGCGATGCTCGGCATCCCGATGGGCATGCTCCCCGATGTGCGCCCGTCCAGTGGGCGCCTCGGCACGACCCACCCCGCGTCGGGACTCCCCGCGGGCATCCCGATCAGCGGGATCGCCGGCGACCAGCAGGCGGCCCTGTTCGGTCAGGCCTGCTTCGAACCCGGCATGGCGAAGAACACCTACGGGACCGGCAGCTTCGTGCTGCTCAACGTCGGCACCGACTGCCCGCCGCCGACACCGGGGATGCTGACCACGATCGCCTGGGAACTCGCCGACGGGACCGTGCACTACGCGCTCGAGGGGTCGATCTTCGTCACCGGTGCCGCCGTCCAATGGCTGCGGGACGGTCTCGGGATCATCGCCGAGTCCCACGAGGTGGGTCCGCTGGCGGCATCGGTGGACGACTCTGGCGGGGTGGTCATCGTGCCGGCCTTCGCCGGGCTCGGCTCGCCATGGTGGGACCCGGCGGCGAGGGGGACGATCTGTGGTCTGACCCGGGGATCGAGCGCCGCCCACCTGGCGCGCGCCGTCGTCGAGTCGATGGCGCTGCAGACCCGTGACGTCGTCGACGCCATGACGTCGGCCTCGGGCGTCGACATCGCCGACCTGCGGGTCGACGGCGGTGCCTCGGTGATGGACCTCCTCCTGCGCATCCAGGCCGACCAGCTCGGCGTGCCGGTCCGGCGTCCCGTGGACCACGAGACGACCGCCCTCGGGGCCGCTCGACTCGCGGGCCTCGCCGAGGGGGTGTGGGCCGACCTCGATGAGCTCGCCGAGGCATGGGAACTCGACGCCCAGTTCGAGCCGTCCGCCGATCGTTCCGGGGCCGATGCCCTCCACGAGCAGTGGTCCCGCGCCGTGCAGCGCTCCCGAGACTGGGCCTGATCGGACGATCAGGACCCCGGTGCTGCCAGCAGGCTCCCGGCGATCCGCGCGACGAGGGCCACCCGTGACCGTTCGCGGGTGTGGATCGGCCGGTCGTCCCGCCCGGCGACGAGTGCGACCCCGGCGACCTCCTCCCAGAACAGCTCGCTCGACATCGGTGCGGCATCCCCGAGGTGCCCGCTCCCGTCGCGCAGGGCCCGGATGAAGGCCAGGTCGGGGACCGGACCGGACGTGGCCACGGCATCGACTCCATCGAGGGCTGCGGACCACGTCGCCCCGGTCAGCACGTGGAGGCCGCGTACGAGGGCCCCGATCCGCTGCTCCGGCGGCAGTTCGGCGACCTCGGCGACGAGGGTCAGCGCCGCCATGTCGGGGTCGATGTGCCCACCGTCGAGACTGCGGACGTGCTCGACGCTCACGCCGTCCACCGCATCGACCTCGGAGACCATGAGGTCGACGACCTGCTCGTCGGGAAGCCGCACGACCAGCTCGTCGATGACGTTCCCCGCCCCGCTCTCGAGCACCTCGATGCCGAGCACGTCGCCCCGGACCGCACCGATGCGACTCGCCACCTGGCCGAGCGCACCCGGGCGGTCGGGCAGCCAGACCCGGACGACGATGGTGTGCACGCCGCGAAGGCTAGGCCCGTCCCGTGACGGGAGCGTGACGAGTCGGCGCGTTCCGCGTGACGCGCCGTTCCCGGCGCAGCTCAACCGAGGCGGGTCAGGCCACGCCGCAGGTTGCGCATCGCCTGGGCGATCCGCTGCTCGTTCTCGATCAGCGCGAAGCGCACATAGCCCTCTCCCCCCGGCCCGAAGCCGACCCCCGGTGAGAGGGCGACGTCGCACTCGCGCACCAACATCGAGCAGAACTCCACCGAGTCCATCTCGGCGTAGGCCTCGGGGATCGGCGCCCAGACGAACATCGTCCCACCGGGTCGCGGGACGTCCCAGCCGAGTTTGCCGAGACCGTCGATCAGGGCGTCGCACCGACTCTCGTAGATCGCGCAGATCTCCTTCGGGTAGTCGGCCGCCTCCCGGAAGGTGACGGTCGCCGCGATCTGGACGGGCTGGAACATCCCGTAGTCGAGATAGCTCTTCAGCTTCACCAGCGCCTGGACGACCTCCGGACTGCCGACCATGAACGCCGTGCGCCAACCCGCCATCGAGAAGCTCTTGGTCATGGAGTACTGCTCGACCGCGACCTCCTTGGCACCCTCGGCCTGGAGGATGCTCGGGGGCTTCACCCCGTCGAACCCGACGTCGGCGTAGGCGAAGTCGTGGACGACGACCATCTGGCGCTCCCGGCAGAAGTCGACGACACGCTGCATGAAGTCGAGGTCGACGCACGCCCCGGTCGGGTTGTGCGGGAAGGAGATCACGAGGACCCGCGGCTTGGGCCACCCGAGGTCGTAGGCGCGATGGAGGTTGTCGAAGAACTCCTCGGCGAAGTTCGAGCGCTCCTCGTGATGGCTGAGTCCACGCATCGGGACCTGACGCAGGTCGGCGCCCGCGAAGAGCGGACCGTACATGTGGATCGGGTAGCTCGGCGTCGGCACGATCGCCGCGTCACCCCGGTCGAGGAGCACCCACATCAGGTGCGAGAAACCCTCCTTGGAGCCGATCGTGTTGGTGATCTCGAGGTCGGGGTCGAGGTCGACGTCCCAGTTGGCCTTGTAGTACTTCGCGACCTCCTCCCGCAGACGGGGCAGGCCACGGCTGAGCGAGTACCGGTGGTTGCGGGGGTTCCTCGCCGCTTCGGCCAACTTGGCGACGGCGATGTCGGGCGACGGGAGATCGGGGTTGCCGAAACCGAGGTCGATCACGTCGGCCCCGCGATGGCGCGCCTCGATCTTCAATCCGTTGATGATCGTGAACACGTACGGGGGAAGGTTCGTGATGCGCCGGAACTCCATGGCGGCTGACGCTACCGGTCGTCGACCCGGCCCGCCGGGAGCCGGTCGTCAACGGGCCGGCGCGCGATGATGCGCCGATGGCCACCGCCCGAGACGCATCGACCGACGCCGACAGCCCGACGATCCACGTGATCGTCGAGATCCCGCGCGGGAGCCGCAACAAGTACGAGATCGATCACGTCACCGGCCGGGTCATGCTCGACCGCCGGCTGTTCACCGCCACGACCTATCCGGCGGACTACGGCTTCGTCCCCGACACCCTCGCCGGGGACGGCGACCCCCTCGACGCCCTCGTCCTCCTCGAGGACCCGGTGTTCCCGGGAGTCTGGGTCGAGGCGAGGCCGGTCGGTGTGATGTACATGCGGGACGAGGCCGGTGAGGACGCCAAGTTGATCTGCGTCCCGAACCGCGAGCCGCGCTGGGTGAGCGTCCACGACATCGGGGACCTCCCCGACGGCTTGATGGCCGAGATCCAGCACTTCTTCGAGGTCTACAAGGCACTCGAACCGAACAAGCACTCCTCGACCACCGGCCTCGGTGGGGCCGAGCAGGCCTGGGCGGAGATCCGCGCCGCCCGCGCCGCGTACCCCGGCCATTGACCGGTCCGGGTCATCGCCGGGACCCCTCAGGGCGCGCCGGCGAGTGCCGCCCCGACGGCGGCGGCATGGTCCCCGAACGCGGCGATCACGAGGTCGGGCAGGCGCCGACGCTCCGGCCGGTACACCAACTCGCCCAAACGGCGACGGGCGCGGTCGATGAAGAGGTCGTGGACCTCCGACACCCCTCCACCGAGCACGATGCGCACCGGGTCGAGGATGTTCGTCAGGCTGGCGAGACCGACGGCCAGCCAGTCGGCGAAGTCGTCGAAGACGGCGAGGGCAACCGGGTCGCCGGCGCGCGCCGCCGCCTCGATCCTCGCCCCCGTCAGCATCTCGGTGCTCCCCGCCAGCGACGACGTCTCCCGATCCGGACGACTGCGCCACAGCTCCGGCAGGGCGGCCCCTGAGGCATACCGCTCCCAGCACCCACGCCGCCCGCACGGACACTCCCGACCGGCCGGGTCGACGATCATGTGCCCGACCTCGCCGGCGAAGCCCTGCGAGCCCCGCTGCAGGGCACCACCGGCCACCACACCCCCACCGATGCCGGTGCCGAGCGAGACCACCACGACATCGTCGAGTCCGGTCGCGGCACCGAGGAGCCACTCGGCGAGGGCGGCACAGGTCGCGTCGTTCTCGACGGCGACCGGCAGGTCGACCCGCGCCCGCAGGCCACCGGCCACATCGAGGTCCCCGACCCCGTCGAGGTTCGGTGCCGCCCTGAGCACTCCCTGGCGGGTGACGAGACCGGGCATCCCGACCCCGACCGAGACGATGCGGTCATCGTGCCGTGCCGCCGCCTCGATCTCGTCGGACACGAGGCGGATCAGGTGCTCGACGAGGACCGACTGGTCGGTGGTCCCCCGCGGCGTCGCCACGCGATGGGAGGACCGTCGCACGGTGTCGGGTTCGGGCGAACCGGGGTCGGCGACGGTGACGACGAGCGACTTCGTCCCGCCGACGTCGATCCCGAGTCGCAGGTCGGCCATCGACGCGCACCCCGACCGGACGGTCGGACTCAGGCCTCGGCGACGATCTTGAGCTCGCGCACCGCGTTCAGGATCCGGCGCTCCGCCCGACGCTTGACGAAGCCGGGAAGCGGCACGGCGAGCTCGATGGCGAGCTCGTAGCGCACCTCGGTGTGCGCGTCGTCGATCCGCGTCAGCACGTAGGCGCCGTCGATCGAGCGCTGGATGTCCCCCGACACCATCGTCCATGCGAGTCGGTCCGGTGCCGAGGAGTAGTCGTACGCCAGCACGTAGTGGGTGCTGCGGCCGAGGGCCGATGCCCGGAACTCGACCTCGACCGGTCGACCGTCGGCGTCGCGGTCGCGCACGCTCACCGACGTGACGTCGTGCGCCCAGTCGGGATAGCGCTCGATGTCGGACGCGATCGCCCACACCCGATCGAGCGGGGCCGCGATGGTGATGGTCTCCGAGGCGCGGTCTGCCATGGCCCCATTGTGGCCGATCGGGACTCGCGTCCGGGTGACGCTCACCCCTCGTCGGTCGCGCCCGCCGGCCCATCGACGAGGTCGCGCCGCGCCGGGAAGCGACCATGGAAGGCCGCCCACAGCCCGTTCAGTCCGAGGCCGAGCATCGGGACGAGGAAGCCGACGGCCAGGGACGAGCCCGGATTGCCGTCCGGACCGTTCGGGCGGGCGAGGGTCGTGATGGTCGCCGTGACCACCTGCACGACCAACACCGAGTTCATCGCCCGTCGGACGGGGGCCGGGACGGGGCTCCCCGCCAGGAGGAACACCTGGGTGACGGCGATCTCCTCGGTCCGGGAGCGCTGCACGGCGTTCCAGAACCCCCACAGGAACGCCGCCACCCCGACGGCGAAGAGCACCATCGCCGTGACGGCCCCGACCCACTGCGCGGTCGTGTCGAACACGGTCGCGGCGTACGCCGCCGTGACGACGAACACCGCCGTCAGAGCGATGTCGATGCGGACGATCGCGTCGGAGAACGCCCCCGGGTCCGGGTCGGATGCCTCGGTCTCGATGGTGGAACCCACGCCCCCATGATGCCGGCGTCGCGGCGCCTTCGGGTCGGGTCCGTCAGATCACGGGGCCGTCACCGAGCGCAGCGGAGAGTCGGTCGGCCAGGGGCCCGTAGGCGAAGGTGGTCTCGGCCCGCTGCCGGGAGGCCTGCGACATCGTCGCGAGTCGGTCCGGTCGGCGGAGCAGGTCGGCCATGGCCGCCACCACGTCCTCGACCGAGTCGGGGCGATCGATGACCACACCGGTGACGCCGTGGTCGACCGCGTCGGCCGAGCCACCGCTGCGCCCCGCGAGTTGCGGTGTGCCCGCTGCCGCAGCCTCGACGAACACGATGCCGAACCCCTCCTGTTCGAGACCCCACCACCGATCGCGGCACAGCATCACCTGGAGGTCGGCGGCGGCGTAGAGGTCGGCGAGATCGGCGTCGGCCACCCGACCGAGGAACCGCACGGGTGCGGAGGACTCCTCGGCCAAGCGCCGCAGGCGCTCCTCGTCACGACCGCGGCCGGCGATCACCATCTCGAGTTCCGGGAAGTCGGGCGCGAGCCGGGCGACGGCGGCGATCGCCGTGTCGAAGCCCTTCCGGCGGACGAGACGGGAGATGCCGAGCACCAGTCGGGTGTCGGGTCCGGCGCCCAGCCGTCGCCGGACCTCGGCCCGCCGGTCCGGGTCGAGCGGGCGGAAACGGTCGACGTCGACTCCCGGGTCGATGACGGCCACGTCGAGGTCGCGACGGGCCACGGCACGACTGACGGCCGCCGGGTAGCTCCCGAAGGCGATGATCCGTCGGGCACCGGTGAGGACGGGGCGGATCATCGACGAGGTCCCGGGCAGCCGACCCGGGATCGTCAGTTCGGCACCATGGACGACCACGTCGTAGGGCAGCCCGAGTCGCGGTCCGACGAGGCCGAGCGGGAACACCGGGTCGAGGACGACGCGATCGGCTCCGAACTCCTCGGCGAGTCGACGGATCCGACGCACCATGACCGGGTGGGGCAGCAGCGCGAACTCCGGCACCCGCTCGACGCGGAAGGGCTGCTCGCGGTCGAAGGCCGCGGCGTCGGGGTGGGGACTGGTCATGACGGCGAACGACGACGGGTCGAGCCGGCGCCACGACTCCCACAGGACGGACTGGATGCCCCCGATCTTGGGTGGGAAGTCGTTGGTGACCAGCAGGTGTCGCCCGGAGGTGCTCATCGCTCCCCCCGACGACCTGGTGCGTCGACCGCCACCGGTCGGTGACGCTCGGCGACGCGCCGCCGTGCCCAGTCGGCGTGCTCGGCGAGCAGTTCGTCGGGCCCGTCGGCGTACCGCTCGAGCACGGCTGCACACCGGACATCGGCGGGCGACGCCGTGTTCCCGATGACGATCAACGCGTTGCGGCGGAGCCACCTCGTGTCGCGCCCGGCGAGGTACCACCGCCCGAGCCGCTCGAGGAGGTCGGCATCGTCGGCCTCGAGAACCCACACCGGGTCGACGCTGGCCACCTCGTCCGGGTCCGGAGCCACCGTGTGTCGGTGGCCGAGCCGGACCGTCGGCGGACAGGCGTCCTGGCAGTCGTCGCAGCCGTAGATCCGATCGCCGAGCGCGACCCTGAACTCCTCGGGGAACGACCCGGGGCGCTGCACGAGCCAGGCGAGACACCGCCGGGCGTCGATGACGCCGTCGTCGACGATCGCACCGGTCGGGCAGGCATCGATGCACCGCCGGCAGGTGCCGCACCCGTCGGGCACCGGCGATGCCGACGGCAGGTCGAGGGTGGTGACGATGCTCCCGAGCACGAAGAAGCTCCCGGCCCCGGGGAGCAGGAGGTTGGCGTTCTTCCCGAACCAACCGAGCCCGCCCCGATGGGCGATCTCCCGGTCGACCAGCGAGTTGTCGTCGGCGAAGGCGACCGCCCGATGGCCACTCCGACGGATGCGCTGGGCCGCCTCGCGCAGTCCGTCCCGCAGCGGGCCGTAGTGATCGGACCGGGCGTAGCGAGCGACGCTCGCCCGCGGCGCGACATCGGGCTCCGACGGAGGCTCGGAGGTGCCGGACGGTGGGGTGGAGGTCAGGTAGGGCCGGGCGGCGACGATCACGGATCGAGCCCCGGGCACCGCCCGTCCCGGGTCGGTCGACCGGACGGGATCACGGTAGGTGAATCCCATCGAGTCGCTGAGCCCGAGGTCGCGTCGGCGGAGCAGTTCGCGTCGCGCCCGCTCCATCGGTTCGGCTGCCGCCACCCCGACATGGCTGATGCCGTACGGCGCGAGGATCCCGCGGATCTCGTCGACATCGGGCGGCGGTTCGGATCGACGCATCGTTCAGGCCTGGAGCAGGGCGATGAAGTCGGGGCTGTGCACGAGATTGGCTCCGGCGGCACGTACGTCGCGACGCACGGCGTTGTCGTCGGTCACGACGACGACCGGTCGGGTCGGAGGAAGACGACGGACCTCGGCCCGCAGGACATCGTCGGCGGTGACGCCCGGCTCGGAGAAGGCGACCCGGACCACCCGGCGGCCCGAGGAGTGCGCACCGGCCACGTCCGCCCCGTCGAAGATCACGGAGATGTCCGCCCCGTGGCGCGCCGCCAGCCCCTCGCAGGCATCGACCAGTCGGCGACGCTGCGCCTCGAGATCGAGGTCTCCGCACCACGCCTTGGAGACGTTGTAGCCGTCGATGAGGACCGTCGCACCCGAGCGGACGAGGTGCCGGGCGAGGCCGACGGGGTCACCGGCGAGCCGACCGGGGGTCGGGAGCGGCGTCCGGGCCTCGGCAGCCGGCTCCGTGTCGGGGAGGAGTTCCGCCAGGCGATCGGCGAGCCGGCGCGCCGTGTCGGCGGCCTCGATCAGGTCACCGACCTCGGCCAGCGTCCGGGCCCGGTCGGCGAGGGCCGCATCGCGGACGGCCGACGCCCCGCGGGTCTCGGCCCGGGCGTCGGCGAGCTCGCCCTCGGCTCGTTCCAGACGCTCGCGGGTCGCCGCCAGCCGATCGGCTTCGTTGCGGGCCAGGACCTTGGCCGCGTCGCGTTCGGCGCGGATCCCGACCACCTCCGCTTCGAGCTCGTCCACCCGTGCCCGCTGCGCCTCGAGTTCGCCCCGCAGCGAGTCGAGATCGTCGACGAGCCGGGCCACCTCGGCCTGGGCCCGTTCGGCGCGCTGCTCGGCCGCCTCCCGCCGGCGCCGTTCGGCGAGCGCCTCCCGTCCCTCCGCCGCCGCGGCGCGCCGGCGGGTCGACTCGGCCTCGAGGCGCGCCAGCTCGGACTCCCAGCCCTCTGGTCGGCGCAGCCAGAGGGTGACCACCGGGTCGGCCGCGTCATCGAGCTCGGCGGCCACCGCGGCGCGGAACTCGACATCGGCATCGACGAGGCGACGGATCTGTCGCAGATCGGCGGCACCGAGGCGCCCGGGCCGAAGATGGCGCCGGAGCTGCGACGGGTAGCGCAGCCGCGGCTGGGTCAGGCGGGCCCGCCGGAGGAACTCGACGACGTGCTCGAGCGCGGGCCGGACGAAGGAATCGGACACCGGCCCCGGGAGCGGGTCCGAGCGGTCGGTCGGCTCCGTCGCCATGGCCACGATGGTACCGGGACCGCTCGGACTCCCGGGTGCTTGACACGAACAGGTGTTCGTGATCGACTTGGGGCGTGTACCTGCAGCGCAGTCTGGACGAGCTAGGCACCCCGCTGGCCGAGACGACGTTCTGCGTGCTCGACGTCGAGACCACCGGCACCAACGCGACGAACGACCTGATCTGCGAGATCGGTGCCGTCAAGGTCCGCGGCGGCGAGGTGCTCGGGACGTTCCAGACGCTGGTCAACCCGGGCCGGGCGATCCCGCCCCGGATCAGCGTCATCACCGGTCTGACCGACGCCATCGTCGCGCCGGCACCCCGGATCGAGCAGGTGCTCGGTCCCCTGCGGCGCTTCCTCGGCGACTCGGTGTTCGTCGCCCACAACGCGAGCTTCGACCTCGGTTTCGTCAGGGCGGCGTTCGCCCGTGCCGGACACGACGAGTACCGCCCGACGGTCGTGGACACGCTCGCCCTCGCGCGCCGGCTCGTCCGTTCCGAGGTGCGCGACTGTCGGCTCGGGACACTCGCCGAACGCTTCTCGCTCAGCCACCGACCGAGTCACCGGGCGCTCGACGACGCCCTCGCCACCTGCGACCTCCTCCACCTGCTCATCGAACGGGCGGCCGGGTGGGGTGTCATGGGCCTCGACGACCTCATCGCCGTGTGCCGCCTCACCGGCCACCCGCAGGCGGGAAAGCTCCACCTGACCACCGACCTGCCGCGCTCGCCCGGCGTCTACCTCATGACCGACGCGATCGGCGAGGTCACCTACGTGGGCAAGGCCACGAACCTGCGTCAACGGGTGCGCAGCTACTTCGGGGGTGACGAGCGTCGGACGGTCGGACCGATGCTGCGGGACCTCCACCGCGTGGCCCATGTCCCCACCGTCGACACGTTCGAGGCCGAGGTGCTCGAGCAACGCTTGATCGGCGGGCTGATGCCTCGCTACAACCGCGCCGGACGCCGACGACGACGACCGGTGCACGTCAGGCTCGACACCGTCCAGGAGTGGCCGCGCCTGTCGGTGGTCTCCGATCCGGAGGCCCCCGGTCTCCACCTCGGTCCGCTCAGCGGACGACGCATCGCCGACGAGGTCGTCGACGCCCTGCACGACGCCTTCCCCATCCGGCGGTGCACCACCCGGATCGGACCCCGGTTCACCCCGGATCCCTCCCGACCGCCGTGCACCCCGGCGCAACTCGGCGTCGCCCCCTGCCCCTGCACCGGGACCGGCGACCGCGCCCGACACGACGATGCCGTGCGCGCCGTGGCCCGGGTCATCGAGGGCGACCTGTCCGAAGTCATCGCCCTCCTCGAGGAGCGCATGACGGTGCTCGCCGCCGCCCAACGCTTCGAGGAGGCGGCATCGACGCGCGACCGGCTGCGCACGCTCCTCGACGCGAGTCTGCGCAGCCGGCTCGTCGGGGCACTCGTCGGCGCCGGACGGGTGCGGCTCCGCATCGGTCGGGCGGTCCACCTCATCGAGGACGGCCAGCTCGTCCTGCCCGGTGCCACCCGCGATGCGATCCCGAGCGGGCTGCGCGAGGCCGCTCTCACCCCGGTCGACCCGAACGCCGAGATGCTCCTCATCGCCCGCGCGCTGCAGCGACGGAGCACCACCGGGGCTGATCTCGAGGTGCTGGAGTGTTCGGGCTCGTGGACCTTCCCGATCGAGGAGCCGACGGTCGAGCGACTCGGCGCGTCCCCGTCAGGGGCCGACCGCGACCCCTCGGCGATCGATGCCGATCTCGTCGAGTCGACCGCCGGCGAGGACTGAGCCGTCGAGTGCCGAGACGACGTCCGGGAGCGACGCCGAGGCGACCAGCGCGGCCACCGTCGGACCGCTGCCCGACAACCACGCTGCGGCACCGGCATCGCCGAACGCGTCCAGCACCCGCGCCGAATCGGGACTCAGGCCGAGCCTGACGCTCTGGTGCAGTCGGTCCCGGCAGCCGGCACGCAGCCCCTCGACATCACCGTCGATGCACGACACGACGAAGGTCGCGGCAGCGCCGATGTTGAACACGGCCGCCCGTCGCTCCACCATCGGGTCGAGACGCGTCCGCGACTGGTCGGTGGAGGTCGTCGCCTCGGGAACCCAGACGAGCAATCCGAGCTCGGGACTGATCGGGACCGGGGTCACCCGATCGTCCATGGCGATCACGAGCCCGCCGTGCACCGACGCGGCGGCGTTGTCCGGATGCCCTTCGAGACCGGTCACCAGGTCGAGCACCTCGCGCCGTCTGACCGGGTCGTCGGCCGCAGTCGGCCCGTGACGCGCGACGAGCGCGAGCATCGCCCCGGCCACCCGCACTGCGCCGCTGTACCCGAGGCCGCGCCCCATCGGCAGTCCGGAACGCACCCAGACCTCCCCGTCACCACCGGCGGCGCGGTGGGCGACCGACGCCGGGTGCGTCTCGGGGGCCGGCTGGGCGCGCTCGGGCGGATCCCCCACTCCGACCTCGGCCCTCCGAGCGACGGCGAGGCCGAGCACGTCGAACCCGGCCCCGAGGTTCGCCGACGAGCCCGGGGCGCTGACCGAGGTCACCGTCATCGGGTCCCGCCCGCGACTCGGCCGGAGACCTCGACGAGCCGGTCGAGCGCAGCGGCGGCACGACCCGAGTCGATGCTCTCCCCGGCGGCGGCGAGCCCGGCGCCGAGGTCGTCCACCCGGCCGGCGACGACGAGGGCCGCGCCGGCGTTGAGCACGACGATGTCCCGGTGCGGCCCGGGCTCACCGTCGAGCACGGCACGCACCACCGCCGCGTTCACCTCGGGGCCCCCACCGACGAGGGCCGCTGCGTCGACCCGCTCCAGACCCCACCGGACCGGGTCCACCTCGTGTCGGCTGATCGCCCCGTCCAGGAGTTCGGTCACCGTCGACGGTCCGGTCGTCGACAGCTCGTCGAGACCGGAGCCGTGGACCACCCAGGCGTGTGTCGAGCCCCGGGCCGCCAGCGTGTGGACCATGACGTCGGCGACGGCCGGGTCGGCCACCCCGATCAACTGGCGCCGCACCCCCGCCGGGTTGGCCATCGGTCCGAGCAGGTTGAACGCCGTGCGCACGCCGATCTCCCGCCTGACCGGACCGGCGTGCCGGAACGCAGGATGGAAGGCCGGGGCGAAGCAGAAGCCGATTCCCGCCTCCTCCACGCACGACGCCACACCGGCGGGCGACAACTCGATGGTGACGCCGAGGGCCTCGAGCACATCGGCGGTGCCGCACGAGGACGACGCGGCTCGATTCCCGTGCTTGCACACCGGCACTCCGGCTCCTGCGGTGACGAGCGCCGCCATCGTCGAGACGTTGATCGAATGGGATCGGTCACCTCCGGTCCCGACGACGTCGACGGCCGCATCGCGCAGATCCTCGGCGAGGGGGACCCGCACGGCGTCGGCCATGACGGCGTCGAGCATGCCGGCGAGCTCCGACGCCGACTCGCCCTTGGCCCGCAGGCCGACCAGGAACGCGGCGATCCGAGCGGGGCTGACGTCGCCGGCGAGGATCTCGGCGACCGCGGCCCCGGCCACCTCGGAGGCGAGGTCCTCCCCATCGACGAGACGGGTGAGGATGCCCGGCCAACCACCGGCGGCATCGAGAATCTCCGTGTGCGACGGCATGCGGGCAGGTTACGGCCGACCCGGTCCCGTCACCGTCGGGTCAGGCGCTGCGACGGCGCTGCCTGAGCAGGCGACGCCGCTCGCGTTCGGTCGCGCCGCCCCACACGCCGACCTTCTCCCGACGGGCCAGTGCGTGGTCGAGGCAGGCAACCTGCACGACGCAGTCCGCACAGATCGCCTTGGCCGTGTCGGCATCGTCATCGTCGTCGGGATGGAAGATCGCCGGATCGAGACCCCGACACGCCCCTGCCATCCGCCATTCGAACTGATGCTCCGACACCCCGACTCCTCACTCCGGCGACCTGTGACAAATGACACTAGAACGCCGTCGGCGCGAAGGCAATGGCGAGGTTCGCCCCCGGGCGTCAGGACACGATCGCCCGCGCCACCACCTCGGCGGGGTGGCCAACAGCGGACGGTTCCCCGATCCCGTCCGGCCCGACCGGCCACACGACGTCACCGGAGAGCACCCGATCGGCGCCGACCGCCGCGGCCCGGGCCGCGAGCCGCGCCCACGCCCCCGACGCGACGGGATCGTTCCCGGCGCGCAGACCCCACGGCCCGGCGACGCCCGTACCCTCCTCGGCAACGACGACCGTGTTGCCGAGCGCCTCGAGTGTCGCGACCGCAGCGCGGGTCTCGGAGCCGTCCGGACCCGACGGGCCGGCGACCAGGAGGATCCGCTCACCCCCGGCGGTCGACGGCGGGACGAGGCTGTCGACACCGCCCACCGCCCGGCTCAGGAACTCGATGGGGCCGATGACCGCCGCCGCGACCCGGGCGGCAGTCGCACCGCCGAGGACCTCGGGGTGATGGCGCCGCATGACCTCGGCGCAGGCGGCCTCGGGGACGACGACGACGGCCCCGGCGGCGACGTGGACGTCGAGGTCGGCCACCATGCGCCGGGCGGAGCGTCGGAACCGGCGCAGGTCCCCTGCGTGGAGGGCTCCGGCTCCGCAGCAGCCGCCGTACGAGGTGCGACACGTGACACCGAGGGTCCCGGCGGCGGCGGCGATGTCGTGGCGGACACCGGGACGGAACGCCTCCGTCAGGCAGGTCGGGACGATCACGGCCGCGGCGATCGCACCGTCGGTGGCCCCGGCCACCGTGGCCATCCGGCCGCTGCGGACCCGGGCCGACCGCACCAGCGTCGCCATCCGTCGGCTGCCCAGACCGATCGACCGTGCCGCGAATCGGCGCACGGGGGCGGGCAGCGATGCGAGCAGCGTCCAGCGGCGGCGATCGCCGAGCACCAGGGACGCACGACGATCGGCCGGTGGTTGCTGACCCGACGCGCGACGCATGGCCGCGCTCCGCAGCACGAGCGACGGCACGTCGACCGCTGCGTCGTGCACGCCGGGGGCGAAGGGGCAGCCGTGGCGGCACGCACCGCAGCCGTGGCAGGCATCCACGACCCGGTCCTGATCGGCCGGGGTCATCATCCCGGCCTCACCGACCCGCTCGACGATGTCGACGAGGCCCGGGAACAGGTCACAACGATCGAGGCACCGTCGGCACCCGGCGCAGACGTCGAACACCTTCGCCAGTTCGCCGCGCACGGCGGCCTCGTCGAGATGACCGGCGGGCGGGTCGAGCACGGTGAGGTCGGGGTCTCGCATGGGGACGGGGTGGGCGGGACGACGCCCGACCCACACGCTAGGGCGTCCCGAGCGGCGGGTCGGTCAGGTCGTGACCTCCGGGCCCATCTACGATCCGTGGCGATGTTCACCTCCGAGCCCCTCGGCCGCGCCCAGATGCTCGCCCGCCTGCGGGACGCGGCGATCGACGGGGTCGATGTCGTCGTGGTCGGTGCCGGCATCACCGGCGCCGGGGTCGCCCTCGATGCCGTCACCCGCGGGTACCGGGTCCTGCTCGTCGACCGCGACGACATCGCGTCCGGCACGTCGTCCAAGAGTTCGAAGCTGGTCCACGGTGGTCTGCGCTACCTGCAGCAGGGCGAGACCCGCCTCGTCGCCGAGGCGCTCAGGGAACGACGGATCCTGATGCGCAACGCCCCGCACCTGGTCGAGGTGCTGCCGTTCCTCCTGCCGATCCTCACCCGTGACGGGCTGTTCCCGCGCCGGATCGCCAGGGCGCTCGGCGGAGCGATGTGGATGTACGACATGGTCGGGGGCTGGCGGATCGGTCGCCTCCACCGCCGCCTCCGTGCCACGGCGGCGCACCGACGGTGCCCGACCCTCGACCCCGAGCGCCTCGCCGGTGCCTACCTGTACTTCGACGCCACCGCGGACGATGCCCGTCTGACCCTCGACGTCGCCAGAACGGCTGCGGCCAACGGGGCGATCGTGCTCAACCACTGCCCGGTGACACGGATCGACGTCGACACCGACGGTCGCATCTCGTCAGTCGTCCTCGACACCGATGACGGCCCGGTCGTGGTGCCGACCCGCTGCGTCGTCAACGCGGCCGGGGTGTGGGCCGAACGGGTCGACGGCCTCGTGGCCGACACGATGGCCGGGGCGCTCCCGGCGGTCCGGATCCGGCCGGCTCGCGGCGTGCACATCACGGTTCCGTGGGAGCTCGTGCGCAACGAGATCGCCGTCGTGCTCCCCGTCCCCGGCGACCGGCGGAGCATCTTCCTCGTCCCCGACGGGCCGCGATCCGACGGTGGCTTCGACGTGACGTACGTCGGCACGACCGACACCGACCACGACGCCGGGATCGACTCGGTCGAGTGCACGCCCGACGATGTCGCCTACCTCCTGCGGGCCCTCAACATCAACCTCGACACCGTCGTCGGTCCCGAGCACGTCACTGGGGTGTGGGCCGGGCTGCGGCCGCTCGTCGAGTCGGGCGACGGCACCGGTCACGGACCCGCGGCGGCCGGCCGGACCGCCGACCTGTCGCGCCGCCACCGGGTCGACTCGAGTCGCTCCGGACTCGTGCGCGTGATCGGTGGGAAGCTCACCACATACCGGGCGATGGCCGCCGACACGGTCGACGCCGTCGACGGGATCCTCGGTGGCCGCCGGCGCTGCCGCACCCGTCGCCTCCGGATCCAGCCGGTCAGTCCTGACGTCGGCGCGGCGATCCGCGCCGCCGACCCGGGCCTCGCCGACCCGCTGGCCCCCGGCACCGACCTGTGCGGTGCCGATGTGATCGTCGCCGTCCGTCACGAACTGGCCGGCACCCTCGTCGACGTGATGACCCGGCGTCACCGGGGCCACCTGCTGAATCGCGCCGCGGCGATCGCCGCCGCCGAGGGTGCGGCGGCCCTGCTGGCCGCCGAACTCGGCTGGGACCGGCACCGGACCGAGGACGAGATCGCCCGCTACATGGCGCTGTGCGACGCCGAGGCAGCCGCCACAGGAGGCACCACCCGATGAACGACCACCCACCCACCTCGGCCGGGACCATCGGCCGTCCGGTCCCGCCGATCCCGCTCGCCGGGACCGACTCCGACCCGGGCGAGCGGCTGGAGTCGACGGTCGTCCCGATCGGGCCGGATGCCCGGTCCGATCTGGCCGCTGCCTGCCCGATCCACGATGTGGTCATCGGTCCGGACGGACGGGCCGAGGCCAGCCGCGACTGGTGGCCACTGGCACTGCACTGGGCCCTCGCCGGTGACGTGCCCCGCCTGGCCGGGGTCATCGCCCGACCGCGCACGACCGCCGAGGTCGCGGCGCTGATGACGGCGTGCCATCGACACCGCCTGCCGGTCACACCGGCCGGCGGGCGCAGCGGCGTGTGCGGCGGGACGCTCACGGTGCACGGTGGCGTGCTGCTCGACCTGACCGGACTGGCCGGCATCGTCGACATCGACGTCGAGTCCGGTGTCGTTCGGGTGCGCGCCGGCACCTTCGGCCCCGACCTCGAGGCCGCGCTTGGGGAGCACCACGGCCTGAGCGTCGGTCACTTCCCCCAGAGCTTCGACCTGGCGACGGTCGGAGGGTGGGTGGCGTGCCGGGGCGCCGGTCAGTACTCGACGCGGTACGGCAAGATCGAGGACATGGTCGTCGGCCTCGAGGTGGTGCTGGCCGACGGGAGCGTGGTGACCACCGGCGGGCACGCCGCCGGCGCCGTCGGACCCGATCTCGACCAGTTGTTCATCGGATCGGAGGGAACGCTCGGCGTGATCACCGAGGTCTCGCTGCGGACCCATCCGGTGGCCGAGTTCGTCGCGACCGCCGCCTACCGGCTGCCCGACCTCGACGCGGCGTTCGAAGCGTGTCGGCGCACGATCCGGGCCGGCGCGACTCCGGCGGTGTTCCGCCTCTACGACCCGATCGAGTCGGCACGATCCCACGGTGGCGACGGCGTCGGATGTGCACTCCTCGTGCTCGACGAGGGCCACCCCGCTCTCGTCGGGGCGACGATGGACGTCGTCGACGAGCATGTCCGCTCCTGTGGGGGTGGGGCCGCTGACGGCGACCTCGTCGAGAACTGGCTCCGACATCGCAACGACACGGGGGCGCTGCAGGCCCTGACCGAGCGCGGATTCGTCGTCGACACCATGGAGGTCACGGTCGCCTGGTCGGGCCTGGCCCGAGTCCACGAGGCGGTGCGGTCGGCGACGTCGGCCGTCCCTGGAGTGGTCAACGTGTCGGCGCACCTGTCCCACAGCTACCCGGACGGCGCCTGCCTGTACTTCAGCTTCGCGGCACGGCCGGATCGTGAGGACCCTGAGCGGAGCGGACCGGACTGGGTGGACCGTGTCCACCGCCAGATGTGGGACGCCGCCCAGGGAGCCGCCCTCGCCGCAGGCGGGAACCTGTCACACCACCACGGGATCGGCCTGAACCGGGCCCGGTTCATGCCAGCCGCCCTCGGCGATGCCTTCGGGGTGCTCGTCGCCGTCAAGGAGGCCCTCGATCCCCTCGGCATCCTCAACCCGGGCAAACTCGGGCTGCCCGACCGACTCGGGCCGGTGCGCTGGTGAACGCCCCGACCGGTCGCTGGGACGCAGTCGCTCTGCGGGCCGGTGCGCTGGTGGCGCTGGTGTTCGCCGTGCCCCTCTCGCTCGGTGCCTCATGGGCCGCGTCGGCGGGGAACACGGCCCTCGCCGTGTGGTTGAGCATCGGGGCGGTCGCCGGGTTCGGCGTCGGGGCCGGCTGCGCTGCGTGGGTGCAGCGCGTCGGCCTGCCGATCAGTCACGGCATTGCCACTGCGGCCGGGACGTACATCGCGGCCCAGACCGTGTTCATCGCCTTCGAACTCGTCACCGGCGACGAGGTCAACTGGTTCGGAGCGATGTTCAACCTGAGCGTGGTGATGGGTGTCGGTCTGCTCGGCGGACTCCTCGGCCGACGGCTGCGCAACCAGGGTGTGCTGCCCTCGATCGAGAGGGGTCGCCGATGATCCTCGTCGTCGACGTCGGCACCACGAGCGTCAGGGTGGCCGTGGCCGACGAGTCCGGCCAACTCATCCACTTCGACCAGCGGCGACTCGCACCGACCAGTCCGTTCCCGGGACTCGTCGAGTTCGATCCGGTCGCCATGGCGGTGACGGTCGTCGACATGGCCCGGGACGCGGTGTCGTCGGTCGGGAGCGTCGGGGCGGTCGGCGTCACGACCCAACGGGCGAGCACGATCGTCTGGGACCGATCCACCGGCGAACCGCTCGGCCCCGGACTCGGATGGCAGGACCTGCGCACCGTCGGCGAGTGCCTCACGGTCCGCGCCGAGCACGCAGTGGCGGTCGCGCCGAACCAGACGGCCACCAAGGCGGCATGGCTTCTGTCGTCGGTCGAGGGTGCCCTCGATCGCGACCTGTGCGTGGGGACCGTCGACTCGTGGGTCGTGTGGGCCCTCTCGGGTGGGTCAGCCCACGTGACGGACCACACGGAGGCCGCCGTCACCGGTCTGTACTCGGCCCGCACCGGGACGTGGGACGACCGACTGTGCGGGATCTTCGGCGTGCCCCGCTCGGCCCTGCCCTCGATCGTCGACAGCGTGGGGGTCGCTGCGATGGCCGCGGCCCTGCCCGGCGCTCCCCCGATTACCGCCATCGTCGGCGACCAGCAGGCCTCGCTCGTCGGCCAGGGCTGCGTCCGACCGGGCATGGCCAAGGTCACCTTCGGTACGGGCGGGATGCTCGACGTCTGCACCGGCGACGACGATGCCCTCGCCGGCCGCGGCGGACGGTCCGACCACGGGTGCTTCGGGATCGTCGCCTGGTCCCGGGACGGTCGACGGACCTTCGGGGCCGAGGCGATCATGCTGGCGGCCGGCACGAACGTCGAGTGGTTGAGCGAGGATCTCGGCCTCATCGATTCGCCGGCGCACAGCCACGACGTCGCGGCCACGTGCTCCGACACGGGCGGAGTCGTGTTCGTGCCGGCGCCTCTGGGGCTCGGCACTCCGCACTGGGACTACGGCTCCCGCAGCATGCTGATCGGGGCGACCCGGGGAACCGGGCGGGCCGAGGTGGTGCGAGCGGTCCTCGCCGGGGTCGCCCACCGCGGGGTCGACCTGATCGAGGCGGCCGAGGCCGACACCGGGCTGGCAATCGGAGCCGTGAGGGTCGACGGCGGGATGAGCCGAAACCCGACCTTCGTCCAGCTCCTCGCCGACGCGGCCGGGCGTCCGGTGGAGGTCGCCGCCCACGCCGAGGCGACGACGGTCGGGGCGGCCGACCTGGCCCGGGCCGGGCTCACCGGTGCCGAGGTGGCCGACATCGCCGGTACCCGGCGCCCGGCGACGGTGGTCGACCCCGTCGGTCAGCCGGACCGGGAACGATGGCACCTGGCGGTCGAGCGTTCGCGGCGGTGGATACCGGAGCTCTCGGCCCTCGACTTCTAGACTTGGGGACCGTGCCGTCACCCCGGCAGACTCCCGGGTGGTTCCCCGTCGCCGGCTCCGGCGGGCGGAGGGGTTCCCCGGCCGACACGACGAGCACCAGACGATGAGCACGATCCCGAAAGGACACGCCCCCGTGAACGAGACCCCAGGGGACGCCAACACCCCAGATCCCGAATCGGTCGCCGGACGTCGGCACCTCATCGCCGGTGGCCTCGCGGCAGCGGCGCTGGCCATCGCGGGCTCCCGCTCCGCGGCCGCGGCCCCGAACGAGTTCACCGAGGACGAGCTGGCACTGCTGCGGCACGCGCAACGGCTCGAACTCACGGCGAGCGCCCTCTACGACGTCGCATCCGCCTCCGGTCCGGACAGTGCCCTGTGGGAGCCGATGTCCGAACAGCATGAGGCCTACGCCCACGCCATCGCCAGCCTCACCGGCCTCTCGGCGGACAGCCGGGACGAGGGGCTCCTCGAGGCACTGCGCAGCGGTTTCGCCGGGAAGGACGCCGTCCAGGCCGCGTACGACCTCGAGTCGGCTGCAGTCGCCACGCACACCGAACTGCTCGAGTTGGTGGGGCAGGTGAATGCGGCCGAGACGATCGCCTCGATCATCTCCGCCGAGTCCCGCCACTGCGTCGTGCTGGCCGATGCGCTCGGGCGCGGCAGCGACCTGACGGCGCTCCTCGTCAACGCGGCGGAGCCGATCCTGCCGTGAACGAGCGCCACCCGAACGTGAACGACCAGACGAAGGACACCCCCATGACCGATGCCGTCCCCCACGTCCGCGACAACGCCTTCGACCGTCGGGCACTGCTCCGTCGGGGAGGTCTGGCCCTGTCGATCGGCGCCATCGTCTCGGCCTGCGCCGCCGACTTCGGCGGCGACACCGCGCCCGGCCGAGTCGGCCTCGCCGACGAGCCGACCGTGCTCCCCGACGGTGTCGTCGACGACGTCGTCCTGGTGCGCACCATGCAGTCGATGGAGCACTCGGTGAAGGCCGCACTCGAGTTGATGACGTCGGAGGGCATGTACTCACCGGCCCTGCAGACCTATGTCGACCGCTTCGTCGCCGACCATGTCGCCGCCGCCGCCGTGATGGGCGACTTGGCGGTCGCCGGTGGCGGCGAGGGGTACGCGTGCCCGAACACCTGGCTCATGGACCGCTACATCACCCCGATCTTCACCGCCGTGTCGACCTCCGACGACGTGGCACGTGACGCCCGGGCGGCGACGTACGCACTCGAGACGCTGTTGGCCCACTCCTACCAGTTCATGGTCGGGCTCCTGACTGTGCCGGCCCATCGCAAGGCCGTGATGGTCCAGGGGGCCTCGGCGAGTCGCCGGTCGGCGACGTTGGCGATGCAGGCCAGCGCCGGGACCTTCGGCGTGCTCGGGCCGGGCATCAACCGGGATGCTCCCGAGAAGGACGAGGCCGGCTTCCCGATCCCGTACGCGATCCCCGCCACGTTCGGGCTGGTCTCACAGTTCGAGGTCGTCGTCGGCGCCCAGGACGACGAGGGCGCCCGCTTCTCGACGCTGCTCCAGACCCCGGCGGAGAACACCTTCGTCTACTCGTACCTGTCCTGCTGAGGGCTCCGCTCGTACACTGACCCCCGACGGGGAGTCGGCCGGGTGGCCGCGGCACGGCACGACCGTGTCGAGGAAAGTCGGGACTCCACAGGGCAGGGTGCTGGCGAGAGCCAGGTCGGGGCGACCTGACGGACAGTGCAACAGAGAGAGACCGCCGATGGGCCGGGCGACCGGTCACAGGTGAGGGTGAAACGGTGCGGTAAGAGCGCACCAGCGTGCGGAGCGATCCGCACGGCTCGGCAAACCCCACCCGGAGCAAGGCCGAGCAGGGAGTGGACGGCCCGTCCGATACTCCCGGGTAGGCCGCACAGATGGATGGCCACCGGCACTCCGGTGTCACAGAATCCCGCTTACACGCCGACTCCCCGTCACACCCACCCGACCGGCGAGGACGGGTAGATTCCGGTCGTGAGTGACTCGCCGCCGTCGCACCCGACAGCGCCACGTCGGACGATCGCACGGTGGGCTCCCTCGATGGTCGCGACCATCGCCGTCGTCGCCGTGGCCGGCGTTCTGTTGCGTTGGTGGGCGCTCACCAGTCCGCTCGGCTTCCTGAACGCCGACGAGGCGTACACCGGCCTACAGGCCGCACGGATCCTCGAGGGGGACATCCCGATCGTGATGCGCGGCTTCGGGTACACCGCCACCCTGGAGGCATACGTGCTCGCCCCGGTCGTGGCTGTGCTCGGCAACTCCGTGATCCTGCTCAAGGCGTCGCAGAGCCTGTGGTGGGCGATCGCGGCGATCGCGACCGGGGCCGCCGCCACAGCCGCGAGCGGTCGCCGCTGGGCGGGCGGGGTCGCCGCAGGCGTCGTGTGGGTCGGGTGCGGCCCGATCCTCGAGGTGTCCCTGCGCTCCTACCCCGGCTACGGCACCGGATACGCCGCCGTCGCGATCACGCTGTGGCTCGCGGTCCTGACCGTCGGGGATCGTGCCCCGACGCACGTCGGTCGACGCACGCTGCACCTCCTCTACGGGATGTCGGCCGGGTTGGCGCTCTACTCACACCCGATGTTCGTGGCCGTGATCGCCCCGATCCTGCTCGTCAGCACGCTCAGGCACCGGGGGGACGTCCGCGGCTACTGGGTGCCGACCGCCCTCGGCGGGCTCATCGTGAACCTGCCATTCCTCGCGTGGAACGCCCGCAACTCGTGGCCGTCGTTGACCCAGCCATCCCCCGAGATCGACCCCTACCTGACCCGTCTCGGCCGCTTCTTCTCGGGTCTGCTCCCCCGGACCGCCGGGATGCGGACGCCCGACGGCACCTGGGTGCTCGGTCTCGGTCCGTCCGTGATCGTCCTCGGCGGCCTGATCGCCCTCGTCGTCTTCGGCGCCCGACGACTGTGGCTCGCCGACCGGTGGGTCGCGGCCACGCTGATCCTCCCGGGGGTGATCGGATGGCCGCTCCTCGCGGGTTTCTCCAACATGTGGTGGGTGGTCGATGCCCGTTACGCGATCGTCCTGCTGCCCGTGCTCGTCGTCCCGTTGGCGACCGGCCTCACACCACGGCGTCGGACGGGTGACCTCCGGTCCGTCGCATTCGGGGTGACGGCAGCGGTCACGGTGGTCGCCGTGACCGTCCTGCCGTGGATGCTCGACCGGGCCCGACCGGTCGACGCCGACCCCAACGCCACGACGAGGGAGATCGTGCGCCTGCTCGACGAGGCCGACGTGTCGAACATCACCGGGAACTTCTGGCTCACCAACCCCGTCGAGTACGTGAGCGACCTGCGGATCCGGGCCGGGGTGGCCGGCCACCCGTGGGGCGCGCTGTTCGACTGGAACCCGGGACGGCCCTACGGGGTTCGCTTCTCCGACACGCAGACGGCGGTGATGGCTGCCGACCCCACCGACCGGGCCTACGTGTTCCTTCCCGGAGACCAGTTCCTCCCGGCGGATCAGTGGGAGGACGTTCTCGCCCTGCCGGCCGATCGGTACTCCCGACACGATCTGCCGGGTGCCATCCTGTACGTGCCCGACCGGTGACGCTCAGGGGCGTTCGTTGAAGCTGAGGAGCACCGGACCGGTGCGCCCCACCTCGATCCGGCACACCGCGGCCTGGTCGAGTCGGCTGCGATGGGCGACGCCGGGATCGGCGCCGAGCGCCCACGCGACCGCCGCCTTGATCGGCGACACGTGGGACACGACGACGACGTCACCGCCATCGGAGCGGGCCGCCAACTCGTCGCAGGCGGCGCGCACCCGCCGGTCGAGATCGCCGAAGCTCTCGCCGCCCTCGGGCGAGAACGTCGGGTCGCTGCGCCAGCCGTGCCAGACCTCGGACGGCACCTCCGCAGTCGGACGCCGGTCGTAGATCCCGTAGTCCAGTTCGATCCAGCGGTCGTCGACCGTCACCGGGACCCCGGCCCATCCGGCCGTCGCACACAGGATCTCGCCAGTCCGTCGGGCCCGCATCAACGGCGAGGTGACCACGGCGACCGGGTCGACCTCTGCCGAGAGTCGGGATGCCACCGCCGCCGCCTGGGCCTCGCCGACCGGATCGACCGGCTCGTCGACCCGTCCCTGCAGCAGACCTGCTGCGTTCAGCGCCGTGCGCCCGTGGCGGACGAGGATGATCCTCACGCCCCACCGCCCATCACAGTTCGAGCCGCCCGCTCGACATGAAGGCCGACCGGCGGGTGGGATCGGTGAGTCGGGCACGGCGCACGATCCACACGCAGCCGACGACGCCGGCCACCTCCAGCGGCACGGACCACCAGCCGCGGGCAGCCAACGCCGAGCGGGCATCGGACAGGTCGATCCCGGTGAAGGGCCACCAGAACACGGTGGTGTCGGCCCACGCCCCACCGAACACGAGATGCAGGAACATGCCGATCGGAAGGCCGAGCAAGGTCGACCTGATCGGTTTGCGACCCGGCGTGGCCAGCATCAGGACCGCCAGCGTGGCCACCGACACGGTGACCGATCCGAGCACCGCCGCCCAGCCGCCGATGAGGTCGCTGATCGAGGGCACCACCGCCCCGACGACGAGCAACCGGTAGTCGAAACGGGGATCGGTGAACACGAAGTGGATGGCCAGCACCGCCGTGGCCACGAACCACGTCAGCATCAGCGGACCAGCAGACGGCCGCACTGCGGGCAGTCGGGGATCTCCTCCGCCGGCGCCCGACGCACGGTGTCGAGTTCGGCGGCGGACAGGTCGAGGTGACAGCCCTCGCAGCGCGCGCCGACGAGGCGGGCCGCCGCTACCCCGAGCTTGGCGCGCAACGGGTCGTAGCGGGCCACGACAGTCGACGGAAGCACATCCCGTGCCGCGTCGCGCCGCTCGACGAGCCCGGCGAGTTCGGTGTCGAGGTCGGACTCGACGGCGCGCAGGTGTTCGTCGGCCTGCTCGGCCTCGGCCCGCAGCGCGGACTCGGTCGCCACCAGTTCGGACAGTGCCGTCTCGGCCGATCCCTCGGCATCCATCGCGGCGAGGGCCCGGTCGTCGAGGGCGGATCGCCTCTCGTCCAATGTGGCGATCTCGTGTTGGAGGGCCTCGGCCTCGCGGGGGGCGATCACGGTTCGCAGCTGGGCCGACAGCCGGGACCGATGCGCATCGACCTCGCCGGTGTCGTGCTCGCATCCGGTGATCTCGGCTCGCGCCGTGTCGATCATGGTGCGCAGGCCGTCACGACGCGTCTCCCAATCGCGCAGCGCCCGCACGGCGGCCTCGAGCCGGTCGCGCTCGGGGAGCCGCGCCCGACGGTGGGCCAACTGATCGATCGCCGTGTCGGCATCCTGGAGTTCGAGGAGCACCGCCGCCGGGGAGTCACTCACGTCGACCGCCCTCACCCGTCGCTGGCCACGTCCGTTCCACAGGGACCAACATACGCGTCGAGGGGCACGGACGGCAGACCGGCGTAGGGATCGAGTTCCTCGGGTGGGATGGTCGTCGCCGTCGTGACCGGTTCGAGGATGGGCACCGGTTCGGTCGTCGACGGCACGTCGGCCGGCGGGGGTGCACCGTCGACCGGGGCCACAGTCGTCGTCGGCGGCTCGTAGCCGACGACCACTGACGCGCACTCGGTGCCCGGCAGGTAGAGGCGGACCGGACCGCGCACCGGGGGAGGCGGGGCATCCCAGTCGGTGACGGCCTGGAGCAGGTGGGCCGGGTCCATGTAGGCCCCCCAGATGCGCGCCGGCAACGTTCCCCCCTGGACGCGGGGCACCCCGACCTCGACGAACTCGGGGATGTTCACCATCGGCGTGTAGCGGTCCGGGTCGCGCACCATGACCGCCGTCGACAGGTACGGCGTCGCACCGACGAACCACGCGGTGGTGTTGCTCTGCTGCGTTCCGGTCTTGCCCGCCGCCGGACGTCGGGCTGCGAACTCGGCGAGCTCCCGACGACCCGTGCCCGCCGTGAGCGTGTCCTTCATGATGTCGATGGCGGTCAATGCGACCGAGCGGTCGAGGACCCGGGTGCCGCGGGCGAGACGTGTGTAGAGCCGGCGGCCCTCCGCATCCTCGACCCGCTCGACGAGGTACGGCTCGAGGTGCACACCCTCGTTGGCGATGGTCTGCATGCCCGACGCCATGTCGAGGGTGCTCATCTCGTTCGCTCCCGTGGCATAGCTGGCGAACGGCTGGATCGGTTCGCGCACCGAGGCCGGCAGGTCGGGGCGCAGGAAGTCCGAGGCGGCCATCCGGTAGGTCGTGTCCACCACCCGGTTGAGGCCGACGATCTGGGAGAGTCGGGCGTAGGCGCAGTTGATCGAGCGGTAGGTGTGCTCCCGCAGGGTCGCGAGGCCCCCGCTCACACCGCCGGCGATCGTGAACACCGGCTCGTCGGGGTTGCCGACGTTGGGCAGCGAGCACGGATGCGTTCCCTCGATCAGGTCATCGGCGGTCGCCCCGGCCTGGAGTGCGGCGGCGAGGATGAAGATCTTGATGCTCGACCCGGTCTGACTCGGGGCGAGGGCGAGGTTGACCTCGTTCTGTCGCGGGACGAAACCTCGGCCACCGACCATCGCCCGCACGGCACCCGACGCCGTCTCGATGGAGGTGATGGCCGCGTCGAACCCCTCGGCGGTGTCGGGGAGCAGGTCGCGTGCCTCCTCCGCCGCGGCCTGCAGGAGCGGGTCGAGGGTCGTGTGGATCCGCAGTCCGCCTCGGTACAGCGCGGTGTATCGCTCCTCGTAGGTCGCGCCGAGGATGTCCGAGCCGGTGAGGAGGTAGGTGCGGACGGCCTCGGTGAAGTACGTCCGGGTGAGCTGACGCGACGGGATCTGGTTGACGCGCTCGGGGATCACGAAGGTGTCGGCGGCCTCGGTCGCCTCGTCGGCGGTGAGCAGCTCGTCCTCGACGAGCCGGTCGAGCACCTGGGCGAAGCGGGCCCGACTCCGCTCGGGGCGGTTGATCGGGTCGTAACTCGAGGGTGCGCGCACGAGACCGGCGAGGAACGCGGCCTCGACGAAGGTCAACTCGTGGACGAACTTCCCGAAGTAGGTCTCGGCGGCAGCCGCGATGCCGTAGGAGTTGTTGCCGAAGAACACCGTGTTGAGGTAGCGCTCGATGATGTCGTCCTTGTCCATCGACTTCTCGAGCCGGACCGCGTAGGCGATCTGGAGGAGCTTGTACCGGCCGTCGCGTTCGAAGCCGGCCATGAAGTCGTTCTTGACCACCTGCATGGTGATGGTCGACGCGCCCTGCAACGGGGCGTCGGAGGCGAAGTTCGACAGGGTGGCGCGCACGAACGAACGGACGTTGACCCCGTGATGGGTCCAGAACTCGTTGTCCTCGACGGCCACGAAGGCGTCCACCACGTGGTCGGGGATGTCGTCGAGGCTGACGGGTTGGCTGTTCTCGAGTTCGTAGATGGCGATCTCGTTGCCGGCGGCGTCGTAGACGTAGCTGCGCTGGGCCAGGGGCAGGAAGTCGGGCAGGTCGACCGGCTCCTCCCGGTGGGCGTTGGCCACCTGCCACAGCCTCGGGGCGACGGCCGCGGTGACCGAGGTGACGAGCAGTGAGCCGGCGGCGACGACGAGGACGAGTCGGATCGGCCACGACCAACGTCCCACGTCAAGAGCGTAACGACGGGCCGGTACGGTGTCCGGTCATGACCGATCCGAGGTTCCCCCTCCCGCCGCGACCGTTCCGGTTCGGCATCCAGGTGCGCTCGGCCGGTGACCGTCGGGCGTGGGTCGAGTCGGTGCGCCGCTTCGAGTCCCTCGGCTACGCGGCGGTGACCATGCCGGATCACTTCGACGACCAGTTGGCCCCGATCCCGGCCCTGCAGGCCGCAGCGGACGCGACCGAGTCGATCCGCATCGGGGCGCTCGTGTTCGACAACGACTACAAGCACCCGGTGGTGCTGGCCAAGGAACTCGCCACGATCGACGTGCTGTCGGAGGGGCGTCTCGAGATCGGTCTCGGTGCCGGGTGGATGGCGGTCGACTACGAGCGCTCCGGCATCCCCTACGACCGGCCGGGTGTCCGGGTCGACCGCTTCGTGGAGGGACTCGCCGTGATCCGCGGTGCGATGGCCCCCGGACCGTTCTCGTTCCACGGTGAGCACTACCGGGTCACCGACTACGACGGAATGCCAAAGCCCGTGCAGGCGCCGTGTCCGCCGATCCTGATCGGCGGGGGTGGGCCGAGGGTGCTCCGGATCGCGGCCCGCGAGGCCGACATCGTCGGGATCAACGCGACGCTCACCTCGGGCGCGGTCGACCACACGACCTTCGACTCGATGCGAGCGGAGGCCGTGGACGAGAAGGTGGCGCTCGTCGTCGACACCGCCGGGGAGCGCCTGAGCGACATCGAGATGAACATCCGCGCCTTCCTGGTGTCGGTCACCGACGACGTCGACGCCGCCCTCGACGGGATCGCCGCGTTCACCGGCTCACCGACGTCGATGATCGCCGAGTCACCCTTCGCACTCGTCGGACCGCCGTCGAAGCTGATCGAGGACCTCCTGGAGCGACGCGAGCGGTGGGGCTTCAGCTACGTGATCGTCGGTCCCGACGAGGCCGAGGCGTTCGCACCGGTGGTCACGGCCCTCGCGGGCCGCTGACGCCGGCTCAACCGAAGCGGCGTTCCTTCTCGATCACGACGATCCCGCCGTCGCTGATGGCGTAGCGCAGCGCATCGGACTCGTGGTCGAGGCCGATGCGTTCGAACGGAGGGATCACCACGTTCTTGTCGACGATGCAGCGGTGCAGGCGAGCCCCGGCGCCGACGTGCACCCCCTCGAGCAGGATCGAATCGGTGACATGGGCGTCGTGATCGATGAAGACGCTCGGGGAGATGATCGACCGTTCGACGTGGGCGCCGGACACGATCGAGCCCTGGCAGAGCAGGCTGCCGTCGACGAACGCCGGCTCGCCACCGACGCCGCGCGACACCTTGGCCGGCGGGAGTGCCTTGCGGTAGGTGTAGACCGGCCACTGCTGGTTGTAGAGGTTGAAGACCGGCACCGGGGCGATGAGGTCCATGTTCGCCTCGTAGTAGGCGTCGATCGTCCCGACGTCACGCCAGTACCCGCGTTCGCGTTCGTCCTGTCCGGGGATGACGTTGGTCGAGAAGTCGTAGACGTGGGCGACACCCTGGCGGGTCAACGCCGGGATCACGTCGCCGCCCATGTCGATGAGCGGCTCGTCGTGGTTCGGTGTGACGATGTCGATCAGGGTCTGGGTGTCGAACACGTAGTTGCCCATGCTGGCGAGGCAGCGCGTCGGGTCGCCGGGCATCGTCGGCGGGTCGGCCGACTTCTCGTGGAAGGCGAGGATGCGCCCCGACTGATCGGCCTCGATCACCCCGAACTGATGCGCCTCGGCCCGGGGGACGGGGATCGCCGCCACGGTCACTCCGGCACCGGTGGCGACGTGCTGGTCGACCATCTGGCGTGGGTCCATGCGGTAGATGTGGTCGGCCCCGAACACGGCGACGATGTCGGGCCGCTCGTCGTAGATCAGGTTCAGGTTCTGGTAGATCGCGTCAGCCGAACCCTGGAACCACTGCGGACCGCGCCGCATCTGGGCCGGCACGGGGGTCACGTAGTTGTCGAGCAGGGTCGAGAACCGCCAGGTCTGCGAGATGTGGCGGTCGAGGCTGTGGCTCTTGTACTGGGTGAGGACGACGATCTTCAGGTACCGGGAGTTGGCGAAGTTCGAGAGGGCGAAGTCGATGATCCGGTAGGTGCCGCCGAACGGCACGGCGGGTTTGGCACGGTCGTTCGTCAGTGGGAGCAGGCGCTTCCCCTCGCCACCGGCGAGCACCATCACCAGCACCTTGGGTTCGTACGCCATCGCCGGCATCGTACCCCTCGACGGTCAGTCGCCCCGGATGAGCGCTCTGTACATCGACAGGTACTCGGCCGCCGGTGCGTCCCATGACCAGTCGATCGACATCACGCGGCGGCGGAGCGAGTCGAGTCGGCGCGGTGGGCAGCGGCGCACCGCCCGGTGCAATGCCGACGTCAGGTGCACCGGCTCGGCGGCCCGGGCGCGGATGCCACGGCCGCGGCGCGGCTCGTCGTCGAGATCGGGCACGGTGTCGACGAGACCGCCGACTGCGGTCACGACCGGGATCGCCCCGTAGCGCATGGCCTGCATCTGGGTCAGGCCGCACGGTTCGAAGCGGCTCGGCATCACGAACAGGTCGGCGCCAGCGAACATGAGGTGCGACAGCGCCTCGTCGTACCCCTCCACGAAGGCGAAGCGGCTGGGGTGGGCTGCGGCAGCGGCGGCGAGGCGGTCGGCCAGGTGCCGGTCCCCGGAGCCGAGGATGGCGAGCCGGAGCGGGAACTCATCGAGGATCGGGACGATCGGCTCGAGCAGGTCGATCCCCTTCTGGTCGGTGAGTCGCGTCACGGCCACTGCGAGCAGCGAGTCGTCGTCGACGAGGCCGAGACGCTCGACGAGCGCCGCCCGACAGGTCTCCTTGCCTCCCAGATCCGTCGACGAGAAGGCTGCCGGCAGCGACGGGTCGGTCGCCGGGTCCCACACCGACACGTCGATCCCGTTCAGGATCCCGGTCACGGCGGCACCTCGTGCACGGAGTGGGCCGTCGAGTCCGAACCCACCCTCCCTGGTCACGATCTCGGAGGCATGGTGGGGCGAGACCGCCACGATCCGGTCGGCGAGGGCGACTGCGCCGGACAACGGGTTCGTGCCACCCCACCACTCGAAGTGGGCGCCGCGGGGGCCGATGAGGTCGAGCCACTCGGGCCCGGAGGTTCCCTGGTGGGCGAGGTTGTGCAGCGACAGCACCGTCGGCAGGGCCGGGTCGACGGCGGCCAGCGCGGTCGCCGTGTGCCAGTCGTTCAGGTGGACGACATCGGGGCGCGTGGCGTCGCAGTGGGCGGCGACGGCCCGGGCGAACCGGAAGAATCGGGCACTGTTGTCGAGCCAGCCATGGCCGTCGGGTTGCAGATACGGGTGGCTGCGGGCCAACCCGGGAGCGGACACGAGGTGCAGACGGCCGACGACGGGGTGCTCTCCGACCGTGATCGAGGCCGGGCCGGCCCATTGGGGCACCTCGAGTTCGATGCGCGACGCGTCGGCGAGGTCGATCCCCCCGTAGTCCGGCAGCAGGACGTCGACCTCGACACCGGCCCGGCGCATCGCCCCGACGAGGCCCGCCGCGGCAGCAGCCAGTCCACCGACGGTGACCACCGGTGACAGTTCCGCTGTGGCGAACACGACCCGCACGCGACCATTGTGCTGCATCTGCGACGTCGCTGCTCCCCCGGAGCCGGCACACTGGGACGGTGACGACCGCCAACTCGGGTGATCCGCTCGGCGATGACATCCGCCTGCTCGGCCGCATCGTCGGCGACGTCGTGCGAGAGCAGGCCGGTGAGGCGACGTTCCGCCTCGTCGAGGACGTGCGCCGCTGCGCGGTCGAGGCGCGACGCGCCGGGACGGACCCGCTCGGCGAGCTCACCACGCTCCTGGAGACCGCCGACCTCGAACAGGCGCTGCACCTCATCCGGGCCTTCGGCTGGCTGTCGCTGCTCGTCAACACGGTCGAGGACGTCCATCTCGAGCGGCGACGCCTCGAGCACGTCGAGAGCGACAGCGGTCCCCGTCCCAGCGGGATCGCGGCTGCCGTCACCGCCCTCGCCGGCCGGAGCGACCTGCCCGAACTGGTGTCGCACCTGCGGGTCACCCCGGTGCTGACCGCCCACCCGACCGAGGTGAGGCGCCAGAGCGTGCTCGAGGTCATCGAGCGGATCGCCGAGCTCCTCGGCGAGCACGATCAGGTCCGCGACCGCCCGCGGGCGCGCGGTCGCGTCGAGGACGCCCTGCGAGTCGAGGTGCTGATCCTGTGGCAGACGGCGGTGCTGCGACTCTCGAAGCTGCGTGTCGTCGACGAGATCCGCGAGGCTCTGCGCTACTACCCGTCGACGCTGTTCGACACCGTCGTCGAACTCGGGTCGGAGGTGGAACGGCTCGTTCCCGGTGCGGACACGACCCGCCTCGTGACGATGGGTTCGTGGATCGGCGGCGACCGTGACGGCAACCCGTTCGTCACCGCCGACGTGCTCCGCACCGCCGTGGCCGAGCAGGCGCGCACCGCAGTAGCCCGGCACCTCGACGGACTGGCCGCGCTCGCCCGGAGACTGTCGATGTCAGCCCGGCTCGTCGGCGTCGACGCGGCCGTGGTGACCCTCGCCGAGGCGTCGGGTGACGACTCGCCGTTCCGGGTCGACGAGCCCTATCGGCGGGCGTTGCGGGGCATGCACGCGCGGCTCCACGCCCTGGCCGAGGGGGTGCTCCGCCCGCTCGGGTCGACCGCGCCGGGGCCCCCGCCGGCGGTGCCCCGCCCGCCCTACCCGACCATCGACGAGTGCCTCGTCGACCTCGCAGTCGTCGAGCGGTCGCTGAGGGCGCACGGAGCCGGTGAGGTGGCGACCACACTCGTCGAACCGGTCCGGCGAGCGATGGCGACGTTCGGGGTGCACCTGTGCGGACTGGATCTGCGGCAGAACTCGGGGGTGCACGAACGCACCGTCGCCGAACTCCTCACCGCGGCCGGACTGTGCGGGGACTACCCCGAGCAGGCCGAGGACGACCGGGTCGCGCTCCTGCTCGCCGCGCTCGACGATCCCCGCCCCCTGCGCATCCCCCGTCACGAGTACTCGGCCGAGACCACCTCTGAACTGGCGGTGTTCGACACCGCCGCGGAGGTGCACCGCATCGTGGGGCCGCAGGCCATCCCGCATGTCGTCATCTCGGCGGCCGGTTCGGTCAGCGACGTGCTCGAGGTGATGGTGCTCGCCACCGAGTCCGGGCTCGCCGATGCGGTCGACATCGTCCCGTTGTTCGAGACGATCACCGATCTCGAACGGGCACCGGACGTGGTCGAGCGACTGCTCGCACTCCCCCGCTACCGGCGATGGCTGGCGTCCCGAGGCATGACCCAGGAGGTGATGATCGGGTACTCCGACTCGAACAAGGACGGCGGCTACCTGCGTTCACGATGGTCCCTGCAGCGCACCCAGGCGACGCTGGTCGACGTCGCCGCCCGCCATCGGGTCCGGATCCGCTTCTTCCACGGCCGCGGCGGTACCGTCGGCCGCGGCGGCGGCCCGGCCCACGAGGCGATCCTGGCTCAGCCGGCCGGGTCGGTGCAGGGTGCGATCCGCATCACCGAGCAGGGTGAGATGGTGGCGGCCAAGTACTCGCGTCCGGTCACCGCACACCGCAACCTCGACACCCTCGTCGCCGCCACCCTCACCGCGAGCGCCGGCGCCGGCGACGCGGTGCTGCCACCCGACGATGCCGAGCTGCTCGAGACGATGGCCGCTGCTGCGATGCGCCGCTATCGGTCGCTGGTGTTCGACGACCCGGCGTTCGTCGGCGTGTTCCGATCGCTGACCCCGGTGGGCGAGATCGCCCGCCTCAATGTCGGCAGTCGCCCGGCGTCACGCACGGCGTCGGACCGGATCGAGGACCTGCGGGCGATCCCGTGGGTGTTCGCCTGGAGCCAGTGCCGGGTGTCGCTGCCCGGCTGGTTCGGCCTCGGCACGGCGCTCGCGACTGCCGCCGAGGCCGGCCGGACGGGGGATCTCGTGCGTCTGCACCGGGACGACGTGTTCTGGCGGACCGTGCTGTCGAACGCGGCGATGGTGCTCGCCAAGGTGGATCTCGGCATCGCCGGGTTGTACGCCGAGCGTCTCGTCACCGACCAGGTCGCCGGCGAGCGGGTGATGACCTCGATCGCCGAGGAGCACCGGTTGACGCTGGCCCACCTCGCCGCGGTGACCGGCACCGGCGACCTGCTGGCCGACAACCCGGTGCTGGCCCGCAGCATCCGCAACCGCTTCGCCTACCTCGATCCCCTGCACGTGCTGCAGGTGGAGTTGCTCGGCCGGTACCGGTCGGGCGATGAGGGTGAGATGGTGCAACGCGGCATCCACCTCACCCTCAACGCAATCGCGACCGGCCTGAGGAACTCGGGCTGATCAGCCCTCCTCGGCGACGTTGAACCAGGTCACGTCGGCGGAGCGGAGGTACATCTTGTTCTCCAGGGCCGAGGTCCGGTTGTCGATGAAGTCGATCTCGACGGTGTAGCCCGCCTCACCGCTCGCCCACGTGTAGTCGGCGGGCAGCAGGGTGAAGCACTCGTCGGTGTTCTGCGCGGGAACCAACGGGTAGTCGCCGCTGACGGGCTCGAGCTGGATCTCGCCCATCGTCGTCGAGTCCGCATCCCGGTGGTACATGGTGATGTCGGCGATGGCCGGCATCACCGAGTTCGCGGCCGTCGGGTGATAGACGCACAGGACGAACGCGTACGGACGGTACTCGGTGTCGGAGATGTACCGGGGCGCCTCGAGCGGAAGGCGAAGGCTGCCCTGCCCGGCAGCGAGCGATGCGTCCGCATTGGGGAGGGTGAGCAGCGGCATCCCACCACCGGGCTCGGTGAGTGTGCAGGGGGTTCCCGCAGCCGCACAGTTGAAGTCAGCGAGGCGGATCGCCGAGGGCGAGATCGACATGCCCATCGACAGGTTGCCGAGGGTCGACTCGTCGAGGGCGGTGATGTCGGCTTCGAGGGCGGTGATGTCGGCTTCGATGTCGTCGAGGCGGCTGTCGGTGTAGTAGCCCGACACGTCGGCGATCAGGTGCGCGGCGCCGTACACGTTGAGGCAGATCTCCCCGTCGGCGCCGAGCGGCACGGTCACGCCGTTGGCGACGTCGACACCCTCGACGAAGTTGAGCGTCGAGGCGTTCGGCACGGTGTCGGAGGCATCGGTGCACGGGAAGGCGGTGACGAACCCGTAGCCGCCGTTGCGCACGCCCTCGGTCACCGTCAGGTTCAGCGACACCGACGACGCACCGGCCGGCACGACCGTCGCCGTGGACGTCGCGCCCGCCGAGTAGGTGGTCACCGCGCCCGTGACCTTCAGGAGGTACGTCTCACCGTCGACCTTCTCGGCGCGGCGGGTGTCGAGGATCCGGACCGGATCCACCGTCACCAACGCCGCGGAGTCGGCGACACCCGCGGCTGACACGCCGATCAGTCCACCGCCGCCGAGCGTCACCGCCACGGCGGCACCGATGGCAGCCCATCGTGTCCTGTTGATTCCTCGTTCCATGCGCACACCTCCGGGGCTCGTCCCCGGTCGGACCGTCCGACCGGGCTCGTGCAGCCCCGACCGTAGCGCAAATCGAATTCGGTTCAGGGGAAGATTCGCCCGGCCCCGGACGCGACACCGCCCGCCACGGGGGCGGGCGGGAGGCGTGAGGTCGGGAGTACCCGAGGACGGATGGAGACGGGGGTGGCTCAGATCACCTTGACGTTGACGGCTTCGGGGCCCTTGCGCCCTTCGCCGACCTCGAACTCCACAGCCTGCCCGTCGAGCAGGGTGCGCCGGCCGGAACCGACGATGTTCGAGAAGTGGACGAACAAGTCGTCCTCTCCGTCACGGCTGATGAAACCGAAGCCCTTCTGATCGTTGAAGAACTTCACGGTGCCAGTGGCCATGTTGGGGTACTCCCTTATCTGTTGCTGGGTGACGCACCGAACGGGGTGCGGCATCGGCGAAAGACTACTGCCCGACGGACCGCAACACTCCCGTACGTCCCACCCGACCCGGCCCGCCTGCTACAACGGCGCAGTGCGCGAACTGCGACGCGACCCCCACCTCGGCACCCGCGTCCACGTCGACGGCTCACGGCTCCAACGACCGCAGCGACCGGTGACGGACTGCCCGTTCTGTGTCGGGGGCCTCGAGGCACCCGAGCCGTACACCGTCCGCTGGTTCCCGAACCGGTGGCCGGCGCTCGGCCAGGGCAACAACGAGGTGGTGCTGTTCAGCCCCGACCACGACGCATCGCTCGCCACCCTCGGCGTCGACGGTGTGCGCCGGGTGATCGACCTGTGGGCCGAGCGGACCGCTGCGCTCGGCGCGCGACCCGATGTCGCGTACGTGCTGGTCTTCGAGAACCGTGGTGCCGAGGTCGGGGCGACGATCGCACATCCCCACGGCCAGATCTACGCCTTCGATCACGTCCCCGACCGACCGGCGCGGCTGCTCGCCGCCGGGTGGTGCCCGGACCCCGCTCCGGAGGCCCGACTCGTCGCCACGCACGCCGACTGGACGGCGTGGGTTCCCTGGGCACCGATGTACCCGGTGGAACTCCACGTCGCCCCGATGACCCGCATCGGCCGGATCGACCACCTCGACGATGCCGGACGCACCGCGATGGCGACGATCCTCGTCGACGTGCTCGGCCGGCTCGATCGCCTCTTCGACCGACCGCTGCCCTACATGCTGTGGCTGGAGCAGGCACCGACCGGCGGCGACATGGCGGACACCGGCTGGCTGAACGTCCGGATCGTGTCGCCGTGGCGCCGGGCCGGGCTGCAGCGGATCATGGGGGCGGCCGAGGTCGCGACCGACGAGTACGTGATGGAGGTCGTCCCGGAGGATCTCGCGGGCCGCCTGCGTGACGCGACCGGTGACGCCCGATGAGCGAGGTCGACGACCTGGTCGACGTGATCGGCCGCTGGTGGGAGGACCCGATGCTCACCGGCCTGCGTCGGCTTCCGGCCCGCCCCTCGACCAGGTCGTTCCATGATCGTGACTCGGCGCGGTCCGGGCGGGACGGGTGGTGGCGCGACCTCGACGACGGTTGGCAGCTGCGGGTCGTCCCGCACCCACGCGACGCCCCGGTCGGATGGACGACCTCAGCAGCGACCGGCGCGCCGTGGCACCCCGCCACCGTGCCGGGCAGTTGGACGATGCAGGCCGCCGGCCGGGAGGTCGGCGATCTCCCGCACTACACGAACATCGTCATGCCCTTCGCCGGCGATCCGCCGCAGGTGCCGGACCGGCCGATGGCCGGGCTGTATCGACGACGGATCACGAGCCGGGACCTGCGGCGTGCCGGTGCCGGAAGGGCCGGCCGACGCACGATCCTGCACCTCGGCGGTGTCGAGAGCGTGGCCGCCGTCTGGGTCGACGGTCGGTTCGTCGGTCTCGCCACCGACTCGCGTCTCGCCAGCGAGTTCGACATCACCGACGCCGTCGCCGGCGTCGCACCCGGACGTGACGCCGAACTCGCGATCATGGTCGTGCGCTGGTCGGCCCACACCTGGGTCGAGGACCAGGACCACTGGTTCCACGGCGGCCTGCCGCGGCGGGTCGCGCTGCGCACCACCGGCACCGTCGGCCTCGGCGAGGTCGCCGTCGACGCCACCCTCGACGAGGCCTGCTCGACCGGCTCGCTGCGGGTGCGGGCCCGGGTCGACATCGGCGACGGGTCCCGCGGTCGAGGCTGGCGGGTCGATGTCGCACTCGAGCACCTCGACGGTCGTCCGGTGCGCGGCGCCGACGCATCGAGGTCGGTGCCGGTGTTCGACGATGCGTCGCACCTCGCCGCCATGGCCGACGCCTACCGTCACCCCGGTCCGGTGATCGATGTGACGATCGCAGTGCCCGGGGTCCGCCCCTGGTCGCACGAGGACCCGCACCGCCACCGGGTGATCGTGTCCCTCGTCGACCCCGGGGGCACCGTCCGCGAGGTCGTACCCGTGGTCACCGGCTTCCGACGGATCGAGATCCGTGGGGCTGAGCTGCTGCTGAACGGCGCCCCGGTGCCGATCGCCGGCGTGAACCGCCACGATCACCATCACCTCCACGGCAAGGCCGCCGGCGACGACGAGCTGCGCGCCGAGGTGGCGGCGATCAAGCGGGCCGGCTTCAACGCCATCCGGACGGCGCACTACCCACCCGACCCGGTGCTGCTCGACACCTGCGACGAGATCGGACTGTGGGTGGTGTGCGAGGCGAACCTCGAGAGCCACGCCCGGTGGCGCGAACTGATCGCCGACCCGCGGTACGCGCCGGCGTTCGTCGAGCGGGTCCAGCGGACGGTGACGACCCACCGGAACCATCCGAGCGTGTTCGCCTGGTCACTCGGCAACGAGTCGGGTTCGGGAGCCGCGCACCGGGCGGCGGCCGAGTGGGTGCGGGCCAGCGACTCGACACGGATCGTCCAGTACGAAGGGGGAAACTCAGCGCATTGGCGCATCGGCGCCGACGAGGTCGACGACCCGGCCTCCGACATCGAGTGCCCGATGTACCCGTCGGTCGAGCAACTCGTCGCGTGGGCCACCCGTCGGCCGCCGAGCCGCCCACTGATCATGTGCGAGTACAGCCACGCCATGGGCAACTCCAACGGGGACCTCGACCGGTACTGGGCCGCGATCGAGGAGCATCACGGTCTGCAGGGCGGCTTCATCTGGGACTGGCGCGACCAGGGCCTGATGACCACCGACGCCCGTGGACGACCCTTCCCCGCCTACGGAGGGGGCTTCGGTGACACCCCGAACGATGCCGCGTTCTGCTGCAACGGCATCGTCGGCTGGGATGGGACCCCGCACCCGGCCGTCGAGGAGCACCGCTGGTTGACCCGCCCGGTGCGCACTGCGATCACCCGATCGGGTGGAACGCTGCGCCTGAGGGTCGAGAACCGGCGATCCCTCACCAGCCTCGGCGACCTCGACGGGCGACTCGAGGTCGTGGTCGACGGACGGGTCGTGTGGGGACGACGCCTCCGCCCCGAGGTGGGTCCCGGTGCCACACGACGACTGGTCCTCGAGCTGCCCGGCTCGGTCGTGGCGATCGACGGTGAGGTCGTGGCGACCGTGCGCTGGACGACTCGGCGTGACATCGGCTGGGCGCCCGCCGGGCACGTGGTGGCCTGGGACCAGACGGTGCTCCGACGGGGCACGCCACGCCCAGCGGGTCGGATCACGCCGGTGGCGGACGAGCGGATCGCAGTCGATGCCGATGTGACGCTGTGGCGGGCACCGACCGACAACGACGGCATCCGGGTCGGACCGCTCGCCGGTGTCGTCGGTGCCGCGGTCTCGTGGCACCGCTGGGGTCTCGACCGCCTCGCCCCGGGGGCGGCCCGGGAGAGCCGTCGTGGCGACGTCCGCCGCATCGACCGGCGGTGGCACACCGGCGGCGGGCAGTCGCTCATCCACCGTCGCCGGATCGAACGCATCGGGGACGGGTGGCTCGACATCGTCGACGAGATCACGGTCGACGACCCCGAACTCGCGGACCTTCCCCGGGTCGGGGTGACGTTCGCGGTGCCGGGTCGGCTCCGCAATCTCGAGTGGTACGGCCCGGGTCCGTGGGAGACGGCGACGGACCGGCGGGCCGCGCCGATCGGCGTGTGGTCCTCGACGGTCGCCGATCAGTTCGTGCCGTACGTGACCCCGCAGCACCACGGCACGCACATCGCCCCCCGGTGGTTCACCCTCACCGACGACGACGGCACCGGGATCGCCGTCGTCACCGATGCCGTCGCATTCGACGTGTCCTCACATTCCGCTCACGACCTCGCCGTGGCCACCACCCTCGCCGACCTGCCGCGTCGCACACGACGCGACCCGGTGCACGTGACGCTCGACGCCGCGCTGCGCGGTGTCGGCACCGGGGCGTGCGGCCCCGACACGACGGTACGGGTGGGGCCGGGACCTCACCGTGTGCGATGGGCGATCGCTCAGGTGTCGAGCAACGAGTCGCGCAGGCGATCGACGACATCGCCGGACAGGCCGACCCGTCCGAGGAGGTAGGCCTCGACGCCGCCGTGTTCCCGGTCGATGTCGGCGAGCGTCTCCGCCATCGCCCACCGAGGGGCACCGAGCGCACCGGCCGCCGCCTCGGGCGCCATGCCCGACTCGACGAGCATCGTGAACGAGTGCGGGTTGTCCTGATGCAGCACCCGGCTCACCTCGTAGTCGTCGAGCACCGTCTCGCGGTCGACGCCGACCGCCTCGAGCACCAGCGCGGCGATGAGCCCGGTGCGGTCCTTGCCGGCATGGCAGTGGAACACCGCCGGCAGTCGCTCGGCGTCGGCGATACCGGTCAGCACACCGGCGATGACCGGGGTCGAGTGGGCCGCCATCTGGGCGTACATCGCCCGCAGCATCTGCTCGCCGCCGCGCCGGTCGCGGACCTCGGTGCGGACCGCCGCGACCTCGCCGAGGGCATCGACCGGGGTCATCATGCAGTGCGCCTCCGATGGGACGCGATTCGGCCGTGACACGCGCTCGGAGTCACGACGCAGGTCGTACACGACGCGGATCCCGAGGGTCCGGTAGCGCTCGACATCGGCCTCGCTGAGCGCCTGGAGGCCGTCGGACCGGAACAGTGTCCCCCACCGCGTCGACACCCCGAAGCGCGTCGGGTGTCCGCCGAGGTCGCGGAAGTTCTCCGTCCCGTCGAAGGGGATCAGCCGTTGGCGGCCACTGGCGGTGTCGACCAGGACGCGTTCGATGCTCACCCGGTCATCGTCGCGCGCCGTGACCCCGGCCGTCCGGGTCCGACCCCGACGCCACGGTGAACGCTGTGCGAACATCCGACGATGAGCCAGCCCACCGTCATGCGCGACCACCCTGCTGAGGGCGTCACCCGCCTGACCCTCAACCGGCCCGACGACATGAACACGCTCACGGTCGACCTCGTGACCGAGATGCAGGATGCCCTCGCCGATGTGCACCGGGATCACTCCTGCCGGGTGGTGATCCTCACCGGCGCCGGACGCGCCTTCTGCGCCGGCCTCGACCTCAAGGGCTACGGCACGGTCCCCGGGACGGAGGACTTCGGCGCGCCGCAACGCGGCATGGCGGTGCAGCAGCACATCGCGGATGTGGTGCACGCCATCCGCGGCATCCGGCAACCGGTGATCGCCGCGATCAACGGTGCCGCCGCCGGCGGCGGGTTGGCGTGGGCCTGCGCAAGCGACATCCGGTACTGCGCCGACACCGCGAAGTTCGGCACGGCCTTCATCCGCCTCGGCATCTCCGGCTGTGACATGGGGGTGAGTTGGACCCTGCCGCGACTGATCGGTGCGTCGCGGGCCTGGGAGTTGATCTACACCGGCCGTGTGATCGACGCGGCCGAGGCCGAGCGACTCGGCATCGTCAGCCGGGCGGTGCCGGCCGACTCGCTCATGGACACGGTGCTCGGCGTGGCCGGGGAGATCGCGGCGAACAGCCCCTTCGGTGTGTGGATGACCAAGGAGGTTCTGTGGGCGAACCTCGAGACCCCGTCGATGCGCGCCGGGATCGACATCGAGAACCGCAATCAGATCATGACCTCGCTCACCGAGGACTCCCGGGCGGCCATGGGCGGCTTCCTCTCCGGCGACCGGCCGGTCTGGCAGAACCGCTGAGCGGCAGCCGGACGGACCCACTGCGCTCCCCGACTACTGTGTGACGCGTGGCACGCCGGGCACGGCGGCCGCCGGGGGACAAGTGCCGATCACACAGGGGGGATCATGATCAGGTCGCTGCGCGACATCGTCGACGTCCATGCCGCTGAGCGGGGCGACAAGCCGGCGCTCATCCAGGGGGATCGGGTCTGGACGTACCGGCAACTCCGTGACGAGTCACGGCAGGTGGCGCAGGCGATGGCTGCGGCCGGTGTGACCGCGCAGCGACGGGTCGCTTTCCTCGACAAGAACGCTCCCGAGTACTTCCCGTTCCTCTTCGGTGCCGGCATGGTCAACGCCGTGACGGTCGCGGTGAACTGGCGTCTCGCCCCGCCCGAGATGGAGTACATCCTCGACAATGCCGAGGCCAAGGTGCTCCTCATCGGCGCCGACTTCCTCGGCCACCTCGAGAAGATGACACTGTCCACGGTCGACACGGTCGTCGTGATCGGCGACCCGGGCGACTCGGGCCATCCGACGTACGCCGAGTGGATCGCCGGGCAGCCCGCCGAGGATCCGGGGGTTCCGTCGGACTGGATGGACACCTGCTACCAGCTCTACACCTCGGGGACGACCGGCCTGCCCAAGGGTGTCGAGCTCGTCAACCGGAACTTCTTCGAGATGCTCCCGGCTGCCGGCGACACGTGGTCGTTCGACGCCGACTCGGTGAGCCTGGTCGCGATGCCGTTGTTCCACATCGCCGGCAGCGGCTGGGGGGTCGCCGGGTTCTTCTTCGGCGGCACGAACATCCTCATGCGCGATGTCGACCCGGCCGAGATCCTGCGACTCATCCCCGAGTACTCGATCACGAACATCCTGCTCGTGCCGGCGGTCCTGCAGTTCCTGCAGATGGTGCCCGGGGCCGATGCAACCGACTTCTCGTCGGTGCGTTCGGTGATCTACGGGGCGTCACCGATCACCGAGGCGGTGCTCGTCGGGGGCATGAACCTGATGAAGTGCGACTTCATCCAGGTGTACGGGCTGACCGAGACCACCGGGGCGGTGACGGCGCTGATGGCCGAGGATCACGACCCGGGTGGGCCACGAGCCGATCTGCTGCGCTCGGCCGGCAAACCGTGGGGCGATGTGGAGATCCGCATCGTCGACTCCGAGACCGGAACGGACCTGCCGCCCGGCGAGGTCGGGGAGATCTGGATCCGCAGCGTGCAGAACATGCTCGGCTACTGGGCGAACCCGGAGGCCACCGCGGCGGCGTTCCCCGAGGGCAAGGACGAGAACGGCATCGGGTGGTTCCGCAGCGGCGACGCCGGCTACCTACGCGACGGCTTCGTGTTCATCCACGATCGGGTGAAGGACATGATCGTCTCGGGTGGCGAGAACATCTACCCGGCCGAGATCGAGAACGTGCTGATGGCCCATCCCGAGATCGCCGACGTGGCGGTGATCGGGGTTCCCGACGACAAGTGGGGCGAGACGGTCAAGGCGATCGTCGTCCCGGCCGGCGGCGCCGACCCGAGCGACGAGGAGATCATCGCCTATGCCCGGGAGCGGTTGGCGCACTACAAGTGCCCGACCTCGGTCGACCGGATCGCGGCACTGCCCCGCAACCCGTCGGGAAAGATCCTCAAGACCGAACTTCGCGAGCCCTACTGGGTGGGGCGCACCCGCCGGGTCAACTGATCCGGACCGGACCGTCTCAGGACGTCATGCCGGCGAGACCGAGGGCGCCGCGCACGTACTCGATCTCACCCATGTGCCGCATGGCGTGCTGGTAGATCCAGCACTCGACCCCGTCGAGGACGGTGATCCCGGCGTCGCCGGCGACACGGGCCGAGAAGGTCGAGGCGATCATCGGTGGCAGGGGGTGGGCGACGACGACGCGGCTCAACTCGGCGGGGTCGAGGGCCTCGAGCCAGGCCTCGGTGCGGGTGAACACGGCCTCCTGGTACTCGATCATCGCGCCGAGGTCGGCGATCTGCTGATCGAGCATCTCGTCGTGCGTGCGGTGCTTCCCGTGGTCGTCGATGCCGAGACCGACGCGCTCAGCCCAGGACGCGTCCCAGATCGGCGCGGCGCCGGTGAGCAGCATGAACGAGGCGTCGATCATGTTGACGATGTGGAACCAACTGAAGGCGATCGGGAGCCCGGGTCTCGGGCCGCCGTGGTCAAGCGGGGCGTTGACGTGCTCGAGGTCCATCGAGGCAGCGGCGTCGCGGTAGAGCGAGTGCATGGCGCGCATCCGCCGGCGCAGGGAGTCGAGGATCAGGTCGGAGTCCACCTGGCGAGACTATGTAGCCAGTGGTTACCGGTCAATGGCCCACGCGGTCAGGCGATGCCGGCAGCCGCCTGCTCCGCCGTGTCGATCGTGAGACGCATCCGGGAGAAGAGCAGGTCCATGTCGACACCCTCGGTGCTCTTCTGTCCGGCCCGGTAGCGGGCGTAGACGCCGTGCAGGATGCAGGCCGTCTTGAACGAGTTGAAGGTGCGGTAGTAGGGCAGGTCGGAGAGGTCGGCGCCGGTGGTCGCCGCGTAGCGGGCGATCAGGTCGTCGCGGCTGGGGAACCCGGGCAGCGCGGTCGGTGGGTCGACCCCTTCGGCGATGGTGTCGCCCGGTTCGATCCAGGCGTTGATCGAGTACGCCATGTCGGCGAGCGGGTCGCCGAGGGTGGCGATCTCCCAGTCGAGCACGGCGGTCACCTCGCCGGCGCCGGAGAACAGGCAGTTGTGGGGGCCGAAGTCACCGTGGACCACCCGGGCGGGGCCCTGCGCGGGGATCCGCTCCATGAGCATCGAATGCAGCGAGTGGATGCGCTCGTCGTCGAAGGCCGCCGCAGGTATCGATGCCGTCCACGATCCGTACCAGGTGGTGAGCTGACGAGCGACGTAGTTCTCCGGGCGTCCGAGCTCGGCCAGCCCGACATCGGCCGGATCGATCGAATGGAGAGCGGCGAGCGTGTCGATGAACGACTCCCCCGCCCGGTGACGGGCCGGCTCGTCGAGCCACTCGGCGACCTCGGCACCGGTGTAGAGAGCGGCACCCTCGACCTTGCCCATCACGTAGAAGTGCGTGGCGCACAGCGCACGATCGTCGGCATAGGTGATCGGTTCGGCGACCGGGACCGCGGTCGGCCACAGCCCGTCGATGATCCGGTACTCACGCCACATGTCGTGGGCCTTCGGCAGCAGTTGGCCCTCGGGCGGACGGCGGATCACCAGTCGACGGCCGACGGCATCGGTCAGCTCGTAGGTGAGGTTCGAGTGGCCACCCGGGAGCCGACTCCAGGTGATCGGCGGGGTGACCGCCGTGACCGTCGGCAACCACGCGTCGATCACGTCGACATCGAATCCGACCACGGTGTCATCGTTCGTCGCCACCCGCAGAGCGTGCCATGTCGGAGATGATGGGGACGACCCGACGAGCGGCCCGGGCCCGGACATGGGTGTGGGGCGTGTGGGTGCACGCTTGTGGTGGGGTTCGCGGAGTGTGTGGTTGTTCCCGTGGGTCCGCGATCCGCGGTTCAGGGTTGTCGGACCGATGGCGGGTCGGGTTCTGGCACGTACGCCCGGTCACGGGGTTGTCGGTCGGTGGTGTAGCCCTCGTAATGGGTCACGCCGTCGGGTCGTGTCCAGGTCACGGCCCGATCAGATCGCAAGGTGAGTGTCCAGCGTCCTTCGTGCACCAGATGGTGATGGCGTGAACACAACGGGATGAGGTTGTCGAGGTTCGTCAACCCGCCGTGTTCCCAGGGTGTGACGTGGTGGATCTGGCAGTGCTCGAACGTCACGTCACAGTCCGGGTGTGCACACGTGCGATGCAGCGCGGCGAGTGCGCGGCGTTGGGCCCTGTTCGCGACGCGGTCTTGCCGGTCGACGTCGATGCGTTCGCTCTCACCGGCGAGTGTGACGAGTCGGATTTCGGCGTCGCAGCACAGGCGGCGGATCGTGTCGAGCGACACCGGCTCCCCCGAGAGGGTTTCTGACACCGAGTCCGGTCGGATGACGTCCCGGTAGAGGGTGTTCCAATCGACCATCACGACGACTTCGGGGACTCGTCTCTTCGCGAGGTCCCCACCGGTCGAGACGAGTTCGATGAACGCGTTCACTTTGAGTTCCTCGAACGGGACGTTGGCGGACCCGTCGCGTTGTTTCACCGACGCGAGGTGG
>JBEAPU010000054.1:0-3957 GCA_041164245.1 Actinomycetota bacterium | reverse complement strand
GGCCGCAGCTGCGCCGTCACGAAGTCCGACGTCCAGCGCACCATGTCGACCCACGGCAACTCAGCGCTCATCACCTCGGTGAAGGCCATGCCCTGCAGGACGAGCGCCACGTCCTCGATGTCGAGCACCAGCACCCGCTCGTCCCCCGACCCGCGCGACAACTCCTCGGGCGTCCACACGTCGCGCAGCCGCTGCTCGAGTTCGACGACCCGCTCGATGTCGAACCGCCAGCCGTAGGCACCACGACCGGCGACGGTGTCATGCCCACCCATGAACGAGTCGAGCACGATCCCGAGGATCTGGTCGATCGACGCCGCCGCCTCGGCGGGCAGCGTGATCTCCCGGGCCAGGGTCACGCCGCACCCGTGGTGAACGCCGCCGGCGGGAGTTCACGCTCACCGGCCTCGATCGCCGTCACGATCCGGGCTGCGACCGCATCGGCCGTCAGGCCGGCCGGGAACGTCGGCGCCGCACCGAACAGGGCCCGGTCGGCCAGTCCGGTCTCGGTGTGCGGCGGACGGGCATCGATCACCGTGACCTTGCGGCGCCGCAGCTCGCGGCCGATCACGACCGCCGCGCTCGACAGGCCCGCCTTGGCCCCGGCGTAGGCACTCGTGCCCGGGATCGGGGAGTCGACGATCGCCCCGGTGAGCACCACCACCGAACCGCCCTCGGACACCTCCGGTCCGACGAGACCGAGGAACGCCAACGGGCCGGTGAGGTCGACATCGATCAACCGCTGCAGGTCGGCCGACCGGACCGTGTCCGCCGACCCGAAGCCGACCACCCCGGAGGCGAGGACCACCACGTCGAGACCACCGAGATGCTCGAGCGCCGCGTCGACGATGCGCTCCCGGTCGTCGCTCGACGTGATGTCACCGACCACGTGCACCTCGGCACCGGACACCGGGTCGGCACCGTCGCGCGCTCCCGACGACACCACCCGCGCGCCTCCGACGGCGAACGCCGCCACCAGCGCCCGACCGAGCCCACCAGACCCGCCCAACACCAGCACCCGGGACCCGGCGATCGTCGTCATGGACCGAGTCTGACCGGTCGGTCCGAGTCGGCGCCACGCTTGCTACCGTCAATCCCATGAGGCGCACCGTCAACGACATGGTCCGTGAGGCCAAGGCCCGGATCGAGGAACTGTCCGTCGAGCAGCTGCAGGCCGAGATCGCAGCCGGCTCGTGCACCGTGATCGACATCCGCGACTTCCGGGAGCGTCTCGAGAAGGGCGCAATCCCCGGTGCCGTCTCGGCCCCGCGCGGCATGCTCGAGTTCTGGTTCGACCCCGAGAGCCCGTACTACCGCAAGGACTACGAGTTCGACAAGCGATACGTGCTGCACTGCGCCGGCGGCCAGCGGTCGGCCCTCGCCGCAGCGACGCTGCTCGACATCGGCTACACCGACGTCGCCCACCTCGAGCCGGGCTTCAACGGGTGGGCCGAGGCCGGCGGGGCCGTCGAGGACGTCACGGCCTCCTCGAAGTGGGTCAAGCGGGACTGACCCGCCGCCGATGAGTCTCGTCGACATCTCCTCCCGCTCACTCGGCCCGCTCGGCGACGTCGGTGCCGTCTCGTACGGCATGTGGCGTTTCACCGATGCCGACCTCGACCGACGTCGCCTCCTGGTCGAGACCGCCATCGACCACGGCATGAACCTCATCGACACCGCCGATGTGTACGGCCTCGACTGGAACGGCACCGGCTTCGGCACCGTCGAGGAGGCCCTCGGCGAGGTGCTGCGCACCACACCGGGACTGCGCGACCGGATGGTGCTCGCCACCAAGGGCGGCATCCGTCCCCCCGTGCCCTACGACTCGTCGGCCGGGGGTCTGCGCCGGGCCTGCGAGGACTCGCTGCGCCGGCTCGGCGTCGACACGATCGACCTCTACCAGGTCCACCGGCCCGACATGTTCACGCATCCCGCCGAGGTCGCGGCGACGCTCACCGCGCTGCGTGACGAGGGCAAGATCCGGGCCGTCGGCGTCTCGAACCACACGGTCGCCCAGACCGTCGCCCTCACCGCCCACCTGCCGTTCCCGCTGCTCACCACGCAACCGGAGTTCTCCGCTGCGCACCTCGAGCCGCTGCGCGACGGGACCCTCGATCACTGCATGGCCGTCGGGATCACCCCGATGGCGTGGAGTCCGCTCGCCGGCGGCCGACTCGCCACCGGCGCCGGACTCCCCGACGAGTTGGTGAACGTGCTCGACGAGATCGCCGCCCGCGAGGGGAGCGACCGGTCCACGGTCGCGCTGGCGTTCGTTCTCGCCCACCCGTCCCGACCGATCGCCATCATCGGCACGCAGCGACCCGAACGGATCGCCGCCACGTCCGACGTGGGACGCGTCACCCTGGACCGCGCCGACGTGTACGCCATCGTCCAAGCCTCCGAGGGACGTCCGCTGCCATGAGCGCCGACACCCGCCCACCCGTCGAGGTCGCCTGGTTCGGCGCGCTGTGCGACGACGACTACGAGTTCCTCGGCGTCCCCGACCCCGACCGGGTGAGCTCGTGGGAGCACTGCTCCGACATCGTCACCGCCGCCGACCGCAACGGCTTCGACAACGTGCTGCTGCCGTCGGGGTACTCACTCGGCATCGACTCGACCGCCTTCGCCGCGGCGATCGCCACGCACACCACCGACATCAACCTGCTGCTCGCCGTCCGCATCGGCGAGATGTGGCTGCCGCAGCTCGCCCGTCAGTTGGCCTCCATCGACCGCTTCGCCGGTGGCCGACTGACCGTCAACATCATCTCCTCCGACATGCCCGGCGAGACGCTGCCGTCGGGGCCGCGCTACCAGCGCACCCGCGAATGGATGCGGGCCCTGCGGATCCTCCTCGCCGGCGAGCACCTCGACATGGACGGCGACTTCGTGAAGCTGTCCCTCGACCCCCCTCGGGTCACGACCGTCGACGGCCGCTGCCCGCCGCTGTACTTCGGCGGTTTCTCCGAGGACGCCAAGGATGTCGCGGCGGCCGAGGCCGACGTGTTCCTCACCTGGCCCGACACCGTCGCGTCCGTCGGCGCCACGGTCGCCGAGATGGACGAACGGGCCAGCCGCTACGGCCGCGCGCTGGTGAGCGGTCTGCGCACCCACGTGATCGTGCGCGAGACCGAGGCCGAGGCCCGGGCCGCCGCCGACCGGCTGATCTCCCGACTCGATGCCGACACCGGTGACGCGATCCGCAACCGGTCACTCGACGCGGCATCCGTCGGCGTCCAACGCCAGGCCGAGTTGCGGGAGAGCGCCGGTGACGACGGCTACGCCGAGGAGAACCTGTGGACCGGCATCGGCCGGGCCCGCAGCGGCGCCGGAGCGGCGATCGTCGGCGACCCCGACCAGGTGCTCGCCAAGCTGCAGGCCTACCAGGACGTCGGCATCGGGGCGTTCGTCCTGTCGGGCTACCCGCACCGCGACGAGTGCGACCTGTTCGCCAGGTACGTGCTGCCGCGGATGAACCACGCCCCGATCAAGGGCGCCTGATCAGTCGCGGATCGCCAGCCGCGTGTCCAGGTCGAAGAAGTGCAGGTTCTCGGTGCTCACCGCGATCTCGACCGTCTGACCGCTGCGCACACCCGACCGGGGGTTGAACCGCCCGACGGCGTTCGCCTGACCCTCCACCGGTTGCGTGTCGGGGGCGTCCGGGTCACCGGAGTCGACCGTCGGGGCGTCGATCGTGAAGTGCACCATCACCTCCGAACCGAGCGCCTCGATGAGTCGCACCGGGGCGGTGAGGCGGCGATCAGCCGGGACGTCACCGGCGAAGGCTGCGTCCTCGACGTCCTCGGGTCGGATGCCGACGACGACGTTCCGCCCGTGGTGGGCGCGCAGCGCCGGTCGGGCCGCCAGCACCTCCGGGCCGAGACCGAGCGTGTGCGACCCGAGCGTGACCGACCCCCGGTCGCCGTCGATCGACACGACACCGTCATAGAGGTTCATCGAGGG
>JBEAPU010000053.1:0-5529 GCA_041164245.1 Actinomycetota bacterium | reverse complement strand
GTCCGTCGTCCTCGGCGTCGCCTTCGTGTCCGGCTCGTTCGTGCTCGCCGACAGCCTGCGCTCGATCTTCGACCAGGTCTCCGAGGACGCCTTCGCCGGCGTCGACGCCCAGGTCCGCGCCATCGAACCCGATCTGAACTCGTCGCAGGCCGACGCGCTGCGTTTCGACGACGGGATCATCAGCGCCATCCGGGACCTGCCCGAGGCCGCCGCCGTCGAGGGCGGCCTGTTCGCCTTCGAGAAGGCCTACACCGTCGACGCCGCCGGCGAGGTGGTGCGACCGCTCGGCCCCCCGGTGTTCACCGGATCGTGGGACGGTCCGAGCCCGGTGTCGTCGTTCACGCTCCTCGAGGGCACGGCTCCCATCGGCCAGCAGGTCGCCCTCGACCGCCCGCAAGCCGAGGCCGGCGGCTTCGTCGTCGGCGAGGAGTTGACGATCAGTCTCCCCACCGGCGAACCCGAGCAGTTCGTGCTGTCGGGCGTCATCGACTTCGGTGAGGGCGGCACCGGCGGCGCCTTCTTCGTGCTGTTCGACCTGCCCACCTCCCAGCGCGTGCTCCTCGCCGACGGCCTCGTCGACTCGGTCGTCGTCGCCGCAGCTGAGGGAGTGAGCCCCGACGATCTCGTCGCCGCTATCACCGCCGTCCTGCCCGACGGTCTCGAGGCCGTCACCGGCGATGTCGTGATCGGCGAGCAGCAGGAGCAGTTCGGCTCGTTCATCTCGATCTTCGGCAACGTGCTGCTCGGCTTCGCCGTCGTCGTGCTGTTCGTCAGCACGTTCATCATCCACAACACCTTCGCCACTCTCGTCGGTCAGCGCACCCGGCAGTACGGGTTGTTGCGCAGCATCGGCGCCAGCGGTGCGCAGATCCGCCGCATGGTGCTCCTCGAGGCCGGCGCCGTCGGCGTCGCCGCATCGGGCATCGGACTCCTCGGCGGACTCGGGGTGGCGGCCGGTCTGAAGCAGTTGTTCTCGACGAGCGGCGGTGAGTTCCCCGACGGCCCCCTCGAGATCCGGACCCGCACCGTGATCGTCGTCGTCATCGTCGGCATGGTCGTCACCCTCGCCTCGGCGTTGCTGCCGGCCCTGAGGGCGTCTGGGGTGTCACCGCTCGAGGCGTTCCGCTCCGGCGGGCGTCGGGCGCGTTCGCTCACGTTCCGGCTCGTGCTCGGCTCCGCGGTCACGGTGCCGGGACTGCTCGCTCTCGGCATCGGCATGTTCGGCGACGCCGGGGGCACCGCCCCGACCCTCGCCCTGATCGGACTCGGCGGGGCGTTCACCTTCATCGGCGTGTCGATGTTGAGCGCGATGTTCGCCGGGCCGGTGGCCTCCGCGATCGGTGCGCCGGTGGCGCGACTGCGTGGGGTCAGCGGCCAGATCGCGCGCGGCAACGCCAGCCGCAACCCGCAGCGCACCAGCTCGACGGCGACGGCGCTCATGATCGGTCTGGCACTCATCACCGGCGTGGCGGTGCTCACGCAGTCGATCCTCGACACCTTCGACGAGATCCTCTCCGAATCGGTGTCGGCCGACCTGTTCGTGTTCGAGGCGAACCAGGGCCTCGAGTTCTCGGGGTTGGTGCCCGACCAACTGCGTGAACTGCCCGACGTCGATGCCGTGTCCGGCTTCTCCTCGGTCGAGGCCCGGATCGACGGCACGGTGCGCAGCGTCACCGGCTTCGACTCCGACTCGGGCACGGCCGTCGTCAACATGGGCATCGTCGAGGGAACAGCCGTCATCGGAGCCGACGGCGTCGCCGTCATCGACACCGTGGCCGAGACCGAGGGGATCGCCCTCGGCGACGTGCTCCCGGTCGAGTTCGAGGACGGGTTCACCACCACCGTCGAGGTGCGCGGCATCTACGACGATGCCGCCATCGTCGGCTCGGACTGGCTCCTCGACCGGTCGCTGACCCGGGCCCATGTCACCGTCGACGACGTCTCGCTCGTCGGTCTCACCTTCGTCGAGGGGGCCGACCCCGCCGCGGCCCGCGCCAGCGTCGAGGCGACCATCGAACGCTTCCCGCAGTTGACCGTCCAGGACAACTCCGAGTTCCAGGAGGAGGCCGAGGGCCAGATCGCCCAGTTGCAGGTGGTGATCACCGGTCTGCTCGTGCTGTGCCTCGTCGTCGCCTTCTTCGGGATCGTCAACACGATGGCCCTCGCCGTCTTGGAGCGCACCCGTGAGATCGGCCTGCTCCGCGCCGTCGGCATGACGCGGCGTCAACTGCAGTCGAGTGTGCGGTGGGAGGCGGCGATCATCAGCCTGTTCGGGTCACTGCTCGGTGTCGTCCTCGGACTCCTGCTCGGCTGGGCGGCGGTGATCGCCATCCCCGACACGTTCGTGAACCAGGTCGGGATCCCCTGGAGCCAACTCGTCGTGTACCTCGCCGTCGGCGGACTGCTCGGCGTCGTCGCCGCCTGGTTCCCGGCGCGTCGGGCAGCACGGCTCGACGTCCTCGACGCGATCTCCACCGACTGAGGATGCCCATGGCCCACGATCCGCTCACCCTCTCGCCCGAGGTCCTCGCCTTCCTCGCCGAGCGGCACCTCGCGACGCTGACCACGTTGCGCTCCGACGGCTCTCCCCACGTCGTCCCGGTCGGGTTCGCCTACGACCCGGTCGCTCAGGTGGTGCGAATCATCTCGGCCGACGGTTCACAGAAGGTCCGCAACGCCGAACGCGGCGGGCGGGCCGCGGTGTCCCAGGTCGACGGGGGCCGCTGGCTCACGCTCGAGGGGACGGCGACGGTGCGTCGTGATCCCGATGCCGTGGCCGCGGCGGAGGCCGCCTACACCGCGAGGTACCAACCGCCGCGGGAACGCACCGACCGTGTGGCGATCGAGATCAGCGTGGATCGGGTGCTCGGTCGAGCGTGACCGGCGTGTCGTCGAGGAGGCGGCGATCCATCCGGGTCTGGCACCCGGCGCACCAGTAGAGGAGGCGGGCATCGCCGTCGGTGCGGGTGACCGACAGTGCCTCGGCGCATCGGGAGCACATCTGGCCGTTGCGTCCGTACACCTCGAGGGGCAGCGGATCCCGACCGTAGGGGCCGGGCGTCGCCGCGGCGAGGTGCGCCCGCAGGAGGCGCGAGGCGGTGTTCACCAGCATGATCAGGTCAGAGCGGGCGATGTCACCGACCCGAGCCCACGGACTCATCCGATTGGCCCACAGGACCTCGGCGGCGAACACGTTGCCGAGACCCCGCACGACACGCGGGTCGAGCAGCACGTCGCGGATGCGCGCCGACTGGTCGCGATGCTCGATCAGCGAGTCGACGACGGCGCTCAGGTCGGTGTCCGGGTCGGCGAGGTCCGGGCCGACGCGACCACGTGACGGATGCCGGTCGATCGGCTCGGAGCGATACGTCTCGACTTCGCTGGCGTTGAAGCACACCGCCACCCAGTCATCCGCCTCGACCATGACGTCGACCTCGCGTTGGGGTCGCCGCCAGCGGTCACCGATCCGGTACAGGTGCCAGGAGCCCGACCGCCGCAGACCGGTGTGCAACACGAGACCGTCGTCCCACACGAGATCCAGCGACCGGGCCCGACAGTCGATGCGCTCGACGACCCGACCGGGGCGCGGTGCCGGTCCGGCGAGGTGGCTCGACTCGAAGCGGATGGTCGGTCGGCCGATGAGGGCGGTCCGCATCGCACTCGCCGTGCGACGGATCTCCGGGGCCTCGAGCACGGGGAGAATCTACGTGAGGTCCGCTCGCCGGTGGTGGACCGCCTCCGGCCGCGATCAGGGCAACTGGCCGACGTGCGCGAGTGCGAGGCGGATGAGTCGATCGTGCCCGCTCGTCATCTGCTGACGCACCGCCGGCGACACCGCCTCGGCGGGTGAGAACCACGCCAGGTCGAGTGCCTGCTGCGTGGGCTGGCAGTCACCGTCGACCGGCACGACGAACGCCAGGCTCACCGCGTGCTGGCGCGGGTCGTAGAAGCCGCTGCGGTCCGGGTCGGGGAAGTACTCGACGACGGTGAACGGCGCCGGGGACACCGGGATGCGCGGCAGGGCCATCGGGCCGAGGTCCTTCTCGCAGTGGCGGACGAGGGCGTCACGGACCCGCTCCCCGAACAGGATGCGTCCGCTCACGACCATGCGCGAGATCGTCCCGTCCGGGGCGACGCGCAACAGCATGCCGACCTGGGTGACGTTCCCCGCCGCGTCGACCCGGACCGGGACCGCGTCGACGTAGACGATCGGCATCCGGGCTCGCACCAACTCCATGTCGGAGGGCGAGAGCCATGCGGTGTCGGTCTGGGTGCCGTCGGTGTCGATCTCGCTCACCCGGTCATTGTCCCAGATCCGTGCCCGCCGACGGGGACCACCCGATGTCGGGCATGATGGGGACGTGGACCCGACGCAGCGGCTCGGTGACCGCAGATGGACCGAACTCGACGGGTGGAGCGGCGAGCCGATCGTCGTGATCCCGGTCGGCTCCTTCGAACAGCACGGCCCGCACCTGCCCCTCGACACCGACACCCGCATCGCCGAGGCGATCGTGGAGCGCGCCGTCCCCCGGGTCGATGGCGCGATGGTCGGCCCGACGCTGACAGTCACCGCCAGCGGCGAACATCAGGGCTTCCCGGGGACGCTGTCGGTGGGCACCGGCACGACGACGGCGATGATCGTCGAGCTCGTCCGCTCCGCCGACTGGGCTGCGGGTGTCGTGCTCGTCAACGGCCACGGCGGGAACGTCCCGGCCGTCGACGACGCAGCGGAGATCCTGCGTGCCGAGGGCCGCCACCCGCTCGTCTGGTCGGTGCGCCGACCCGGAGACGCACCCCGGGACGACCTGCACGCGGGATGGACCGAGACCTCCGTGATGCTGCACCTCGCACCCGAGTGGGTCGACGTCGATGCCGCCGTCGCCGGTGCGTCGCTCACGGCCCGCGACCTGGCTCAGCGACCGCTGATCGAGGTCACGGCGACCGGGACGTTGGGCGACCCGGGAGGTGCGGACGCCGAGGCCGGCCGACGCATCCTCGACGCCTGGGTGGACGACCTCATCGAGTCGATCCGGCGTTGGGTCCGATCGACGCCCGGCACATGAGGTACGTGCTCGACCCGACGACGCGCGTCGAGGGACGCCGGATCATCGGCGGCTCACCCCGGACCGTGCTCGGTGTCAGCGAGGGCGGGGCGCGCACGCTCGAGCGACTGCTCGCCGGTGACCCCCCGGCGGGGTCGGCACTGGTCGCGCGGATGCTCGACCTCGGTCTCGTCCATCCCGAGCCGGAGCCGCGCCGAGTCGTCGAACCGACCGGGGAACCGCTCGTGACGATCGTGATCCCGACCCTCGGCGCGCCACGTCACGGACCGCCGGCCGACGCCGACATCCCCGTCGTCCTCGTCGACGACGGCTCCGAGCCCGCCGTCGACGGCGCAACGGTCCGGCTCGACGAGAACCGGGGACCGGCGGCGGCCCGCAACGCCGGGTTGGCGCTCGTCACGACGCCGTTCGTGGTCTTCGTCGATGCCGACGTGGAGCACGGTGACGTGACCCGATGGGTCGGCGC
>JBEAPU010000052.1:0-32091 GCA_041164245.1 Actinomycetota bacterium | reverse complement strand
GGGCATCGGGCCCGGGTGCGGGTGGGCCTGGCCCACGACGGGCGGGCCGGAGGTCGCCCGCCGAGCAGCCTCCCCGATCACGACGCCGTGGTGCGCGGTTGGCGCACCGTGCTCGACGGTGCCGGTCGGCTCGACCTTCCCGCTGGTGCAGCCGGATCGGGAGCAGCCGATGCCGCCTCGGCGCAGCGGGCCGAATGGCTCCTGCTCGGCCCGCCGCCGGCCGGAGAGGACCCGGCGGGCCTCCTGATCGCACTCGACTCGCTCGTGCGGTGCGGCGAGCCACCCGACCCGTGGCTCGACGAGCTCGTGGCGGCGGTGGAGGCCTGTGCCGATCTCGCCGCGGCTGACGCCGTCGAGGCACTCGGTGCGGCCGGCCGGGTCCTCCGGCGAGCGGGTGAGCGCCGCGGTGAACGCGACCTCGACCGGCTCCTCCAGCGGGTCACCGGCGACCAGCGATCGGCCGTCCCGATCGCTGCCACCGACCACCCGGCGCTGACCCTCGCCCGATTCGAGCGGCGGTTCGTCGATCCGGGGCCGGACGGGGTCGACCTCCTGGCCAGCGGGCTCCCCGAGGACTGGCTGGGTCAGCCCGTCGAAGTGCACGGTCTGCCGGCCGGACGTGCGACGACCGTGTCCTACGCCGTGCGCTGGCACGGCGACCTCCCCGCCGTGATCTGGGAGCAGGTCGGGCCACCGGTGACGCTCCGATCACCGGCGCTCGACCCGACGTGGTCGTCGACGGAGCGGTCGGGCGAGTACCTCTGGCGTCGACCGTCCCCCGCGTGAGGTCCCCGGCCCCCGGCCCGGGCACGGCACCGACGTAGCATGACGCGATGGACGACACCATCGTCGGTGGCCCGGGACTGCGCCTGACCGAGTGGACCTCGTGTGGCGGGTGCGCCGCCAAGTGGGGGGCGTCGCTGTTGGCCGACCTCGTCCAGGAGTTCCCCATCGCCCACGACCCGTCGCTGCTCGTGGGTCTGGCACCCTTCGACGACGCTGCGGTGTACCGGGTCAGCGACGACGTGGCGCTCGTGTCGACCACGGACTTCTTCCCGCCACTCGTCGATGACCCCTCGGACTTCGGTGCCATCGCCGCAGCGAACGCCTGCAGCGACGTCTTCGCCATGGGGGGTCGGGTCGTGATGGCGGTGAACGTCGCCGCGTTCCCCGAGCACTTCCCTCGAGACGCGATCGCAGCGATCTTCGCAGCCGGTGCGGCCGCCGTCGCCGAGGCCGGCGGCGCCGTCGCCGGTGGGCACACCATCCGGAACCCCGAGCCGATCTACGGGCTCGCCGTCCAAGGTGTCGTCCACCCCGACCGCGTCCTGCGCAAGGCAGGGGCCCGGCCGGGCGACGTCCTCGTGCTGTCCAAGCCGATCGGCACCGGGTTGGCGCTCGCAGCCGGCACGGCCGCGGACCGCGCCGCGGCGATCGCCGGGATGCGGCGGTTGAACCGTGCGGCGGCCGAGCGACTCGTGGCCGCCGGTGCGGCCGTGCACGCCACCACGGACGTGACCGGCTACGGCCTCGCCGGACACTCCTGGGAGATGGCGGAACGTTCGGGGGTTCGCGTCGTCGTCGACACCGCCGGGATCCTCGCCTACCCGGGGGCACTCGAGGCGGCCGATGCCGGCACGCGCACCGGGGGGGATCCGCGCAACCGCGAGTACCTCGCCGGCCACCTCGTGTCCTCCGCCGCTCCCGGCCCCGAGGCGCTGTGCTTCGATCCCCAGACATCGGGAGGGCTGCTCGCCTCCGTGGACCCCGGTCTGGCCGACGAGCTGGTCGCCGACGGCTGGTGGCGGGTCGGTGACGTCGCGCCCGGCGATCCGACCGTCGAACTGCGGTGAGCCGGCGCGTCCCCGGCCTCGAGCGCGAGGGCGAGCACCATCGGGCGGGCCGCACCGTCGTCGGGATCGACGAGGTGGGCAAGGGCGCCTGGGCCGGGCCGCTCGTCGTCGGGGCGGCGGTGCTCCCGGTGTCCGTCCATGACGAGGGGATCCCGTTCGCGATCCGCGATTCCAAGGCGATGACCGCCAGCGCCCGGGAGGCGATGGCGGAACCGCTCGCTCGCTGGTGCGAGGCCTGGGCACTCGGGTGGGCGTCGGCACGGGAGTGCGACCGACTCGGGATGGCGGCTGCCCAACGCCTCGCCTGTCGACGCGCGCTCGACGCGCTCAGCGTGCGACCTGACGTCGCGGTCACCGACGGCCGGTGGGACTTCGTGTCGCCCGTCGTCGAACGGGTCGAGATGGTGGTCGGCGGCGACGCCGAGTGCGCGAGCGTCGCCGTCGCGTCGATACTGGCCAAGGTCGCCCGCGACGCTCATCTGCGCGAGTTGGCGATCGACCTTCCCCACTGGTCGCTCGAGACGAACAAGGGGTACCCCTGTCTGCGCCATCGAGCCGGACTGGCGGCGATCGGCCCGTCGGTCGAGCATCGGACGTCGTGGTCGTTCATGGACACGGCGGTGCCGTGGCCGGGGGCGCCCCGTCGTCGACGCGTCGACGCCCCCCCGACGCTGTTCGACCCGTGACCGCCCTCCGGCGGTCCCATCGGGTCAGTGCGACCGGCTGACGGTCAGGCGTCGGGCTCCGAGCGCGAGCATGAACACCACGACGGTCGTCAGCGCCATGGTGGCGCCCGAGGCGGTCCGGTGGTGGAAGCTGACCAGCAAGCCGACGAGCGCACTCGCCACCCCGACGGCGACTGCCGTGACCATGATCGTGACGACCCGGCGTGCCAGGAGCGCGGCCGTCGCCGGCGGGGCGACGAGGAAGGCGAAGACCAGCAGGCTCCCGACCGTCTCGAAGGCCGCGACGATCGACAGTGCGACGAGGACCAACAACGCGAGGTGCGTGGCCCGTGGCCTGAATCCGGCCATCGCGGCCTGGACGGTGTCGAAGGTCCCGATCAACAGGGCGCGATGCCCGACGACGATGGCCGTCAGGGTGAGGGCGGCGATCACCGCCAACTCGACGACGTCGTCACCACTCACTGCGTTGATCGAGCCGAAGAGGAAGCGGTTCAGGTCGCCGGTGGCGGCACCGGCGGACATGACGACGACCGCCAGCGCGAGGAACCCGACGAAGAGCACGCCGATCGATGCGTCGTCGGGCAGCGGTGACGCGTTCCGGATCAGCGAGACGCCGCCGACCATCGCCACCGCCGCGATCACCGCCCCGAGGGTGGTGCTCACACCGAGCACGTAGGCGATGGCGATCCCCGGGAGCACCCCGTGGGCGAGAGCATCACCGAGGAACGAGAGCCCCCGCAGCACCACCCAGGTCCCCACGAGCGAGGTGCACACGACGGCGAGTCCAGCGGCGAGGAACGCGTCGCGCATGAACGGGTTGTCGACGAATGGCACGACCCACCAGTCCCACGGGTCGGTCAGCCAGCGCATGCGGGGAGGCTAGGGGAACCCGGCCACGGCCGTTCAGCTGTCGCCGGCCGAGCTGCCGGCGACGATGCGGTCGGCATTGGTACGCATCATCGACAGGTAGTCGCGTCCGTCCTCGCCGCCCGACGTCAGGCTGCCGGTCAGCAGCGGTGTGACCGTCACCCCGCCGAGCCGCTCGGCGAGGGCGGCGGCATCGACATCGCTCGACTCGGCATCGGTGAAGATGGTGGTGACGCCGGTGGCCGCGATGAGCGCGGCCAGGTCGGCGAGGTCCGCCGGGTTCGTCGACGCCATCGTGCTCGTGGAGGGGATCACCGTCCCGATCACCTCGAAGCCGTACCGGTCGGCGAAGTACCCGAGTGCGTCGTGGTTGGTGACGAGTTGCCGGGCCGCCGTCGGGACCATGGCGACCATCTCGGCGATCTCCGTGTCGAGGGCCGTCAACTCGGCTCGATAGGAGTCGGCGCACGCGGCGACGGCGTCGGCGTCGTGACCGGCGGTGACGGCGGCATCGACGATGGCGTCGATGGCGTCGTGGACGCGCATCGGGTCGAGCCAGATGTGCGGATCGCCGGCTGCGTGGTCGTGTTGGTCGTCGCCGTGGTCGTCGCCGTGGTCGTCGCCGTGGTCGAGGACCTCGACGTGGTCGGCCATCCGCACGACGACGGTGCCGTCGGCCTCGACGGTCTCGAGCAGGTCGAGCAGACCCTCCTCGAGGTCGAGGCCGTTGGCGACCACGAAGCCGGCGGCGGCGATGTCCGCCCGTGCCGAGATCGGAGCCTCGAAGGTGTGCGGGTCGGCGCCCACCGGGACGATCGCCGGCACGGCGACCCCGCACAGGACGGCCGAGGTGATGTCAGCCCAGATCGTCGTGGTGGCGATCGGCGCAGCGGGGGTCGCAGCACTGGGGGTCACACCGCCGCCGGTCGTCTCGGTCGCCTCGTCGGCATCCCCGGCCGGGACGGTCTCGGCGCTCGCCGAGGTCGTGGTGGGCAGGGCCTCCCCACCTCCGCACGAGGCACCGATCACGGCCGCTGCGACGAGGGCGGCGACGCGCCGGGCGGACGACGTGAGGCGCACGCGGGGCGGCAAAGGAATGAGAATCACTCTCATGACGCTAGCCTGACAGCACCATGTCCGCAACCCCGATCCGACTCGAGCAGGTCTGCGTGCACTTCGACGATGTCGTGGCGCTCGCTCCGACCACCCTCGGGATCGGTGTCGGCACCTCGGTCGCCCTCGTCGGAGCCAACGGGAGCGGCAAGACGACCCTCCTGAACCTGATCGCCGGGCTGCGGACGCCGACCGACGGCCGGATCGCGGTCGACGGGCGTGTCGCCCTCGTCGCCCAGCACCAGCAGCATCACCCGTGGATGCCGCTCTCGGTGGACGAGGTGCTGCGCATGGGGCGCTTCCGGCACTGGGTCCGGCCACTCGGCCGAGCCGACCGATCGGCAGTCGACCGGGCGGCCGAGCGCCTCGAGGTGACCCACCTGCGCCGCCGCGCCTACGGCGACCTCTCCGGCGGGCAACGTCAGCGGGTGCTCGTCGCCAAGGCGTTGGCGGCCGAACCGGACATCCTCCTGCTCGACGAACCGGTCACCGGCCTCGACCTCCCGAGCCAGGCGGTGATCCTCGACGTCATCGACGAGCATGCCCGAGCGGGCGGGACCGTGCTGTTCTCGACCCACCACCTCGGCGAGGCGCGCCGAGCCGACCGGGTGCTCCTCCTCGCCGGGTGCGTCCTCGCCGACGGCACCCCCGATGCGGTGCTGGTCCCGGACCTCCTCGCCGAGGCGTTCGGCGGGCGGATGGTGGCGGTCGACGGGACGGCGGTGGTGGTCGACGATCACGGGCACGGCCATGGACACGATCGGGCCCTCGGGCCGAACGGCGAGCGGCCGGCGCCGCTCGGTGACCTCTCGGCACACCTCGAGCAGCACGACCACCGGCACGACCATCAGCACGCCGCCGGACAGCCGCACCGGGCGGGTCCATCGTGAGCGGGAGCAACACCGGGGACCTGCACCGGACGGTGCGGGCCCGCCTCGCCGACGCGGCACAGTCCTACACGACGAACCGCCGCTCGATCGTCGACGAGCTGGCGCTCCGAGGGCCGTGCACCCTCCCCGAACTGCTCGACCACCGGCCGGACCTGGCGCAGAGCTCGGCCTATCGCAACCTCGCCGTGCTCCAGGCCGTCGGGGTCGTCCGTCGTCTGGTCCACCACGGGGAGTTCGCCCGTTACGAATTGGCCGAGGAGCTCACCGGGCACCATCACCACCTCGTGTGCACCGGGTGCGGGACGGTGGCCGACGTCGAGTTCCCACCGGGCCTCGAACGCGGCATGGACGAGGCCTTCTCGGCCGCGGCGCGAGCCGCCGGCTTCGACGTCGAACATCACGTGGTCGACGTCTACGGACGCTGTCGGGACTGCCGCGGCTGACCGCCCGGCCTCACCGGGTCACGGCCGGTCGGGGAGGAGGTGCGGCGCAGTCCCCAGGAGAAGTTCCTCGACCTCGCGCGCCGACGGGTTCACGAGGCCGACCTCCCCGACGACGACGGTCGGCACCGTCTCGTTGCCCCGCGCATGGCCGCGCACGACAGCGGCCGCCGCCGGGTCGCTCCAGATGTCGTGGTCGACCGTGACGATCCCACGCCGGTCGAGGCCCCGGCGGAGCATCGTGCAGAATGGGCAACCGGGCCGCCAGTAGAAGTGCACGGCATCGGCCGGCGCGGTCATGACGACGGGTTCGCGAACCGGGCGGCGAGACGCTCCAGTGTGCGCTCGATCGCCGAGAGGTTCTTGGCCGGGTACTTCATCAACTCGATGAAGCGTGGCGACCGTGCGGTCGACCAGTCGAAGGTCTCGGTCACCCGTGTCCCGCCCTCGACCGGTTCGAGCTCGTAGCGCCAGCGGTGACCGCCGAGGTGTGCCCAGGCGATGAGGCGGTCGGGTTCGAACTCGACGACGGTGTTCGAGGTCCGGTACGGCAGCGGGCCGATCTTCATGTCCATGCCGAAGCGGGTGCCCAGGGCGAGTCGGAGCGAGCCGTTGCGGCTCGCCTGGACCATGCCTGAGCCGTCGATCTCGCCGTGCCGGGACGGGTCGCACAGCAGGTCGAAGATCTGGTTCGCCGGGGCGGCGACGATCACCGATGACGAGACCGAGCGACCGTCGGGGGGAGTGGTGCTGCTCATGGTGCCCACCGTATCGGCGGGCGGGGGTGGTCAGGTCCCGCCGGCGAAGCGCTCGACGTCGTCGGGATGGCCGGCAACGACGATGTGATCGGCGCCACCGAGGACCGTGTCGGCCTCGGCGTAGGTGAAGCGACCCCCCTCGGGTTTGATGCACACGACCGTCACCCGGTACTCGGCCCGGATCCCGGCGGAGCCGAGGGTGCGGCCGGCGAACCGCTCGGGGACGAGCATCTGGCTGATCACGAACTCGTCGTCGGATTCGAAACCCGAGGAGTCGGACGAGTCGAGGCGGACGAACTCCTCGAGCCGACCGGTGACGAGGTGGGCGACCCGCTCACCCATCTGACGCTCGGGGAACACCACGTGGTGCGCGCCGACCTTGGACAGGATCGTGCCGTGCTCGGCGGTGATGGCCTTGGCCCAGATGTTCGGCACCTCGAGCTCCACGAGGCTCGCCGTGGTCAGGACGCTGGCTTCGATGCCGGTGCCGATGCACACGGCCACCGTCACCGCCTCGTGCACGCCGAGCGCTCGCAGTGCACGCTCCTGGGTGGTGTCGGCCTGGGCCACCTGGGTCAGCTCGCCCTTCATCTGGTCGACCCGGGTCTCCTCCGAGTCGATGCCGAGGACGGGGTGGCCGAGGCGCATCAATTCGAGCGCGAGGGCGCTGCCGAATCGGCCGAGACCGATCACGACGATCTCCCCCTCGTGCTGGAAGCGACCGCCGCGGACGCTGTCGAGCATGTTCTGGACGTTGTGGATGATGCGTTCAGCCAATGATCGGTCGCTCCTCGGGATAACGATACGGCAGGTCGCGGCGCCGCAGGGCGAGCGCCGACACGAAGGTGATCGGCCCGACGCGTCCGGCCAGCATCACGAGGACGAGCAGCAGACGCCCGAGCCACGGCAACTCGGCGGTGATGCCGGTCGACAACCCGACCGTGCCGAACGCCGAGGTCGCCTCGAACAACGCCGGCGTGAGCGTGACATCCATCATCGTCACGAGGGCCAGTGCCACGGCGATCACGAGGCCGACCGAGAGCAGGGCGATGGTGATCGCCTGACGGACGAGTTCTCGGGGGAGCCGACGGCCGAAGGCGTTGACGTCCTGTTGCCCACGGACCTCGGCCCAGATCACGAAGCCGAGGACGGCGAAGGTCGTCACCTTGATGCCTCCGCTCGTCGATGCCGGACCGGCACCGATGAACATCAGGGTCGTCACCAACAGCAGTGTCGGCTCGTTCATGGCGCCGACGTCGACGGTGTTGAAGCCCGCCGTGCGCGGCGTGGTGCCCTGGAACCAGGCCGCCACGAGCCGGTCGGTGAAGCCGAGCCCGCCCAGGGTGTCGGGGTTGGCCCATTCGAGGACGGCGATCCCGAGCGGACCGATGACGAGCAGCACGGCGGTGGCCGAGAGCGTGATCTTCGTGTGCAGGGACCAGCGTGCCGGGTCGATCCTGGTCAGCGGCGACCGTCGGCGACGTCGCCGACCCTGATGGCCGGAACCTCGCGCCTGCCGCAGGATCTCGATCATCACCGGGAATCCGAAGCCACCGAGCACGAACCCGATCGACATCGGCACCAGGACGAGGGGATCGCCGGCGAAGGCGGTCATGGAGTCCGGGTACAGCGAGATCCCGGCGTTGTTGAAGCTCGACACCGAGTGGAACAGACCTGAGTACGCGGCGTGGGCGACCGAGTCGTGGCCGGCCACGGCGAAGCGGGCGAAGAGGATCGACGCCAGCACACCCTCGACGGCGAGGGTGATCTGGGCCACCCGGGCCAGGATGCCGCGCAGGTCCACCTCGGCGAGGAACCCGGTGTCGACGCTCCCGAACTCGGCGGTCGCCAGCATTCGTCGCTGGAGTCCCATGCGATGCGAGGCGACCACGGCGAGGATCGCGCCGAGGGCCATGATCCCGAAACCGCCCACCTGGATCAGGATGAGGATGACGATCTCGCCGAAGGCCGTGAACCGATCGATGTCGACCGTGGCCAAGCCGGTCACCGTGGTCGCCGACGTCGAGGTGAAGAGGGCGTCGAGCAACCCGGGATGCGCAGGTCCGTCGACGGCCCACGGAAGGCGCAGCAGCGCCGTCCCGATGACGATCACACCCACGAACGCCCCGAGCACGAGTCGTGCCGGGTTCTCCGTCGCGCGGAGCAAACGCCGTCTGGCCACGCCGGGACGCTACCCCCGGGCGCAGGGCACCGAACACGATCGTTGGGTCCGACCCGCCTCCGGTGGGGTAGTTTCTGGGGACTATGGGTCAACTGGTCGGTGTGGTGGAGAAGCCGAGCGCGACACCGGGTGTGGTGCGCTTCGAACTGAACCGGACGCTGTCCGGGCAGGGTCACGAGTCCTTCGTGTCGGTCTCGCAGGCCACGGGCGACGGTCCCCCGGCCGTGCTCGCCCGTCGACTGTTCGCCACCGGGCAGGTCGCCGCGGTCCACGTGTACTCGAACATCGTCACGGTCGACATCGCCAAGGGCCACGACGCGACCGGCCTGGGCGAGGTGGTGGCGAACCTGTACCAGTACTGGCTGCCCGGTGTGGAGCCGCCGACCTTCGACGACGTCGCCGCCGACGAGCCGGCGGCTGCCGCGTCCGGTGGTGACGCCGGCGGGGACGAGCTCTCCGAGGCCGCCAAGCGGGTGCCGGCCCACCTCCTGGAGCGGTCGCGGGCGGCCCGCGAACGCTGGGGCGCCAAACAGGCGGGCTGAGCACAGTCACGCAGGCCCGGCCTGCGTTCCCTAGCCTCCGGCGCGTGGCGACCGACGACATCACCCTGCAGCAGGCGGCTGATGCGCTCGGCGTGCACTACATGACGGCGTACCGCTACGTTCGCCACGGCCAACTCGAGGCGCGCAAGGTCGATGGCGAGTGGCGCGTGTCGTCCGCCGCGCTGGATGCCTTCCGGGCCGGGGCCCGACGGCCGCGGGTCGGTCGGGGTGCTCGCAGCGCCCCGTGGGCCGAACGCATGGAGGCCCGTCTCGTCGCCGGCGACGCCGCCGGCGCCTGGGGTGTCGTCGAAGCGGCGATGGCCGCCGGCGCATCGCCCGATCGGGTGTACACCGAGGTCATCTCGCCGGCTCTGGTGTCGATCGGTGATCGGTGGGCGGGTGGTGAGCTCGACATCGCCTCGGAGCACCGTGCCACGGCGGTCGTGCAACGTCTGATCGGTCGGCTCGGTCCGCACTTCGGTCGACGAGGGCGGACCCGTGGTGTCGTCGTCGTCGGGGCCCCAGCCGGCGAGACCCATTCGCTGGTCGTGTCGATGCTCGCCGACCTGCTCCGCGGTGAGGGCTGGGAGGTCTCCGACCTCGGGGCCGACGTGCCGGCCGAGTCGTTCGTGACGGCGGTCTCCGAGGTCGACCCGGTGGCGGTCATCATCTCGGTGACGGCCTCGGACTCCCTCCCGGCCGCAGCGCATGCGTGCGCGAGCCTGCGCACCCACCATCCCGAGACGCGTGTCGTCCTCGGTGGCCGTGCCGTCGTCGACGAGCGCTCCGCACTCGAGCTCGGTGCCGATGCCTTCAGTGCCGATGTGGACACACTGGCCTCCCTGCTCGCCGGCTACTCCGCAGCGTCCCGCTCGGCCTGAGCGAGACGGTCCCGGACCAGGTCCCAGACCATCCCCTCAGGGGTGTCCCGGACCTCGACGCCCGCTGCTGCGAGACGATCGCGCACGATGTCCGACAGGTCGTAGCGCTTCTCGGCCCGGGCGTGGGCACGCACCTCGAGCAGGGCACCGACGAACGGTTCGACGACGGTCCTCGGGTCGAGGACGCCGCGCCGTGCCGCCGTCCCGAGGCGGGTGATCATCGCCCGGAGCTGTTCCCGGGCGCGGTCGGCCTCGTCGCCCTGGAGGGTGTCGGCCGACCAGGCGTGGATGGCGGCCTCGAGTTCGAGCACGGAACGGGTCGCGCCGTCGGCATCGCCGGTGTCGAGCGCGGCGTCGAAGGCGGCGCCGATCGCCGTGGCGGCTGCGGACAGCGAGGTCGGTTCGGTGTCGGGTGTGCCCGTGGGGGTCGTGTCGCCGCGGTCGGCGTCCGCTGGCGCCGATCGGGTACGGGCCACCCCGCCGGTGGCGGCGGCGGGGTCGATGAGGTCCTCGATGCCGATGACCGTTCCCGAGGGGTGCGCCAGTGATCGGCCCCCGACCCGGATGGTCACCGTCGAGTTGCCGACCACCTCGGCGGTGCCGGCGTCGAGGTCGAGGACGAGTCCGGTGTGCTCGTCGATGCCGAGGACCCACGCCTCGTCGGGCAGCATGCGCTCCATCGCGACCAGTCGCTTCTCCCCCAGGTAGCAGAAGCGGGTGTCGTGGTGGCCGCCCTCGGCGTTGTCGAAGTGCGGGATCACGGCGGCCCTGATCCCGAGCTGTCCGAGGAGGTCGAGTCCCTCGAGCCAGTGCGGGGCATGTCCGCACTTGTAGATCTCGTAGACCGGCACGGTCGCCACCCCCAGCGTCAGGGCGGCCGCCGATGCGAACACGACGATCCCGCCACGGTCGAGTTTGGCCCGGAGGATCCCCGGCACCGGTCCGTCGTTCCACTGGGCGAGGGCGTAGGTGGGCGAACCCGGTCCGGCGAACACGTAGTCGGAGGCGCGTAGGCGGTCGAGGCCCTGCTCGACCGACAGGGGGTCGTCGTGGTCGAGGCGGGTCAGGCCGGCCACCGCGAGGTCGACGTCGACGGACTCGGAGAAGTACTGGACTGCCCGTTCGGCCAACTCGGCGGCGTTCTCCTGGAATCCGTAGGGGGTGTCGAGGACGACTGCGCGGACCATCGAACGCACCGTCGCCGGCCCGTCGGCGAGCCTGCCGGCGAGGCGCCGGTGGGTCCCGACCATGGTGGGGGCGGTCTCGCCCGACCCCATCAGGGTCAGGATGCGCGGGGTCGTCGGGGTGCTGTCGCTCACCGGGTCAGTCTGACCGTCGGACATCGTGATGTCACATCCGGGGCGGCTGTCGGCTCGGGCCGGGCGTGAGCGAACACCTGTTCGCTACGATGGCGGATGATCGACATGGATGGGATCACCGAGATCAGCACCGACATCAGCACCGACATCGCCGACGATGCCGGTGGCCTCGACGTCCGGCGCGGCGCGGTCGACCGGCGCCGCCCACCGGGGTCCCTGGCGGCTGCCGGCGTCCGCCACGGCGTCGGCCCCCTCACCGGTGAGCGTGTCCTGCCCGTCCCCGGGGCGGTGGCCCCGCTGTTCCCCGAGGGGGGACTGGTGCGAGGCCGGACGCTGGCCTGCGCGGGCCATGCCGGCCGGTCCCTGGGTCTCGCGCTCGTCGCCCCGGCGATCGCCGCCGGGGCGTGGCTGGCCGTGGTCGACCTCGACGACCTCGGGGCCGAGGCCATGACCGAGGCCGAGGTTCCGCTGCGGAGGGTGGTCCGCATCGGGGTCTCGGGCGACGGCCCCGACCCGGCCCGGTGGGCCGAGCGCGTCGGGGCCGTCCTCGACGGCTTCGAGGTGGTGCTGTTGCCGGATCGCCGTCTGCCCGAGGGCCTGTGGCGACGCCTCGTGCAACGCGTCCGATCGAGCGGCGCGGTCGTCGTCGTCCTCGCCGCGTCGGAGCCCGCCCTGTCCGTCGACTCCGTGCTGACCGCCGGTGGGTCGGCATGGGTGGGCATCGGCCCCGGGGCCGGGCGCCTGCTCGGTCGGCGTGTCGAGGTCGTGCGCGACGGTCGACGGTCGCCGCGTCGACTCGCGACGCGACTGTGGCTGCCGCACCCCTCGGGTCGGCCGCTGGCAGCGGCCGATGCCGGTGTCGACACCGGTGCTGACATCGACATCGACGTGATGGGGCCGGTGGGGCGATGGCGACGAGCGGTCTGACCCGCGTCCTGACACTGCACTGTGCCGACTGGCCGATCGTCGCCGCCATCGACTGTGGCGCACTGGCCGCCGACTCCCCGGCGTTCGTCCTGGAGGGCGAACGGGTCGTCGCCGTCGATCCGGCGGCCCGGTCGGCGGGGGTGCGGCTCGGGCAGCGCCGTCGGGCGGCGCGCCGCGCCGCCCCCGAGGCCACCGTGCTGACCCGTGACCATCTCGCCGAATCCCGGGCCTTCGAGCCGGTGGTGCAGGCCGTCGGCGAACTCTGCCCGCGTCTGGAGGTGCTCGACGCCGGCCGGCTCGCCCTCGACATCCGCGGTCCGGCCCGTCACTTCGGGGGTGAGACGGCCTTCGTCGCCCACCTCGGCGACATCGTCTCCGAGGTGACCCGCGGGGCGCGGTTCGGCGTCGGGCTGGCCGACGGACGGGTGGCGTCGGCCATCGCCTCGCGCATGGCGGTCCGTGGCGGTCCGTCCGTCATCGTCCCCGCCGGTGGCTCGCCGACGTTCCTCGCGCCGTTGGGCCTCGGGTGGTTCCGTGCCGTGGGCGAGGTCGACGCCGAGACGCTCGACCTCCTCCACCGCCTCGGCATCCGCACCGCCGCCGACCTCGCCGCGCTCGACGACGCCGACGTGCTGACCCGCTTCGGTCCCGCCGGGATGCGCCTGCAGGCGGTGGCGCGGGGCGACGACCACCGGCGACTGAGCACCGTCGACCCGGCTCGACTGCCCGAGGTCGCACGCGCCTTCGACGATCCGGTCACCATCGTGAGCACGGTGGTCTTCACCGCCCGCCACCTCGCCGAGGACCTCGTGGCGACCCTCGCGTCGACCGGGATGGTCTGCACCCGGTTGACGGTCGCCGCCGAGACCGAGCACTCCGAGCGGAGCGAGCGGCACTGGTACCGCGCCGAGGGACTGTCCGCCGCCGCGATGGTGGAACGGGTGCGGTGGCAGCTCGACGCGTGGGTCGGCGATGCGGGGGCGGTGAGCGCCGGCATCACGTCGGTGGCCCTGATCGTGTCCGAGGCGAGGCCGGACGACGGGGCCCAGATCGGCTTGTGGGGCGGTCGAACCGCAGCGGACGAGACGGCGGTCCGTGCCGTCGCGCGACTGGTCGCGATGTGCGGCGAGGATGCCGTGCGCGTGCCGGTGTGGGTCGGTGGTCGCGTTCCCGGTCAGCGCTACGCATGGACACCCGTGGCCGGGGTCGACCTGCTCGACGACGGCGCGCGCGCCCTCGGTGACGGCGCGCCCTGGTCAGGGTCGATCACCCGGCCGGCGCCGGCCACGCTGCCCGTCGACCCTCCATCGGTCGAGGTGCTCGACGATGAGGGATCGCCGGTCGTGGTCACGGGTCGCGGTGAGGTGACGGCGGAGCCGGCGCAGGTCGTCACCGACGGTCGGTGCGCACGGGTCGTCGCCTGGGCCGGCCCGTGGCCGATCGTCGAACGCTGGTGGGAGCAGCGCCGGCGGCGTCTGGCACACCTGCAGGTGGTGCTCGACGACGGCCGGGCGCTGCTGCTGTCGGTCGAGCGACGACGGTGGACGGTGGTGGCGCGCCATGACTGATGGCCAGCCGTGCGCCACCGGTACCGTCGGCGGCGTGGACCACCTGCGCGCGACCCTCGAGCAGGTGCGGGCCCGCACCCCGATCGATGCCGCCGAGGAGGCCTCGATCACCGGTCTCCTCCACCACGTCGAACGGCTCGTCGCCGCCGGTGCCGACCCCTTCGACGAACGTCACGACCCGGTCCACATCACGGGTTCGGCGATCGTCGTCGGCCCGCGGGGCACGGTGCTGCTCCAGCACCGCCGGCTCGGCATGTGGCTGCAACCCGGGGGACACGTCGACCCGGGTGAGACCCCCTGGGACGCGGCGCGTCGCGAGGCGGCCGAGGAGACCGGGCTCGAGGTGGCCTTCCACGGTGGTCGGATCGAACTCGTGCACGTCGACGTCCACGCCGGCGGGCGCGGGCACACCCACCTCGATCTGCGCTACCTGCTCGACGGTGGCGCGGCCGATCCCGACCCGCCAGCGGGGGAGAGCCAGGCCGTCGGCTGGTTCGACTGGCCGGCCGCGGTCGAACGGGCCGGCGACCCCCGGCTCGCCGGGTTGCTGGCGGTGCTCGGCCGACGATTCGGCTGACGGAACGCACTTGCCAGACGCGAACATGTGTTCGATACTGGTGGGGTGGGATTCACGAACCCCGAGTGGAGCTGGGACGACCTGGAGGCCGCACTGTCGGGCCGCGACGGTCGCCGTCCGGGTTCCCCGGCGTGGAACGGCGGTGGTGACGCCCCGGCGTGGAGCCGGACCCGCCAGCCCTTCGAGGCGCCGAGGACGCCACGTCGCCGTCCGTCGGGGGACCGGGTCCCCTACGCCGAGTTGCACGCCCGCTCCAACTTCTCGTTCCTCGAGGGGGCGTCGCATCCCGAGGAGTTGGCCACCGAGGCCGCCCGCCTCGGCCTCGAGGCGCTCGCCCTGTGCGACCGTGACGGCTTCCATGGGGTGGTGCGCTTCGCCGAAGCGGCCCGTGCCGTGGGGCTGCCGACGGTGTTCGGGAGCGAGCTCACCGGCATCGCCGGCCCCGCCGGCGATGGTCGTCTCGTCCTGATCGCGGATGGGCCCGCCGGATACTCCCGTCTGGCACGCGCCCTGTCGATCGGTCTCCTCGCCGGGGCCAAGGGCTGTCCCCGTCATGACGTGGTCACGGTGGCCGAGGGCGTGGCCGGTGTCGGGTGGGTGCTCACCGGTGACCACACCGGAACCGTGCCCGCCGCCCTCGTCGCCGAGGGTCCGACGGTGGCGTGCCGCGAGCTCGAGCGGCTCGTCGACCTGTTCGGACGCGACCGGGTGCTGGTCGAGTTGTGGGACCACGGCCACCCGGACGACCACCACCGCAACGACGCCCTGGCCGAGATCGCCCACCGGGTCGGGGCGGAGTGCGTGGCGGCCAACGCCGTCACCCACGCCACCCCCGCCGACGCCGATCTCGCCGCCGTCGTCGACGCACTCGGCCACCGCCGCAGCCTGGCGGCGAACGATCCGTGGGCGGCGGGCTCCCCGGGGGCCCACCTGCGATCCGGAGCCGAGCAGGCGCGTCGTTTCGCCCGCTACCCGGGGGTGCTGGAACGCACCGTCGAGGTGGCCCGCGCCGCGGCCTTCGACCTGTCGCTGGTGGCCCCGGCCTTGCCGCCGTACCCGTGCCCGGACGGCCTCGACGAGATGGCGTTCCTGCGTCGGCTCGCCGCCGAGGGTGCGCACCGTCGCTACGGGCCGCCCCCGGCGTCGGGCGAGGACCTCACCCTGCGGGCCCGGGCATGGGCGACGATCGAACGCGAACTGGCCCTCATCGACCAGTTGGGCTTCGCCGGCTACTTCCTCGTCGTGTGGGACATCGTCGAGTTCTGCCGTCGCCACGACATCTACTGCCAGGGGCGCGGCAGCGCCGCCAACTCGGCGGTGTGCTACGCCCTCGGCATCACCGCGGCGGATGCCGTGTCGCTCGGTCTGCTCTTCGAGCGCTTCCTGTCGCCGCACCGCGACGGTCCGCCCGACATCGACCTCGACATCGAGTCGGGGCGTCGCGAGGAGGTCATCCAGTACGTCTACGCCCGCTACGGGCGTCATCACACCGCGCAGGTCGCCAACGTGATCACCTGGCGCAGCCGCTCCGCGGTGCGCGACGCGGCCCGCGCCCTCGGACACGACCCGGGTCGGCAGGACGCGTGGGCGGCCCGCGTCGGCGACCGTCGACGCATCGCCCGCACCGACGGTCCAGTCGACCCGGGTGATGCGATCCCCGACGAGGTGACGGCGCTCGCGGCGCGCCTCGTCGACGCCCCCCGGCACCTCGGTGTGCACTCGGGCGGCATGGTCATCTGCGACCGGCCGGTGATCGAGGTGTGCCCGGTCGAGTGGGCTCGGGCCGAGAACCGATCGGTGCTGCAGTGGGACAAGGACGACTGCGCGGCCGCCGGCCTCGTCAAGTTCGACCTGCTGGGCCTCGGCATGCTCACGGCCCTGCACCTCGCGGTCGACCTCATCGCCGAGCACCGGGGGATCACCGTCGACCTCGCCACCATCCCCCAGGAGGACGAGGTGTACGCGATGTTGTGCCGGGCCGACACCGTCGGGGTGTTCCAGGTCGAGTCGCGGGCCCAGATGGCGACGCTGCCCCGGTTGAAGCCGCGCCGGTTCTACGACCTCGTCGTCGAGGTGGCACTCATCCGACCCGGGCCGATCCAGGGTGGGTCGGTGCACCCGTACATCCGGCGCCGCAACGGCCTCGAGCCGGTCACCTACCTGCACCCGCTGCTCGAGAACTCGCTCGGCAAGACCCTCGGTGTGCCGCTGTTCCAGGAGCAGCTGATGCAGATGGCCATCGACGTCGCGGGCTTCAGCGCGGCGGAGGCCGACGAGTTGCGCCAGGCGATGGGTTCGAAGCGCTCCGCGGCGCGGATGGAGCGGTTGCGCGACCGCTTCTACGCCGGGATGGCGACGCGGGGCATCACCGGTCCCGTGGCCGACGAGATCTACCGCAAGATGTGCGCCTTCGCGAACTACGGCTTCCCGGAGTCGCACTCGGTGTCGTTCGCCTACCTGGTCTACGCCTCGGCATGGATCAAGCACCACGAGCCGGCCGCGTTCTGCGCGGCCCTGCTCAACGCCCAACCGATGGGCTTCTGGTCGCCGCACACGCTGGTGCGCGACGCCCGTCGACATGGGGTGGTGGTGCACACCGTCGACCTGCACGCCTCCGAGTCGGGCGCCACCCTCGAGGCCGGCGGGGCCGAGGTGCGCCTCGGCCTCGCCTCGGTGCGCGGCATCGGCGCTGACCTGGCCGACCGCATCGTCGCCGCCCGCCGGGCCGACGGGGAGTTCTCATCGCTGGAGGACCTGGTGCGGCGGGTCCCCGACCTCAGCGTGGCCCACCTCGAGGCCCTGGCGACGGCGGGGGCCTTCGGCGAGTCGCTCGGTCTCGACCGCCGTCAGGCGCTGTGGCTGGCGGGTTCAGCGGCCCGGGCGCGCCCGGGCACCCTGCCGGGCACCGCCGGCCCGGTGCTCGCCCCGCGCCTGCCGGGGATGACCCCGGTCGAGGAGGCCGTCGCCGACCTGTGGGCGACCGGCGTGTCGCCCGACGGGCATCCGACGACGTTCCTGCGTGACGAGCTCGCCCGCCTCGGGGTGAGCACCTCGGTCGACCTGCAGACCCACGAGCCGGGGCGGACCGTTGTCGTGGCCGGCGTGGTCACCCACCGCCAGCGTCCGATGACCGCTCGGGGTACGACGTTCATGAACCTCGAGGACGAGACGGGTCTCGTCAACGTGGTCGTGTCGGTCGGGTGCTGGCAGCGGTTCCGCACCGTGGCCCGGGGTGCCCCGGCCCTCGTGGTGCGCGGGCGCCTGGAACGCTCCGAGGGGGTCGTCAACGTCGTGGCCGAGCACCTTCGACCGTTGCCGTTGGCCGGCGCGGCCCGGAGTCGTGACTTCAGGTGAACGGGATCAGATGACCGGAACCTGGGCCATGGCGGCAGCGATCGCCTCGTCGCTCAGGTCGTGGTCGACCATCTCCCCGGCGAGGAAGCGCTCGTAGGCCGCCAGGTCGAGGTGACCGTGACCGCACAGCGCCGTCAGGATCACCTTCTCCTCACCGCTCTCACGGCAGGCGAGGGCCTCGCGCACCGCCGCGGCGATGGCGTGCGTCGGCTCCGGTGCGGGCACGATCCCCTCGGTGCGGGCGAACTGCAGTGCGGCGGTGAAGCACTCGATCTGCGGGATCGCGACGGCCTCGACGAGTCCGAGCTCGTAGATGTGGCTGACGAGCGGCGACATGCCGTGATACCGGAGACCACCGGCATGGATCGGGTCGGGGATGAAGGAGTGGCCGAGCGTGTGCATCTTCATCAGCGGGGTCATCCCGGCCGTGTCACCGAAGTCGTAGCGGTACTCGCCCTTGGTCAGGCTCGGGCAGGCGGCCGGTTCGACGCAGCGGATCGTCGGGTTCATGCGTCCGGCGAGCTTCTCGCGCAGGAACGGGAACGACAGGCCCCCGAAGTTCGAGCCGCCTCCGGTGCAGCCCACGAGGAGGTCGGGTGTCTCGCCGACCTTGGCGAGTTGCAGCAGGGCCTCTTCGCCGATGATCGTCTGGTGCATCAGCACGTGGTTCAACACGCTGCCGAGTGCGTAGCGGGTGTTCGGGTCGGCGACGGCCATGGCGACCGCCTCGGAGATGGCGATCCCGAGGCTGCCCGGGTGGTCCGGGTCCTCGGCGAGGATCGACCGGCCGAACTCGGTGACCTCCGACGGGCTCGGGTGCACCGTGGCCCCCCAGACCTCCATCATCGTGCGGCGGTGCGGCTTGGAGCGGTAGGAGGCTGCCACCTGCCACACCTCGCACTCCATCCCGTACTGGGCGGTGGCGAAGGCGAGCGACGAGCCCCACTGGCCGGCACCGGTCTCGGTGGTGAGCTTCGTGACACCCTCGGCGCTGTTGTAGTACGCCTGCGGGACGGCGGTGTTGGGCTTGTGCGAACCGGCCGGGCTGACTCCCTCGTACTTGTAGTAGATGCGGGCCGGGGTGTCGAGCAGCTTCTCGAGACGGTGGGCGCGGAACAGCGGGCTCGGCCGCCACAGGCGGTAGATGTCGAGGACCCCGCCCGGGATGTCGATGTGGCGATCCATCGACACCTCCTGCTCGATGAGTGCCATCGGGAACAGCGGGGCGAAGTCGTCGGGACCGGCGGGCTGGAGGGTGCCGGGGTGCAACGGTGGTGGCGGCGGTGCCGGCAGGTCGGGGACGAGGTTGTACCACTGGGTGGGCATCTCGTCCTCGGAGAGGAGGATCTTGTTGGGGATGCGCTCGACCATGTGGGGACATTAGTCATGCGCCGTGAGTCGATCCATGGGAGCGGCGGTCGTCCTCCGTTCCGGCTCCGGTGGCGGTGGGTAGCCTTCCGGCCGTGTCGACGTCGCCCCGCGTGCCCGCCGGATGCCTCAGTGTGGTGATGCCGTGTTTCAACGAGGTGTCGACGGTGGCGGAGTGTGTGGCGGCGGTGTTGGCCCAGGATGTGGTGGGCGAGGTGGTGATCGTCGACGACGGGTCGACGGACGGGACCCGTGATGTGGTGGCTGGTCTGGTCGATCCGCGGGTGCGGGTGATCGAGCAGCCGCGGAACATGGGCAAGGGGGCGGCGTTGCGGACCGGGTTCGCGGCGGTGTCGTGTCCCTATGTGATCGTGCAGGACGCCGATCTCGAGTACGACCCGGCCGAGTTCGTCCGGGTGGTGGCGCCGTTGGCCGACGGTCGGGCCGATGTGGTGTACGGGAGTCGGTTCTCCGGTGGTGACGCGCATCGGGTGCTGTTGTTCTGGCATTCGATGGGGAACAAGGTGTTGACGTTGGCGTCGAACATGTTCACCGATCTGAACCTGACCGACATGGAGACGTGTTACAAGGCGTTCCGGCGTGAGGTGATCCAGTCGATCGAGGTCGAGGAGGACCGGTTCGGGTTCGAACCGGAGGTGACGGCGAAGGTCGCGGCCGCGGGCTGGCGGGTGTTCGAGGTCGGGATCTCGTACAACGGTCGCACCTATGCCGAGGGCAAGAAGATCGGGTGGCGTGACGGTGTGCGCGCCATGTGGTGCATCGTGCGCTACTCCGCCGTCGGGCGTCGGTTCTCCCGGCCGGTGGAGCGCACACCGGTGCCGATCGAGTCCGCGGATCGTGAACTGGTCGCGACGTTGGCGTCGCTCGAGGGGGCGTCGGGCTACACGGACTGGCTGCTCGAGATGTTCGGCCCGCACCTCACCGGTGACATCGTCGAACTCGGTGCCGGCTCCGGCACGATCACCGCTCGTCTCGCGGCACACGGCCCGGTCACCGCGATCGAACCGTCGGAGTGGGCCGTGTCCGAGTTGCGCACCCGCTTCGCCGACGACGATCGGGTCACCGTCGTCCACGGCGACGTCACCGTGCTCGAGCCGGCGAGTTGTGACACGGTCGTGCTGTCGAACGTGCTCGAGCACATCCCCGACGACGCCGACGCCCTGGCCCACATCCACACCGCGCTGCGTCCCGGGGGCCGCGTCGTCGTGTTCTCCCCGGCATTCGACTCGCTCTACAGCGAGTTCGACCGCCAGATCGGCCACGTCCGCCGCTACCAGCTCGGTCACCTCCGCACCCGGCTCCGCGCCGCGGGCTTCGACGTCGTCGAGTCCCGGTACGCGAACTCCCTCGGGGCCATCGCCTGGCTGATCTGGGCCCGCCTGCTCGGACGTACCCCGACCGCGTCCGGCCCGGTCACCGTGTACGACCAGCGCGTCGTGCCGATCCTGCGCCGCCTCGAACGGGGTCGTCGTCTCCCGTTCGGCCAGTCGGTCCTGGCCGTCGGGGAACGCCGACCTCCCCGAAGCTGACCCGCTCGGCCACCATCATCCGACCACCGCCGGCGTGGTCCGAGCAGGTCGGCGCCGCCGACACCCTCACGCAGGTGATGACCCACTGGTCGCAGGCCGGGCACGTCCAGCGGAACGGTGGACGCTGGTCGATGCCGGTCGTGGGTCGGGGACGCCTCGTTCGCGGGGTGGTCGTTCGGGTGCCGGTGTCGCTCATGTCTTCCACGAGTAGGCACATCCCGAACCGGTCCGCAAGCGCCGGAGGCGGGATCGGCACCCCACCCCGTAGGGGTGAAAAAATCCGGGGGCGACCTCCGGGTGGTCGCTCTGCCGGGTCAGTCGTTCGGTGTGTCGCGCAGTCCGTCGTTGAAGATCCTGAACATCTCGTAGATCTCCTTGCACTGCTGGCACACCGGGAGTTGCTTGGGGTCGCGCGACGGGACCCACACGTGACCGCACAGCGCCTCGAGCGGTGTCCCCTCGATGCGGGCTTGGAGCACCTTCGCCGTCGCCGATTCGCCGGGCTCGACCTTGACGATGTGGGCCACCTGGGGTTCACCGGTCTGCGGGACCTGCTCGGTGTCGGGGATGGTCTCGGCCGGCAGGGTCTGCAGTTCGCTCATCGCCGCACCCCGATCACGTCAGCACCTCGGTCACGACAACATCTCACGGGCCACCCCGACCCACAGGTCGGTGGCCAACCCGAGGCTGGCGACGTCGATCCGTTCGTCGTGGCCGTGGAAGCGGGACCCGAAGGTGGCCATGTCCATCCCGGGGGAGAACAGTCCGGCGCCGTACCCGACGCGGCCGCGCTGGCGGTAGAAGCGCGCGTCCGTGCCACCGACGACGAGACCGGGCACGAGCGACGACCCCGGGTAGGCGACCTGGGTCTGATGGCTGAGCACCTCCCACAGGCGGGTGTCGAGCGGGGACTGCGTGCCCTCCGCCTGCTGCTCGGGCTCGCCGATGGTGACGTGCGGGGCGAGGTCGCCGAGCGCCTCGGTGATCATGGCCGTGACGTCCTCGGCGGTCGTCCCGGGCAGGGTGCGGATGTCGACGACGAGGTCGACGATGTCGGGGATGACGTTCGTCTTCTGCAGCGGCGCCCCGTGGACGACGTTCGGGGAGATCGTGGTGTGCGTCATGGCGTGGCAGGCCCGCGCCATCCGCGGGGGTAGTGCGGTGAGTTCGTTCCACACCCGGGTGGGATCGGTGAGCGCCGAGCGCAGCTCGGGGTCGATCGCCATGGCGTCGACCTGGGCGCGCCAGATGTCGGTGATCTGCGTCGCCGGACGGAACTCGGCGAGGCGTCGCACCACCTCGGCCGCCTTGACCAGTGCGTTGTCGGTTCCGTAGGGCATCGACCCGTGGCCGGGGGTCCCGTGCACGCGCAGGCGGCGCCAGGCGATCCCCTTCTCACCGACGTTGACCGTGATGCGGCGGTGGCCGTGGTCGTCGACGCTCGACCACCCGCCGAGCTCGGTCAGGACGTAGTCGGCGTCGATGGCATCCGGATGGTTCTCGAACATCCACTCCGCTCCCCAGTGCCCTCCGGCCTCCTCGTCGGCCACGCCGAAGTAGATGAGCGTCCCCTTGGGGCGGAACCCGGTTCGGGCGAGGTGACGGAAGGCGACGGCCATCGACGAGGTGAGGTTCAGCATGTCGATCGCGCCGCGGCCCCACACCTCACCGTCGACGAGGTCACCTCCGAACGGGTCCCGGGACCAGCCGTCGGGGCTGACCGGTACGACGTCGGTGTGGCCCATCAGGCACAGGCTCGGTGCCGTCGGGTCGGAGCCCTCGATGCGCGCCACGACGGAGGTCCGTCCGGGATGCGACTCGAAGCGCTGGACATCGAGACCGACACCCTCGAGGACGTGCTGGAGCAGGTCGGCGTTGCGGACCTCCTCGCCCGAATCGGGGGTTCCGTCGTTGACGCAGGCGTTGCGGATCATCGCCTGGAGGAGCTCGGTGGTCTCCCCGGTCAAGGTGTCGCTCATGGGTTCACACTAGGCGGTCGGTCACGGCCCCGATCCGGGTCCGGGCGTCACGATGCGGTTCGCGGCCGATGATCCGCTACAGTTCGCGCCGTGCTGTCCGCTGCCATCGCCGCTCTCGCCCCCGTGGCGATCGTGATCGCGGCCATTGCCGCGGCAGCCGCTCGGATTCCCGCCGCCGTACCCGTACGGGTGCGGAGCCGGCGGGAGGCCCGAATGATCCGGTGACGGATACGCACTCCCACCCGCTCCGCCCCGACCGGCGGTGAGCGGCGGTCGGGGTTCCACAGACAGGAATCGACATGACCACCACCGACACAACGTCCTCAACGGGCGGTTCGACGTCCCCGAGCCCGAAACGCACCCGTCCGACCACCGGCTACGCGCTCGACCTGACCGTGCGCGCCGATGCCGCTGCGACCGGTGCGCTGCTCGCGGCGATCGGGTCGGTCGGGGCCGATGTGCGCCGTCTCGATGCCGACGGTCGCGGTGAGCGTCGCCTGCGCGTGGCCTGCTCGGGTGTGGCCCAGCAGGACGAGGTGCGAGCGGCTGCCGGGACCTGCCCCGGGGTCGAGGTGGTGTCGGTCGTCGATGCGACGTTCGCGCTGCACGAGCGGGGCAAGCTCGTCGTCGCCCCGTCGGCACACGTGCTCGGGCCGGACGATCTGGCCATGGCGTACACGCCCGGGGTCGGTCGCGTGTCGACCGAGATCGCCGAGCGACCCGAGTCGGTGTGGCGCTACACGGGCCGGTCCAACGCGGTGGCGGTGCTCTCGAACGGCACGGCGGTGCTCGGACTCGGCGACATCGGCCCGGAGGCCGCCATGCCGGTGATGGAGGGCAAGGCCGTGCTGTTCAAGCAGTTCGCGGATGTCGATGCCTACCCGGTGTGCGTGCGGGCGCGCACCGTCGACGAGGTCGTCGCCGTCGGCGCGGCGCTCGCCCCGACGTTCGGGGGCATCAACCTCGAGGACATCAAGGCTCCGGAGTGCTTCGAGATCGAGGAGCGCCTGCAGGCGATGCTCGACATCCCGATCTTCCACGACGACCAGCACGGCACGGCGATCGTCGTCGTGGCGGCGATCATCAACGCGGCCAAGGTGGTGGGCCGCGACCTGTCGTCGATGACGGTGACCATCGTCGGGACCGGTGCCGCCGGGGTGGCGTGCGCGCATCTCCTCCACGAGGTCGGCATCGGCGACATCATCGGCGTCGACTCCAAGGGGATCCTCCACGCCGGGCGCGAACCGCTGCACCCGAGCAAGCAGTGGTTCGTCGACAACGGGAACCGTGCCGGGCGCACCGGAGGGGCCCACGAGGCGATCGTCGGTGCCGACGTGCTCATCGGCCTCTCGGGGCCCGGGGTGATCGCCCCGGAGTGGGTGGCGGAGATGGCGGACGACGCCATCGTGTTCGCCCTCGCCAACCCGGTGCCGGAGATCATGCCCGAGTTGATGCCCGCCAACGTGGCCGTCGTCGCCACGGGTCGCAGCGACTACCCGAACCAGATCAACAACGTGTTGGCCTTCCCCGGTGTGTTCCGAGGTCTGCTGGACGTGCGCGCCACGAAGGCGACGATGGGTGTGAAGCGGGCAGCCGCCGAGGCTCTGGCGGCGATGGTGGAGCATCCGGTCGCCGAACGGATCATCCCCGGGGCCTTCGAGCCCGGCGTGGCCGAGGTGATCGCCGGGTCGGTGTCCGCCCAGGCGGTTGCCGAGGGGCTCGACCGTCCGCTCTCCGGCGCGTGACCGCCGAGCCGGCGGGGGGCGGATGATCCTCATCGATTCGGCCCGGTGGTGGTTCAGGGATCGGAGGTGGTGTCACCTGGTCAGCGACGAGTCGCTCGACGAGCTGCACCGCTTCGCAGAGGCCAACGGCATCCCCCGGCGGGGCTTCGAGGGTGACCACTACGACGTTCCCGAGGACTGGCGGCCCGCGCTCATCACCGCCGGTGCGGTGGAGGTGGAGAGCCGCGAGCTCCTCCGACGTCTGCGCACGGCAGGTCTGCGCCTGACGCCCGCCGAGCGCAGGGCATGGCGCGATGCCCGGGCGGGGAACGGAGCGTCGCAACCGGGGGCTCACCAGCGCGACGGCTGACCGGCGAGCACACGCGGCACCCGGATGTCGTTGCCGATCACGACCCACTCGGTGAGCGTGACGCCGCGTGAGCTTGCCAGCGCGGAGAGGTCGGACCACAGCGCGATGTCGGCGGAGTCGGCGTGGGTGCCCGGCCGGATCGACACGATGATCAGGCTGCCCACGTGGTCGGGGCCCTCCGGGAACGGATCGCACCCGCACTCCAACGGCCCGTCGAGGGCGTCGGCCATCGCCTCGAGCACGTCGAGGACGTCGCTCGGGTGCTCCGTGCCGTTCACGGAGACCATCCCCTGACCCCGGTCGAGGTGGTCGCGCCACAGCACGATCGTCTCGTGGCGAAGCGGGCGGTGGATGAACAGCCCGACCGCGGCGAGTGCCTCGGCGAGGCTCTCGATCGGGTCGACCCCGGCGGCCGGGATGTCGTCGTCGTCGATCGTGTCGAGGTACGTCAGGGCCGGGACGTCGCCGACCACTCGAGCGGTCGGGTGAGCGTGGATGGTGGTGTCGTGGGACATGGGGACTCCTCTCGTGTGCCCGCGGCCGGATGCGGCGGCGGTGTCGGGGGCCGGCGCTGCGGGCGCCCTGCGATGGGTGGCGGTGTCGTTCGCCACCGGAGGGAAGTCGGACACCGGAACCTAGGCCGGGGGTGTCACACCGGTACCCTGTGCCGACGGTGGACGACGCGGAGCGGACCGACTCGGTCGACGGAGAGCCCGAGCCCGGGCGGGACGGGGCCGACGAGGCGTCCGGACCGATGCCACCCGGTCGGGTGCGCCGACTCGCCGACACCGACTGGGCCCACCTGCTCGACCTGCTGCGCCGTCGCCGCCGTGGGCTGTCGATCGCCATTCTCCTCGGTCTGGTGTGGACCGCCGGCAAGATCTCCGTCCCGCTGCTCACCAGAGCCGCGATCGACGGGGCGATCATCGGGGCCGGCTCGGCCCTCGGCTGGGCCGGCTGGATCGCGGCCGCCGGACTGGCGACCGGGTTGCTGACCGGGGGGCGGCGGTACCTGGCGTTCCGGGAGAGTCGGATGATCGAGACCGTCCTGCGGGAGCGGATCCACGCCCACGTGCTCGGCCTCCACGCCGGCTTCCACGATCGGGCGCAGACCGGGCAGTTGATGAGCCGCATGTCGGCCGACCTCAACCAGGTCCAGATGTTCGTCGTGATGCTGCCGCTCACGATCTCCCACCTCGCCCTGATCGTCGGGGTGGCCGCAGCGCTCATCGCCCTCGATCCGCTGCTCGCCCTCGTCGCCCTCGTCCCGCTCCCCCTCATCAACGTCGTGGCCCGCCGATTCTCGAATGCGATCCACCCGGCCGTGCTCGCCGTGCAGTCCGAGCAGGCCCAACTGGCGGCGGTCGTCGAGGAGTCGGTCGCCGGTGTGCGGGTCGTCAAGGGCTTCGGTGCCGAGGACGTCCGCATGGCGGCGCTCGCCACCGAGGTCGATGACATCCGCCGGGTGTCCGTCGGGGCGGCGAGAGTCCGCTCCCGGTTCCTTCCGTTGATGGAGGTGCTCCCGTCCCTCGGCCTCATCGGTGTCCTGGCGGTCGGTGGTGAGCGGGTCCTGGCCGGCGCCATGTCGGTCGGCGACCTCGTGGCGTTCAACTTCTTCGTCGCCCTGCTGGTGTGGCCGCTCCGCTCGATCGGCATGACCGTCGCCTTCGCGCAGCGTGCCGCGGCGGCCCTCGAGCGCGTCCACGAGGTGATGTCGGTGACGCCGGAGGTGGTCGACCCGGTCGCACCCCGGACGCTGCCGAGCGGCGAGCCCGGTGCGCCGGTCGGGGCGGTCGAGTTCCGCGGGGTCGGCTTCGCCTACGGCGACGGTTCGCCAGCGGTGCTCGACGAACTCGACCTGACGATCGCGGCCGGTGAGTCGGTGGCCGTCGTCGGTGCCACCGGCTCGGGCAAGTCGACATTGGCCCGGCTGCTCCTGCGGTTCTACGACCCGACCCGGGGGGCGGTGCTGCTCGACGGGGTCGACCTGCGCGAGCTCGTCGTCGCCGACGTGCGGCGCTCGGTCGGACTCGTGTTCGAGGAGACCCTGCTCTTCAACGACTCGGTGGCCGCCAACATCGCCTTCGCCCGGCCGGATCTCGACCCGGTCGACGACCTCGAGAAGATCCGGGCCGCGGCACGCCTCGCCGGGGCCGACACCTTCATCGAGGAGCTGTCCGAGGGCTACGCGACGGTCCTCGGCGAGCGCGGCTACTCCCTCTCGGGAGGCCAGCGCCAGCGGATCGCCATCGCCCGCGCCGTGCTGGCGGACCCGAGGGTGCTGATCCTCGACGATGCGACCAGTGCCGTCGACCCGTCGAAGGAGCACGAGATACGAGCGGCGATGGCGACGGTGATGGCGGGTCGCACCACCATCGTGATCGCCCATCGCCTCGGGACGATCGCCATGGCCGACCGGGTGGTGCTCCTCGACGGGGGGCGGATCGTGGCGAGCGGGACCCATGCGGGACTCCTGGCGACCGACGATCGCTACCGCTCGGTGCTGGCCGCCCTCGACGCGAGCGCCGACGGCGTCGCCACGGCCGTCGGGGCTGATCGCTGATGTGGGGCGGTGCGGGCGTCGACCCGACCGACCGGCTCGACGGCGCAGCGACGCGACGTGTGCTCGGGCGCGCCGCGCGCCTCGCCGCACCGGAGCGTCGCACGGCAGTCGCAGCTGTCGCCTTCATCGTGCTCGCCACCAGCTCGGCCGTCGCCGGCCCGCTGCTCGTGCGCCACGCGATCGACGCCGGGATCGGGTCCGGTGACCGCACCCAGCTCTGGGTGGGGGTCGTCGGCTACGTCGTGGTCACCGGTCTGGCCTACATCGGTTCACGACGGCAGTACCTGCTGGTCAACCGCGCCGGCGAGGGCTTCCTGCGCACGCTCCGGTTGCGCCTCTTCGCCCACATCCAGCGCCAGTCGCTGGCGTTCTTCGACCGGCACCCCGCCGGTGTCCTCATCTCCCGGATGACCGCCGACATCGAGTCGATGGCCGAACTCGTCCAGTGGGGACTGCTGCAGTTCGTGTCCGCCGGGATCCTGGTGACGGTGTCGCTGCTGGTGATGTCGGTGCTGTCATGGCAGCTCACACTCGTCGTGCTGTGCGTGCTCCCGGTGGTGATCGCGGCCTCCCGCCGGTTCCAGCGCGACTCGAACCGCGCCTACCTCGAGGTGCGCGACCGGGTCGGGCAGAACCTGTCGCGGATCCAGGAGGACCTGGCCGGCGTGCGGGTCATCCAGTCCGCTGCCCGGGAACCGGAGCAGCGGCGCCGTTTCCGCTCGTCGAATCGAGCCCTCTACTCGGCGCACATGCGCACCGTGCGGGTGTCGACCTGGTACTTCGGCGTGGTCGAGGCCGCCGGAGTGCTCGCCACGGCGCTCGGGATCCTCGCCGGTGCGTGGCTGGTGGACTCGGGATCGGTCTCCGTCGGCACGGTGGTCGCCGTGGTGCTGCTGGCAGCCGGGCTGTTCGAACCCGTGCAGCAGTTGAGTCAGCTCTACAACACGGTCCAGTCGGCCACCGCCTCGCTGCGCAAGATGTTCGACATCCTCGACACCGTCCCCGACATCGACGAGCGCCCGGGGGCGGTCGACCTCCCGCCGACCGGCCCGATCGTCCTCGACCGGGTCGGCTTCTCGTACCCGGGCTCGGAACGTCGGGCACTCTCGGGGGTGTCGCTCAGGATCGCCGCCGGGGAGCGGATCGCACTGGTCGGCCCGACTGGCGCCGGGAAGTCGACGCTCGCCAAGCTGGTGGCCCGGCTCTACGACCCGACCGAGGGTGACGTGTCCTTCGGCGGTGTCCGCCTGGCCGACGCCACGCTCGACTCGCTGCGGGGGCGCATCGTCGTCGTTCCGCAGGAGGGTTTCCTGTTCAACGGCACGATCGCCGACAACCTGCGCCTCGCCCGGTCCGGGACCACCGACGCCGACCTCTGGCAGGCGATCGACCGCATCGGGGCCCGGGCCCGGTTCGCCTCCCTGCCCGAGGGCCTGGCGACCGAGGTGCGCGAGCGCGGGTCGCGCCTGTCGGCGGGCGAGCGCCAGTTGGTCGCCCTGGCCAGAGCCGCCCTCGTCGACCCGGCGGTGCTGGTGCTCGACGAGGCCACGTCCAGCCTCGACCCCGGCACGGAGGCCGAGGTGGAGTCGGCGCTCGAGCGGCTCATGGTCGGTCGCACGGTGATCGTGGTCGCCCACCGCCTCTCGACGGTGCGCCGGGCCGACCGGATCGTCGTCTGCGACCTCGTCGCCGGAGTCGGGTCGGTGGTCGAGGTCGGGACGCATGACGAACTCATCGCTGTCGGTGGCCGGTACGCGGCCCTCGCCGGGGCGTGGGATGCCGGTCGGTCGGTGATGGTCGCGGCAGCGCCGGGCCGTTCAGGCCGGGGTGAACACGAGGACGAACTCGACCAGGCCGTCGGGTTCGACGACGATTCCGGGCAGTGACGGGTCCACGATGTCGAAGTCGGTGAAGACCACGGGGATCGAGCCGACCACGCCGATGCGCCCGTCGTCGACCCGGGCTTCGACCGTCGCCGTCACCTGACGGGTGACGCCGCGCAAGGTCAGGTCGCCGACGATCTCGGTGCTGACCGTCGCACCCTCGACGGCCTCGACACCGAGGTCGACGGGCCCGGTCAGGGTGAACGTCGCCGTCGGGAACTCGTCGGTGGACATGATCCGACCCCGGAACTGGTTGTCGCGCCGGCCGTCGTCGCTGGCCATCGTGGCGACGTCGACGGTGAACCCGACCGCCGTCAGCACGGTGCCGTCGAGCGTCATCGACCCGGTGACCTCCTCGGTACGTCCGACACCCTCGGTGTCGACGCCGAACAGCACCTCGGCGACGCGGTAGCCGACGAGCGACCCGTCGGTCGTCACCCAACCGCCCTCGGCTGCCGCCGACTCGCCGGGCGCCGTGGTCGAGGTCGCCGGACCGGCAGCGGTCGTGGTCGTCGCCACGTCGACGGCGTATGAGTCGGCGTACCCGTCGTCGGCGTTCACCGGTGCCGCGGACACGGTGTCGTCCACCGGGGCCGTGGACGTCGTCGCTGCGAGGGCTGCGTCGAGGTCGTCGGTGTCGAGGGCATCGGGGGCGTCGTTGATCACGGTCGCGTAGAACCAGACCCCGCCGTAGGCGAGGGCGACCAGGGCGACGAGGGCGACACCGGCCACGGTCAGGCGCCGGCGGAGTGGGGAGGTCATCGGACCAGTGTGCCAGCGCCGCACACCGGCAGGCAGAATGGAGCCATGACGATCCCGGACATCCCGTTCAGTGCCCTCTCCCCGGTCTCGACGGCCCGGTCGGCACCCCGTGCGGCCACCGCCGTGGGAGTCGCGGTCGGCGAGTCCGGTGCGGTCCCCCGCTCGCTCGGGATGAATCGCGCCGCTCTCGCGACGCACGGGTTCAACGGACGGGTCGGTCAGGTCCTCGTCGTCCCGCGACGGGACGCCGCCACCGTCGTCGCCGTCGGTGTCGGCGCGTCACCGACCCCGGGTGACCTCCGCGACGCAGCCGCTGCGTTCATCCGGGCGACCGCTCGGCACTCGTCGGTGGCGCTCGACCTGATCGATGCCGGCTCGTCGGCCGAGCGCGATGCGGCGGCGGTGACCGAGGGAGCGCTGCTGGCGTCGTACCGCTATCCGGGCATCACGGCGAAGCCGGCGACCCAACCCCGCCATGAGTCGCTCACGCTGGTCACGGCCGGCGGACGGTCCGTGGAGGCCGGCGTGGCCCGTGGTCGCGTCACCGCTCGGGCGGCCACGCTGGCCCGCGACCTGGCCAACACCCCTCCGGCACACCTCAACGCCCGGGACCTCGAGGTGATCGCGCTGCGACTCGGCCGGGAGCACGGCTTCGGCGTGGAGGTGTTCGACGAGGACGCGCTCGCCGAGATGGGTTGCGGCGGCCTGCTCGGTGTCAACGCCGGCAGTGTCGAACCGCCGCGGCTGCTCAAGCTCACCTACGAACCGCGCTCGCCGAGGGGTCATGTCGCCCTCGTCGGGAAGGGCGTCATGTACGACTCGGGTGGGATCAGCCTGAAGCCGAGCGACGCCTTCCACGTCGTCATGAAGATGGACATGTCGGGTGCGGCAGCGGTCCTCTCGACGCTGACCGCGCTCAAGGATCTCCGGTGCCGCACCCGGGTCACCGGGTACCTCGTGTGCACCGACAACATGCCGTCGGGCTCGGCGATGAAGCTCGGCGACGTGTTGACGATGCGCAACGGCAAGACGGTCGAGGTGCACAACACCGATGCCGAGGGGCGCCTCATCCTCGCCGACGGGCTGTCGCTGGCGGTCGAGGAGTCACCCGATGCGATCATCGACATCGCGACGCTCACCGGAGCCGCGATGGCCGCTCTCGGGCCGGACGTCGCGGCGGTGCTCGGCACCGATCAGTCGGTTGTCGATCGCCTCCGTGCGTCGTCGGATGCGACCGGGGAGCCGGTGTGGCAGATGCCGCTGGAGCAGGCCCGCTACCGCAAGCTCCTCGACTCGAACGTGGCCGACATGCGCAACATCGGTGGCCCCTACGGTGGGTGCATCACGGCCGCGATCTTCCTGTCGGAGTTCACCGGGGAGGTGCCCTGGGCCCATCTGGACATCGCGGGACCGATGAAGGTCGACGGGGACGAGTCGTGGCGTTCCAAGGGTGCGACCGGCTTCGGCACCCGGATGCTCATCGAGACCGTCACCAACTGGTGACCCTCAGGCGCTGAGCGCGGCGAGCTCGGCGGCGATGGACGCAGCTCGACGGTCGATGCCGACGGAGACGAGGCCGTCGGCGATGGCCCGGGCGTCGTGGGTCGAGGTCCGGGCGAGCCACTGTTCGTGCGTCGAGCGCATCTCGGGCGTGAGCCTTGCGATCTGGCGGGCACCGAGATCGGGGACCCGGCGCCGCACCTCGTAACCGTCCCGGCCGGGCCGGGCCAGTCCGAACATCACGCACCGGTGCAGGGCGCGCCCGAAGGGGGAGTCCTGTCGTCGTGCCCAGCTCATCCCGAGGGAGCCCGCCAGTTCGCTGACGTCGATCACGAACCCGTCGGGGTTGGCGTCGAACTCGTCGGCGAGACGTCGCATGATCCACGTCGCGGACGGCCCGAGTGTGCTGATCCAGAAGCGTTCGACGTACGCCGA
>JBEAPU010000051.1:0-19972 GCA_041164245.1 Actinomycetota bacterium | reverse complement strand
GGCCTCGTCGGAGCTCAGTCCGGATGCGGTGGTGATGCGATGTCGCTCGTCGGCGGCCGTTCGACTCTCGTCGAGCGCGTCGTCGACGGTGGCGACGACCGCCCGGAGACGAGTGAGATCGACGACGATCGGTCGCCACGCCTCGGGCACCTCGTCGAGCGTGGCGAGTTCCCCGCTCACGGCCTTCTCGCGCCGGCGTTCAGCGTCCACCGACAACAGGGTCGTGATGGCGTTGGCGCGGGGAGTGAGCTCTCTCGTGCGTTCCGCGATGGCCCGGAGTCGCTCGCTAACCTCGGCGAGTTCGTCCTCGGCGGCCCGGTAGGACGCGGCGGTGTTCGCGATCTCCCGGATCTCCGACTCGAGCGCGCCCCGACGACTGTTGAGCGACGAGAAGGACTCGGCTCCGGCAGCGGTGCTCGTGAGCAGGTCCTTGCCACGGTCCTGAAGGCGCTTGATCACATCGTCGACGCGGACCCCGCCGCTCAGGCCGGCGAGGGCGGCTTGAGCCACCTCGGCGAGGACCTCCCGGTCGTCGTGGAGGTCGGCTCCCCACATGCGGTACACGTTCGAGAGCACCGCCGCATCGATCCCCCCGATGGCACTGCGCCAGTTGTCGAGCGTCAGGGAGTCACCGCCGAGACTCGCGGTGTAGGTCGCGACGCGCGGCCCAGCCTTCTGCAGCAGTCGGTAGGTGCCGTCGATCCGAACGAGGTTGCCGTCGAGGTGGCCGGTCAGGCGACCGCCGATCTGGGTGCCGGGCTGGCCGAAGCGCAGTGAGGACTCGTTGTCGCCGGTGGGCCCGACGAGCAGCCAGGCGAGCAGGGTGGCCAGGGTGGTCTTCCCGCTCTCGTTCGGGCCGTACACGACGACCATGTCGCGGCCACCGAGGAACAGGCTGGTGTCGCTTAGGCCACCGAAGGTGGTGGCGTGGATGTCGTCGATCAGCAAGCGGGCGGTCATGACTGCTCCTCCAGGGCCTCGATGAGCAGGCTCTCGACCCGGGCCAGGAGGTCTCGGGCCAGATCGGTGTCGGCATCGAGCAGGTCGCGCAGTCGTTTGACGGCGTTCTGGTTGGCGTCGCTCAGCAGGTCGATCAATGTGGCAGCAGGATCGGTCACACCGCCGATCGACATCATCACATCGCTCTGCAGGTTGCCGCGGGCGAGGACCTGCGCCCGATCCACATTCGGACGGGTCGCCAGCTCGACGGTGGCGATGAGGACGGGCGTGGCGTTCTGCTGGCGCGCGAGCTCCAACAGATCGGCTTCCCCGGTGAGAGCGCCGTGCGCAGTGGTGGTGCCCACGAGGCGAACCCGGGCCACCAGCGTGCGCCCGCCGGCGTCCGCATCCAGGGTGCCGAGGTGATCACTGACGAGGTCGAGGGCGTCGCCGAGATTGTCGGCTGCGGAGACGTCCACCTCGGTTCGGGCGAACCGCACGGTGCTGCAGTCGTGGAACTGCGGGGTGCCGAAGCCGTCGGTCAGGATGGGCACCACGAGGGCTCCCTTGGGACCGCATTCGGTGGCCTTGGTGCTACGCCCCTGCAGGTTGCCGGGGTACGCCCACCACCGGCCGGGGCCCATCTGTTGCACGTTGCGGTCGTGGATGTGGCCGAGGGCCCAGTAGCCCACGGGGGCCACCGCGAGATCGGCGACGGTGCACGGGGCATAGTCACCGTGCTGCGCGTTGGATCCGACGTTGGTGTGCAGGACACCGATGGTGCGCGCCGGATCGGTCGACAACTGCTGGAAGCGTTGGGCCAGATTGACCGTTTCGTGGGTGCGACCGAAGCTCACGCCGGCGACGTCCACGGTGTGCCCTGACCGGAGGACGACGGTGTGCGCCTGGGGCTGATCGGGAGCGAACACCGTGACCTCCTCCGGCAGGGTCGCCGCCGGCCGGAAACCGGCGACCAACGGGTCGTGATTGCCGTGCGCGATGAACACCCGGACCCCGGCGTCGACCAGTCGTCGCATGGCGGTCGCGAAGCGCAGTTGCGCCCGCACCTCGTACTCCGCCTGGTCGTAGAGGTCGCCGGCCAGCACCAAGATGTCGGCTCGCTGTGCCAGGGTGAGATCGATGAGTCGGTCGAAGGCCCCCAACGCCTGTTCGCGCAGGCCCTTGGCGCGTTCCTCGCCGACCTTGGTCCCGAGGGAGTTCAGCGGGGCGCCCAGGTGCAGGTCGGCGGCGTGCACCAGGGTTCCCACCCGGTTCTGATCGGGTTGTGTGCTCATGGGCGCGGTTCCTGTTCAGCGGTCGCGGCGGTCGTCGGGGCGAGAGATCGATCACAGGCGTAGCACAACCTGGTCGGCGTCGGTTCCACCGGTGAGGGATGGGTGCTGTGGGTGGCGGTGGTGTGCAGGGCGGTCTCTCCTCTGGGGTTCACCGAACAGACGCACGCAGTCGGCTGGCGCGTGACGTCGGAGTGGTTGCGACCGTCCCCGATCCGACCGCGCGACGGGAGACGCCGGAATGCTTGACTTGGGCCATGACGCAACTCACCGAATCCGTCCGTCTCGAGACCGACGGCGAGATCGCACTGATCATCGTCGACAACCCGCCGGTCAACGCCCTCAGTTGGCACGTCCGCCAGGGACTGCTCGACGGGATGACGAAGGCGGTGGGCGACGGGGCCGCCGGCATCGTCGTGATCTGCGCCGGCCGGACCTTCATCGCCGGCGCCGACATCAGTGAGTTCGGCGGCGCACCGAAGGGGCCGGGCCTGCAGGAGGTCCAGGACGCGATGGAGAACGCGCCGGTCCCGGTGATCGCGGCGATCCACGGCACCGCGCTCGGCGGCGGCCTCGAGGTCGCGTTGTGCGCCCACTACCGGGTCGCCGTCACCGGCGCGAAGTTCGGTCTGCCCGAGGTGAACCTCGGGCTGCTGCCCGGAGCGGGCGGCACCCAGCGCCTGCCGCGCCTGACCGGTGTGCCCAAGGCCCTCGAGATGATGACATCGGGTCGTCACATCGGCACCGCCGAGGCGCAGGACGCCGGGCTCGTCGACGAGGTGACCGACGGCGACCTGCGCACTGCGGCGATCGCGTTCGCCCGGCGCGCCATCGCCGAGAAGATGCCGCTCGCCCGGGTGCGTGACCGTGACGACAAGGTGCTCGAGGCCCGTGGGAACACCGAACTGTTCGCAGCGTTCCGGGCGTCGATCGCCCGCAAGACGCGCGGTTTCCTCGCCCCCGAGTACAACATCCAGTGCATCGAGGCGGCCGCCAACCTGCCCTTCGACGATGGTCTGGCCGTCGAACGGCGCCTGTTCGTCGAACTGATGACCGGCCCGCAGTCCGCCGCGCAGCGCTACGCCTTCTTCGCGGAGCGCGCCGCGAACAAGATCCCTGACATCGCCCCCGACACCCCGATCGTCGACGTGGCGCGGTGCGGTGTGCTCGGCGCCGGCACGATGGGCGGCGGCATCGCCATGAACTTCGCGAACGTCGGCATCCCGGTCACAATCGTGGAGCGCGATCAGGCGAGCCTCGATCGCGGTCTCGCCGTGGTCCGCAAGAACTACGAGCGCTCGGCGGCCAACGGGTCGATCCCGGCGTCGGCCGTCGAGGAGCGCATGGCCCTCATCACCGGCTCGACCGACAAGGCCGACTTCGCCGACTGCGATCTCGTCATCGAAGCCGTGTTCGAGGACATGGACCTCAAGAAGTCGATCTTCGCCGAGCTCGACCGGATCTGCCGGCCCGGCGCGATCATGGCCTCCAACACCTCGGCGCTCGACGTCAACGAGATCGCCGCGGTCACGTCTCGGCCCGAGAGCGTGATCGGCATGCACTTCTTCTCGCCGGCCAACGTGATGAAGCTCCTCGAGGTGGTGCGCGGTACCGAGTCGTCAGACACGACGGTGGCCACGGCGATGGCGATCTCGAAGCGGATCAACAAGGTCGCCGTGCTGGTCGGCGTGTGCCACGGATTCGTCGGCAACCGGATGCTGTTCATGCGCGGTGCCGAGGCCGAGCGGATGATCCTCGAGGGTGCGACTCCGGCCCAGGTGGATCGTGTGCTCTACGACTTCGGGTTCCCGATGGGACCCTTCGCCATGATGGACCTCGCCGGGCTCGACATCGGCTGGAAGGAGGAGACCTCGTCGACGTCGACCGTGCGCGAGGTCCTGTGCGAGAACGGCCGCCGCGGCCAGAAGAACGGGCGTGGCTACTACACCTACGACCCGGAGACCCGGGCCTCCACCCCCGACCCGGAGGTGGAGCAGTTGATCAAGGACTTCGCGATCGCCAAGGGTGTGGCGCAGCGCGAGGTGAGCGACCAGGAGGTGCTCGAGCGCTGCCTGTACCCGATGGTGAACGAGGGGGCCAAGATCCTCGAGGAGCACATCGCCATCCGGGGCAGCGACATCGACGTCGTGTGGGTGAACGGCTACGGCTGGCCCCTCTACCGCGGTGGCCCGATGCACTGGGCGGACTCGGTCGGTCTGGGCGAGATCGTGGAGCGGATCCGTCACTACTCGGACACACTCGGCGGCGCGCACTGGGAACTCTCCCCGCTGCTCGCCCGTCTCGCCGCCGAGAACGGCCAGCTGCAGACGTACAGCAACTGACCGCACCCGAACCCGGACCGTCGGCCACGAGGACGCGGTCGACGGTCCGGGGTGGGACGATGGGGCATGCGCTCCGGTCCGGTTCCCGTGTCGACGGTGATCGCCATCGCGCTTGCAGCGGGATGCGGAGGTGACGCCGATCCCGTCGGTGAGGGCGTGACCACGACGAGTTCGACCGTCATGGTTCCCGAGCCGGAACCGACCACTGCGCCGATGGGCACCGAGCCGAGTGAACCGGTCACCACGACGGTCGCGGCCGAGACACGCTCGTCGGTGCCCGACCCGGTGTTCGCGTTCGCCGGCATCGACGACGTCGGTCGGTGGAGCGTCGTCAACGACTCGGTGATGGGTGGCGTGTCGAGCGGCGAGTCGACCTTGGTCGACGGGGCGATGGTGTTCACCGGCGAGTTGTCGCTCGACAACAACGGGGGGTTCGCATCGATCCGGAGTCCGTTCGTCGATCCGGACTCGGTCTCCGGGTGGGGCGAACGTGACTCGCTGTCGGTCGAGGTGCGCGGCGACGGCCGATCGTGGGCGGTCGAGGTGCGGACCTTCAGCGACACCGGCGGTTGGATCGCCACGGTCACGCCACCGGTCGACGACTTCGCCGTGATGGAGGTGCCGTGGGCGTCGTTCGCACCGGTGACGCGCTTCCTCGACCCGCGCGATGCCCCGGCGCCGCTCGACCCGACGGACATCGCCAGCGTGGCGTTCTACCTCATCGACGGGATCGAGGCGCCGTTCCGCCTCGAGGTGCGGTCGATCTCCTGAGCGACGATCCGGCCCGGCACGGAATCCTGTCCCTCAGTCGGTGACGCGACTCAGGTACGCAGCACGGACAGCCATGGCCCGTCGGAGATCCGTGGTCGTCTCGGCGATGAACTCGTCACGGAACTCCCGGTCGGTGATGACCTGCACGGTGAATTGCAGACCCGAGACGAGCCCGATCACGGTCGACACGACGAGGAGTTGCCGGCTGAACAGATACTCCGACCCGGCGATGGGGATGCGCACCAGCCAGTCCCGACCGTCGTCCAGCTCGCCGACGGTCGTCCACTGCAACAGAGTCGTCTCGCGGACGGTCAGGATCCCGAAGATCACGTAGAACACGGTGGTCACGACCGCCACGAGGAGAATCTGGGTCGAGAGCGCGACGAAGAGTCGGACCGTCGTGTTGGTGTGCTCCCGTCGCGACAGGTCGACCGTGGACGCAGCGAGGGTCGGGGTCTCGGCTCGGGCATGGCCCTCCATCGGTGTCCCGACGCAGAGGTCGCCCACCTCTCCCCAGTGGGTGAAGCCGGACAGATCGTCGGACATGCGTCGAACCGCTCCGGCGACGAACGCCGCACCGATGCCGACGATCATCACGGTGATGCCGCCGAGGGCGACTGCGGTCAGGTCGTTGGCCACCTGCCACATCTCGGCGTTCAGGAACACGAAGGCCGAGAACAGCAGGATCAGGGGGAGCGACTTGAGAGCCAGCCGACTCACCCCGAGGACCTGACGCACCATCTGCCGCACCGACCAGCGCAGCATCGACACCAGACCCCAGCGGACCGTGATGTACGCGACCCCGAGCAGGAGGAGGTTCACGACGATCGTGGCGGTCGCTGCCACAGCCGGTTCACCGTCAGCTCCGATGATCGCCGGCACGACCGGAACCGCGAGGTACAGCGCGATCTCAGGCCAGGCGACCTCGATCGGGAGGCTCAACGGCGGACGTCGCCGGAGCAGGTTGGTGAGAACCACGATCCCGACCATGGCGACGAGTCCGGCTGCGAACGCGGCGGCCTGTGCCGGACCCTTCCAGCGGTCGCCGAACACCTGGAACAACTCGACGAAGACCACGATGCCCATGAAGGGGGCCACCCTCGTCAGGACGTCCCTCGTCACCGAGTAGTCCGCGATGAACGTCGGGAGTCCCTGATGACGGAACCAGCGCTCGGTCGCCGTCCTGACCGAGTCGACGGCGGGGCCCGTCATCGCAGCGACGCGATCGCTCGGTCGGCGGCGTTGGCGCCGCACATGCCGTGCGCACCCGCACCGGGTGGGGTCGACGCCGAGCACAGGTACACACCCGGGATCCCGGTCGCGTACGGGTCGAGAGCGACCCGTGGCCGGAACACCGTCTGCAGCGGCGAGCCGGCACCCCCGATGATGTCGCCGCCGACGAAGTTGGCGTTGTACACCGACATCTCCGTCGTCGAGCGCACGGCCATGCCGACGATGCGCTCGCGCACCCCGGGCGCGAAACGCTCGATCTGGGCGATGATCGCCTCGGTCGCGTCCCCGGTGTACCCGTGGGGGACGTGCGCGTAGGCCCACACCGGGTGGACGTCGCCGGCCGACCGACTCGGGTCGGCCAGGTACTGCTGGCCGACGAGCACGAACGGCCGCTCGGGCATGCGACCACGCACCACGGCGAGCTCGTTCGCCGCAACCTCGGCGAGCGTCCCGCCGAGATGCACCGTGCCGGACCGTCGCGCCACCTCGGCCGTCCACGGCACACCACCCTCGACGGCGAGGTCGACCTTGAACGCGCCCGGCCCGTGCCGGAAGCGGCGGTAGGCGCGCCGCACCCGGTCGGGCAGGGCGTCGCCGAGGATGTCGGCCGCCGCCGACGGAGCGACGTCGAGGAGCAGCAGGTCATGATCGGGCAGCTCGGCCCGCGACGTCACCGTCGTGTCGGTCTCGATCCGCCCACCGTGGGCGACGATGTCGGCCACCAGCGCGTCGACGATGCGCTGTGTCCCGCCCTCGGCCACCACCCAGCCGTGCGCATGCGCGGCAGCCGTCAGCGTCACACCGACGGCGCTGGTGAGCGGCCGGTCGAGCCGCCAGTACGCGTGAGCGGCGACGCCGGCCCAGAGTGCACGAGCCTGCGGGGTCGACCAGAGCCGGGCCAGGGCGGTCGCCGGAGGCAGGACCCGCATCCCGAACCGGGCGAGGGTGATCGGGTGACGCGGCACCCGGATCACCGGTTGGGAGACGTCGGAGAACAGGTCGTCGAAACGCGCCGCGATCGGGGCGAACACCCGGCGCCACCGGCGGCCGTCGGCGCCGAGCAGCAGTTCCGTCTCGTCGAACGACCGGGCGAACGCGCCGGCCGTCCCGTCGTCGAGCGGATGGGCGCATTCGATCTCGGCGTCGAGGAACGAGAGGCCCGGGAGGTCGAGCGAGCCGAACAGGGGAGACGCGAGCGCCATCGGGTGCGCGGCCGAGCAGTGATCGTGGATCAAGCCCGGCGCCAGGTACTCCGAACTGCGCGCCCCGCCGCCGACCGTCGGTGCCGCCTCGAGCACCGTGACGGCGACACCGGCCCGGGCCAGACGCGCCGCGGCGGCGAGCCCGTTGGGCCCGCCGCCGACGACGATCGCGGATGACATCGACTCAGGTTCGCGCCAGCGCGTCCGAAGTGGGCTCCGGCGCACGGCCTCCGGTCCCGGGGTGGGGCTCACCGACGGGAACGTAGCCCTCGCGGGTCCACGTGATCACATGGGGCACCAGACCGTCGGGCAACCACGGCTGCGCGTTGTACGCGTCGTCGTTGTGGTACCAGCCCTTCTCCACGACCCCGAGTGCGGCATCGATCACCCGGTACTGCACCTTCTTGGAGAACATGGGCTGCGATTCGGTGAACACGACGCGCAGGTCTCCCGGCTCGTAGTTGCAGCGCTGCTGGACCGCCTCGACGAGACGCTCGTCGTTGCAGTGGCCGTCGCCGAAGTTCCAGCCGAGCAGGACGTTGCCGAGGAACTCGCCCTCGCGCAGCACCCGGGTGTCCATGTCGTCGTTGTGCCGCAGGTGCAGGGTGATGTGCATGCGGCCCATCGGGTGCATCATCCGGAACGCCATCGCCTTCTGGATGAACACCTCGGAGATCTCCTTTCCGAAGATCGGCTCGATCTGATCGATCTGGTTGTCGGAGGCCTTCACGATGCGCTCGTTGAGACGGTCCTCCTTCTCCTTGTCGACGAAGGCCCACGTGGTGGAGGCCCAGTTGCCCGCGTACTGCTTCATCCCGATGAGGAACGACACGTGCTGCGGGAAGAACGCGCCGAGCACGATGCCGAACAACCCGACGAACAGCACCGGGATCAGGAGCAGCGGATCGATGTCGCCGACCCCGTAACCGGCTCCGGCCGAGTAGTTGGCGAAGAGGAACCCAGCGCAGAACATGAAGAACACGTTCCACTCGAGCGGAACCGCCAATGGGATGGTCGAGATGATGAACGTGTGCAGCGCCCAGATCGAGATGATGGCGAGCCAGGTCATCCACGGCCACGGCGAGAACAGCAGCACGAGCGGCACCACGATCTCGCACAGGGTCCCACCGATGTGGGCGACCAGATGCGTGAACGTCGACGGTCGCAGGTCGTTCGGGAAGTCCTTCACCGTCGCCATGCGCAACTTGCGGGACCCGTTCCACGGCGTGTTCTGGATCATCACCGACACCGTCGAGGAGAAGCCGTGCTGGAGCTTGGAGATGCCCGCACCCATCCACACGATGACGATGAAGATCTTGGCGGCCACGACCATGTCGACCCATGTCGGGAAGAAGGCGAACGCCAGCATCGTCGGCACGTACTGCTCAGCACGCGACGCCAGGAAGACGGGCTTGTCGCGCAGGCCCATCAGGCAGATCAGGACGGCATAGACGACGAACGGCCACCGGGGCATGACACCGGCGGTTCCCTCGGGCAGACCGGGGATCTGCTCACCGGACAGGAACAACATCATCGTCAACCAGAACACGATGAGCTTGTAGAGCCCGGTGTCCCATGGTGTGCGACGGTTGCCCTTCGTGAACGGCACACGGTTCGGGTACGGCGGGATCCGGATCGTGTCGTTCTGCCACCAGTAGAGGCTCTGACCGATCGGCGGGTCGAAGTGGAACGCCATCGGACCGCAGGTGGCGGCCAGACCGAGGATCTCCATCAGGACGGTCCAGATCATCAGCTTCTGGTAGAGGATCGGCTCGTCCCACCAGCCGCCGATGTCGTTGAACTCGAGGCCGGCCGTGAACGAGCCGGCGACGATCAGACCGAACAACGCGTAGAAGAAGATCTTCCACACGTAGAACATGGCGGTCTGCTTGGGTGTGCCGAACCCTGCCTCCACCCAGTGCAGTTGCAGGATCCGCATCCTCTTCAGGAACGGGATCTTCGGGAACTCGTCGAGGTCGACGGGTGGTAGTTCTGCGGTGCGGTAACCCATGTGATTGCTCCCCCAGTTGTCTCTTTCGTGATCCGTGTCGTGTGGTCCGTGGTCAGGTCGTGTCAGTAGCGGCGGCCCCGGCGGACTCGCATCTGCCAGTCGCGTCGCAACTGCTCCTTGTCGAGGATCTCATCGTCCTCGCCGCTGCGACGCCGGGACACCTGGTCGCCGGTGAGGCGCCGCAACTCGCGCTCGCGCACCCGCTGGCGGCCCCAGGCGCGACGCACGTCCTTGCGGCGCTTGCGCTCGATGTGGTCCTCCTCGGACTCTGCGGTGCCGGCGAGGTACGACTCCTCGATCTCGTCGAGTCGCGACAGCGCCTCCGCGGACGTCATCTCCATGCGGATGCGACCGCGCGACATCAGGTACACACGGTCGCTGTACTTGAGGGCCTTGCGGGCGTGCTGCTCGACGATCAAGGCTCCGATGCCGCGCTCATCCGCGGCCTGGCGCACCGCACCGAGCAGACGGTCGACGATCATGGGGGCCAAGCCGAGTGACAACTCGTCGGCGAGCAGCAGCTTCGGATCCCGGCTGAGGGCGCGGGCGAGCGCGATCATCTGCTGCTCCCCACCCGAGAGCATGCCGGCCCTGACGTCGAGGCGGGCCTCGAGGTTCGGGAACAACTCGAGCGCCCGGTCGACGTCGCCGCCCCCGATGCGCAGGTTGTCCCGTGCCGACATCTTCGTGAAGATCAGGCGATCCTCGGTCACCACCCCGAGCCCACTTCGGACCCGTTGGTACATCGGTGTGAACGTCGGGACGTTGGAGAGCATCACGATCCCGTCGACCGGGGCCAACTGGCCGGCGATCGTCAGCAGCGTCGTCGACTTGCCGGCCCCGTTCGGGCCGAGCAGGGCCACGACCTCGCCGGGACGCACCGTGATGTTCACGCCGGCCACGACCTCGCGACCGAGGTAGCCGGCCTTGAGCATCCGCGTCTCGAGCAGGTTCGGTGCCTGCGTCGACACGTACTCGGCGACATCGCTCGGGTACTCGAAGGTGATCTCGTCGCCCATCGCGCTCAGTCCTTCCCCCCGACGCCGACGGGCGTCGGGCTCGCCGCGGTGATGCCGAGCTCCTCGTCGGTCTGCTGGCCGAGGTAGGCGGCGATCACGGCCGGGTCGTTGCGGATCTCCTCCGGGGTGCCATCGGCGATCTTCACGCCGAAGTCGATGACGACCACGCGGTCGCACACACCCATCACGAAGTTCATGTCGTGCTCGACGACCAGGATCGCCATTCCCCAGTCATCGGCGAGGCGGCGCACCACCCGGGCGAGCTCTGCACTCTCGGTGGAGCTCAGTCCGGCTGCTGGCTCGTCGAGGAGGAGCACGCTCGGGTGCATGGCGACCGCGCGGGCGATGGCGAGCAGACGGCGCTTGCCGTAGGAGAGGTCGCTCACCTCACGGTGGAGGTCCTCGTCGAGGTTGAACTCCTCGATGGCGCGCACCACCTCCGGCCCGAACTTGGGCAGCACCGGCCACACGAGGTCCCGCAGGTAGGCGCCGAGGTTCTGCGGGTCGGCGGCGACGCTCAGGTTCTCGAACACCGTCGTGTCCTCGAACAACTCCAGCGACTGGAACGACCGGGCCACACCCGACTGGACGCGACCGGCCGTGCCCGCAGTCGTGATGTCGCGTCCGCCGACGGTGATCCGGCCGCCGGTGATCGCCGTGAAGCCGGTGAGGGCGTCGATGAGGGACGTCTTGCCGGCGCCGTTCGGACCGATCAGTCCGCAGATCGTCCCCGGCTGGATCGCGAACCCCACCTGGTCGACGGCGGTCACCGAGCCGTAGCGGACGGTCAGATCCTCGACGACGAGTTCCCGCGGATCGACCCGTTGGTGATCGCCGGGCTCGACGGCCTCGGACACCTCGGACAGGCGGATGAAGTACGACTCGCCGAACTTCTTCGTGCGCTTCATCTGACGGAGCGTCCGCGCCCACTCGGCGGCGACACCGTCGGGGTTGTAGAGCACCACCAGCAGGATGGCGATGCCGCTGATCAGCTGGATGTACTCACCGACACCGCTCCAGGTCGACTCCATCACCTCCTGGTTGAAGCCGGCCGTGGCCATCATCGCCCCGACGAACGCACCCAGTAGGTGGCCGACACCGCCGACGAGCGACAAGCCGGCGTAGGTGATCGAGGTGAAGTTCGTGAACGACTGGTAGCTGACCGACGTCAGGCGGAACGCCAGCAGGATCCCGCCGAGCGCGGCGAGCGCCGACGCGAATGCGAAGGCGAACAGCTTGGCGGCGACGATGTTGATGCCGAGCGCGGCGGCGGCCCGCTCGTTGGTGCGCACCGCGATCAACCGTCGGCCGCTGCGGCCGCGACGCACGTTGGCGACGATCACCACGGCGAGGACGGCCATGGCGAGCACGAAGATCCCGTACCGGGCCGGGTGGCGAATCGAGCTGATCTCGAACCCGAACAGGCTCGGATCGCCGACCGGGGTGCCGTAGATGCCCCCCGTGAACGCCTGGTTGTTGAAGAGCATCAACTCGATCGCCGTCCCGAGCCCGAGGGTGACGATCGCCAGGTTGATGCCGCGGGTGCGCACCGCCGGGAGGGCGAAGAGCATGCCGAGCGGCACGGCTGCGGCGATGCCGGCGACGAGGGCGAGGAGGAAGGGGATCTGGAACACCGCGACGAGCCGACCGGCGACCCACGCCCCGAATCCGGCCATCGCGTACTGCGCCAGCGACAACTGTCCGGCGTACCCCGTGACGACCACGATCGACAGGAGGACGATCGATGCGCACAGCGTCACGGTGAGTGCGTCGATCCACTTCGTGTCCTTGGTCAGCATCAGGAACACGACGGCACCGACCAGGAAGATCGTCCAGTCCCACGACATGCGCCCGTTGCCGATGGCCGGCAGTCGGCGCAGGTAGTGATCGCGGGTCGGGATCGATCGACCCTTGAGCACGAGCATGGCGATGATGATCAGGAACGGCAGTGACTGACCGGCACCCTGCTGGTCCCAGAAGCGACCGACGAGGGTCTGGCCCATGCCGAGCACGTACCCGGCTGCGGTGGCGATCGGGAACGACTTGAAGTCCGCCACGAGTGCCGCCGCGAGCGCAGCGAGCACCAGACCGGTCATCGCCGTGACCTGGAGGGTCATCACCGGGACGACCAGGATGCCGCCGATGCAGGCTGCGGCCGAGCCGAGACCCCAGTTCAGGACGGCCACCTTGTTCGGTGACACGCCGACGGCGGCCGCCGAGCGCTCACTCTCCGACACCGCCTCGGTCTCGAGGCCGAATGTCGAGGAGCGGTAGATGAGCCACAGGATCAGTGCCGACGCACTCCCGATCGCCAGCAGGATCAGACGGTCGACCGTGATGCTGACGTCGCCGTAGAGGGTCACCCGACTGGTCGGGAGCATGCTCGGCACCTGTCGCGGCTTCGAGCCGTAGCGGATCACCACACCGGCTTGGACGAGGATCAGCACGCCGAGGGTGGCGAGCAGTTGGATCAGGTTGCTGGCTCGTTTGCGCTGCAGCGGGCGCAGCACCACCCAGTGCGTCAGCACCCCGAGCGTCGTGGAGAGAAGGATGCCGAAGAAGCTGGCCACCCAGAAGTTGTGGCCGTGCTCGTACTGCAACTCGTACTGGAGGAAGACGCCGGCGATACCGGTCGCGCCGAGGGAGAAGTTGAGGACGCCGGTGCCGCGGAAGATGATGATGAGACCCTGCGAGGCGAAGGCGTACAACGCCCCGACGCCGAGTCCCAACAACGCGAACCGGATCACTTCGTTCACTTGATGTTCCCCCTTCGCCCGTTGCGTCGGCGCAGTTCCCCCACGTCACTGCGCCGCCGGACCCCCGGATCGGACGACGTGGCGCACCATACAGAGCACCACTCGTCCGATGCGAACCGTGACATCCGCACCGACCTAAGGTGCCCGCGACGGGCGCTCAGTTGGGTCGTCCGCAACACCATTCATCTAGGGGGAAGAATGAGTTCATCTCAGACACGGTCTGGGTGGCGCCGCGGCGTCGCCCTGGCTGCGGTGCTCGGCGTCATGTTGACGGCATGTGGCGGTGGGGACGCCGACGAGCCCGCAGCGGAGGATTCAACGGAGACCACGGCCGCCGAGTCGGGGGACTCCGGCACCGAGGCACCGAGCGGCGACCCGATCAAGCTCATGACGGTCACGACGCTGAACGCCAACGGTCCGACCTACGAGAACATCGCCATCACGGCCGAGGTCGCCGCCGACTACATCAACGACAACGGCGGCATCGGCGGCCGACCGGTCGAGGTCATCGTCTGCGATGAGCAGTTCGATGCGGCGATCGCGGCCAACTGCGCCCGTCAGGCGGTGGAGGAGGGGGTCGTCTCGGTCGTCGGGTCGTTCACCTACTTCGCCGAGGCGATCGTCCCGGTCATCGCCGAGTCGGACATCACCTGGTTCGGCGCCTGCTGTCCCATCTCACCGTCGGAGTTGACCTCCAAGCACTCGTTCAACATCGGGAACCAGCCGATGTACGCGGTCGGTGAGGTGAAGAAGGCCGTCGAGGACGGGTGCGAGTCGATCAACGCCGTCATCGTGGAGGGCGCCGACGCGATCTTCCGCCCGCCGATGGAGAACGCGATGACCGCCTACGGCCGCACGTTCAACGATGTGATCATCACCCCGACCATCGCCCAGGACTACTCCGCCGAGGTGGCCCGCGCCACCACCGGCGCCGACTGCATGGTCGTCGTCATGTCGGAGACGCCGTTCCTCACCTGGAACACCGCCCTCCAGCAGTCGGGCAGCGACATCAAGCAGTACGGCAACCAGGGCAACCTGAACGCGATCTCCGCCAAGGGTGCCGAGGAGGTGACCGACGGCAACATCATCTCGGGCATGTACCCCGACATCTCGACCGAGCCGTGGGACGAGTACCGCGCCTCCCTCGATGCCGCCGGTGTCGATCAGGTGGCCAACGACTTCAACAGCCTCGGTGGCATGGGTACGTGGGCGGCCTACATGGGATTCATGCAGATCGCCTCGGGCATCGAGGGTGACGTCACGGCGAAGTCGTTCTTCGACGCCGCCAGCGCCACCAGCGCGCTCGACCTCGGCGGCATGGTGCCGGTCCTCGACTTCACCCAGGAGTGGACCGACGGCCTGCCGGGCTACACGCGACTGTTCAACCGCAGCGTCGTGTACAGCCAGCTCGACAACGGCCAGGTCATCCCGCTCGACAACACCTTCGTCGACGTGAGCGACCTCGCCATGGGTGTCGCACCGGGCTGATCGGCTGACGACGAGCCCGGGCCGGCCCCGCTGGGGGTCGACCCGGGCTCGTGTCGCGTCCGGACCCGGGAGCGCCCGGGCGGAGGGTCAGAGGATCTGGACCCAGATGATCGTCACGATCAGAGCGATCGTCAGCACCGCTATGCCGAGGGCGCCGCGGGCATCCGATCTCGCCGATCGAGCGTCCTCCGGGTCCGGCTCCGGCGGCGTGACATCCTGATCCTTCACTTCGTACACCATGTCGTCCCCCTGAGACGTCTTCGCTCGGGGCAGTCGCCCCGCGAGACAGCGTCACGTTACGACGGGGACGCAGGGAGCTGGAAGTCGAATCGAGTGGCGGTGTCCGGCCTCAGGCCCGGGCCCGGGAACCGAGACGGCGCCACAGGAACCACGCGACCCCACCGACGATCGCAGCGATCACCACCCATTGCAGGATGCCGACGTAGTCGCCGACGGTCTCCCAGCGGTCACCGAGCAGGGCACCAGCCCCGATGAGTGCCACGTTCCACGCAAGACTGCCCACCGTCGTGCTCAGGACGAACGGGATGAGCGGCATGCGTCTGAAGCCGGCCGGGATGGACACGATCGACCGGATCAACGGCACGCAGCGGCCGAGTGTCACCGCCATCGTCGCCCGTCGGTCGAACCACTCCTCGGCCCGGGCGAGATCCTCGGGCTTCACCTGGAACCAGCGGCCCCAACGACCGATGAAACGGCGCAGGTTCTCGCGTCCGATCCAGGCGGCGAGTCCGTAGAGCACGAGCGCACCGAGCACGCTGCCGATCGTGGCGGCGATGATCATCCCGATCAGTGATGCGTCGCCACGGCCGGCGACGAACCCGCTGAGCGGCAGCACCACCTCGGAGGGGATCGGCGGGAAGACGTTCTCGAGTGCCACCAGGAACGCGACCCCCGGGTAGCCGAGGGCGTCGATCACGTCGGTCACCCATCCGGTGAGGCTGTCGAACATGCCCGGCCGAGGCTAGCCGTGCGCCCGTCGGGGGCCGGGGCAGTCAGGACGACGGTGTGGGCAGCCGGTCGAGGAACCGGCGTGCCGCAGCGGTCGACTCGATCCGCCACAGCGTGACCAGGTCGGACCCGTCCTCGGAGGCCGCCTCGGCGAGTCCGCGTGCCTGCTCGTCGACGAGGGTGCGTTGGGCGACGATCATCGCCGACGGGTCGACCCCGCAGCGGGCGGAGAACACCAGCTTGAGGAGCAGTTCACCGCGCAGGTCGCGCAGATGGACCACCGGTGTCGTCAACCATCGCCGCAGCTGGGAGCGGCCGGTGCGCGTCACGGCCAGGATCACCCGGTTCGGGCCCCCGTCACCGGGTTCCTCGCCGACCGGTCGAACCCATCCCCGTTCCGTCAACTGCTCGAGTGCCCGGTAGGTGAGCGGCCGGGACAGGTGCCAGATCCGGCCGATGTCACCCTCACGGCCGAGACGTCGGGCGACCGCCCAGCCGTGGGCCGATGCCTCCTCGAGGATCCCGAGGCACGCCCACTCACCCAGCGACGGTTCACGCAGCGGGCTCATCGCGGGTACGTCTCGATGTCGACGGCCTTGACGGCGGCGTGCACCGTGTCGCCCGGACGCAGGTCCATCGCGTCGAGGGCACGCACCGTGATCTCGGCGACGAGGCGCACCGGGCCGTCGATGCTGACCCGCACCCGGTCACCCATGCGGTCGACCTCGTCGACGATGCCGGTCACCGTGTTGCGGGCACTCGTGGCCGACGCGTCGCGAGCCAGGGTCACCGACTGCGGTCGGATGACGGCGAAGGCCGGCCCGGTGAAGTCGGCGACGACGGCGATCGTGATCCCCCCGGCGGTCACGAGCCCATCTGCGGTCAGGTCCCCGGCGATGAGGTTCGTGCCGATCAGGTCGGCGACGTACCGCGAGCGGGGGTGAGCCGTGATGTCGGCGATCGTGCCGACCTGCACCAGGCGACCGGCGTCGACGATGGCGACGCGGTCGGCGAGCGCATAGGCGTCGAGCGGGTCGTGGGTCACGAGGATCCGCACCCCGTCGTACCCGGCGAGGTGACCGCGCAGATCGCGTCGGACCTGACGCCGCGTCGCGACGTCCAGGGCGGCGAGCGGTTCGTCGAGGAGCAGCATCGCCGGGTCCGTCGCCAGGGCCCTGGCCAGCGCGACCCGTTGGGCCTGACCGCCCGACAGCCGGTGCGGTCGGCTTCCCGCCTGGTCGGCGAGCCCGAGTCGCCCGAGCCAGTCCCCGGCGAGCCGACGGGCCTCGGCGCGCGACATGCCGCCCGCTCGCAGGCCGAACGCGACGTTGTCGAGTGCGCTCAGATGCCCGAAGAGCAGGTACTCCTGGAACACCATCCCGACCGAGCGCCGCTCGGGTGGGACGAAGATCCCGCGCGACACGTCGTCGAGCACCGCCTCGGTGCCGTGATCGAGCACGATCGAGCCGCGGTCGAGCGCGATCAGTCCGGCGAGCGTGCGCAGCAGCGTCGTCTTGCCGGACCCGTTCGGTCCGAGCACGGCGATCGTCTCGCCGGGTTCGACGGTGAGCGAGATGTCGAGCTCGAACCCGTCGAGGTCGACCCCGACATCGGCGCGCAGACTCATCGGTCCACCGCCGGTGGCTCACCGAGCCAGCGGTCGCGCAGGCCGAGCAGCACGGTGAGGCTGATGCCGATCAGCACGAGCGAGATGAGCAGGGCCTCCTCGGGGTCGCGCTCGAGGGCGAGGTAGACGGCGAGTGGCATGGTCTGGGTGCTGCCCGGCAGGTTCCCGGCGAAGGTGATCGTCGCTCCGAACTCGCCGAGGGCCCGCGCCCATGCCAGGACGGCCCCGGCGATGAGCGCCGGCCGGATCGCCGGCAGCGTGACCCGACTGAACACGGTCCATCGACCTGCGCCGAGCGTCCGGGCGGCATCGGCCATGCGGTGGTCGAACTGGCGCAGGGCGGCCTCGACGGTGAGCACGAGGAACGGCATGGCCACGAAGGTCTGGGCGAAGACCACCGCCCCCGTGGTGAACGGGATCCGGATGCCGAACCAGTCGGCGAGCAGTTGACCGAAGAGCCCTCGGCGCCCGAATGACGCGAACAGGGCGACACCGCCGACGACGGGGGGCAGGACCATCGACAGGGTGGCGAGTGCCCGGACGAGGCGGCGACCCGGGAAGTCGATGCGGGCCAGCGCCCAGGCGAGGGGGACCCCGAGCACGACCGTGATCGAGGTCGACAGGAGCGAGGTGCGCAACGACAGCGCCAGGGCGTCGCGCACCGTGGCCTCGGTGACGACATGACCGAGGCGACTCCACGGCACCCGCCACAGCAGGCCGATGAACGGCAGGGCGAACACGGCGACCGCGAGGGCGGCGAGGACCCCGGCCGGCCACGGCAACCGCTCCGCGGTCGCCCGCCGTCGACGACGCTCCGGTGTCATGGCGTCGTGAACCCGTGACGTTCCAGGATCGCCTGCCCGGTGGCCCCGCGCACGAACTCGACGAAGGCGGCGGCTCCGGCCGGGTTCGGTCCGTCGGCCGTGAGAGCGATCGGGTAGTCGGCGAGGACGTTCATCGCATCGGGGATCGCAACCTCGTCGACCGAGTCTCCGGCGGCGATGACATCGGTCGCGTAGACGATGCCGACATCGGCCTCGCCGAGGGCGACCTTGGTGAGCACCGCCCGTGGGTTCTCCTCCAGCGAGTCCGGCAGTGGTTCGATCCCGGCGCCGGCGAACACGGTGGTGGCGTACCGTCCGCACGGTGCCTCCGGGGCGCACATGACGAGGACCGGACCGGGATCGGCGAGGTCGTCGAGTTCGGTGATGCCGAGGGGATTGCCGACGGCGACGGCGATCGTCAGGCGGTTGCGGGCGAAGACCGCTGGGTCGTCACGGGTCGCGCCGGCGGCGACGAGGCGACCCATGGTGACGGTGTCGGCAGCCGCGAGGACGTCCGCGGGGGCACCCTCGAGGATCTGGGTGGCGAGTGTCGACGAGGCTGCGAACGAGAACGTCACGGCGATGTCGGGCCGCTCGGCGGCGAAGGCCTCGCCGATGTCGGTGAACGCATCGGTCAGCGACGCCGCAGCCGCGACGAGGATCCCGCTCGAGCCGTCATCGGGACTCCCGCACCCGGTGAGCGCGAGCGTGCCGGCGACGAGGGGGATCGTCAGGGTCGGGATCCGCACGTCCGCACACTAGTCACATGTTGACTAGTTGCGGCCGGTCGGCCCGGTCGAGTGTCCGCCCCGGCACCCGGTCGCCTACATTCCGGTGTCACGTTCCCAGCCGGGGTCCGCCGTGGACACCGGGAACCACTCGAGGAGGAGCCATGGACCACGCGCAGCAGTTCTACATCGACGGTGCCTGGGTCGACCCCGTGTCGGCGGACCGACTCGACGTGATCAACCCGGCCACCGAACAGACCATCGAGGCGATCGCCCTCGGCGGCCAGGAAGACGTCGACCGGGCCGTCGCCGCGGCCAAGCGCGCCTTCGAGTCGTTCAGCACGACCACGAAGGAGGAGCGCCTCGCCCTCCTCGACCGGATCATCGAGGTGTACAGCGCCCGCTCGGGCGAACTGGCCGAGACCCTCACCGCCGAGATGGGTGCCCCCGGTTGGCTCGCGAAGTACGCGCAGGTGCCGGCCGGTCTCGCTCACATCGCGACGGCGCGCAAGGTCCTCGCCGAGACCGAGTTCGAGGAGCTGCGCGGTTCCTCGCTGATCGTCCACGAACCGATCGGCGTGTGCGCCCTCATCACCCCGTGGAACTGGCCGCTCAACCAGATCGCGTGCAAGGTCGGCCCGGCCATCGCTGCGGGCTGCACGATGGTGCTCAAGCCGTCCGAGGTCGCACCGTTGAACGCGATCATCTTCGCCGAGATCCTCCACGAGGCCGGCGTGCCCGCCGGCGTGTTCAACCTGGTCAACGGCGACG
>JBEAPU010000050.1:0-3798 GCA_041164245.1 Actinomycetota bacterium | reverse complement strand
TCACCATCTCGTGCACGAAGGACGCTGGCGGCTCGCCTTGAGGTCTGATCGGGCCGTGATCTGGACACGACCCGACGGCGTGATCCACTTCGAGGGCTACACCACCGACCGGCAACCCCGTGACCGGGTCTATGTGCCAGAACCCGACCCGCCACCGGTCCGACAACCCTGAACCGCGGATCGCGGACCCGAGGGAACCCCAACCACACACCCCGCGAACCCCACCACAAGCGTGCACCCACACGCCTCGTCACCGCGTCCCGACCCGGATGACTACAGTCCGCCCATGGCTGACGGCACCGACGAGACACTCCGCTCGTTCGCCGATGCCTTCTTCTACGGGTCGCGCAGCAACCTCGACATGAAGTTCCTGCGGGATCTCGACCCGGTCGAGGTCGGCGACTTCCTCGAGGGTCTGCTCCGTCACCTCTCGACGACGCTCGACGACGGCGATGCCGACCCGCTCGTCGACCACGTCATCGACTGGCAGCGCCGCGCCTACACCGCCCACCTCGACGGCAAGGCCTCGTTCGCCTACGACGATGTCCCCCTGGCCAGCCTGAGCCGACCACTCAGCGATTCACGGGTCGCCCTGCTCACCTCGAGCGGTCACTTCGTCGCCGGGAACGATCCCCAGCCCCTCGGCGTGGCCGACATGACCCAGGCCGAGGCCGAGCGTCGGGTCGGGGAGTTCCTCCGCGAGGCTCCCACGCTGTCCGACATCCCGATCGACACGGCACCGGAGGACCTTCGGGTGCGCCACGGTGGGTACCCCGTCACCGCAGCCGCGAGCGACCACAACGTCAACCTGCCCCTTGAGGCTCTGCGTGCCCTCGAGACCGAGGGCGTGATCGGCGAGGTGCACCACGTCGCCCGGTCGTTCGTCGGTGCCACCTCACAGCTGCGGCTCCGCGACGGTGTCGCACCCGAGTGGGCCGAGATCCTGCGCGCCGAGCAGGTCGACGCCGTCCTGCTCGTCCCCGTTTGACCGGTCTGCCACGTGTCGGTCGGGCACGTTCAGCGGGCCATCGAGTCCATCGGCATCCCGACGGTCGGGGTGTACGTCAGCGCCTTCGGTCACGTCCCGGCGCAGATGGGTGTCGCGCGGGCCCTCATCACACGGCATCCGATGGGCCGACCGATCGGTGCCCCCGGCGATTCCGAACGCCACCTCGCCGTCGTGCGCCACGCGCTGTCCCTGCTCGCCACCGGTGACGGACAGCGGATCGAATCGTTCCCCGGCCCGTACCGCACCGGCGCCGGTCGCCCCCGCTGAGCATCGTCGGCGATGACGGCGTCGAGCCGTGACGTTCGACCCGGACCGGGGGACGAAAGTCGATGTCCGGAATCACCGGGTCGACTGCGGGGTTCCACCGGCATGACCCGGTTCCGTCCGACCGTCGGGCGACTCTGCGTCGTCGCCACCGCCTCCCTCCTGGTGAGCGGCTGCCTTCCCGCCGACGACACGGACCGGGTCGTGCGCGTCCTGCCACCCCAGGTCGCGGTCGAGCGGGTCGAGCCCTCCCCGGCGATCGAGGGCATTCCCGGGCTCGAGATCGTCGACGGCCTCCTCGACCCCGTGCCCGAACCGCTCGTCGACCTCGCTGCGATCCGTCCGAGCGGGCTTCCGCCCGATGCCCTGCCGTCACTCGACGAACCGCCGTTCATCCGGGCGCGCCACGTCTGGTTCCTGCAGGACCGCGAACCGGTGATCGCCCTCGAGATCGACGGCGACGCCCGCGCCTACCCACTGCAGATCCTCATGTGGCACGAGATCGCCAACGACGTCGTCGGTGGGGTTCCCGTCGCCGTCACCTACTGCCCGCTGTGCAACTCGGCTGCCGTCTACGAACGCCGCGTCGGCGAACGGGTACTCGAGTTCGGTGTGTCGGGTCGGTTGGTCAACTCGTCGCTCGTGATGCACGACCGGCAGACCGGCAGCCTGTGGAGCCACTACACGGGTGGTGCCGTCGTGGGTGAGCTCACCGGCACCGAACTCGTCACACACCCGGTGTCGATCGTGGCCTGGGCGGACTGGCGTGCCGCCCACCCGAACGGACTCGTGCTCGATCGCGAGACCGGGTTCATCAAGGAGTACGGACTCAACCCGTACCCGGGGTACGACGATGCCGACGAGCGGCCCTTCCTCTTCGAGGGCGAGGTCGACGGTCGATACACGGCGATGACCCGGATCGCTGCGTTCACCGTTGCGGACGATCACATCGCCGTGACCCTCGATCGTCTGCGCACCGACCGAACCGTGCGCGTCACGGCGGGTGGGCGCGACCTCATCGTGTTCTGGACACCGGGGGTGAGTTCCGCCCTCGACAGCTTCGACGTCGCCGCTGGCGTGGACGTCGGGGCGACCATGGTCGCCGTCGTCGATCCCGACGATGTGTTCAGCGTCGTCGACGGGCGTCTGATCGACGACGCCACCGGATCGGAGTGGGACGTGTTCGGTCGGGCGACCTCGGGCGAGCGTCGCGGTGAACGTCTCGAACGCGTCGCCCATGTCGACACCTTCTGGTTCGCGTGGGCGGCGTTCCGACCGGACACGGCGGTCGTCGGATGACCGGCGGGCACCCTCCCGTGATGTGAAAAGATTCCGGTGTGCCACCGTCAACCGCCCCGCGTCACACTCGGCGTCCCGACGTGCCACGCGAGGAGGCCGAGCGACGGCTGATCGAGGCGACGATCGTGCTCGCCGCGGAGCGCACCCGTCTCTCCGAGCTCACGACGCGGTTGATCGCGGATCGTGCCGAGCTGAACATCGCCCACATCAACCGGTACTTCGGATCACGGGAGGAGTTGCTCGTCCGGGTTGCGCGACGGCTGGCTGAGGACATCTCTGAGACGATCTCGACCCTCTCCCTCCCCGAGATCTTCAGCCTCTTCCAGTCGGACCACCGAGTGCTGCTCCGCACCCGGATCCTCAGCCATCTCATCGGCGACGGCGTGCAGCCCTCCCGGTTCGAGGTGATGCCACAGATCGTCGACCGGTTCGCCCGACGCTTCGCCGATGACCTCGGCATCAGCCACCGCACCTCCCGGGCCTTCCTGTTGACGATGCTCGGCGCAGCCCACGGAGCATCGCTCTTCTCCGAGGCCTACGGTGCCACGACACAGGATCGTGTCGACGGACGCGAACTCGCGCTCTCCCACGCCCTCACCCTGCCCGAGGTCGAACGACGCCTCGGCTGGGCCGATTGACCCGCCGCCGTCGTCCGGCGACGGTCGGTCAGCCGACGCGGCGGTCGCGTCCGACCCAGTGCGGCTCGCGCAGCTCGCGCTTGAGGATCTTGCCGGCCCCGGACTTCGGCAGCGGCTGATCGCTCGCGCGCACCGTCACCGAACGCGGCAGCTTGTACCCGGCGATGTGCTCACGGCAGTGGGCGATCAACTCCTCCTCGGTGAGGGTCGCACCGGGCTTGGGCACCACCTCGGCGTGCACCGTCTCGCCGAAGGTGTCGTGCGGGATGCCGAACACGGCAGCCTCGGCGACAGCCGGGTGCAGGTACACGGCGTTCTCCACCTCGGAGGTGTAGACGTTCTCGCCGCCGGAGATGATCATGTCCTTGGCCCGGTCGACGACGTACAGGTAGCCGCCCTCGTCACGCCAGGCGACGTCGCCGGAGCGGTACCAGCCGTCGACGAGGGCGTGCTCGGTCTCGACCGGTCGGTTCCAGTAGCCCGCCATGATGTTCGGACCCTGGATGAAGATCTCGCCAGGTTCACCGACCGGTGCGAGCGACCCGTCCTCCCGTCGCACCTGACAGCGCACACCCGGGATCGGCACCC
>JBEAPU010000049.1:0-15510 GCA_041164245.1 Actinomycetota bacterium | reverse complement strand
ACAATCCGATTCGCTTCTATCAGGCGTCGACGTCGGAGATGTTCGGTGAGGTGCGGGAGATCCCGCAGACCGAGTTGACGCCGTTCCACCCGAGGTCGCCGTATGGGTGTGCGAAGGTGTTCGGGCATTACATCACGATGAACTACCGCGAGTCGTATGGCATGTTTGCGTGTTCGGGGATCTTGTTCAATCATGAGGGGCCGCGTCGTGGTGTGGAGTTCGTGACGCGCAAGATCACGAATGCGGTGGCCAGGATCAAGCTCGGGTTGCAGGACGAGTTGGTGCTCGGGAATCTGGATTCGAAGCGTGACTGGGGCTACGCGGGTGACTATGTGCGGGCGATGTGGTTGATGTTGCAGCAGGATCAGCCGGAGGATTTCGTGATCGCGACGGGGGAGACGCACACGATCCGTGAGTTTCTGGATCTGGCGTTCGCCGAGGTCGGGATCGATGACTGGTCACCGTTCGTGCGTCAGGACCCCAGGTTCTTGCGGCCGGCGGAGGTGGATCTGTTGATCGGTGACGCCAGCAAGGCCCGTGAGAGGTTGGGGTGGGTGCCTGAGGTGTCGTTCCCTGATCTCGTGAAGATGATGGTCGCCCACGACCTCGAGACCGAAGCCGCCAGGGCGCACCTGCACGACTGACGGTCAGAGCTCCGCGAGTCGTCGTTTGAGGGTGACGGCGAACCAGGTGAGGGCGACGGCGGAGGAGATGACGAGTCCGATCTCGATGCGTCGGAAGAGTTGGTCGCCGGCGAGCCAGGTGCCGGCGAGGAAGGCGATGATGGCGGCGAGCCAGCCGAGGGCGACCTGGGCGTGGGCTTGGAGGGCGAGGACGGCTTGGCTGGTGGCGAGGGCCAGCATGTAGATCGCCGAGGAGAGCGCCAGCATGGCCAGGGTGCGTCCGGAGAGTTCGGCCTCGTAGACGAGGTCGAGGATCCACGGGCCGATCCAGTAGGCGGCGAGGGTGCCGACGGCGCCGATGGCGGCGACGACGATGATGAGGAGTCGGAGTCCGGTGCGGAAGTCGTCGTAGTCGCCGCGGGCGGCGAGGCGGGCGAGTCGGGGGAGGAGGCTTGCTTGGATGGCTTGGAACATGAACAGCGGGACGCGGGCGAGCAGGACGCCGTAGCTGAAGCGGGTGACGGCGTCGGCTTCGGTGTCGGCGGCGAGGAGGTTGGCGGCCATCGGTCCGGCGTTGACGAGGGCGGCGGCGCACGCGGTGCCGACGAGGAGCCAGCCGAAGTTCTGGGTGACCTCGCGCCAGGGTGCGGGCGGGCCGTCGGGCGTGGCGAGGGTGCCGCGGCCCCAGACGATGATGACGGCGAGCAGTGGTGAGAGGGCGATCGCGAAGGCGTAGGCGCCGACGGCCGTGATGCCGATGGCGGCGAGGGCGACCGTGGCGAGGATGCGGACGATGCCATCGGCGCCGACGACGAACGCGAAGGAACCGAAGGCGCCGGTGCCCGAGCAGATGCCGCGGGTGAGGTGCACGGGTGCGTAGGCGACGAAGGCGACGGCGAGCGCGGCGAGCATGACCCAGTTGCCGTCGAAGTAGGCCGTGGTGACCCATGGTGAGGTGATGGCGATGACGGTGACGACGACGATCGAGATGGCGACGGCGAGGAGGACGATGCGGGCGACGACGGGTCGGCCTCCCTGGCCGATGGCGCGGCGGTGGGCGAGGGCCCGGCCGAGTTCCTGTTCGAGGGGCAGGAAGAAGCCGGGGGCGAGGGCGAACATGGCGAACCACAGCGCGGCGATCGGTGCGAACTCGGTGTCACCCCCGAGCGCGGTGGTGCCGACCCGGAAGAACGCGTAGGTGGCGACCCCGGCGACGATCAGACCGACGGCGACGACCACGGCACCCTCGGGCAACGGCCCACCCCGCGGCGCGTCCGGATCGACGGGCAGCTCCGGATCGGGCCGATCCGCGGCGGCGGGCTCAGTGGGCGGCGTCACGCCCGAGCGAGGCTACCCGTGGCGTCGCGCCGCCGACCGGATCGGTGACGGCCGTCCCGGTAGCCTCGCGGCGAGTGGAGGGGATTGATCGGGTCGCCGTGGTCGGGGTGGTCGTCGTGCACGAACCCGGCGACTGGTTCGACGACACGCTCGCTGCGTTCGCCGCACAGGACTACCCGAACCTCCGGTGGCTGTTCCTGGTCTCCGACGGCGAGCAGGATGTTCTCGCCGCGCGCATCGACTCGGCACTCCCGGACGCCATCGTGCGCCCGGTGACCGGGGCCGCCGGCTTCGCCGTGGCCGCTGACACGGTGCTCGACCTCGTGGAGGGCGACAACGGGTTGTTCTGGTTCAACCACGACGACGTCGCGCCGGACCCGGGTGCCCTGACCGCCCTCGTCGAGGAGTTCCACCGGTCGAACGCCGGCATCGTCGGCCCGAAACTCGTCGACTGGCGGAGCCCCGAGCGCCTCCAGTCGGTCGGGTACGGCCTCGACCGCATCGGCGAGGTCGACGACCCGATCGAGGTCGGTGAGATCGACCAGGAGCAGCACGACGCCGTCCGGGACGTGTTCGTCGTGCGGTCCGCCAGCCTCCTCGTCCGGGCCGACCTGTTCCGGTCCCTCGGCGGGTTCGAGCGATCCCTCGGTCGTCTCGGCGAGGATGTCGACCTGTGCTGGCGGGCCCACTGGGCCGGATCACGGGTCGTCGTCGCCCCCGAGGCCCGGGTTCGTCACCTCGCGGCGGGTGGCGAGCATCGCCCCGTTCCGGGGCGCGCCCGCGAGGAGGCCCGGCGACGCGTCGACACGGTCCTGGCCTTGACCGGCCCCGGTCGCGTGCCGCTGCGGTGGTTCGAGATGTTCCTCGTCGGGGTCGTCGAGGCCCTCGTCGGGGTGTTCACGGGTCGGGCGGACTCGGCGCGGCTGTCCCTCGTGGCGCTCCTCACCGCCCCGGCACGGCTCGGCTCGATCCTGCGCCGCCGACGCTCCCTCTCCGCCGTCCGTCAGGTCAGCGACGAGGAGGTCATCGGGCTGCAGAACAGGGGTAGCGCACGGCTGACGGCCTACCTGCGCAGCCGGGACACGACGACGTTGGCGGTCGGCGACACGACGGTCCGTCGCTGGCGCGGCAGCACCGCCGGACCCGCGTTGGCGTGGGTCCTGATCGTCCTCGGTCTCGTCGTCGGCTCCCGGAGCCTGATCACGGGTGGCGTGCCGCCCGTCGGCGGCCTGCTGCCCGTTCCCGACGGCCGCTTCGAACTGCTCGGCGCCTGGTGGTCCTCGTGGGATCCACGGGGTGTCGGCTCCACCGTGGCGGTCCCCGGGGGGTGGGCCCTGATCGGCCTGCTCGACACGGTGCTGCTCTCCCGAGAGGGTGCTGTGGGGCTCCTGCTCGTGGTGGCGCCGGTCCTCGTCGGGTTGCTCGGTGTGCAGCGCCTCGTCACGGTGTTCCCGGCGTCCCGGGCCCGGGTCGTCGCCCTGACGGTGTACGCCGCGTCCCCGGTCCTCGGACTGCTGATCGGCCACGGCGAGTGGGACGGTCTCATCGTCTACGCGGCGCTGCCCTGGGTGATCCACCTCGGGAGACGCCTCGCCGGGATCATCGTCGCCGATCCCTCCACGCTCGAGGGTGACCTCGTCGACGGACTGGCTCCGCCGGGTCCGGGGGAGCGGCGCCGCATCATGGCGGCGCTGGTGCTCGTCACGGCGGTCGGGTCGTCGCTGGCCCCGGTCACCGCCCTCGTGGCGACCGTGGCGCTGATGCTGACGGCCGTTGCCACGGTCGCCGTGCGCGGGGCGTGGCGCACCGCCGGGTGGTTCGCGCTGGCTGGGCTGAGCGGACCGGCGGCATTCGCGATGAACCTGCCGTGGTCGACGACGTGGCGGGTCGACGGTGTCCTCGGCGTGACCGGGGTCGCCCCCTCGGCGGACGGGCTCGCCCGGACGCTCGCCCTCGGCGACCCGGGGTCCTCCCTGGCCCTGCTCGGTCTCGGTCTCCACCTCCCCGTGCTGGCCGCCGTGGCGATCGCCCGGGCGTGGCGCCTGACCTGGGCCGTCCGCGGCGCCGTGCTCGGTGCCGTCGGTGCGGCCCTGCTCGTCCTCGACGACCGGGGGGCGCTCCCCTTCGGGGTCCCGGGCCGGGCCGTGCTCGTCGTGCCGGTCCTGCTCGGGCTCGCGCTGTGCGCGGCGTCGGTGGCCGGTGGCTTCGGGAGCGATGTGTCGACGCGTGACTTCGGGTGGCGGCAACCGCTCGCCGTCGCCGCCAACCTCGGCATCGTGGTCGGCCTCGTGCCGGGGGTGCTGGCGATCGGCTCCGGCACCTGGGCCATGCCCCGCAACCCGTTGCCCGAGTTGGCGGCGAGTCAGTTCCCGCCGCAGAGCGCCGCCGGTTCGTATCGCGTGCTGTGGGTCGGTGACCCGCGCGTCCTCCCGGTCCCGGGGCAGCGACTCGTCGACGGGGTGGGGATGGCGGTGACCGATGCCGGATCGCTCGGCGTCACCGCTGCGTTCCCGGTGGCCGAGGGTGAGGTGAGCGAGCGCATCAGGTCGGCGCTCGGTCACGTGGCTGCCGGTACGACCGCCCGGGCGGGACGACTGCTGGCCCCACTCGGCATCCGCTTCATCGTCGTGCCGTTGGCCGACGACGTCGACTCGACGATCGCCGACCCGTTGCCGCCCCCTGCCGGTCTGGTCGACGCCCTCGGGGCGCAGATCGACATCGGCGCCGTGCAGTCACCCCCCACGATCGAGGTGTTCGTGAACCGCTCCTGGATCCCGCCGGCGGCGTTCCTCACCGGGCCGGCCGCCGATGCGTCGCGCCTCGCGGGTGAGTCGAGCCTCATCACCGCCGGCCTCGACGGGACGTCGACGATCGTCGACGATCGCGGGGCGGTGGTCGACCTCGTCGACGTGGTCGCCAGGTCTGGTTCGACGACGGCGGTGGTGCCCTCCGCCGGCGTGCTGCACCTCGGCGTGCCCTTCGACCGTTCGTGGAGGGTCCGCCACGAGGGGCTCGAACTCGAGGGCCGCGCCGGGTTCGGCATCACGACGGCCTTCGACGTCCCCGGCCCCGGGACGCTCGAGGTCGCCTACGACCCGCCGGTGACCCGGCCCCTCGCCCTCGTGCTCGTCGCCGGCCTGTGGGTGGTCGCGTTCATGGGGCTGACCCGCCGGGACCCGGCGGGCCGCCTGCGACGGGGTGGCGAGGCCGGGGCCGTCGAACCGGTGGCGGCCCTCGACCTGACCGTGATGCCGCCCGGGGGGCGACCGTGAGGCGGCTGCGGATCAACCGCCGTCATCCGGTGCTCGTGGCACTGCTCGCCACCGTCGGCGCACTCGTGTGGGTCGGATCGCGTCCCGCGGGGGATGTCACGCCGGCTGCGTTCAGCGTCGCGCCGGAACCGTGGATCCCGGCCGTGCCCCGGTCGGGTGTCCTCGAGAGCGTCTGGTTCTGTCCGGGGGTGCCCGCCACCGGTGAGCCAGACGTCGGTGGGGTGGTGGTGATCACGAACCCCTCGGCCGAGCCGACCGAGGCCCTGGTCACGTTCGTGAGCGACACGGCGCCCGCCGAGGAGACGGTGGTGCCGGTCGGGGCCTTCGACCGGGTCCTCGTCGATGTCGACGCCGAGATGGCCGGGACCTTCGTGGCGACCATCGTCGAGATCATCGGGGGCGGCGGTCTGGTCGAGCAGCGGGCTTTCCACCCGGCCGAGGGATCGATCGGGCAGTCGAGCACGCCCTGCACGACCACGGTCTCGCCGACCTGGTTCCTCGCGGACGGCTACACGGTCGACGAGGCGTCGAACCTGGTGATCGTGTCGAACCCGTCGGCCGATCAGGTGGTCGTCGACGTCGCGTTCCACACCCGGCAGGGGGTCCAACGCCCCTCGGTGTTCACCGGTCTCCCGATCGCCCCGCGATCGCTGCGGGTCATCGACGTCGCGACCCCGGGGGCCGGGGCCCGTGGGGAGTCGTCGGTCGGCGTGTCGGTCACCGCGGCACGTGGGGCCGTCGTCGTCGGACGCTCGCAGTCGGCAGACGACGGGTTCCGGGGTGGTCCCGTCGTGTCACTCGGCTCGCCGGTGCTCTCCGACCAGTGGTGGTTCGCCGACGGCGAGAAGGGTCCGCTCGTCAACGAGCGGTTCAGCGTGTTCAACCCGACCGACGAGGACGTCGAGGTGTCGGTCGTGTTCCTCGCGGAGGGCGTCGAGGTCGGTGCGGCATCGACCAGCCTGTCGGTGCCGGCCGGTCAGGTGGCGGGACTCGAGACCGGCACGGTGTCGGCGCTGCCGGAGGGACGGCACGCGGCGGTGTTCTCCACGTTGCAGGGGGCGAGCATCGTCGTCGACCGGGCGCTGACGCGGGTCGGGGAGGGACGCGGTCGGGTGACCTCGGTCAGCACCGGCCTCCCGGTCCGACGCGACGGTCTCCTGCCGACCACCTGGTACCTGGCGGCTGGACCGTCCGTGCCGGTGCCCGGAGGGTTGACGATCGTGAACCTCGACGCGCTGCCGGTCACGGTCGACGTGCGGGCGGTGGGCTCGGCCGGGCCGGTTCCGGTGCCCGGACTCGATGCCGTCGAGGTGACCGGAGCCGGAGCGGTCCTGCTCGACCTCGTCGACGAGGCCGTCCTCGGACGACCGCTGATCGTCACCGCGTCGGGTCGGGTCCTCGTCGAGCGACGGCTGCCGAGCGCCGGTCTGGTCACCGGGTCGTGGGCGATCGCCGGCGACCCGTGCTGCTGACGGCCCAGCCGGGCGGACCCTGCCGGTCGCGGGCCCGTCTTTGCTAGAACGAGGGCGTGGACCGTCTCCTCCTCGCCGCCGCCCTCGTCGCCGCGGCCTCGACCGTCGCCGGGGTGCTCCGCCGACGCGGTCGCCGCGACGCGCCGACGCAGCCCCGGGGTGCGGTCCCCTCGCAGCTGGACCGGGCGGACTTCCGCGGCGAGGGCGTGCCGTGGCTCGTCGCCGTGTTCACCTCGGACGCCTGCTCGACGTGCGCCGATGTGGTCGACAAGGCCCGGGTCGTGGCCTCGACCGAGGTCGAGGTCGTGGTCGCCAGCTTCCAGGAGCGCCGGGACCTCCATGAGCGTTACGCGATCGATGCCGTGCCGTGTCTCGTGGTTGCCGGTCCGGACGGGGTCGTCCACGCGGGTTTCCTCGGTCCGGTGACGGCGACCGACCTGTGGGCGGCGGTGGCCGAGGCCCGCGACCCGGGCTCGGTGCGGACCCCGGGATCGGGCTGCTCGGGTCATTCGGGCGAGGACTGAACCCCGCGCCGCCCGTCAGTCCGGGGTGCCGATGACGTTGACGGCGATCTGCTGGTCGGTGCCGGACTCGGTGAGGCCCTGCTGGATCAGTTCGGCGACTCGGGGCCCGTCGATCGTCTCGTGCTCGAGGAGGGCCTCGGCGACCAGTTCGAGCCCGCGCCGGTGCGTCGTCAGCAACTCGGTGGCCCGCTCCTCCTGCTCGTGGAGGATGCGGGCGATCTCCTCGTCGAGGAGACGCGCCGTGTCGTCGGAGTACTCCCGGGCGTTGGACATGAGGTCCTCGCCGAGGAACACCTGCTGCTGGCCGGCCCAGGCCATCGGGCCGACACGGTCGCTCATGCCCCACTCGCGGACCATCCGACGGGCGATGCCGGTCGACTGCTCGAGGTCGTTCGCGGCACCCGAGTTCAGGTGGCCGAAGACGATCTTCTCGGCCACGCGTCCGCCCATCGCCTTGCAGATCGTGTCCTCGAAGTACTCCTTGGAGTAGGTGTGGCGCTCCTGGGGGAGGCTCCACGTGACACCGAGGGCCATGCCGCGGGGCAGGATCGTCACCTTGTGCAACGGGTCGCCATGGGTCAGCACGGTCGCCAGCAGGGCGTGGCCCGCCTCGTGGTAGGCGGTGGCCCGCTTCTCCTCGGCGTTGAGCACCATCGACTCACGACGAGCACCGAGCACGACCCGGTCCCGGGCGTTCTCGAAGTCGATCCGCTCGATCTCGGAGGAGTTGCGCCGGACGGCGATGAGCGCCGCTTCGTTGACGAGGTTGGCCAGATCGGCGCCGGCCATGCCGGGCGTGGCCCGCGCCATCGTCGCCAGATCGACGTCGGCCCCCATGCGCTTGTCACGGCAGTGGACCTGCAGGATGGCGAGGCGCTCCTCGTACTCGGGCAGTGGGACGACGATCTGCCGGTCGAACCGGCCCGGGCGGAGCAGGGCCGGGTCGAGGATGTCGGGACGGTTCGTGGCCGCCATGATGACGATGCCCTCGGAGGTCTCGAAGCCGTCCATCTCGGACAGCATCTGGTTGAGGGTCTGCTCCCTCTCGTCGTGACCGCCACCGAGTCCGGCACCGCGCTTGCGCCCGATCGAGTCGATCTCGTCGATGAAGATGATGGCCCGACCCATCCGACGGGCCTGCTGGAACAGGTCCCGCACCCGGCTGGCACCGACACCGACGAACATCTCCATGAAGTCCGACCCGGTGACGCTCAGGAAGCCGACACCGGCCTCGCCGGCGACGGCCCGGGCGAAGAGCGTCTTGCCGGTGCCGGGGGGACCGACGAGCAGGATGCCCTTGGGCACGCGGGCACCGATCTCGGCGAAGCGCTCCGGCATGCGCAGGAAGTCGACGACCTCGGTGATCTCCTGCTTCACCCCCTGGTAGCCGGCGATGTCGGCGAAGGTGGTGCTCGGCTGGTCGGTCGAGTAGGCCTTGGCCCGGCTGCGACCGATCGACATCATGTTGCCCATCTGGCCCTGGGCACGGCGCTGCATCCAGACGAAGAAGCCGATGATCAGCATCACGGGCAGCAGGAGGCCGGCGAGGCTCAGGATCCAGTTCGACGAGGGCGCGACGAACTCGTAGTCGACGCCCTTGGAGCGGATCAGTTCCTCATCGGTGTCGGACAGGCCCCGCTCGCCGCCACCGGTGGAGGTGAAGGCGCTGCCGTCGCTCAGCTCGCCGCTGATCGCGCCGGTCGCGTTGTTGATCTCGATGCGGGCGACGTTCCCGGCCCGCACCTCCTCGATGAACTCCGAGTAGGTGATCGAGGGCCCCGTCGGGCCGGAGGTCAGGCTCGGGATGATCACCGCGGCCAGGAAGATGCCGATCGCCACCCAGGGCAACCACCGCCGCCACGTGGGCTGGGGGGCCGAGCCGTTGCCGTTGCCGCCACTGCCGTTGGAACCGTCGCCCTTGGTCTTCCACTGGTCGCCGCGCTGGCGGCCGGATGGGCGCTGGACCGGGCCGCTGGAGCGACCCTCCGAGCGTCCGCGGCCCGGGGGAGGCGGCGGTGGAGGGGGAGGCAGGCTGTCCATGGGTCAAGGATAGGGGGGTCCGCCGACGGCTGCGAGTCGTGCCCTACGGTTGCGGTGTGACCCGACTCTGCTCCCGCACCGGTTGCTCCGACCACGCTGCCGCGACGCTGACCTACGTCTACGCGGATGCCCAGGTGTGGCTCGACCAGTTGAGCGCCGAGCGCGAACCCCATGCCTACGACCTGTGCTCCCGTCACGCCTCCCGCGTCACGGCGCCCCGCGGCTGGCACGTGGTCGACCGTCGAGTCCCGCAACTCGGCTGGCGCCTCGCGGTGTGATCCTGCCGGCGGTCCTGGGATGACGTCGGCGGACGCCACGCCGGTGCCGGCGCCGCTCGGGCGGGTACTCGCCGTCTGGGTGATCGCGTGGTCCTTCGGCGGTGTCGTGCTCGGGCAGGTGGTGCTGGCCCTGTCGGGGACCGGAGCGGGTGAGCGGATCGGCACGGTGACGCTGGCCGCGCTGGCGGCCACCTCGTGGGCGTGCTTCGGTGTCGGCGTCGTGTGGTTGTCCCGGTCGGTCGGCGGCCGCGTGGCGGATCTGATCGCGTGGCGGTTCCGGCCCGCCGACCTGCTCGGGATCCCGGCCGGGATCGTGGCCCAGGTCGTCGCCATCCCGGTGCTGTACCTCCCGCTGCGGGCCGTCTGGTCGGACACCTTCGCCCCCGAACGGCTCGAGGAGACCGCCACGGACCTGGTCGATGCCGCGGTCGGCTGGCGGATCGTCCTGTTGGTGCTGGTCGTGGTCGTGGGGGCGCCGATCGTCGAGGAGGTCGTGTACCGGGGTGTCCTGCAGCGGGCCGCGGTCGCCCGGTTCGGCGGGGTGGCCGGGTGGCTCGGCGCGTCGCTGTTCTTCGGGTTGATCCACCTGCGTCCGGTCGAGTTGCCCGGCCTGGCGCTCGCCGGGTTGGTGTTCGGGGTGTTCGCCTGGCGGACCGGTCGGCTCGGCGGGTCGGTGCTGGCCCACGTGGCGTTCAACGCGACGGGCCTGATCCCGTTGCTCGTCTGAGTGATCCGTCCCGGTGTCCGGCGGTGTCCCGTACCCGGGCGGGGTCATCGGGGCCGTGACAGAATGTCGCCGACATGGAGCCCGCCTGCGAACCCGCCCCGGTCGATGTCGATCCGGCCGATGTCGATCCGGCCGATGTCGTGACGCTCGACGACGCCGCCCCGGAGGGGCCGGCGGCCCGGGCGTGGGCCCGGATCACCCGGCGTCCGCGGCGTTGGCTGTCGGGCGACTGGGACGACGGCCGCGTCTGGCGCTTCGGGTTCACGGCGTTCTCATTGGCCGTGACGACGACGATCATCATGAACGTCGTCCACTTCAACCCGCTGAGCCCGGCATCGGACCTGATCTTCGACGACAACACGCCGACCGGCGGTGACTTCGGGGCACACGTCTGGGGTCCGGCGTTCCTGCGCGATCACCTGCTGCCGAACTGGCGGTTCAACGGCTGGTCAATGGACTGGTACGGCGGGATCCCGGTCTACCGCTTCTACATGGTGCTCCCGGCGATGGCGATCGTCCTGGTCGACACGTTGTTGCCCTATGGCGTCGCCATGAAACTCGTCGGGGTGGCCGGGCTCGTCACGCTCCCGCTGTGCTGCTGGGCCTTCGGTCGCCTCGCCCGTTTCGCCTACCCGTTGCCCGAACTCTTCGCGTTCGCCGGGCTCGCCTTCGCCCTCGACGAGAGCTTCACCATCTACGGCGGCAACGTGAAGTCGACGATGGCCGGCGAGTTCTCGCACTCGATCTCGCTGTCGCTCGCCGTGCTGGCACTCGGCACCCTGGCGTCGGGTCTGCGCACCGGTCGCCACCGGGTGTGGGCCGCCGTGCTGATCGCGGCCTCGGCGGTGTCGCACGGGATCGTGCTCATCTTCGTGGCGGTCGCCGCAGTGGTCTTCACCTTCGTGTGGGCCGATCGGCAGCGGATCGTGTGGGCGGTCACCACCGGTGTCACGGCCCTGCTGCTCGTGGCGTGGTGGGTCGGCCCGTTCCTGGCGAACCACGAGTTCATGACCGACATGAAGTACGGGGCGCGCCCCGACGGGGCGGAGGACTCCTTCTGGGACATGTTCTTCCCCTTGGCCGCCCCGCTCGACGTGATCATCACGACGCTCGCCGTCATCGGATTCGGGTGGAGCGTCTCGCGCCGGCACCTCGACGGAGCGGCGCTCGGCGTGACCGGCATCGTCCTGGTCGCCGGCGTCTACCTGACGCGGGATTCGCTGCCGGTGATCGGGCTGCTCTGGAACCCGCGTCTGCTGCCGTTCCTGTACCTGGTGCGCTACATGCTGATGATGGTCGGTGCGGTGGCGGTCATGACGATCGTCTGGAACGTGATCAGGGAGCGGGTGGCCGTCAACCCGGTCGGGGACCGGGTGGCGACCGGGTTCGGGGCGGTGTCGGCGCTCGGCGTCCTGGTCGTCGTGGGTTTCATGTACCAGGTGCTCCCCGGCGGCGGGACGACGACGCACAACGGCAACTCGGTCTACGCCTGGGGGCCGTTCACGGCGACGTCGACCAATGTGCGGGCATCAGCCGACGGTTGGGCCCGCTACAACTTCACCGGCTACGAGGGCCGGGGGGCGGCCTACGCCGAGTACCACAACGTGGTGACGACGATGGCGTCCCTCGGGGAGGACCCGGATCACGGTTGCGGGCGCGCGCTCTGGGAGAACAGTCCCGACAACGGTCAGTACGGCACGACGATGGCGCTGATGCTGCTCCCGTTCTGGACCGACGGCTGCATCGGCTCGATGGAGGCGCTGTACTTCGAGGCCTCGGGCACCACGCCGTACTCGTTCCTCGCGACCGCCGCCATGTCGAAGCAGTCGTCGAACCCGGTGCGCGAGCTCCGCTACGTCGACAACGACGCCGCGGTGGGGGTCCGCCACCTGCAGGACCTCGGTGTGCGCTACGCCATGGTGCGCACCCCCGAGGCCAAGGCCGAGGCGGCGAGCCGGCCTGAGCTCACCCTCGTGGCGATCGCTGCGCCGTGGGAGATCTACGAGGTGGCGGGCAGCGAGATCGTGGTGCCGCTCACCGTCCAGCCCGTCGTCGTCGCCGACCGGCCGGGGGACCAACGCGAGCGGCACCTCGAGCTGGGGACGAGCTGGTTCCAGCAACGACAGGACTGGCCGGCGATCCCGGCCGACGACGGGCCGGCCGGGTGGCAGCGGATCGAGGTCGAGGTGGACCTGACCCGTCGCGAGGGCGAGCCGGGCGGTCCGGGGCGACGGGTGGACATCGTCGTCCCGGCCGAGCCGATCGTGCCGGTGGCCCTCGACCCGGTCACGGTCAGCGACGTCGTCATCGAGCAGGACCGACTCTCGTTCCGGGTCGACCGGGTCGGCGTGCCGGTCATGGTGCGCATGAGCTACTTCCCGAACTGGGGGGTCGACGGGGCCGACGGGGTCCACCGGGTGGCACCGAACTCGATCGTGGTCGTGCCGACGGCGAACGAGGTCGTGTTGTCCTACGGCCGCACGACCTGGGACTGGCTGACGATGCTGGCAACGGTGGTCGGCATTGCGCTCTGCGTCCACTGGCGGCGCCGGGGCGACATGGTGTTCGCATCGGCGATGCCGGCACCGTGGCGCGGCCCATCGCGCCCGGCGGCCCACGACATGGACGACACCGATGACCGGGAGCTCCCCGCGGACGCGGCGATGCACGACGTACCGGCCGCCGACCCGGCTGGCCGATAGCGTCCCGCCGATGGGCAACCTCGACCAGATCGTCAAGGCCTACGACGTCCGGGGGACCGTCCCCGATCAGTTCGATGCGGCCACGGCCCGAGCCCTCGGAGTGGCCTTCGCCGCGTTCGCCGGGGCCGACACGGTCGTCGTCGGACGAGACATGCGCCCGAGCGGCCCCGAGTTCGTCGACGCCTTCGCCCAGGGCGTGCGTCGTCAGGGGGTCGACGTCATCGACATCGGCCTGGTCTCCACCGATCTCCTCTACTTCGCGTCGGGGCGGCTCGGCCTGCCGGGGGCGGTCTTCACCGCCTCGCACAACCCGGCGCAGTACAACGGGGTGAAGTTCTGCCTGGCGGGCGCGCGGCCGGTCGGCATCGAGTCCGGACTCGCCGAGATGCGTGACACGGCGGCGGCGGTCCTCGACGGTCGGGGTCCCTCGCCGGCGGCGGCGTCCGGGGCGTTCAGCAGGCGTGACATGCTCGACGACTTCGTCGAGCACGTCCTGACGTTCGTCGACGTGTCGACCCTGGTGCCGATGCGGGTCGTGGCCGACACGGCCAACGGGATGGGCGGCCTCGTCGTCCCGGCTCTCTTCGAGCGGCTCCCGATGATCGAACTCGAGGTGATGTTCCCCGAACTCGACGGCACGTTCCCGAACCACCCGGCCGACCCGCTGCAGCCGGCGAACCAGCGCGACCTGCGGGCCCGGGTGACGGCGGGCGGCTTCGACCTGGGGTTGGCCTTCGACGGTGATGCCGACCGGGTGTTCATGGTCGACGAGACGGGTGAGGGTCTGAGCGGCTCGACGACGACGGCCATCCTGGCGGCGGCGATGCTGCGGTCGAATCCGGGGGCGACGATCCTGCACAACCTGATCTGCTCGCGCTCGGTGCCCGAGACGGTGCGGGCCCACGGTGGTGTCCCGGTGCGCACCCGGGTCGGCCACAGCTACATCAAGGCGGTGATGGCCGAGACCGGGGCGGTCTTCGGCGGTGAGCACTCGGCGCACTACTACTTCGCCGACAACTTCCGCGCCGACTCGGGTCTGATCGCCAGCCTCGTGATGATCGGTGAGATGGCCCGGGCCGGGGTGCCGCTGTCCGAGCTGCGGCGGCCCTTCGAGGGGTACGCGGCGTCGGGCGAGATCAACACCGCCGTCGACGACACCGCAGCGGTCATCGGCGCGGTCCGGCAGAGCTACGCGCACCTCGGGTGCGACGATCTCGACGGCTTGACCGTCGATGCCGGTGACTGGTGGTTCAACCTGCGTCCGTCGAACACGGAGCCGTTGTTGCGGCTGAACCTCGAGGCGGCCGACCGGGAGGCCTGCGATCGTCACGTCGCCGAGGTGCTGGCGATCATCGCCGGCTGAACCTCCCCCCACCGGCGCGAGCGCGTAGCCTGAGGGGCGGCCCCAACCGGCCGGACCCTCGAGACTGGAGTCATGGATGTCGCTCGACCCGATGTTGCTGGAGATCATCGTCTGCCCGGAGGACAAGGGCCCGCTCGACCACATCGAGTCCGAGGGGGTGCTGCTCAACCGACGTCTCCGTCGCACCTACGCCGTGCGTGACGGGATCCCGGTGCTGCTCATCGAGGAGGCGACGGCGATCGACGAGGACGAACTCGCGCGCCTCGTGGCCATCGCCGACGCCTGATGCCACGGCGCACGGCGCGCCGCGTGGCCGTCCCGGTCCTGCTCGGCCTGCTCGTCACCGGGGTGGCGCGCCTCGTCACGGGCGGTGCCGTCGTCGGGTCGGTGCCGATCGCCGTCGCCTCGGCCGACGGGCTCGGCGCGGTGGGCGAGTACCACCCGCTCGTCCCGGCCCGCATCCTCGACACTCGGCAGCGGTCGGCGCGTCCGGCCACCGGCCCCGACGGGCGGGAGTTCGATGTGGACGTCCTCGGCCTCGGTGGGTTGCCGGCGCCGACCGATGCCGATGGTGACGGGATCGACGATCGGGTGCTGGCCGTCGCCGTGAACGTGACGGTCGTCGGTCCGACCCGGGCGGGGTTCCTGTCGGCCCGCGGCACCGGTACTGCCGACGGCGGTGCCTCCCTGCTGAACTTCCAGACCGGGGCGGACGTCCCGAACTCGGCGGTGCTGCGACCCGGCCAGGACGGTCGGCTGACCCTGACGCTCGTGACCCCGACCGGTGTCGGCTCGGCCGATGTCCTGATCGACGTGTTCGGGTGGTTCTCAGCCGAGCGGTATCCGGTGCGCGGCGCCCGGCTCGTCCCGGTCCAGCCGGAGCGACTCGCCGACACGCGCAAGTCCGGCGGTCCGCTCGGCCCGCGGGGGGTCCTGACGGTGCCGGTGCGCAGTACCGGTCCGGTCCCGTCGTCGCCCGCCGTGGTCGCGGTCCTCGTGAACCTGACCGCGGTCAACGACCTCCCGGGAGCGCGCGACACGTACCTGTCACTGGTGCCGGAGCGACCGGTGGGTGTCCCGGCGACGAGCAACCTGAACGTGGCCCCGGGGGCCACCAGGCCGGTGACGGCGATCGTCCCCGTCGGGTCGGACGGATCGATCCGGGTCGTCA
>JBEAPU010000048.1:0-6787 GCA_041164245.1 Actinomycetota bacterium | reverse complement strand
ACTTCTCGGCCTCGCGACTGGCGTACCTGCGGGCGATGATGCCGCGCAGCGCCCGGGCGGCGACCGTCGTCGCGACCCCGAGCGCCCATGTGGCGGCCGACGTCGTCGACGCCTTCGGGGTTGACCCGACTCGAACGATCGTCGTCCCCCATCCGATCGAGACGGCGCGGCCCGACGACGGTCTCGTCGCCGACGTGCGACGCCGTCACGCCGGCGCTGGGCGCCTGTTCGTGTTCCCGGCGATCACGCACCCGCACAAGGGACACCTCCGACTGCTCGAGGCGCTGGCTCGGCATTGGCCCGACACCGATGATCGTCTGGTGCTCATCGGCGGGGAGGGGGCGGCCGAGGGCGAGGTGCGGGCCGCCGTCGAGCGCCTGGGCCTCGGGGGACGGGTGGTGCGGCCCGGACGGGTGCCGGCGGCCGAGCGCGACGCGCTGCTGGCCGCCGCCGACCTGCTCGTGTTCCCGAGCGAGGAGGAGGGCTTCGGCGCACCGGTCGCGGAGGCCATGGCGCTCGGCACCCCCGTCGTCTGCTCGGACATCCCGGCGCTCGCCGAGGTGAGTGGTGGTGCAGCCGTCCTCGTCGGACCCGAGCCCGAGGCGATCGCCGCCGGGATGTCCGAGGCCCTCCGGCGTTCGGATGAGTTGGTCACGTTCGGCAGTCGTCGGGTCACCTCGTTCTCGAGCGCAGCGGCCGGCCACGCCCTGGCGACGGCGTACCGGACCGCGGCAGGGAGGGTCTGATGCGCATCCTCGTCGTCTGCCCGCACCTGCGCCCGGACACCGCGCCGACCGGCGTGGTGATGTCCGGCATCGTCGACCAGCTCGCGGCGCGCGGCCATGAGATCCACGTCGTCACCGCCCTGCCTTGGTACCGGTCGCACGCCATCGAGGCCGGTTGGACGGGTCGTCTCGTCCGCACCGAGCGGACCGCGTGGGGCTCGATCACCCGGGTGCACCCGTTCCCGGGTGGGGACCGGCGCGACCTGCTGCGACGGGCCCTCGGCTTCCTCGGCTTCACCGCGCTGGTCGCCCTCGCCGGCCTGCGCGCCGGGGGATGGTTCCGCCGGGTCGACGCAGTCCTCGCCCTGAGCCCACCGCTGACACTCGGACCGACCGGTTGGCTGCTGGCCCGGCTGCGTCGCGGCCGGTGCGTGTTCAACATCCAGGACGTGTTCCCCGATGCTGCCGTGCGCACCGGGGCGATCACGAACCGTCGCGTGATCGCCCTCGCCGCCCGGCTCGAGCGATCGAGCTACCGCCTCGTCGATGCGGTGACCGTGCTCAGCGACGACCTGGCCGCCAACGTCACGGCCAAGATCCGTCCGGGGGCGACCCCGGTCGTGGTCATCCCGAACTTCGTCGACACGTCGACCATCGTCCCGATGGACCGACTCACCCCGTACCGGGAGGAGTTCGGACTGGGGGATGGACCGGTGGTGATGTACGCCGGGAACCTGGGCTTCTCGCAGTCCCTCGACCTCGTCGTCGGGTTCGCCCGCCGGCACCCGGAGGTGCGGGTCGTGATCAACGGTGACGGCGCGGCCCGGCCATCCCTCGAGGAGGCCGCGGCCGAGGTCCCGAACCTGACCATCGTCGGTTACCAACCGGCTGACCGGCTCCCCGAGGTACTCGCTTCGGCCGACGTCCACGTCGTGCCGCTGCGGGCCGGTCTCGGCGATGTGAGCGTCCCCTCCAAGTCCTACTCGATCCTGGCGGCCGCCCGCCCGCTGGTGGCGGCGATCGACCCGGGGACCGCCGTGACCCGACTCATCGACGAGTCGGGTGCCGGCATCGCCGTCCCACCCGACGATGCCGACGCCCTCGACTCCGCCGTGATGGACCTGCTCGGCGATCCGACCCGGCGGGCCCGGATGGGGGAGGCGGGCCGGGCCTGGGTGGTCGCCAATGCGTCCCCGGCCGCCGTCGGTGAGGCGTACGAACGGCTCCTCGGCGACTGACCCGGCAACCCGCCGGGGCGCCGATAGCCTCGGCGGACGTGGTAGCCACCTCGTCGACCAAGAAAGCGGCCCGTCTCGCCGGCAAGGGCAAGGGCCGTGCCGTGCGCTTCCAGGGTGGGCGCGTGTTCCCGATCGCCATCATGGTCACGGTCGTGCTCGGCGTCGCGTCGATCGTCTACGCCCGGCAGTCGGTGCCGTTGGCCGACGACAACCCGCCGACGATCAACGACCACTGGCACATGGCCTACGGCTTCGACATCTGCGGGGAGTGGTTCCAGCTCGAGGGCGACCTCGAGGAGCGCAACTCCCAGGGCCAGTTCGTCAACCCCGAGTTCCTGCAGACCGGCATCCACAGCCACAACGACGGTGTGATCCACTGGCACCCGTACACCTCGAGGGCGGTCGGCAGTCGAGCCCAGCTCGGCGTCTTCCTCGAGACCTACGGTGTCGAGTTGACCAACGAGTCCCTGACCTTCCCCGCCGACCAGCTCGGCGGCGCGAGCTACACCGAGGGCGAGGACACTTGCACCGTCGACGGCGTCGAGGAGCAGGCGGAGCTCTCGGTCGTCGCCTGGACGAACTACTCCGACACCGACGACGGCTCACGGTACATCTCCAAGATGGACGAGATCCCGGTCACGGACGACGGCATGGTGTTCGTCGTGGCCTTCGTGCCTCGTGGCGACGAGGTGTCCATGCCGCCGTGGGCGGCTCAGCTGCCCGAGCTCGGCGCGGCCGACACGGGCCAGCTCCGTCCCGAGGACCTGACGTCGACCACCGTGGGTGACACGACGGGAACCGACTCGGTGGAGACCTCGGTGCCCGATTCCGGCGCATCCGAGACGACCGTCGTCGACGACGGGGAGTGACCGACGCGTCATGTTCGCCGTCGTGCTCGTCGGCGGCTTCGGCACCCGCCTGCGCCCGCTGACCGACGACGTCCCCAAGCCGATGCTGCCGGTCGCAAACCGGCCGATGATCGTCCGTCTGGCGGAGCGTCTCGCGGCCGGCGGTGTCACGGACATCGTGCTGGCCCTCGGCTTCATGCCCGATGCCTTCCGGAGCGCCTTCCCCGGCGATGTGCTCGAGGGTGGGTCCGGGACGGTGCGGTTGCACTACGCCGTCGAGCCGGAACCGCTCGACACGGCCGGTGCCATCGCCTTCGCGGCGCGGACGGCCGGGGTCACCGGCACCTTCGTCGTCGCCAACGGCGACATCATGACGAGCCTGCCGATCGCCGACCTCGTCGCAGCCCACCGGTCCGCCGGCGTCGAGGCGACGATCCACCTGACCCCGGTCGACGACCCGTCGTCGTTCGGTGTGGTCGAGGTCGACGACTCCGGGCTCGTCCGACGGTTCGTCGAGAAGCCGGCCCCCGGTGAGAGCGACTCACGCACGATCAACGCCGGGACCTACGTCTTCGAGGAGGCGGTCCTGGACCGCATCCCGGCGGGCCGTCGCGTGTCCGTCGAACGCGAGACATTCCCGGCCCTCGTCGCCGACGGCGCCCTCGCCGCCGTCGCCACCGATCACGACTGGATCGACACCGGACGCCCCGAGTTGTACCTGGCGGCCAACCTCGCCCACCTCGACGGCGAGGCGATCGCCGAGTCGGCGAGGGTGGCGCCGACGGCGGTCGTGACGTCGTCGGTCGTCGGGGCCGACGCCGTGATCGGTGACGATGCCACGGTGACCGAGTCGGTCGTGCTCGCCGGCGCCGAGATCGGTGCCGGGGCCAGACTCGAGCGGAGCCTGGTGTGGGGGCGTGTGCCGGGGGGCAGCGTCCTCGTGGACTGCGTCGTCGGCCGCGGTGCGGCGGTGCCGGGCGGTGAGCATCACGGTCGCCGCTTCCCCGAACCGGCCTGAGGTCGTGGGTCCGTTCCGGGTTCAGGCCCCGGTCGCCGCAGCGAGCGTGACCCGGGCCAGTTCGGCGGCCACCTCCGGGTCGCCCATGATCGACGGGGTCACCACCGGACGGATGCCGACGGCTGCGACGTCGGCGGCGGACCCGATGTCGACGGGATCGATGACGACGCTCGCCGCGATCTCCCGGTAGGTCTCGGCGATCCCGACGACGTCGGGACGGATCCCGGCCGCGGTCATCATCTCGGCGGCCGGCCCCTTCAGGGCGGCTCCGCCGACGATCGGGGAGATGGCGACCACCGTGGAGCGTCGCCCGGCCAGCACCTCGTCGACCCCGGGGAGCGCCCGGATCGGTCCGATCGACACCAATGGGTTCGACGGGGCGATGATCACCGTCTCGGCGTCGCGGAGCGCGTCGAGGACCCGGTCACCGGGTCGGGCTCTCACCGCCCCGAGGTCGAGGCCCGTCGTCGGGATCGCGTGGCGGTGACGGACGAAGTAGTCCTGGAAGGCGATCATGCCGTCACCGTCCGGACCGGGATCGGTGTTCGGGTCGACCCGCACCCGGGTCGGCGCGGGGTCGTCGCTCATCGGGAGCACCTCGATGCCGAGGTCCCACGCCGAGCAGATCTCGGCGGTGACCTCGGTGAGCGTGGCTCCCTCGGCCAGGCGTCCGGTGCGGTAGAGGTGGGTCGCGAGGTCGCGGTCGCCGAGACCGAACCACGTCGCCCCGGCGGAGGACCCGGCGGGCTTCGACCCGCCGTACCGCCCGAGCGCGTCCATCGCGGTCCAGGTCTCGCCGACGAGGCCCCAGCCGCGCTCGGGGTCGATGGCACCGGCGACGGTGTAGGTCACCGTGTCGAGGTCCGGTGAGATGTGGAGGCCGTGCATCACGGTGTCGTCACCGGTGTTCACGACGGCACACACCGACGACGGGTCGACGACGCTGATCAGGGCCCGCAGGAATCGCGCCGCCCCGACACCGCCGCACAGCACGGTGATCGGTCGGACGGTGCTCACGATGCTCCCGCCGCGGTGCGGTACAGGTCGACCATGGCCCGGGCCGTGACAGCCCAGTCGAAGCGGGCGAGGTTCGAGCGTCCGGCATCGACGAGCTGCCGGCGCCGATCGTGATCCCCGATCACCGTCCCGAGTGCGGCGGCGAAGCCGATCCGGTCGTCGACATCGACGAGGTGGACGCCGTCGCCACCGACCTCGGGTATCGAACCGGCCCGACTGGCCACGATCGGCAGTCCGGCCGCCTGGGCCTCGAGCAGCGGGAAGCCGAACCCCTCGTCCACCGACGGGTAGGCCATGACGGTCGCGTTGTGCAGCAACCATGCCTTCGTGTCGGGCTCGACCGGCCCGAGCAGGTGGATGCGGTCCGTCACCGGCTGGCCCAATGCGCCCAGGACCTGCAGCAGTGCCCGGCTGGCATCGCCCGGGGCGCCGGCGATGACGAGGTGCGCGTCGGTGTCGAGAGCCGCGAACACCTCGGCGAGCCACGCGTGACGTTTGCGGGTCTCGCAGGTGCCGATGGCCACGACGAGGCGCTGCCCCTCGAGGGCCCGGACCGCGTCCGGTGCGGTCGTCGGGGCGGGACGGTGATCGGGCGGCCCGAGGTGCACCGATCGGACCCGGTCGGTGTCGAGCAGTCGACGCGCCTGCGCCGCGCTGGCCTCGGACGAGGTGTGGATCCAGGCGCCCCGCCGGGCGGCCCGGCGCAGGATCCGCCCGGCTCGGGCCACATCGGGGATCGCGAGTTCGGGGTGCTGGAGGAACCAGCAGTCGTACACCGAGACGACGCCTGGTCGGCGACTCGGTGGGAGCACGTAGTTCGTGCCGTGGATGACGTCGGCTGCGCCGATCCAGCGGTCGACCCCCGGTCGGTCGAGGCGGGCCCACATCCGGGTGGCGAGGCGGGCGGGGAGGGGGAGCCGCACCTGTCCGGTGACCTCCGGGGCCCGGAAACTGAGCAGGTAGGGCACGATCTCGAGGTCGGGTTCGTCGCCGAGTTCGTCGACGAGGTGGTGCACCGCCGTGCCGATCCCGGTGCGGTGACCGTGCAGTGGTCCGATGTCGACGGCGACGCGCATGACCCGGGCATCATGCCAGCGTGCGGCACCGGAACGGTGGAGGCGCCGGGGCAGTACGCTCCTGCCGTGCCGAAGCGTGCGTTGATCACGGGGATCACTGGTCAGGATGGTCAGCATCTGGCTGGGTTGCTTCATGCCGAGGGGTATGAGGTGTTCGGGATGGTGAAGGGGCAGAACAATCCGCGGATCGCGGGTGTGTTGGAGGAGTTCCCGTTCATCGAGCCGGTGTCGGGTGATCTGGCGGATCTGTCGTCGTTGGTGAAGGCCGTCGAGCTGGCGTCTCCTGATGAGGTGTACAACCTTGGTGCGGTGTCGTTCGTTGCCTACTCGTTCAACCACGCCGAACTCACCGGAGATGTGTCGGGGCTCGGTGTGCTCAGGATGTTGGATGCGGTGCGGATGGTCGGTGGGGCTGAGAACAATCCGATTCGCTTCTATCAGGCGTCGACGTCGGAGATGTTCGGTGAGGTGCGGGAGATCCCGCAGACCGAGTTGACGCCGTTCCACCCAAGGAGCCCGTATGGGTGTGCGAAGGTGTTCGGGCATTACATCACGATGAACTACCGCGAGTCGTACGGCATGTTTGCGTGTTCGGGGATCTTGTTCAATCATGAGGGGCCGCGTCGTGGTGTGGAGTTCGTGACCCGGAAGATCACGAACGCGGTGGCGAGGATCAAGCTCGGCCTTCAGGACGAGTTGGTGCTCGGGAATCTGGATTCGAAGCGTGACTGGGGTTACGCGGGTGACTATGTGCGGGCGATGTGGTTGATGTTGCAGCAGGATCAGCCTGAGGATTTCGTGATCGCGACGGGGGAGACGCACACGATCCGTGAGTTCTTGGATCTGGCGTTCGCCGAGGTCGGGA
>JBEAPU010000047.1:0-36375 GCA_041164245.1 Actinomycetota bacterium | reverse complement strand
TTCGCGAAGAATCCCTTGCCCTTGACCAGTGTGAGACGTTGCGACTGTGGTTCGAGCTCCGTTCTGGCGGTGACGTCGAAGTAGACCGAGATCTCGATGATGTCGCCGTCCTCGTCGGTTGCCGAGATGACGTGATCTGCGGGACCGTATGGGGCGAGGAGCGTCCCGGAGATCACTCCACTGGACGAGTCGAAGGTGAGGCCGCTCGGAAGGGCTGGTGAGATCGAGTAGGTGACCGTGCCCGTACCCCCGGCGGTCGACAGCGTCGAGGTCGGGAGACCACTGACCGTGTAGGGCGAGATGGCACCGGTGACGCTCGAGAGCCGGTTGACGCTGCCGTCGCTCAATCCACCGGCGAACGACCCGACCGAACTGCTCCACTGCAGCGTCGCCGCGGCCTCGACTCCGGGCGAACCGCTGACCCCACCGATGGTGCTGGTCACCAGCAGGAGACCTGCTGTGAGAATCCGACGACGGCGATGGGCGTGAGTCACGATGGATCTCCCTCGAGTGACGGTGGTCACTCGATTCAAGACCGCCATGACCGAACGGTCAATAGGTACAACTACGTGGTGCCAGCCTGTTAGCGCCCCGTTGGCGCCTCGGACCGCCTCACATGAGGCTGGCGCGACCGATGGAGGCGCCGCCGTCGACGCGCAGCGTCTGACCGGTGATCCACCCGGCATCGTCCGACATCAGGAAGCACACGGCTGCGGCGATGTCGTCGACCGACCCGAGGCGCTGCATCGGCACCATCGACAGGTAGCGGGCCTCACCCGGCGACCCGGGGGGATTGTTCTCCTGGAACAGCTCCGTCGACACCGGACCGGGGGCGACCGCGTTCACCGTGATGCCCGTCGTCGCCAACTCGACGGCCCACATGCGGGTCAGCAGGTCGAGGCTGGCCTTCGACGTCGCGTACGCCGACCGTCCCGGCACACCACCGAGCGACACGACGCTCGTGATGTTCACGACGCGCCCCCAGCCGCGCTCGACCATGCCGGGCATCGCCGCCTGCACGGTCTGGATGGAGGACCGCACGGTGACGTCCTGCACGGCATCGAAGTCCTCGAGCGCGATCTCGCCGAGCATCTGGGCGCGGATCATGCCGACGTTGTTCAACACCCCGTCGATCGGTCCGGCGGCGAGCGCCGCGTCGAGCGCCGACTGGGTGGCGGCCCGATCGGTGAGGTCGACGGAGATGAACTCACCCGGGAACGCGGCTGGTGTGCTCCGGGCCATGCCGACGGGTGTGTGGCCCAGCCCGGCGAGGCGCTGTGCTGTGGCGAGGCCGATGCCCTTGGAGGCGCCGGTGATGAGGATGCGACGTCCGGTCATGCGGCGACGGTAGCCGCCGGGGCTGACGGGTGGAGATCCGCAGGGTGCCTCCTGCTCGACCAGGATGGTGCGGACCAGGGGCCCCGTTCGATGATGGCTCACCGTCAGGGGATCTGGGTCCCGTCCGCACCCCACGGATCTCCGGTGATCATCGTCGCCGACCCGATCATCGGTCGACAGGGTTGCGTGTCACGGAATCCGTCTGGGATGTGTCACCGCCGCGTCACGGCACGAGATTGACCATGCGGCCCGGCACGACGATCACCTTGGTGAGCGCGGTCGGATCGGCACCGTCGAGCGCGGCGAGCACCGTGGCATCGGCGAGGGCGATGCCACGGATCGTCGCCTCGTCGGCATCGGCCGGCACCATGATGCGGGCGCGCACCTTGCCGCGGACCTGCACCGGGATCTCCAACTCGTCGTCGACGAGCAGCGCCGGGTCGGCCACCGGGAACGGCACTCGCGTCACACCGCCGGTGTGACCGAGTCGCTCCCAGAGTTCCTCGGCGACGTGGGGCACGAGCGGTGCCACCATCAGCGTCATCGCCTCGGCCACCTCTCGAGGCGTCGCCCCGGTTGCGTTCACGACCTTCGTGACGTGGTTGTTCAACTCGATCAGCTTGGCGATCGCCGTGTTGAAGCGCAGGTTCTCCATCTCGGTGCGCACCGTGTCGATCGTGCGGTGCAGCAGCCGGCGGGTCTCGTCGTCGGCGGGGACATCGGCCACGATCGACTCGCCGGAACGCTCGTCGACCATCGTGCGCCACAGTCGCTGCAGGAAGCGGTACATGCCGACGACATCGCGCGTCTACCACGGCCGGCTGGCGTCGAGGGGCCCCATCGCCATCTCGTAGAGCCGAAGCGTGTCGGCCCCGTAGGCGTCGTACATCTCATCGGGCGAGACGGCGTTCTTGAGGCTCTTGCCCATCTTGCCCCACTCGCGCGTCACCGGTCGGCCCTCATGGAGGAACTCCCCGTCGACCTCGGTGACCTCGGTGGCATCGACGTACACGCCGCGTTCGTCGGTGAAGGCGTTGGCGAGGATGTAGCCCTGGTTGAACAACCGGGCGTACGGCTCGCGCGACGACACGTGACCGAGGTCGTAGAGCACCTTGTGCCAGAAGCGGGCGTACAGCAGGTGCAGGACCGCGTGCTCGACGCCGCCGACGTACAGGTCGACACCACCCGGGTGGTCGGGCCGCACATCGGTGCGCGGGCCCATCCAGTACCGCTCGACCTCGGGATCGACGAAGGCCGCGTCGTTCGTCGGGTCGAGGTAGCGCAGCTCGTACCAGCACGAACCAGCCCACTGCGGCATGACGTTCGTGTCGCGCCGGTAGGTGCGCGGTCCGTCGCCCAGGTCGAGGGTCACCTCGACCCAGTCGCCGAGCCGGTCGAGTGGGCTCTCCGGGTCGGAGAACTCGTCGTCGGGGTCGAAGGTGCGCGGGCTGAACGAGTCGGTGTCGGGCAGCGTGACCGGCAGCATCGCGTCGGGCAGGCTGTGCGGGTTGCCGGTCTCGTCGTAGACGATGGGGAACGGCTCGCCCCAGTAACGCTGGCGGCTGAAGAGCCAATCCCGCAGCTTGTAGGTGATCGTCGCCTCGCCCAGGTCGTTCCCGGCGAGCCAGGCCGTCGTGCGGGCCACGCCGTCGGCGACGGATGTCAGCCCGTTGAGGTCGAGGGTGGCATTGGCCGAGTTGACGTACGGTGCGTCGCCCACGAACGCCGCCGGCCAGGTCGACGTGTCGAGTGCGGGCTCGATGCCGTTCTCTGCGAACCACTCGGCGGGTGGCTGCTGGATGGCCGGGATCGGGAGGTCGAAGCGTCGGGCGAACTCGAAGTCGCGTTGGTCACCGCAGGGCACGGCCATGATCGCGCCCGTGCCGTAGCCCATCAGGACGTAGTCGGCGATCCAGATCGGGATCGCCTCGCCGGTGAGCGGGTTCGTCGCCGTCGAACCGGTCGGGACTCCGGTCTTGTCGCGATTCTCGTCCTGACGGTCGACGTCCTTGCGCGCCGCGGCCTGCCTCCGGTACTCGGCCACGGCCCCGGACTGCTCCGAGGTCGTGAGGGCGTCGACCAGCGGGTGCTCCGGGGCGAGCACCAGGAACGTGGCACCGAAGAGCGTGTCGGGCCGTGTGGTGAACACCGTGATCCGACCGGCGGGGGAGTCGAAGTGGACGCGGGCGCCGTGGCTGCGGCCGATCCAGTTGCGTTGCATCGTGGTGATCGCGTCGGACCAGTCGAGCAGGTCGAGGTCGTCGATGAGGCGGTCGGCGTACGCGGTGATGCGCATCATCCATTGGCGCATGTTGCGCTTGAACACCGGGAAGTTGCCGCGGTCGCTGCGACCGTCGGCGGTCACCTCCTCGTTGGCGACGACGGTGCCGAGACCGGGACACCAGTTGACCGGCGCCTCGCTGACGTACGCCAGACGATGATCGTCGACGATCCGACGCCGCTCACCTTCGTCGAGTTCGGACCAGGGACGCCCGTCCGGTGTCGGGCGGGCGCCGACGGCGAACTCGTCGATCAGTTCGTCGATCGGGCGCGCCCGGCCCGCTGCCGTGTCGTACCAGGCGTTGAAGATCTGCGTGAAGATCCACTGCGTCCAGCGGTAGTACTCCGGGTCGGTCGTCGAGATCGAGCGACGGCGGTCGTGGCTCAGGCCGAGGCGCCGCAGCTGGCGGCGCATGTTGGCGATGTTGGCGTCGGTCGTGATCGCCGGGTGCTGGCCGGTCTGCACGGCGTACTGCTCGGCCGGGAGACCGAAGGCATCGAACCCCATCGTGTAGAGCACGTTGCGGCCGAGCATGCGCTGGAACCGGGCGTACACGTCGGTGCCGATGTAGCCGAGCGGGTGGCCGACGTGGAGTCCGGCGCCCGACGGGTACGGGAACATGTCGAGCACGAACAACTTGTCGTCGAGGCCCGCGACGGCGGTGGGATCGGCGAGCGGGCCAGCCGGGTTCGGGGCGGCGAAGGTGCCCTCGGCGTCCCAGCGGTCCTGCCAGCTCTCCTCGATCGTCTGGGCCAGGGCCGCGGTGTAGCGGACACTGGGCTGGTCGTCGTCGTTGGGCGATGGCTGCTCACTCATACCGGCAGCCCAGCCTACGAGTTCACGGTCGCGCCTCCCCGGTGGTCCGGCCGACCACGGGTAATCTCTCCGCCATGACCGCCGTGGGCAGCCCCGGAGCGACCGTTCCGTCGATCATCGACCGCCTGGAGGCCGCGGCTGACCGACCGGGCGGGGTCCGCTTCGTGGGCCACTCGGTCGCCCCCGACGGTCCGGAGTTCGTGCCGTGGGCGCGGATCCACGACGATGCCCGCGCCGTCGGCGCGGCCCTACAGGCCCGTGGACTGCTCCCCGGGGATCACGTCGCGATCCTCGGTCCGACCAGCCGGGCGCTGATGACGGCGGTGCGGGGCTGCTGGATGTCGGGGATCGCGTCGATGGTCCTGCCGCTGCCGATGCGCATGGGGTCGCTGGACGAGTTCGTGTCGTCCACTCGGGCCCGGATCCGTCACGGTGACGCGAAGCTCGTCCTGATCGACTCACAGCTCGCCCCGTTCTACGAGGCGGCCCCCGGCGACCCGCCGATCGTGCCCCTCGACGACGTGCTCCCGGGTGCTCCCGGCGTACCGTCGGGTGACCGACTCGAGGTGCCGGCGCACGACCCGGACCGGCTCGTCATCCTGCAGTACACGAGCGGTTCGACGAGCGAGCCCAAGGGCGTGATGATCCCGGACCGGGTGCTGACCGCCAACATCGACGCGGCGTGCGAGGCGGCGAGCCTGCGTCCCGACGAGGTGATGGTGTCGTGGCTTCCGCTGTACCACGACATGGGGCTCGTCGGGTTCCTCGCCATCCCGATGACGACCGGTGTCGACCTCGTGCAGGCCGCACCGCAGGACTTCATGGCGCACCCCGGTCACTGGATGGAGTGGATCTCCACCTGGCGCGGCACGGCCACCGCCGGGCCGAACTTCGCGTGGGTGCTCGCCACCCGGGCCCTGCGCCGGGCCGAGGGACTCGACCTGTCGTCGCTGACGCTGGCGCTCAGCGGTGCCGAACCGGTGGACCCGAAGGCGATGGATGCCTTCTGCGCTGCGGCATCCCGCTTCGGCTTCGATCCGGGGGCGGTGTTCCCGGCATTCGGGATGGCGGAGGTCGCGATCGCCGGCACGTTCCCCCGCCGTGGTCAGGGTCTGCGCTTCGACACGGTCGATCGCGAGGTGCTGGAGCGGTCGCGGGTCGCCAAGCCCGTCGAGGTCGTCGACCAGGACGATCTCGCCGTGCGGGCCCGTCGACTGCCCTTGCTCGGCCGGGCCGTGCCGGGACTCGAGATGAAGGTCGTCGACCCGGACACCCACGAGGAGGTGCCCGAACGCCACGTCGGCGAGTTGTTGCTGCGCGGCACCTCGGTCACCCCCGGCTACTACAAGCGTGATGACGCGACCGCCGCGCTGTTCCACGACGACTGGTTGTGCACCGGTGACCTCGCCTACGTGCTCGACGGCGAACTGGTGCTGTGCGGCCGGATCAAGGACGTGATCATCGTCGGTGGCCGCAACGTGTTCCCCGAGGACATCGAACGCGCCGTCGGGGTGCTCGACGGGGTGCGCGCCGGGAACGTGATCGCCGTCGGCGTCGAGGGGTACAAGGGCAAGGAGACCGTGGTCGTCGTCGCCGAGGTGCGCACCGACGCCCCCGAGTCGGTGCGCGAGGCGATCCACCACCGCACGCTCGAGGTGTGCGGTCTGCCGCCGCGCGACGTCATGCTCGTCAAGCCGGGCACCCTGCCCAAGACGTCGTCGGGCAAGTTGCAGCGCGCCAAGTGTCGCGAGCTCTACCTGTCCGAGGAACTCGCGCTCATCGACTGAGCGTCAGCGGCGGGGCGCGGTCAGCGGATCAGCGGCGCCAGGGTCTCGCCGAGCAACTGCACCCGTCCCGGCACGTGGCCGTTCGCCACGGCGTTGACGGTGAACCCGTCGAGGCCGAGGGCCAGCTGCGCCGCCATCTGCTCGGCGACACCGTCCGGGTCGCCGTACACGACGTTGGCCCGGGCCGCCTCGAGGGCGGCGCCGGACAATCCGCGGCCGCCCAGCATCGCATCGAGTTCGGCGAGGGCCTCGTCGTGCGTCGGGGCGATGCACACCGACTGCTGGCGGGTGACGGTGATCGTGGAGCGGTCGCGGTGCTCGGCGCCGCAGTGCTCGTCGAGGACCGCCAGCTTGCGGGTGACGTCGTCGACCGGGCAGATCAGGTTCGAGTCGTCGGCGTACCGGGCGACGAAGCGCAGTGTCTTGCGCTCACCCCCACCGCCGATCATCACCGGGATGCGCCCGACGGGCGGTGGCTCGTTCATGGCCTCGTTGATCGAGTACCACTTCCCGTCGAGTGAGGGTCGCTCACCGTTGAGCATCGGGATGATGATCCGCAGTGCCTCCTCGAGCTTCTCGAAGCGGTCGGTGAACGTGCCGAACTCGATGCCGAACGCCGAGTGCTCGAGTTCGAACCACCCGGCACCGATGCCGAGCTGCGCCCGCCCGTTCGAGACGATGTCGAGCGTCGTCACGGTCTTGGCCAGCACCGCCGGGTTGCGGTACGTGTTCCCGGTCACCAGCGACGACAACCGGACCGTCGACGTCTCGCGGGCGAGGGCCGACAGGAGGGCGTAGCACTCGAGCATGTACTGGTCCGGGGTCCCGATCATCGGCAGTTGGTAGAAGTGGTCCATGACCATGACGGTGTCGAACCCGCCGGCCTCGGCCTCCCGGGCCTGCCGGGCGATCACCTCGTAGAGCCGGTCAGGGCCGACCCCTGGGTAGGTGAAGTTCGGGATCTGGTAGCCGAGGCGGGTCATGGTCTCTCCTGACGTGATCGGGATGCGCAGTGCCGGCGGACATGCGAGGATGCCGGCCGTGAAGGTGGTCTACTCGCTCCGACACCGTGCTCACCATCCCGAGCGCGAATTCGAGGATGCCCGCTTCCAGGAGCCCTTCGAGCACCCGGGCCGGGCGGAGATCATCAGGGCGACCCTGGCCGCCGACGCCGGCTTCGAGTTCGTCGCACCGGACGACCACGGTCGGGCGCCGATCGATGCCGTGCACGACCCGGGAATGGTCGACTTCCTCGAGACCGCATGGCGACGATTCCAGGTCGCGCACGGCCCCGTGCACGATGTGGTCCCCGACGTCTTCGCCCACGGCGCGATCCGTGACGGCATGGGTCCCGCCCGACGACCACCGTCGATCGGCGCCGAGTTGGGATGGTGGTGCTACGAGACGACGACACCGATCACCGAGGGGACCTTCGACGCGGCGCGGTCCTCGGTCGACGTGGCACTCACCGCGGCCGACCTGGTGCTCGGCGGAGAGGCAGTCGCCTACGGCCTCTGTCGTCCTCCCGGGCACCACGCCGCTCGGTCGGTGTTCGGCGGCTACTGCTTCTTCAACAACGCCGCCGTGACCGCCCAGTTCCTCGTCGACACCACCGGCTCCAAGGTGGCCGTCCTCGACGTCGACTACCACCACGGGAACGGCACCCAGCAGATCTTCTACGAGCGCGATGACGTCCCGTTCGTGTCGTTGCACGGCGACCCGGAGCGGGCGTACCCGTACCTCACCGGTCACGACGACGAGATCGGCACCGGACGCGGCCGGGGATCCACCCTGAACATCCCATTGGCGGCGCGCACGGACGACGACAGCTATCTCGTGTCACTCGGACGGGCGCTCGAATCGATCGCCGCGGCCGGGGTCGGAGCGCTCGTCGTGTCGCTCGGACTCGACACCTTCCATCTCGATCCGATCAGCGACCTCGGATTGACCGCCGACGGGTTCGAACGCTGCGGCCGGATGATCGCGGAGCTCGGCCTGCCGACCGTCGTCCTGCAGGAGGGCGGCTACGCGACCGACGAGCTCGGTGAGAACGCCAGGCGGTGGCTGCTCGGTGCCTCAGGTTCCGGCCTGCGCCCGGGAGCGTGATGGGGTGATGACCCGGATGACCGTTGCCGTGGCAGCCGCCATGGCGAGCACCAGCGCCATCACCTGATACGCCCGGTTGCCGGTGTCCGTGCCGGCCCATCCGGCGTGGACGAGTGCCATGAGCACCAGCGGGAAACTCAACCGATGGATCGCCGTCCACGCCCGGCGTGAGAGTCGGCGACGCAGGTACGACGTCGCCTGAACGATCACCATCAGGTACATCGCAACAACGCCGACCGCCGTACCGATCTCGGCCATGCGGGTGGCCCCCTTCCACCTGGCGATGCCCGGTACGACGATGTCGGCGAGCCCGAAGTCGACCCAGCCGTCGAGCACGAGGCCCATCAGGTGGGCAGCGAGCATCACGAGACCGGTCCCGGCGAGCCAGGTGTGGGTGGCCAGCAGCCAGGCCGGTCGGTCCACGCCCCGGAGCGCTCGCGTCGAGAGCAGGATGCCCCAGACGAACGACACGACGAGCAGGACGAGGGCCACGATCCCGGTGGCCCGCGACAGGTGCCACCAGAGGTGTGTGCTCATGCGAGGAACCCCCTCCAGTTGCTCGTCGTGTGCTCGGTCCCGTCGTCGGCGGTGACGAGCGCGTCGACCCCGAAAGCCTCGAGGCGTCCGACCGTCTCGGCGATCGGACGGACGAAGGCGATCTTGGTGAGCGCCTCTGCCCAGGCGGCGGTGCCGGCGACCACGGTGCAGGCGATGACTCCGTTCGCCGACGGCAGAGTCGACCGCGGGTCGAGAAGGTGATGCCGGTCGACGCCGTCGCTGCGCCAGGTGCGCAGAAGTGTCGAGGACGTGGCGACACCGCCGGCAGCGAGGGCGATCCGATGGCGGGGGTGGCGACGCTCCGGATCCCAGATGTCGACGGTGAAGCCGCCGGACGGCGGCGTCCCGCCGACGCGGAGATCCCCACCGATCTCGACGAGGAGCGGCCCGTCGTCCCCGGCCGACTCGAGGTGCTCGACCGCCATGTCGGCGGCGAGTCCCTTGCCGAGACCTCCGGGGTCGATGACCGTTCCCATCGGCAGCACGACGAGTGCCCGGGCCGTGTCGACGAGGATCTCGTCGGGCCGGCCCCGTGATGCGATCGAGGCGGGGAGGGCGGTGCGACGCCTCGGGTCGGTGCGGCTCGTGTCGTAGCCGAGAGCGGCGAGTGGGCCGAGGAGGGTGGGGTCGAAGTCGCCGTCGGTCCGTCGCCACGCGAGTGCGAGCTCGGTGAGCAGCCGGATCGTGGCCGGATCGACCTGCACCGGGGCACCACCCGCTCTGTTCACCCGCGAGATGTCACTGTCGGGCAGGAAGCGACTCCACCGCCCCTCGAGGCGACGAAGGAGGGCGAGGGCGCCGGCGCGTCGGTCGTCGGCGCACAGGATTGCGACGGTGCTGCCCATGATCGGCCCCGGTTCGACGAGAGCTGTCGGTGGCGGTGTGGACGTCGCAGTGCTCGTCATCGTCGGTCAGCTCCCGGCCGTGTTGCCCGTGGGCGCGGGCAGCGGGATGGCCAGTTCGACCGGGGCCGGTTGTGCCACGGGAGCCGGGCTGGCCGGCGCAGTAGCGACGGGTGCGACAGGAGTCGGTGGCACCGTCACGGCCGGCGTGTCGGCGGACGCTGATGTGGTCGGTGCGGTTGAGGTCGGCGCCGGGACGACGGGTATCGAGGCATCGGGTCCCGGGGTGGCCGGATCGGAGCCGGGTACTGCCTGCGGTGCTGCCACGACCGGTGGGCTCGGTGCAGTCACGTCGGGCCGGGTGGAGGCGGCGCTCGGCACGGGTGGGTTCGTCGCCGGGACGGCGGTCGGCGCGACCACCGGGTTCGTATCCGGTACCGCGTGTGCGGACCGGATGATCGGGGTCGCCTGTTGGAGGAATGCCTGCAGGTCGACCACCGAGGGCATGTGGACGAGATCGATCGGTGTGCCCTGGGCGTCGACGACGAGGACGATTGCCTCGGCGTCGGCGGCGACCCGGATCGTCCCTGCGGTCAGCGGGGTGATCGCCGATGAACCAACGGGGTCGGGTGCCGTCGAGGCCGCAGCACCCTCTGAGTTCCCGTAGGCGGCCATGAGGCCGAGTACGGCCGTGGTCGACAACCCAACGGTGGCGACCTTGGCAGCTCGCGCCGGTCGTCGTGTCGCCGCTGCCGCGGGCGGTGGTGCTGTCGTCGGGTCCGATGCGGACCGCTCCTGGCGGGCTGCCTTGAGGGCCGCGAGCTTGGCTGCCCGTTCGTCGTGGGGTGTGGGGGTCGTCATGGCCTCGGCCCCTCAGTCGTCGTCGCGATCGTCGTCGTCATCGTCGTCATCGTCGTCGTCGTCATGATCGTCATCGTGATCGTTGTCGTCGTCGTCATCATCGTGATCGTCGTAGCCGCCCGTATCGATCAGTCGGGACTCGATATCGGTCACGATCGTCCCGCCGGCGAGGACCGCGGTGAACTCGACCTCGGTGTCGGTCGACGCGAAGACGACGTCGGCCTCCCCGGTCAACACGTCGATCTCGGCATCGGTCACCCTCCACCCGGTCGCCGGGCGGGTGTCGACGATCAGAAGCCGCCCGTTGACGACGTCGAGGGTCACCGACCCCACCTCGCCGAGGTTGTACGTCGTCAGACGGGACACCGGAGTCGAGGTCGTCGGCACCGACGCGGGGAGGGTGGTCGTCGGGGCCGAGGGCGGCACGGTCGTGGACGGGGAACCGGGGACTGTGGTCGTCGGCGTCGTGGTGCTGATCGGGTCGACCTCGGCGACCGACGCCGCATCGTTCACGATCACCGGTGCCGGGGGCCGACTCGTTGTCGGAGCCGTGACGGCGGGAGCGTCGACCGCAGGCTGCTCGGCCGCCTGCTGCCCGGTGGACGTCGTGGCGGCCATGGCCAGGGTGACGGGCGTCGGGATCGTCAGGTCGACCGTCGCTCCCTCGGGGAGGACGGCGGCGCTCGCCGTCGCCTCGCTCGGGGTGGCATCGAAAATCGTGGTGTTGACCAGGGCGGCCGCCGAACCGGCGGCGAGGACTCCGACGAGTGAGAGGGCGGTGGCGATCGTGGTCTTCATGGTGGATCTCCTGTCGTGTCCTCGGGGGGTGGGACCCGGCCGTCCGCCGGTGCCCGTGGTGGTGTCCTCACCGTAGGGGCCAGTCGGCAGAGCGTGACCCGGGAACATCCAAGGGACGTCCAAGGCTCGGTGCCGGTTCGCCAGACGACAGGTTGCGGGCGGGATCCGGTCCGGACACGGTGCCAGACTCCCCCCATGGAGATCCTTCTGGTCGAGGATGACGATGCCATCGCCGAGGCCCTGCTGGCCCCCCTCGGCGCAGCGGGGTTCACCGTCCAGAGGGCCGCGACCGGCACCGGCGCGATCGAACTCGTGGAGGGCGGCGTGGGCCGCTTCGCGATCGTGCTCCTCGACCTCGGTCTGCCCGATCTCGACGGGTACGACGTGTGCCGGCGGATCCGCGCCGTGTCGGAGGTGCCGATCATCGTCGTCACCGCCCGCAGCGACGAGTTCGACCGGGTCCTCGGTCTCGAACTCGGGGCCGACGACTACATGGTGAAGCCCCTCGGCTCCCGAGAGCTCGTCGCCCGGATCCGAGCGGTCCTGCGACGCGCCAGCCACACGCGGGGGGAGACCCCCGATGCCGGTTCGGACCGGATCGTCGTCGGGCCACTTGTGATCGACCGCCGCACTCACCGGGTCGCGATGGACGGCACCGAGATCGCCCTGACCCCGAAGGAGTTCGACCTGTTGGCGTTCCTCGCCGAGGATGCCGGGGCGGCCCGTACCCGCACCGACATCGTCGAGCACGTCTGGGACGCGAACTGGTTCGGCCCGACCAAGACGGTCGATGCGCACGTCGCCGGCCTGCGGCGCAAACTCGGCGATCCGGCCTGGATCGAGTCGATCCGCGGTGTCGGCTTCCGGCTCGAGGTGCCGCCCGGGGCGGGCGGATGAGGCTCCGGCTGATCGCCGTCCTCGTCGGCGTCGTCGTGCTCGTCCTCGCAGTACAGGACGTCCCCCTCATCGGGCACCTCCGGACCGTCGAACGCGACCGGGTCGTGACCCGACTCGAGCGCGATGCGTTCATCCTGGGCGGACGGGCGGAGGAGGCCCTCGAGTCGGGGACCGTCGGGTCCGACGCCGTGCTGGCCGGCATCGTCGAGCGCTACCAGGCTGAGGAGCAGGTGAGTGTCGTCTTCCTCGACTCCGTCGGGGTGGCCGTCCTCGGACCCGACTTCGATCAGGGTGAGGACTTCACGAACCGTCCCGAGATCGTCACGGCCCTCACCGGACGACCGGCGACGGGGGAGCGCCAGTCGACCACCCTCGGTGATCGGTTGTTCTACGTCGCCGTCCCGGTGCTGTCCGGTGACTCGGTGGTCGGTGCGGTGCGGATCACCACGCCGGCGGCCGCGGTCGATGCAGCCGTCGCCGAGCGGGTGCGGGCGTTGTTGCTGGTGCTCGCCATCTCGCTCGTGATCGCCGTGTTCGCGGCGTGGGTGCTGGCGTGGACTGTGACTAGGCCCGTCGCCCGGCTGACGGCATCCACCGCTCGGCTCGCCGGCGGAGACCTCTCCACCCGAGCCGACGAACGCGACGGGCCCCCGGAGATCCGCGGACTCGCGCGGGCTTTCAACTCCATGGCTGGCCAGATCGGGGAGCTCGTGGATCGTCAGCGTCAGTTCGCCGGTACGGCCTCGCACCAGTTGCGCACACCGCTCACGGCGCTGCGGGTCCGTCTCGAGAGCCTCGCCGACGGACTGGAGGGAGAGCAGGCAGCGCACGCCGAGGCCGCCATCGCCGAGACCGATCGCCTCCGGCGGATGATCGAGGGTCTGCTGATCCTGACGCGCGTCGACGACACGGTGGTTCCGCCTGTGGCCGTCGACCTCGCCGCGAAGGTCCGGGAGCGTGCCGAGTACTGGGAGCCCCTGGCTGCGGAGTCTTCTGTGCGGATCGATGTCATCGGCGTCGAGTCGGCGGTGATGGTGTCCGCCGTCCCCGGTGCCGTCGAGCAGATCATCGACAACCTGGTCGACAACGCCCTCGACGTGTCGCCGAGCGGAGGGGAACTCCGCCTCGAGGTGCGGCCGGTCGTCGACGGGGTGGAGCTCCACATCGTCGACCAGGGTCCCGGACTCGGTCGGGAGGAGCGCAGCACCGCCTTCGATCGGTTCTGGCGTGGTGAACGGGCGACCGCCGGCGGATCGGGTCTCGGACTCGCGATCGTTCGCCAGTTGGCCAACGCCGGCGGCGGCTCGGCGGAGTTGCTCCCGGCCGACTCGGGTGGGATCGATGCCGTCGTGCGATTCGTTCGCCCGTGACGGACGTCCCCAGCGGCGCCTCAGGCGGCGCGCAGGTCGTCGAGGACCTTGGCCCAGCGCTCCGGATCGCTCTTGTAGGGCGCGTAGAAGGCGAGGCGGTCGACGATGTCGCCGTAGCGCCGGGTGAGTTCGGCACCGATCTGCTCGGGTTCGCCGACGACGGCGAAGGTGTTGAGCACCTCGTCGTCGATCACCTCACCCATCTTCACCCACTCGCCGGCCTTGGACAGACGGTTCAACTCGTCCTGCATGTCACCCCAGCCGTGCACCTCGAGCACGCCGCGATAGGCGGGTGTCGAACCGTAGAAGGCGATCTGCTGCTTCGTGCCGCTGGCGGCAGCCGCCATCTCCTCCTCGTTGTTGCCGGTGACGACGAACAGCGGGCCGGAGATCTGGAAGCCGTCCATCGTCAGGCCGGCCTTGGCACGCCCGCGCTCGAGAGCGGGGATCGTGACCTCGCGGATGTACTTCTCGGTGGTGAAGCCGTGGCACAGGAATCCGTCGCACGTCTCGCCGGCGACCTCGGTCATCAACTCGCCGACTCCGGCGAGGAAGATCCTCGGCACACCGAAGCCGTCGAGGTCGGAGGCGTCGGGGGTGAAGAACGGGGTCATCAGCGTGTGGGTGTAGAAGTCGCCGCGGAAGTTCAGCGGTGTCCCGGTGAGCCACGTGTCCCAGATGGCTCGGACGGCCTGGATCATCTCGCGCATCCGGGCTGCCGGATGGCTCCATTCCATCGAGAAGCGCTTCGTGATGTGGGGCTTGATCTGGCTGCCGAGACCGAGGTTGAAGCGCCCGCCGGAGAAGGCCTGCAGGTCCCAGCCGAGGTTGGCGAGCAGCATCGGGTTGCGCGCGAACGCCACGGCGATGGAGGTGCCGATCTCGATGTCGGTCGTGTTCGCCGCCGCCTGGACGAGGGGCAGGAACGGGTCGTGGGCGGTCTCGGCGGTCCACGCCCCGTCGTACCCGGCCACCTCCAACTCGCGGGCCGCCTCGCCGGCACCCGTGATCCCACCCCACAGCGTCGCGTCGATCCTCATGGGGCGAGGCTACTTCCGTGTGGCTCACCGCTCCGGGTCGGCCGGCCGAGTCACTCCTGATCGCGCAGGAACTCCTCGACCTCCTTGCCGAGTTCCTCGGCGCTGACCATGCGGAACGGTGTCGCCGGGGGTTCGACCTCGCCGGCCACCCCGGGCGAGGCATCGTGCACCTGCTCGAGTTGGCCGATCAGGGCCCGGTGCTCGTCGTTCCCGGCGACGAGATCGTCGATGCGTCGCCGCTGGGCGAGGGCCTCGGCACGCACCTCGGCTCCGTCGACGACGAGGTCGATCGCCGTGCGCAGCCCGTCGAGCAGGGCGACGGCGCCGGCCGGTGAGGCCATGGACGCGGCGTAGTGCGGCACCTGTGCCCAGATCCCGAGCGTGGGGACCCCGTCGTCGTGGAGCGCCCGTTCGAGGATGCTGCACACGCCGGCGGGGACGTCGAGCGTGCTGCGCAGGAACGGGAGGCGGCGCAGCACGTCCTCCGACGGTGTCGTGATCGACAGGCGTGACGGCCGGGTGTGGGGGGTGGCGAACGGGTAGGCGCCGAGGTGGGCCATGGCCGACACGTCGAACTCCCTGACGAGGGTGGCGACCTCGTCGACGAATCGGTGCCACGCCATGTCGGGTTCGGGACCGTGGAGGACGAGGACGTCGTGCCCGGCGAGGTCACGACCGGCCGACACGGTGATGTGCGGCCACTCGATCACCGTGTTCCGGCCCTCCATCAGCTGCATCGTCGGCCGCCGGGCCCGGAAGTCGATGTAGGTGTCGTCGTCGAACACCGCCACCGGTTCGGCGTCGCATTCGTCGATCACGGTGTCGATCGCCAGGCGGGCGGCCCCGCCGGCATCGATCCAACCTTCGAGGTGTGCGACGAGCAGCGGTCGGTCGAGGGACGGACGGCTCCCGTTCCAGCGGAGGCTGCTCACCGGGAACGCTCGAGATGCTCCGCGGCCGCCCGGGCCGCGTTGTCGACCTGGATGCGGAACGGTTCGAGTTCAGCCGGGTCGTGGTCACCGAGCGCCCCTCCGAGATAGCGCGCGTACACCCCCTCGAGGATGCAGGCCAGTTTCCAGTTGGCGAAGGCGAGGTACGTGTCGAGCCGCGACAGGTCGCGCCCGGAGTGCTCGGCGTAGTGGTCGATCAGCTGCCGACGATTCCAGAAACCCGGTGCCCGGCACGCCCCGCCGTCCCAGGGGCTCTGCTCGTCGTCGGGTCCGTTCCAGTACACGGAGAGCATCGCGATGTCGGCGAGCGGGTCACCGAGCGTGCAGATCTCCCAGTCGAGGACGGCGACCACGTTCCCGTCGTCGTCGACCATGGTGTTGTCGAGTCGGTAGTCACCGTGGACGATCGTCGCCGGACCCTGCTCGGGCAGGTCGGCGACGAGCGCGGCGTGCACCTCGTCGATGAGCGGGAGGTCCCTGGTGCGCTGCTGCTCCCACTGCCCGTACCACCGACGCAGCTGACGGGCGAGGTAGTCCTCGTGTCGGGCGAGGTCGGCGAGACCGACGGCGTCGAGGTCGACGGCATGGATGGCGATCATCGTGTCGACGAGGGACCGGCTCGCCGTGGCCCGAGCCGTCGGGGTGAGGGCCGCCTCGGCCTCGCTGGCGTCGCGGATCACGTGTCCCTCGACGAAGTCCATGACGTAGAACGGGGCTCCGTTGACCGAGTCGTCGTCACAGAAGCCGAGGGCGGTGGGAACGGGGACGTCGGTGGTGGACAGCGCGGCGATGATGCGGTGTTCGCGCCCCATGTCGTGGGCGGAGGCGAGGCCGTGGCTGAGCGGCGGGCGACGCAGCACCCGTCTGGCCCCCGACGCATCATCGACGGCGTAGGTGAGGTTCGAGTGGCCCCCGGCGATCATCCGGTAGCGGTACGGCCCACGGGCGCCGGGGATGTGGGCGTCGAGCCAGCGGCCGACCCGGTCCGGGTCGATGCCGGCCGGTGTCGCGGCGTCGGTCCCGATGGCATCCACACGGCGAGCGTAGTTCGGGGTCCTCAGGACGTGAGCGTCGGTGGTCGGACCAGCAGGACCGGCACGGGGCTCCCGTGGATCATCCCCATCGCCTCGGAGCCCGCAGCGACCCTGGCCAGCCCGGTGCGCCCGTGGGTGGAGGTGACGATCAGGGAGACGTCCTCGGCGGTCGCGGCATCGATGACGGCACGATGGGCGCTGTGCCCGTGGAGCACCTCGAACTCGACACCGTGGTGTGACTGCTCGCGCAGACGTTGGGCGGTGCGGGCGACGTAGGCGGTCTCGTCGACATCGCCGCCAGCCGGCAGCTCGGAGGGGTCGACGACGTGGACGAGCCAGGGGACCGCCCCGTGCTCGATCCCCCAGGCCGCAGCCAGACCGAGGGCGTACTCCGAGGTCGCCGACCCGTCGACCGGCACGAGGAGTCGTCCGTCGAGATGGAAGCGCCCCGGGTCGACTTCGGGGCCGAGGACGAGGATCGGGCCGAGGAGGTGGTGGAGCAGGTCCTCGGCGATCGATCCGAGCAGGGCGGCCGAGCGGCCGCGCCCGACCGAGCTCATCACGACGAGCGACCCGTCGCCGAGCGCCTCCACGTACGCGGCGATGGTCGACGCGATCCGGTCGTCCTGCACGAGCACGTTGACGGTGACGGAGTCGGCGAGGTCGGGGAGTTCGTCGTCGACGCGCTGGCGCAACGACCGTTCGGTGACCCCGACGTCGCCGGGGAGCAGCGCCACCTCGACGACCTCGAGGGGCAGGTCGATCATGGTCGACAGGCGGGCGGCGAGTCGCACTGCCCGCCACGAGAAGTCCGATCCGTCGCTGAGGGCGATCAGGTGGTTCGTCATGGGCACCTCCTGGACGCAACCTAGGAGCAGCCGCCGCGGCCCGGCAGGGCCATCAGTCCCTGTCCCGCCGGACGCCCCGGGCTGGCGCGGCGGGTCATCGCTATCGTGGTCCCATGAGTGACATGAGCAGTGGGACGGGGAGTGGGGCCGCCGTCATCGACGTGACCGACGCGACCTTCCAGGCCGAGGTGCTGGACCGCTCGATGCGCCAGGCCGTCGTCGTCGACCTGTGGGCACCGTGGTGCGGACCGTGCCGCACGTTGGGTCCGATGCTCGAGGAGATCGTCGCCACCACCGGCGGCAAGGCCGTCCTGGCCAAGGTCAACGTCGACGAGAACCCGGCCGTGTCGCAGGCGTTCCGCGTCCAGTCGATCCCGGCGGTGTACGCCGTCGTCGAGGGCCAGGTCGTCGATGGCTTCATGGGGGCGATCGGACGTCATGAGATCCAGGAGTTCGTCGACCGTCTGGTGCCGAGCGCCGAGAGCGAGATGATCCTCGGTCTGATCGCCGCCCGCGACGAACTCGGGTTGCGAGCCGTGCTCGAGACCGATCCCGGCAACGAGGCCGTGATCGTGGCGCTCTCGGAGATGCTCGTCGAACGCGGTGAGACCACGGAGGCCCTGGCGCTCCTCGAACGGGTCCCCGAATCCGACGAGGTGCGTCGGGTGAAGGCTGAGGCCCGACTCGGCACCGTGGCACCATCGGATGACTTCGACGTCGAGTTGACCGACCTCCTCGAGCGCGTCAAGGGCGACGACGAGGCCCGTCAGCGCTTCGTCGACATCCTCGAGTTGATGGGGCCGAACGACCCCCGCACGGCGACCTACCGCAAACAGTTGACGGCACGGCTGTTCTGAACCCGCCGAGCGATCGGGGCGACATCGCGCCTCGGTAGCGTCCGCCCGGTCACCGTCGCCGACGGTGATGCCCTCGGCCATCCGGCCCGCAGTACCGACGAGACCGAGGGAGGGCCCCCGCATGTCCGAGGTGTTGCACGGTCGGGAGCAGGGTCACCCGCCCGACGTGCGCGATCCCGACCGCCCGCTGCCGCCCCGACGACCAGCCGAGGTCGTCGCCGAGTGGATCGCGCTCATCGGGCCGGCGCGCATGGCCCTGGCCGCCGTGTCGGCCATGGCGGTCGCCGTCGCCGCGACCTGGCTCCTGCGCGCCGGTCCACCGCCCACCGAGGCATCGCTCGCGCTGGCCGAGGCGGGTGCGCCGATCATCACGCTCGCTCCCCCCGAGGGCGCACCGACGGCGATCGTCGTCCACGTCGCCGGGGCCGTCGAGCGACCGGGCGTGCACCTCCTCGACGTCGGCGACCGGGTCATCGACGCGATCGCGGCGGCCGGCGGGGAGACCCCCGGCGCCGATGTGCAGGTCCTGAACCTCGCCGCCCCCGTCGTCGACGGTCAGCGCATCCACGTCCCACTCGAGGGCGAGGCCCCGGAGGTCGACCCGGCCTCGGGCGCCGGGATCCCGGTCGGCCCGATCGACGTCAACCGGGCGACGGCCGAACAGCTGGAGAGCCTGCCCGGCATCGGCCCGGCGACCGCCGCGGCCATCGTCGACGATCGCGGGCGCAACGGGCCCTTCGCCACCGTCGACGACCTCGACCGCGTGAGCGGGATCGGCCGGGCGACGGTGGCCCGCCTCCGCGACCTCGTCACGGTCGGCTGAGGGGCCCCGATGGGCGATGCCGGCCGGCGGTCACAGCAGCGATTCGCCGAGCCGGGCCGCGGCGATGGCGATGCCGAGCGCCGCGCCGAGCACGACCGCCGCAGCCAACCACAGGTAGGCGGCCCAGAAGTCCCTCCAGGACGCGACGGGTCGCCGGGTGGCGCGCCAGGCCGCGACGAGTCCGAGAGCGGCCCAGAACACCATGCTCCCGAAGATGGCGGCCGGGTACGTCGACTGCTCGGCGATCGGCGCGCCGATCGCCAGCAGTCCGGGCGCGGCGGTCACCCCGGCGACGAGGCCGATGAGCGCGCTGACCCGTCCGGATCCGGCCCACAGGACGACGACAGCGACGAGGCCGAGCACCGCCGGCGGTGCGAGCGCGACGACCGGTCCACCGACGAGGAGTCGCGTGCGGTACCAACGCGGCCCCCCGACGACTGCGGGCGCGAGGGAGTCGGCGATGCCGTCCGGGGGTGACGTCGGCGGACCGGAGGGGGCCATGGGCCGAGGTTATGCCGATGACACCGTCGACGCAGGACACGTCGATCCCGTGGTCGTCAGCGACGGCCACGTGGCGGTGCTGTGTGCCGCCGTGGTGTTCACCGCCGCAGCCACCGGGCGGGCGATGGGTGGCGACGGCGCCGTCACCGGTCTGCGGGGGACCGTCGCCGGGGTCCTCGTCGCCATCGTCGGCGTCGCCCTGGCGGGTCGGCTGGCGACCGTCGGACTCGGACCGTCGATGCGTCGGCGGACGACGGCGACGCTGGTGACGGTCGGCATCGCGTTGGTCGTCCTGACCTCGATCAGGGCGATGGTCGAGCACTCGGCCCTGCGCGACGCGCCCGAGGGTGCCGTCACCGGCTGGGTGACCCTGGTCGACGACCCACAGCCGCTCGGCGGGTCGACCCGGCTCATCGTGCGCCACGACGGTCGTCGCGTCGAGGCCTGGCTGCGGGGTCGGGCCCTCCGGCTCAGGGCCGAGGGGTGGGAGGCCGGCGACCGCGTGCAGGTGGCGGGCACCATCGTCGCGCTCGACCGGGCTCGGGCGCGACGGGTCGCCTGGCAGCACGTCGTCGGCGAAGTGCGGATCGACTGGGCCGGCGACCGCCTCGACGGATCGCCGGCCCATCGGGCCTCGAACCGGGTTCGTGGGGCGATCGCCGTGGCGGCCTCGGAGTTGCCATCTCCGGACGACACGCTGTTCCGGGGCCTCGTGATCGGTGACGACAGGGAGCAGCCGCCGGACATGCTGCGTCGCTTCAGGGTGAGCGGCCTGTCGCACCTCACGGCGGTGTCGGGGCAGAACGTGGCATACGTGCTGGCGGCGGCCGGTCCGCTGATCGCGTCGCTCGGCCCGGTGCGTCGATGGCTCGTGACGGTGGTGCTCATCGGGTGGTTCGTGATGATCACGCGCTTCGAGCCATCGATCATGCGCGCCGGTGTGATGGCGATCGCCGCGGCCAGCGCCACGCTGACCGGACGGGAGCGGTCACCGTTGCGGCTCCTGTGGATCACCGTCATCGGGCTGCTCGTCATCGACCCGCTGTTGGTCTCCTCGGTCGGCCTCTGGCTCTCCGCCGGTGCGACGGCCGGTGTGGCCGGGATCGGGCCCCGGCTCGAGCCCGGGCTGCGGGTCCTCGGCCGCGTCGCCCCGGCGGTGGCGGTCACGCTCGGGGCCCAGCTCGGGGTGGTGCTGCCGAGCCTGCTCGTGTTCGGGCGCCTCCCGCTCTCGAGCATCCCGGCGAACCTCCTCGCCGTCCCGGTGGCGGGCGTCGTGATGCTCTACGGCCTCCCGGCTGCCCTGCTGGCATCGGCCATCCCCCCGGTGGCACCGCTGGTGATGTTCCCGGCTCGGGTCGGTGTGCGGTGGGTCGACTCGGTGGCCCGGCTCGCCGAGTCGGTCGAGCCGACCTCGGCGCGACTGGCGATCGGGATCCAGGGGGTGATCGTCGTCGGTTGGCTCGCCGTCCGGTGGGTGCGTCGGCGATGTCGGAGCCGATGCCTGCTAGACACGTCCCCCGATGGGCGTGCACCTGCTGACCGGTGATGACGAGTCGGTGCTGCGGGGTGCCGTCATCGAACTCGTCGACGCCCTCGTCGGCGACGGTGACCGCACGATGATGGTCGATGAGTTCGACGGCCCCGACTACCTGCTGCAATCGGTCGTCGACGCGGCCCAGACCCCGCCGTTCCTCACCGATCGTCGGGTCGTGCTGGCGCGTGGCATCGGCCGGTTCGTCGCCGCCGACGTCGGGTCACTCGTGGCGTACCTCGCCGACCCGCTCGACACCACGGAACTGGTCCTCGTCGGTGGGGGTGGGGCGGTTCCCAAGTCCGTGGTCGACGCCGTGAAGTCCGCCGGGGGCACCGTCCGGTCGACCGCAGTGGCGACGCGCGGACGGGACCGGCTCGTGTGGGTCCGCTCGCGTGCCGAGGCGCGTGGGCTCACGCTCGACGATCGGGCGGTCGCCCGACTCGTCGACTGGCTTGGGGAGGGGTCCGGTGCGCTCGACGGGGTCCTCGACACGATCGCCGCGGTCCACACCGGTCGCGCCCGGGTCACGGTCGATGAGATCGAGCCGTTGCTCGGCGATGCCGGCGGGGTGCCCCCGTGGGACCTGACCGACGCGATCGACGCCGGTGACACGGCCCGGGCGTTGACCCTGCTGAACCGGATGGTCAACGGTGGTGGTCGGCATCCGCTGCAGGTGATGGCGATCCTGCATCAGCACGTCGCCAGGATGGCGAGGCTCGACGGATCGGGAGCCACTGACCAGGACTCGGCCGCGGCGGCGCTCGGCATCAAGAGCTCGTTCCCCGCCAAGAAGGCCCTCGATGGCGCACGTCGGCTCGGCACCGACGACCTGCGCCGGGCGATCGGACTGCTCGCCACCGCCGATTCGGACCTGCGTGGTGGGACCGGGCTCGACGAGCTGGCCGTCATGGAGGTCCTGGTGGCCCGTCTGGCCCGTCTCGGTCCGCATGCCCGGTCGGGCGGATCCCGTCGACGCTGAATCGGGCGCCACAGCCGTGATGACGCGGACGAGCCCGGCCGGGGCCGGGCTCGTGGGCACGCCCTCGCAGGGCGATAGCAGGGAGGCGGAGTCAGCCGGCGGCGTTCACCTTGCGCATCAGACGGCTCTTCTTGCGGGCCGCGGTGTTCGGGTGGATGACACCCTTGGCCGCTGCCGTGTCGATGCGGCTCAGGGCGGCGCGCACGGCGGCATCGTCATCGGACCCGACGGAGGCCATGGCGGACTTGACGCGGGTCTTGATCTCGCTGCGCACGGCCCGGTTGCGCTCGGCGCGCTTGGCGTTCGTGATGTTGCGCTTCTTCTGGCTCTTGATGTTCGCCACGGTGACCTTCTCGATCTCTCGGTTCTCGGATGAGGTTCCCGTCGACGGGTTCCGCCACCCGTGCCCGGACGTCCGGACAGCACGGCGAGGCTACCGGTGACGGTCGGGCGCTCCCAACGCGGCGCAGGTAGCGTGATCCCACCCATGGACGCCCCCTCCGGTATCGACCGTATCCGCAACTTCTCGATCATCGCCCACATCGATCACGGCAAGTCGACGCTGTCGGACCGGATCCTCGAGGTGACCGGGGCGGTGCAGGCCCGCGACATGCGCGCCCAGTACCTCGACTCGATGGACCTCGAGCGCGAGCGGGGCATCACCATCAAGGCGCAGAACGTCCGCGTCGAGTGGAAGGGGCACGTCTTCCACCTGATCGATACGCCCGGCCACGTCGACTTCGGATACGAGGTGTCGCGGTCCCTCGCCGCCTGCGAGGGGGTGGTGCTCGTCGTCGACGCCGCCCAGGGGATCGAGGCGCAGACGCTCGCCAACTGCTACCTGGCGCTCGAGAACGACCTCGAGATCGTGGCCTGCCTGAACAAGATCGACCTGCCGGCCGCCGACCCCGACCGGTACGCCATGGAGATCGAGACGGTCCTCGGGATCCCGGCCGAGGACATCCTGCGCATCTCGGCCAAGACCGGCGAGGGCGTGCCCGAGTTGCTCGACGCGATCGCCGAGCGCATCCCGGCACCCGTCGGTGACCCCGACGCCGCACTGCAGGCCTTGATCTTCGACTCCCAGTTCGACCAGTACCGCGGTGTCGTGTCCTCGGTGCGCGTCATGAGCGGTCGGCTCACGTCGGGGTCGAAGCTGCAGTTCATGCAGGCCGGGGCGACCCACGAGGCCCTCGAGATCGGCGTCCGCCGACCGGCGACCACCCCGGTGTCCGAGCTCGGCCCCGGCGAGGTCGGGTACCTCATCGCCGGCATCAAGGACGTCGGCGACGCGCGATCGGGTGAGACGGTGACGACGGCCTCACGGGGCGCGACCGAGCCGCTCTCGGGTTACCGGGACCCGAAGCCGATGGTGTTCTCCGGGTTGTTCCCGATCGACGGCGACGACTTCGAGGACCTGCGCGAGAGCCTGGCCAAGCTGAAGCTGAACGACGCCTCGATCACCTACACGCCGGAGTCGTCCGGTGCGCTCGGCTTCGGATTCCGCTGCGGCTTCCTCGGCCTGTTGCACATGGAGATCGTCAAGGAGCGTCTCGAGCGCGAGTTCGGTCTGGCACTGATCGCCACCGCACCGTCGGTGGAGTACCGGGTGACGCGGACCGACGGCGAGGTGGCGGTCGTCGACAACCCGTCCGACCTCCCCCCGCCCCAGCAGGTGGCGTTCATCGAGGAGCCGGTGTTCAAGGTGTCGATCATCACGCCGACCACCTACACCGGTGCGCTGATGGAGCTGTGCCAGAGCCGGCGGGGTGAGATGCAGCGGATGGACTACCTGTCGCCCGAACGCGTCGAGTTGGTCTATGAGGTGCCCCTCGCCGAGGTCGTGGTCGACTTCTTCGACCAGCTCAAGAGCCGCAGTCAGGGCTACGCGAGCCTCGACTACGAGCTCGCCGGCTACCAACGCTCGAATCTCGTCCGGGTCGACCTGCTCCTGAACGGTCAACCCGCCGACGCGTTCTCGACGATCGTGCACCGCGACAACGCCGAGTCGTACGGTCGACGGATGTGCGAGAAGCTGCGGGAGCTGATTCCGCGACAGATGTTCGACGTGCCGATCCAGGCGGCGATCGGGGGCAAGGTCATCGCCCGCGAGACGGTCAAGGCCAAGCGCAAGGACGTGCTGGCGAAGTGCTACGGCGGCGACATCACCCGCAAGCGGAAACTGCTCGAGAAGCAGAAGGAGGGCAAGAAGAAGATGAAGGCGATCGGCAGGGTCGAGGTGCCCGGCGACGTGTTCATCTCGGCCCTCAAACTCGACGACTGAACCGCACTGCGATGTCGTCGACCTTCCTCTCGTTGCGGCACCGCAACGTCCGGTTGTTCCTCGGCGGTCTCGCCGTCTCCCAGGTCGGGGCGTGGGTGCAGTTCACGGCCGTCGCGGTGCTCGTCGACCGGCTCACCGAGTCCACGACCGCCATCGGGGTGCTCACCGCGCTCCAGTTCGGTCCGCTGCTCGTCCTCGGGGCCTGGGCGGGGGGCGTCGCCGACCGCTTCGACCGCCGCCGGATCGCGCTCGGGACCCAGTCGGCGATGGCGCTGCAGGCGACGGCGCTCGCCGTGGCCCAGTTCACCGGGGTGATGAGCCTCGGGGTCATCTACGCCCTGACGTTCCTGCTGGGCGTCGTGTCGGCGATCGACAACCCCGCTCGGCGGGGATTCGTGACCCAACTCGTCGAGCCGTCGGAGATCTCGAACGTGATGGCGCTCAACACCGCCACCATGACCGGGTCGCGGATCTTCGGTCCGGCCATCGCGGCGCTCACCCTCGGCCCCCTCGGCGTCGGGTGGCTGTTCGTCGTCAACGCCGCCTCGTCAGCGGCGATCGTCGGTGCCATCGCCGCCGTCGACCGCTCCGGGGTCCGCGAGGCCCCGCGGGCGGCGCCGGGTGGTCGGCCCGTGCGCGACGCGGTCGCCTTCATCAGACGGACACCGCTGTTCGCGCCGGTGTTCGTCGTCTTCACGGTCGTGTCGACGTTCGGCTACAACCACAACGTCTCGCTGCCGCGCATCGCCACCGACGTGTGGGGGTCCGAACTCTGGTTCGGCTGGGTCATGACCGTGACGAGCATCGGCAGCCTCGCCGGGTCGTTGCTGACCGCGAGCCGGACGCGGGTGACCCTCCGATGGATGTCCGGCCACGCACTGCTGCTCGGGGCTGCCGGCCTCGCGCTCGCCTTCGCCGGGCATCCCGTGCTGGCACTGTTCATCGCCGTCCCGCTCGGACTCGGAGGAGCGGCGTTCATCGCCTCGATGAACTCGTGGAGCCAGGAGGTGTGTCCGCCGGAGATGCGAGGCCGGATCCTGGCCTTCGTGGCGATCGCGTTCCTCGGCTCGTACCCGATCGGGGGTCCGATCACCGGGCTCATCGGCGACCTCGTCGGCCTCTCGTGGTCGCTCGCGTACGGAGCCGTGATCGTCATCGGGGCCACGTCGTGGCTGCGCCGCCGGATCGCCGCCGACGGCTCGATGCGGCACGCCGAACCCGTCGCGTCGACACTGTCCCCATGACGGCCCCGAGCATCGTGTGGTTCCGGCGGGACCTCCGCCTGATCGACCATCCGGCCCTCGCCGCCGCACTCGCCGATGGACCGGTGCTCCCGGTGTACGTCATCGACCCGTCCTTCGCCGGCAGCAGCCCGCGCCGTCGGGCGGTCCTGACGCAGATGATCGGGGCCCTGCGCGACGCGACCGGTGGGGCGCTGGTCGTGCGCGTCGGCGACCCGATCGACGTGGTGCCGGGCCTGGCTGCGGAGATCGGAGCGCAACGGGTGCACGTGACCCGTGAGCACACGCCCTACGGTCGGCGACGGGATGCCGCCGTCGCCGAGCGCCTCCGTGCCGAGGGGTGTCGGCTGATCGGGACCGGGAGCCATCACCTCGTCGAGCCGGGCACGGTGCGCAAGGACGACGACACCCCGTACGCCGTGTTCACGCCCTTCAGACGTCGCTGGCGCGAGCACCTCGGCGGCGCACCGACGATCGACGCCCCGGTCGACCCGGGGTGGGTCGACGGCGTCGCCGGGAGCACGCCGACGCCCGGTGGGGCCTGGCCGTGGCCCGACCCGGTCGGGGAGCCGCCCGCCGACGGCATCGCCGTCGACATCGACACGGCGGCCGCCCTCGTGCGGTGGAGACGGTTCGTGGCCACCGGCCTCGATCGCTACGCCGACCGGCGCAACGACCCGGCCGACGCCGGGACGTCGATGATGTCGTCGGCGTTGCGTTTCGGCCTGGTCCACCCGAGTCGGCTCCTCGCCGATCTCGACCCGTCCGACGAGCAGCACCAGACCTTCGAGAGCGAACTCGCCTGGCGCGACTTCTACGCCGACGTGCTCCATCGCCGACCCGACTCGGCCTGGGAGAACCTCGATCACCGGCTCGACGGGATCGTCGTCGACTCCGATGCCGCGGCCCGGGAGCGGTTCGACCGGTGGCGGTCCGGCACGACCGGGTTCGAGATCGTCGACGCCGGGATGCGCCAGCTCGCGGCGACCGGGTGGATGCACAACCGGGTGCGGATGATCGTGGCGAGTTTCCTCGTGAAGGACCTCCACCTGCCGTGGCAGTGGGGGGCCCGACACTTCATGGACATGTTGGTCGACGGTGACCTGGCGTCGAACAACCACGGATGGCAGTGGGCGGCGGGGACCGGCACGGACGCGGCCCCCTACTTCCGCGTGTTCAACCCGGTGGCCCAGGCCGAGCGGTGGGATCCCGATGGGGAGTACCGGGCCCGATGGCTCCCGGAGCTCGGGACGACGGCCTACCCGTCGCCGATGGTCGACCACGCCGCGGAACGGGCTGAGGCGTTGCGCCGCTACGAGGCGGCGCGCCGGGCCTAGCAGTCGGTATTCTCGAGTGCCAGATGCTCGACGAACGCAAGACGGCCATCTTGAGCGCCGTCGTCCAGGAGTACATCACGACGGCCCAGCCCGTGGGTTCGACCCACATCGCCACCGCGCCCGGAGTCGGCGTGTCGTCGGCGACGGTGCGCAACGAGATGGCGGTGCTCGAACAGGAGGGCTTCCTCGCCCAGCCGCACACCTCCGCCGGCCGGGTGCCGACCGACAAGGGCTACCGGTTCTTCGTCGACCACCTCGCCGCTCCCGGCCACCTCGACGATGCCCGACTGGCCCAGGTCGGCGACTTCTTCGCCGCAGCGCACGGTCGGCTCGAGGAGATGCTCCACCAGACCTCCGACCTCCTGGCTCGACTGACCAGCTCCGCCGCCGTCGTCCTCGGGCCGACGCCGGCGGCGATCGAGGTGCGCAGCGTGCAGCTCGTGCGGCTCTCGGTGGGCCACGCCACGGCGGTGGTCGTTCACTCGAACGGCTCGGTCGAGAACGAGGTGTTCGAACTCCCCGCGGACTGCTCCGACGAGGACATCGCCTCCGCCGCGGAGCGGCTCGCCGCCTCCCTCGTCGGGTCGACGATCGCCGCGGCGCCCGACGGTCCGAACTCGGGTGCGGCGGGTGTCGACGCCGTGTGCGCCGCCGCGCTCGGCGCCATCCGGGCCGTGTCGTCGGGCGATCAGGTCTACGTCGGTGGCACGTCGGCGGTCGCTGCGTCCTTCGAGGCCGTCGAGGTCGTGCGCGACGTGTTGCACACCCTCGAGCAGCAGTTCGTGGTGGTGTCGCTGGTGCGCAACATCGTCGACCGGGGGATGTCGGTGGCGATCGGTGTCGAGCACGGGGTCGAGCCGCTCGCGGCCTGCTCGGTGGTCGTGGCCCCGGTGGTGGTCGACGGTGAGCACCTCGGATCGGTCGGGGTGCTCGGTCCGACCAGGATGAACTACCCGCAGGCCCTCGCTACGGTGGGCGTGGTGAGTGAGCAACTCGGCCACCGTCTCGGCGAGTCGGGCTGAGGCCGGTGATGGCTGACTACTACGAGTTGCTCGGCGTGGCGAGGACGGCCTCGGCCGATGAGATCAAGAAGGCGTACCGGCGGCGGGCTCGCGAACTGCACCCCGACGCGAACCCGGACGACCCGACGGCCGAGGATCGCTTCAAGGAACTCGCGACGGCGTACGCCGTGCTCTCCGACGACGAGCAGCGCTCGCGCTACGACCGCTTCGGGGAGGCCGGGGTCTCGGGCACGGGAGCGGGTGGGGACGACATGTTCGGCGCCGGGATCGGCGACATCTTCGAGGCGTTCTTCGGCGGCGGCAGCCCCTTCGGAGGTGGTGGGCGCCGTGGACCGAGTGGTCCGCCGCGCGGTCAGGACATGGAGGCTGTGGTCGACCTGGCGTTCGAGCAGGCGGTCTTCGGCGCCGAGGTCTCGGTCGCGCTCAAACTGCCGCAGACCTGCACGGACTGCTCGGGGACCGGAGCGGGTGAGGGCACGAGGCCCGTCACGTGCGTCGACTGCAACGGGTCGGGACAGGTGCGCCGGGTCCGCCAGAGCGTTCTCGGGCAGATGGTCACGTCCGCGCCGTGCGGTCGCTGCGGCGGGCTGGGCGAGGTGATCGCCACGCCCTGTCCCACCTGCCGGGGCGAGGGGCGCGTCACCCGCGACACGACGTACCAGGTGGAGGTGCCGGCCGGCGTCGACAACGGTGCGACCCTCCGCCTCGCGCAGCGCGGTGCGGCGGGTCCCCGAGGCGGATCCCGAGGTGACCTGTACGTGCACCTGCGCGTCGCTCCGCACCCGCGCTACGAACGCGACGGCGTCGATCTCGTCACCCGCGTCCCCGTGTCGATCGCGCAGGCCGCCCTCGGAACCCGCATCGACCTGCCGACCCTCGACGGTGACGAGGAGCTGTCAGTGCCCGCCGGGACCCAACCGGGCCACGAGTTCGTCCTGCGCCAGCGTGGGGTGCCACGACTGCAGGGACGCGGTCGCGGTGATCTCCGGGTGATCGTCGACGTCATCGTGCCGACGACGCTCAACGACGACGAGGCCGAGCTCCTCCGCCGCTTCGCCGCCGGGCGCGGCGAGGAGGTCGGGGCGTCCGGTGGCGGACTGTTCTCGCGGATCCGCTCCGCGTTCTCGTGAGACGACGGGCGTGAACGAGCGTCTGCGCCGGTCGGCAGCGCACCTGCTGGTCGACGACGTCATCGCCCCGGTCGTCGATGACACGGCCGAGCATCACCTGCGCCGGGTGCTTCGGGTCCGCCACGGCGAGGAGGTGTCGGTGACCGATGGTCGGGGTGGCTGGCGGATCTGCGCATGGTCGGCAGCCGGCCTCGAACCACTCACCGAGGTCGTCACCGAGCCGTCGCCCGACCCGGTGACCGTCGTCGTCGCCGTCCCCAAGCAGGATCGTCCCGAGTGGATCGTGGCCAAGCTCGCCGAGATCGGTGTCGACGAGGTCCGCTTCGTGCTCGCCGAACGCTCCGTCGTGCGCTGGGACGGTGGTCGTGCCGAACGGAACGTCGAACGCTTCGCAGCCGTCGCCCGCTCGGCGCTCGAGCAGTCGCGTCGGGTGTGGGCGTGTCGGGTGTCGGCTCCGGTGCCGGCCTGGCAGGTGCTCGGCGGACTGCCGATGGCCGAGCCGGGAGGACGGGCCATCTCGGCCTCCGACCGCTCGATCGCCATCGGTCCGGAGGGAGGGTGGACGCCGGAGGAGCTCGGGCTCGGCTCGGAGCGGGTCGACCTCGGCCCGAACGTCCTGCGGGTGGAGACAGCGGCACTCCTCGCGGGTGTCGTGATGACGGGCCATCGACGATGAGCGCGCCGGGTGAGCCCTTCGGTGTGTACCTGCACGTCCCGTTCTGTGCTCACCGATGTGACTACTGCGCGTTCGCGACCTGGACCGACCGGACCCACATGGCCGCGGCCTACCTCGCCGCCGTCCGGACCGAGATCGGCCGAGCCGTGGCCGCCGGGATGCCGACGGCCACCAGCGTGTTCGTCGGAGGCGGCACACCCAGCCTCGTCGACCCGGCTGACCTTGCCGCGACCATCGCCGCGGTCCCGGTCGCGGCCGATGCCGAGATCACGGTCGAATGCAATCCCGATGACGTGAGCGTCGGCCTGCTCGAGGAGTACCGGGCGGTCGGGGTCAATCGGGTCAGCCTCGGAGTGCAGTCGATGGTCGCGCACGTCCTCGGGTCCCTCGGTCGGCGTCACGGGGTGGCCAACGTCCGACGCGCCGTCGAGGCGATCCGCGAGGTCGGCCTGCCGACGTTCAACCTCGACCTGATCTACGGCACCGTCGGCGAGGACGACGCCGATTGGCGGCGGACCCTCGAGGAGGTGCTCGCACTCGACCCGCCGCACGTCTCGGCCTACGCGCTGACCGTCGAGGCGGGCACTCCTCTCGCCGAACGACCCGCCGAGCATCCCGATGACGACGTGCTCGCCGACCGCTACGAGGTGACCGATCGGGTCCTCGGTGGTGTCGGCCTCGTCAACTATGAGATCTCGAACTGGGCTCGGCCGGGTCACGAGTGCCGGCACAACCTCCTGTACTGGCGGCAGCAGGACTACCTGGGTTTCGGGTGCGCCGCCCACTCGCATCGGGCCGGTCGCCGGTGGTGGAACGTGCGGACCCCGGATCGGTACGTCGACCTCGTCTCCCGGGCTGAGCCGACCGCCGCGGCGGGGGAGACCCTGGACGGTCCGACCCGGGCGTTCGAGCGACTCGAGTTGATGCTGCGGATGCGTGACGGCGTCCCACTCGACGCGCTCGACGGCGACGATCTGCCGGGTCTCGTCCGGCGCGACGGTGATCGGTGGGTGCTGACGGTCCGGGGGCGGCTGATGGCCAACGAGATCAGCACCCGTCTGCGGGTGCCCGATCCCGGCGACGCCCGCTAACATCTCACCGGCTACGGGCGCGTAGCTCAGTTGGTTAGAGCGCCACCATGACACGGTGGAGGTCCCGGGTTCGAGTCCCGTCGTGCCCACCACCCGCCGACCCTCGGTCAGCGGGTCGCCTCGTCCGGCCTACAGTCGTGCCATGAGCGACCTTCCGCCGCCTCCTCCCCCGCCCCCTCCGTCATCGACAGGATCCGGCCAGGACGCCTGGGCGAACGATCCACGGGGCAACGCCGGCTTCGGAGCCCGGCTGGGCGCCTACCTCCTCGACTCCCTCCTGTACGGGGCCGTGGCCACCGTGTTCGTCATCGTCGCCGTGGTGCTCGGTGTCGTCGCCGTGTCCGACTGCACCCTCGACGAGGCCGAGGGGCTGATCTGCTCCGATGAGGACGTCTCGGCCGGTCTGTTGCTGGCGGCGTTCGCAGTCGGACTCGGTGGACTGCTGCTCGTGGCCGTGATCTACCTCGTCGCACTCGCCCGCTCGGGTCAGACGTGGGGACGCCGGATCGTCGGGATCCGGGTCGTCAGGGTCTCCGACGGCTCCGCGCCGGGCTTCGGCCGGGCACTCGGCCGCACCCTCTTCGCCGGCATCGTCTCGTCATCGCTGTTCTACCTCGGGTACCTGTGGATGATCTGGGACTCCGATCGCCAGACCTGGCACGACAAGGTGTCCGGAACCCGCGTCGTTCGGACCTGACGGCGCGCTCGCGCCTGCCGGACCGTGAATGCCGTGTGAACGGTGACACACCGGACCGCGACCGCTCGGAGCGTCCCGGTTAGAGTCGGGTCCCGATGTCGATGGTCCTGACGATGCGGCCCCTCCGGGGAGCCCACCTGCGCCTCGTGTTCGCAGCGGTGATCGGGGCACTGCTCCTCTCGACGCCGTCGGTGGTCCGGGCCCAGGACGGCGATGCCGAGGTCAAGGGGTCGATCACCGATGTCGACGAGTCCGGCGAGAAGGTCGGGATCGCCGGGGTGGTGATCATCGCCACGGACGCCGACGGGAACGAAGCCGGGCGAGGGGAGACCGACGCCGGGGGAGCCTGGTCGATCACCCTGCCCGAGGGCGACTACGCGATCGAGCTCGACACGTCGACACTCCCCGAGGGGTCCGGCTTGCGCAACCCGGACAAGAACCCCGTGGCCATCTCGCTGATCCCCGGCGATTCCAAGTCGGCGCTCTTCCCGCTCGGAGAGTCGACAGTGGAGGCCGACACCACCATCCAGGTGGTCCAGCTCGCCGTCGACGGCCTGAAGCTCGGCTTGATCATCGCCATGTGCGCCATCGGTCTCTCCCTGATCTACGGCACGACCGGCCTCACGAACTTCGCGCACGGCGAAGCGGTGACCTTCGGGGCGATGATCGGCTTCCTGCTCAACGTCACCGGCGTCTTCGGCTACCGGATGCCCCTCATCGCCGCGGCGGTCGTCGTCGTCCTCGTGTCGGGCTTCGCGGGGTGGGTCTTCAACCGCTTCGTGTGGGCCAAGATGCGGCGACGGGGCGCGAGCCTGATCGCAGCGCTGGTGATGTCGATCGGATTCTCGATCTTCTTCCGCTACGTGATGCTGTTCCAGTTCGGTGGTCGGGCCGGCTTCTACGACGACTTCCGCCTGCAGTCCAAGTGGGACCTCGTCGTGTTCTCCGTCGCTCCCAAGGACGTCGTGTTGATGGCGCTCTCGGTGGCGGCTCTCGTGGCGGTGGCCTCCGCGCTGCAGTTCACCCGCATCGGCAAGGCGATGCGCGCCGTCGCCGACAACCGCGACCTCGCGGAGTCGTCCGGGATCGACGTCGAGCAGGTGATCTCGCGGGTGTGGATCGCCGGGACGGCGCTGGCCGGCCTCGGCGGCGTGTTCCTCGGTGTCACCGAGTCGATCAGCTGGGACATGGGCTTCAGGATCCTCCTCCTGATGTTCGCCGGCGTGACCCTCGGCGGACTCGGCACCGCCTATGGGGCGCTGTTCGGCAGCATCATCGTCGGGATGTTCATCCAGCTCTCCACGCTCATCATCCCGACCGACATGAAGAATGTGGGCGCGCTGATCACCCTGGTCGTGATCCTGTTGATCCGACCGCAGGGACTGCTCGGCCGCAAGGAGAGGATCGGATAGGCGATGGACTGGGGAGCGGTTCTCGAGAACACGATGCGCGGGCTGATCGGCGAACAGTTCGTCTACTTCGCCCTCGCGGCGATCGGTCTCAACATCCACTTCGGCTACACCGGCCTGCTGAACTTCGGCCAGGCGGTGTTCATGGCGGCCGGCGCGTACGGCCTCGCCATGGCAGTCGCCACCATGGGCTTGAACTTCTGGGTCGGGATCGTCCTCGGCATGGCCGTGTTCCCGCTGATCCTCTCGGCGATCATGGGCATCCCGACCCTCCGGCTCCGCGCCGACTACCTGGCGATCGTGACCATCGCGGCGAGCGAGATGTTCCGCATCATCGCCCGCTCCCCGAGCCTCGACAAGTGGACCGGGTCGTCCGACGGACTCACGGCGTTCGCCACCACCTTCTACGACCTGAGCCCCTTCGATCGCAGCCAGCGGTACCTGTTCGGGCTGTTCATCGGCAACCAGATGTGGGTGGTGCTCGTCGGCTGGGTCCTCGTCGCCCTTGCGGCCCTGGTCGTGTGGACCCTCATCCGCAGTCCCTGGGGCAGGGTGCTCAAGGCCATCCGCGAGGACGAGGACGCCGCTCGCAGCCTCGGCAAGAACGCCTACTGGTTCAAGATGCAGGCGTTGATGCTGGGCGGTGTGATCGGTGCTGCCGGTGGGATGCTCCGCGCCATCGGCACCCAGTCCGCCCAGCCGCAGAACTTCATCACCGACGTCACGTTCTTCGCCTGGGTGGCCCTGATCCTCGGCGGTGTGGCCAAGGTCGGCGGCCCGATCCTCGGCGCCGCGATCCTGTACGGGGTCCTGAACTTCACCGACATCGTGCTGCGCCAGATGGTGGAGTCCGGGATCATCTCGTCGTCGATCATGAACGGCACGCAGGTGGGCCAGGTGCGCTTCATGTTGATCGGTCTCGGACTCATCCTGCTGTCGGCGTTCCGACCCCAGGGTGTGCTCGGCTCCAAGGAGGAGATGGCGCTCGATGACCGGTGACCGGAACCCCGCAGCCGCCCTCGGCAGCGTCGCCTGGGAACCCGGTGTCGCCAAGCCGGACCCGATCCTCGTCGTCGACGGGGTCCGGCGGACCTTCGGTGGGCTCACGGCGGTCGACGTCGACCACCTCGAGGTGCAGCGCGGGGTCATCACGGCGCTCATCGGTCCCAACGGCGCCGGGAAGACGACGTTCTTCAACCTGTTGACGAACTTCGACGAGCCCGATGCCGGGTCGCGCCGCTTCGACGGCCGGGACCTCGACGGGGTGCCGGCGCACAAGGTCGCCAACCTCGGGATGGTGCGCACCTTCCAGCTCACGAAGTCGTTGTCGAAGATGTCGGTCATCGAGAACATGCGCCTCGGTGCGACCCACCAGCGAGGGGAGTCCCTGTGGCGGTCCCTGATCCCGTCGCTGTGGCGCGCCGAGGAGCGGGCCAACACCGATCGTGCCGACGCCCTGCTCCAGCGGTTCAAGCTCGACCACATGCGCGAGGAGTTCGCCGGGACACTCTCGGGAGGCCAACGCAAGCTGCTCGAGATGGCGCGGGCGCTGATGGTGCGTCCGACCATGGTCATGCTCGATGAGCCGATGGCCGGCGTGAACCCGGCGTTGAAGCAGTCCCTGCTCGAGCACGTCAAGGGCCTGCGTGACGAGGGCATGACGGTGCTGTTCGTCGAGCACGACATGGACATGGTGCAGGAGATCAGCGACTGGGTGGTGGTCATGGCCGAGGGTCGGATCATCGCCGAGGGACCGCCGGCATCGATCGGCCAGAACCAGGCCGTCGTCGACGCCTACCTCGGATCGCACCACGACGCACCGCTCGACCTGGGGGACTCGTGATGGACGATCGCCGACCACTGCTCGTCGCCGAGGATCTGACCGCCGGCTACCTGCCCGGCGTCAACATCTTGAACGGATGCTCGCTCGAGCTGTTCGAGGGTGAGCTCGTCGGGATCATCGGTCCGAACGGGGCCGGCAAGTCGACCCTCGTGAAGTCCATGTTCGGCCTGGTCAACATCCGGGCCGGGCACGTGCGCCTGCGCGACGAGGACATCACGAACATGAAGGCCCACTCACTGGTGAGCCGGGGCATCGGGTACGTGCCCCAGACGAACAACGTGTTCCCCTCGTTGACGATCGCCGAGAACCTCGAGATGGGCACCTACCTCGACGGCTCACGCTTCGCGGAGCGATTCGAGGCCGTGGCCGAGATGTTCCCCAAACTCGCCGACCGGCGCGACCAGCGCGCCGGGTCCCTGTCGGGTGGTGAGCGTCAGATGCTGGCCATGGGTCGGGCCCTGATGATGGACCCGTCGGTGTTGCTCCTCGACGAGCCCTCGGCCGGACTCTCGCCGGCGCTGCAGGACGAGGTGTTCGTCCGCTGCCACCGCATCAACCAGGCGGGGGTCTCGATCGTCATGGTCGAGCAGAACGCGTCGCGTTGCCTGCAGATCTGTCACCGCGGTTACGTGCTCGATCAGGGCACCAACGCCTACACCGGGACGGGACGCGAACTGCTCACCGACCCGAAGGTGATCGAGCTGTACCTCGGCACGTTGGTCAAGACGCACCAGGGCTGAGGTCCTCGGCCCGGTCGGACGGGCCATGCGCGCACGATCGTTCCCTCGCCATCGGAGTCCCGACGCGCAACGGCCCCGGGGTTCCCCCCGGGGCCGTCGTGCGAACGGTCTCAGCGACCGGCCGTCGGTCTGATCGTGGCGATCAGACCTTGCCGATGACCGAGCCGACCGTCTGGAGCACGCCGTCGGCGTCGAACTCCAGGGTCAGGATCGAGGCCTGCGACGGCTCACCGGCGTCGACGAACTCCAGCGGCCCGGAGAGGCCGTCGTAGTCGATGTCGGTGCCGGCGGCGATCAGGTCGGCGCACTCCTTGAAGGACGTGCACTTCGTGCCACCGCGGGTGACGTCGTTGATCTGCGCACCCGCAGCCACACCGTCGTCGCTGCCCGCCACGAGGGCGGCCAGGGCGATCACCATCACGGCGTCGTAGGACTCGGCCGAGTACGAGAAGTCGATCAGGGTGGAATCGATCTCGAGCAGACGATCACGGAAGTCCTGGAGCTGGCCGACGACGTCGACACCGGGGTAGGTGCCGCGCATGCCGGCGAGCACCGACGGGTCGGTGAACTGCTCGGCGAGGGCGTTGCCCATGTTGCCGTCGGTGCCGTAGATCATCTTGTCGGCGGGGCCGGCGCCGGCCTCGATGAGGCCGGTGAGGATCTTGGCGGTCTCGTCGAAGCCGAT
>JBEAPU010000046.1:0-9616 GCA_041164245.1 Actinomycetota bacterium | reverse complement strand
CTTCGCCGAGCGGCCCTCACCGAACTTGTCGGCGAGCACACCCCAGAAGTCGCTGCCCGAGTTGATGATCCAACTCGACAGCCCGGGCCAGCCGCGCAGCACCACGAACACACCGAGGATGGCCGCCACGACCGCGAAGACCATGCGGAACCAGTCGTCGTCGATCAGTTTGGCGAGGCCAGCCGGTGTCCGACGCGAATCGAGGAAGCGCTTGATCCACAGGATCGATGCACCGACGGCCACGGCACTGAGCAGGGCCTGCATGACCCCTTGCGGGACCGCGGCCCAGCCGTCGGCGACGGCGCCGAAGACCGGGCCGAGGAACGCCATGACCGGGTTGACGACCCAGGCGACGGCGACGGCAGCGACGAACAGAGCGGAGGTGGTCAGGCCGACGTGACGCTCACCGCCGAGGCGCTCCTGGCGCCGCCGCAGCGCACGGTGGACGATGCGCAGACCGACGGACAGCACGAGCAGCAGGGCCGCGAATTGGTAGAAGCCATCGGCCAGGAAGATGCGGGGCATCGAGATGCCCTTCTGCGAGATGATGAGCCAGCCGGGGATCGGTCCGCTGTCGACGGTGAGCGCACCGAGCGATCCGAGGATGGCCAACCACAGGATGATCTGCACGAGCACCGGAACGTTCCGGAGGGTTTCGACGAAGATCGAGGAGAAGCGCCTGGCGACGTAGTTCTTCGAGAGCCGTGCGATGCCGACGATCACACCCACGATGGTGGCGAAGATGATGCCGAGGGCGGCGATCCTGAGGGTGTTGACCATGCCCACCCAGAGCGCCCGACTCATCGTCAGGCGACGCTCCTCGCTGTCGACGGTCTGGATGCCCTCGCCGAGCTGGAAGTTCGCCGGATCGTCGAGCCAGTCGTACCCGACGGGGATCCCACGCGCCGAGAGGTTCGTGCGGGCCTCGGCGATCAGGAACCAGAACACGCCGAGCACCGCGACGAGCACGATGATCTGGATTCCCCACTTCAGGACGGTGGTGTTGCGCCACACCGGCGGCCGGACACCCTGGCGTCCGATCGACGGCGGCGATTCGGGGACGGTGGTCACCTCGGCTTGACCCCCATTGGTCGAGAGTTGACGGGAATGAGCGCTGGCCGGGCCCGAAGGCCCGGCCAGCGGACTCAACTACTGGTGATGGTGTGCCGCGTCAGCGTGCCGGCGGGGCGTACATGAGGCCGCCATCGCTCCACAGGGCGTTGGCGGATCCCTCACGGACGAGGCCGACCGGGGTCAGGTTGGCATCCCAGATCTCCTGGTAGTTGCCGACCTGGCTGATCACGTTGTAGAAGGCGTCAGCCGACAGACCCATGACGGACTGCAGTTCACCCTCGCCGCCCATCAGGCGGGTCATCTCCGGGCCGAACTCACCGGCGAGCGCATCGTCGACGTCGGCGGACGTCACGCCGTACTCATCGGCGATCAGCGTGGCGTAGACGACCCAGTTGACCACGTCGGCCCACTGCGAGTCGTTCTGACCGTACACCGGGCCGAGCGGCTCCTTCGAGATCGGGGTGGCCGGGAAGATCACCCACTCCTCGCCCTCGGGCTCCTGGGCGGCCTTGCGGCCGACGAGACCCGAACCGTCGGTGGTGATCACGTCGCAGGTGCCGGCGATGAAGGCGTCGGTCACCTGGTCGTAGTCCTCGAAGGTCTGCAGGTCGATGGTGATGCCGAGCGTCAGCGCCAGCTCCGAGATGTTGGTCTCGGTGGTGGTGCCGGCGTTGGTGCACACGATGGCGCCGTCGATCTCGGCGACCTCGGAGGCGGCGGAGAAGCCGTCGCTGGCCCGGGCCATGAGCTGCTGGCCGTCGTAGTAGGTGGTCGGGCCGAAGTCCATGCCCACCTCGGTGTCACGGCTCTGGGTCCAGGTCGAGTTGCGCATGAGCACATCGACGGCGCCGGTCTGGACGGCGGTGAAGCGCTCGGCAGCGGTCAGGGCGGTGAACTCCACCGCCTCCGAATCACCGAGAACCGCAGCGGCGACCGCCCGGCAGTAGTCGGCGTCGATGCCCTCCATCGAGCCGTCGGCCTGGGTGTAGGAGAAGGCGACGGCTGCGCCGGAGACACCGCAGTTCAGGGTGCCACGGGCCTGGATGGCGGCGAGGACGCCCCCGTCCTGGGTGACCTCGACCTCGTCGGTGCCCTCCTCGGCGGGTTCGGTGGTGTCCTCGGTGGCCTCCGCCGTCGTCTCCTCGGTGGTGGGCTCCTCAGCCGGCTCGGCGGCGTCGTCACCACCGCAGGCAGCGGCGACGAGTGCGATGGCGGCTGCGGCGCCGGCGATCCGGCGCCAGCCGCGGGTGCGGGATGTGGTCATTGTGTCTCCTCTTCGAGAGTGTGGGGGTGTCGGCTGAGCCGTTCACCCCGTGTTCACGCCGCCAGGATTCGACATCTCGGCGAACGACTGAAGAATCTAACATGTATTGCCGGGACGTTCGTCCGGTGAACGTGACAGGTCGGTGAACTGCCGGTGCGGAGGCTACCCCTCCCGTGTGACACAGGACACCTGTCCGGTATCCAATGGCGACTAGATTCACGGTGTGACCCTCTCCCTGACGATCCTCGGGACCGGCAGCCCGATCCCCGACCCGCACCGAGCCGGGTCGGCCCAGCTCGTCCGCAGCGATACGACGACGGTGCTCGTCGACGCCGGGAGGGCCGTCGTGATGCGCCTCGCGGCCGCCGGGGTCCTCCCGCCGATGCTCGATGCCGTGCTGCTCACCCACCTGCACAGCGACCACATCTGCGCCCTGAACGACGTCATCACGACCCACTGGGTGATGAGCGGCGCCCCGACCGAGCTGCACGTCCACGGACCGGTCGGCACCAGGGACGTCGTCGACGGGATCATGGCCATGCTCGGGCCGGATGTCGGATATCGGCTCGCCCACCACGACGACCTCACCGCCCCACCCGACGTGATTGTGCACGAGCTGACCGATGGCGACACCCTGACCGTCGGCGACCTCGCTGTGGCGGCCCACGCGACCGAGCACCGACCGGTGGAACCGACCCTCGGCTACCGCATCGACCACCCCGACGGCACGATCGCCCTCGCCGGAGACACCGTCCCGTGCCCCGGCCTCGACCGGATCTGCGCCGATGCCGACGTCTACGTCCAGACCGTCATCCGAGATGACCTGATCGCCACCATCCCGAGTGCCAGACTCCGCGACGTGATCGACTACCACTCGACGGTGGCCCAGGCCGGTGAGACCGCGGCCCGCAACCGTGTCCGACGCCTCGTGTTCACGCACTACGTGCCCGGGAGGTTCCCCGGCGACGACACGGCCTGGACCGCACCGGCCGCCCACCATTACGACGGCCCGATCGACCTCGCCGACGACCTCCACCGCATCGAGCTCCGCGCCTGACGAACTCGCCCTGACATGACGACACGCTCGCCCCGTTCGGGGTACTGGCGCCTCTTCGGCGCGTCGGCGATCTCGAACCTCGGCGACGGGATGGGCTCGATCGCCTACCCATGGCTCGCCTCGGCACTCACCCGCAACCCCGTCCTGATCGCCCTCGTCGTCGCCGCGCAACGACTCCCGTGGTTGGTGCTGAGCCTGCCGGCCGGCGTGATCACCGACCGGGTCGACCGCCGTCGACTCATCGTGCGCATGGACATCGTCCGGGGGGCGGTGACGACGGCCGTCGGTCTCGGGGTGCTGTGGCGCCAGGGCGTGCTGCCGGACCCGAGCGACGTGACCGCCGTGATCACCACCGATGCGGTGCTCTACCCCCTGCTGCTCGCGGCCACGCTCCTCATGGGGTCCGCCGAGGTGCTGCGGGACAACTCGGCACAGACATTGATGCCGGCCCTCGTCGACGCCGACGGACTCGAGCGCGCCAACGGACGGATGTGGGCCGCCGAGGCCACGGCCAACCAGTTCGTCGGCCCGCCGCTCGGTTCACTGCTGCTCGGCGTCGCCTTCGCCCTCCCCTTCCTCGTCGATGCCGTCACGTTCTTCGTCGCGGCAGCCCTGATCGCCACCATCCCGGGATCGTTCCGACCGGTGGCCGCCCAGGGCGCACCGGAGGGACGGCGCGGGTCGTGGCGGGATGACATCGGCGACGGAGTCAGGTGGCTGCGCGCCAACCCGGTGCTGTGGCCGATGGCCATCGTCCTCGGACTGATGAACGGTGCCGATGCCCTGGCGGCCGCCACGCTCGTCATCTTCGCCCAGGAGGTACTCGGTGTCGGACCGTTCCTGTTCGCCGTGATCGGCGCCGGCGGTGCCATCGGCTCGATCGTCGGCGGATGGTTCGTGCCGGCGCTGAGCCGCCGCATCGGGGGTGGTGCCGTGCTGTCGGGGGCCGTGGCCGGCCTCGGCCTGTGTGCCCTCGCCATCGCCACCGCCAGCGCATGGCCCGTCGTCATGGTCGCGTTCTCCCTCACCGCGATGTTCGGCATCGGCTGGAACGTGGTGACCGTCAGCCTCCGCCAGAGCGTGATCCCCGACCACCTCCTCGGACGGGTCAACAGCGTGTACCGCTTCCTGGCGTGGGGCTCGATCCCCATCGGGGCCGCGCTCGGCGGAGCCCTCGTCGGTCTGCTCGACGGGCCGCTCGACCGGGCCGACGCGCTGCGCTCGCCGTGGTTCGTGTCGGTCGGCATCCACGTCATCCTCCTCGTCGTCGTCCGACGTCGGCTCGGCACCGCAGCGCTCGACGCCCTCCGGGCCGCCGGGAAGTAGCGTCCACGCAGTGACGCACCGGCGGGACATCGAGGGCCTGCGGGCCGTCGCCGTCGGAGCAGTCCTCGCCTACCACGCCGGCATCCCGGGCGTCGGGGGTGGGTTCGTCGGCGTCGACGTGTTCCTCGTCATCTCCGGGTTCCTGATCACCGGACTTCTGCTCGACGAGCGGCGCCGGACCGGCCGCATCGACCTCGTCGCCTTCTACGGGCGGCGCATCCGGCGACTCCTGCCGATCTCGAGCATCGTCCTCGTGGCGACGGCGATCGTCGGCGCCGTCGTCCTCGCACCCACCGCGCTCGCCGACCTCGGCACCGACGTGATCGCCGCGGCAGCCTTCGCCGCCAACGTCGTCTTCGCGCTGCGCGGCACCGACTACCTCGCCGGCGACGCCGACCCGTCGGCGATCCAGCACTACTGGTCCCTCGCCGTCGAGGAGCAGTTCTACCTCCTGTGGCCGGGGCTGATCGCCCTCGTCACCCTCGGCCGGCGGGCCGTGGCGACCCGGGCCGCCCTCACCGTGGGCGGCGTGATCGGACTCAGCCTCGCGGCGAGCATCGCGCTCAGCCCGACGATGCCCACCTGGTCGTACTTCGGCCTGCACACCCGGGCCTGGGAACTCGGCATCGGCGCCGCCCTCGCCATCGCCTGGACCGGGGTCGAACGACTCCCCGGGGCGCTGCGCGGCCTCCTCGGCTGGTGCGGGTTCGCGGCCGTCGGCGCCTCGATCACCGCCTTCGGCCGCGTCGAGCACTTCCCCGGATGGGCCGCACTCCTCCCGGTGCTCGGGACGGCAGCCCTGATCGCCGCCGGTGACGACCACCCGTGGGGACCACGACGAGCCCTGTCGATCGGCATCGCCCAGTGGATCGGGTCCCGGTCGTACTCGCTGTACCTCTGGCACTGGCCGGCGCTCGTCCTCGGCGCGGCATGGCTCGGCGGCGAACCCCGGCCCGTTGAGACCGCACTGCTGATGCTGATCGCCGTCGGGCTCAGCGAACTCGGCTACCGGGCCGTCGAGGACCCGATCCGCCGCTCCACCCGGCTGCGGTCACGGCCCCGGGCCACGTGGGCCCTCGGCACGGTCGCGATTGCGCTCGCCGTCACCGCCGGCACCGTCACCGCCGTGCGGCGGCCCGATATCTCGACCGGGGTGCAGGCGGCGGCACCCCGACTCGCCACGCCGAGCACGACGGACGCGCCGACGACGACTGCGCCGGCCGGCGGCGACGACTTCGGTGACGACGGTGATGGCGCTGGCGCCGGCACCCCCTCGACGATGCCGACCACGACGGTCCCCTCCCCACCGCCACGGATCGACAATCGCGCGACGGCGCCGCTCGACGCCGTGGTCTCCGCGCTCGCGGCGACGGTGCTTCCCGACAACGTTCGGCCCTCGCCCTACGCAGCCGGAGCCGACACGAGCCTCCTCTACGAGACGGACTGCCATCAGTTCATGACACCGGTCGTCGCCGCGGGCTGTGTCTTCGGCGACCCCGAGGGCGACATCACGATCGGTCTGCTCGGCGACAGTCATGCGGCCCAGTGGTTCGTCGCCGTCGACGCCATCGCCCGCGAGCGGGGCTGGCGACTCCTCGCCCACACCCAGGGCGGCTGTCCCCTGCTGGACGTCGTCACATGGAACCGGGGAGCCGACGCGTACTTCACCCACTGCACCACCTGGCGCGACGGTGTCATCGACCGCTTCGTCACCGAGGGGGTGAGCATCGCCCTGCTGTCACAGCACTGGGGCCTCTTGACCGGACCCGAGGGCCAGTCCGTGCCGGCCGATGTGTGGGCCCGCGACCTGCCCGGCGTCCTGACCGGTCTGCGCGACGTCGGCATCGAACCGGTGCTGTTCCTCGACTCGCCGGACCCCTACGACTCGGCACCGGCGTGCGCCGCCGCGAACCCGACCGACCTCACCCGCTGCGAGCCCGGGGTGCTGCGCAACAACGAGCGCGCCGTGCGGACCACGGCAGCCGGGATCGCCGACGAACTCGGCGTGGGACTGATCGACCCCCATCGCTGGCTGTGCGTCGACGAGACCCCCGACGACGCCGACGACACGACGCGCTGCCCGATCGTGATCGGCGACATCCTCGTCTACCGCGACAGCCATCACCTGTCGAACACCTTCGTCGAGTGGTTCACACCGGTCCTCGCCGACGCGATCGTCCCCTTCATCGACGCCACCGGGTGACCGGCCCCTCCCGCTCCGGTGGCGAGCAGCGGCAGTCGCGTCGGACATGATCGGGTCGACGGTCCCGGGCAGCCGGGACGGGAACGGAGGGGGATGAGATGGGTGACGACGCGATCCACTGGTGGTCGGCGACGGAGACGGCACGACGGATCAGGGCACGCGAGGTGTCGAGCCGCGAGGTGCTCGAGCACATGGTCGCCCGGGTGGACCGGCTCGACGGGGCCATCAACTCCGTGGTGCAGCGCGACCTCGAGCGCGCCCGTGCCACGGCCGACGCCGCCGACGCAGCCGCCCGCAAGGGCCGCGACCTCGGCCCGTTCCACGGTGTCCCGATCACGATCAAGGACTCGTTCCAGACGGCCGGGTGCCGCACCACCTCCGGCGCACCGGAGTTGGCCGACTTCGTCCCGACCGAGGACGCCGCCCCCGTCGCCCGCCTGCGGGAGGCCGGTGCCGTCGTGTGGGCCAAGACGAACCTGCCGATCTGGGCCGGCGACATCCAGTCGTACAACGACGTGTACGGCACGACGCTGAACCCGTTCCATCCCGACCGGACCTGCGGAGGGTCGTCCGGCGGATCGGCTGCCGCTCTGGCCATGGGGTTCACCGCCCTCGAGCTCGGCAGCGACATCGGCGGGTCGATCCGCGTGCCGGCGCACTACTCCGGGGTCGCCGGCCACAAGCCGTCCTACGGGATCGTGCCCGCTCACGGCCAGATCCCCGGCCTGCCCGGGACGTTCAGCCAGGCCGACCTGGCGGTCGCCGGCCCGATGGCCCGTCACGTCGACGACCTCGAGGTCGCGCTCGGGATCCTCGCCGGTCCCGACCGCTGGGATGCGCCGGCGTGGCGCATCGACCTTCCGCCGAGCCGTCACGAGGACCCCCACCAGATGCGGGTCGGAGCCTGGCTCGACGACGACGCCTGCCCGGTGGATGCCGACACGCGTCGAGTGCTCGGCGAGCTCGTGACCGCCCTCGGCGCCGCCGGCGTCCGTGTCGACACCTCGGCCCGACCCGGTTTCACGCTCGACAAGGCGGTCGACGTGTTCCTGCAGCTCCTCTACGCCGCCCTGTCCGGTGGTCATCCGAAGGACAAGCTCGACCACATGGCCGCCGACACGTCGGACACACCGCTCGGATTCGTCAAGCGCTCGACCGCCATGCGACACCGGGACTGGCTCAGCAACCACGAACGGCGCCTCCAGCTGCGCGAGCGCTGGGCCGAGTACTTCCGCGACTTCGACATCATGTTGATGCCGGTGCAGCCCCGGGACGCGATCGAGCACGACCACTCCGAACCGCAGTTCGGACGGACCGTCGCCATCGACGGGGTCACCCGTCCCTACACCGATCTGTTCAGGTGGATCGGACCCGCCGGTGTGGCCTTCCTGCCCTCGACCGTCGTCCCCGTCGGGATGTCGGCGGCCGGCCTGCCGATCGGCGTGCAGGTCATCGCCCCGTACCTCCACGATCGCACGGCGCTCGCCTTCGCACGGCTCGTCGCCGAGATCGTCGGGGGCTGCCCGCGGCCGCCCGCCGCCGACTGAACCGGCTCACACGACCCGGCGAGGCGCTCCGATGCGCACCGGCACACCCGGGGAGTACAGGGCGTGGGGCTCACCGACCGGGTCCGGCAGCCCGGCCGCCCGCACCAGCGTCTCGTCGAGTTCGAGCACCTCGGCGCGGCGCAACGACCACTCCGGGTGGTCGACCGGCGCGTAGCCGAGTCGGGAGCCCGGCGGGCCCGAGATCAGACCCCACCGGGCCGTGAGGAACGTGGCGAGATCGTCGGGCTCGTCGACGGCGGCCCCGACGCGCACTGCGATCGACGCCGTCGCCGGGCCGTGCTCCGGGCGGGGCCAACGACGGCTCACCGTCGTGGTGACGAGATCGCCGACCCGCACGTGGCGCACATCGCCGACGCAGTAGGGGATCCGGTAGGCACCGCGGGCGACGAGCGCGGGCAGCCAACGGTCGATGTCGAGCGAGAGGAAGAACACCCCCCGTCGATCGCCGGAGCGCACGTAGGTGCGCACATTCACCTCGGGGAACGACCCGACATGGGGAAGCGGGGCCAGACCGCGGACCGGGAAACCGAGACCGTCCATATGGAACGGGATGAGCCCGACCCACGCCGACCCATCGAAGGTGTCGACCTCGATGCCCACGGGAAGCCTCCGCTGGACGCTCTCGGGCGTCATCGGCCAGTGCAGGTAGACGAGGTCGGTCCAGTGCTGCACCATCACGGCGCGCCCCACCGGCTCGGGACAGGTCGTCGGCGGGATGTCGCGCCCAACGCTCACGAGGCCCCCGCCACGATCACGACCATCGCCGTCGCCAACACGGCCCGTGCCGACCAGCCGGTGGTGCGCACCCAGTTCGAGCGCACCAGCCCTGCGACGACATCGCCGATGCGATCGGCGTCGGTCTCACCCGCGAGCCGACCGTGACGCGGCACCTGGGCGAGCACGGTGCTCGCCAACACGACGGCGAGGACGAGACCCCCCAACGTCGGCAGCCCACGCCCGAGACCGTCGGGCGGTGCTGCGAACAGCCACAGGACGCTCACCCCCTCGACCGCCATCGGAGCCCCGACGACGAGGGCGGTCCGGCGCTGGTGCTCCGCGGCGTACCCGGGCGAGGCCTCCGCCGGCACGAGGGCGAACAACGGGTAGTGCACGACCTGCACGAA
>JBEAPU010000045.1:0-2574 GCA_041164245.1 Actinomycetota bacterium | reverse complement strand
ACGACGTCCAGTAGTGGTCGTCGAAATCGGCGCACACCCGATCGACGGCCTCGATGATCGCCAGATGGTCCTCGTCGGGTGCGAACTCCATGCCGACGAGTCTCCCACGGTCACCCGGCCGGCTGACGAGGCGACACGTCGTCCCGACATCGGGACGGGCACGACGGCGGGGTTACGGTCGCGCCATGACGGACCGTGACGTCAACCACCTCACCGGCAGCACCGTCGAGCTGCTGCAGGCCATGATCCGCAACGCCTGCGTCAACGACGGCACCCCCGAGTCCGGTCAGGAGGTGCGCAACGCCGACACCCTCACCGCCCTCCTCGAGGGTGGCGGTCTCGAGGTCGAACGCTTCACCGCTGCTCCGGGCCGCACCTCGGTGGTCGCGCGCATCGAGGGCTCCGACCCCGACGCCCCGAGCCTGTGCCTGATGGGCCACACCGACGTCGTGCCCGTCAACCCCGACGGGTGGAGCCGCGACCCGTTCGGCGGCGAGCTCGTCAACGGTGAGGTGTGGGGCCGCGGCGCCGTCGACATGTTGAACCTCACCGCCTCGATGGCGGTCGCCTTCCGGCACCTCGCCGACACCGGGTTCCGACCGCGCGGCGACCTCATCTTCCTCGGCGTCGCCGACGAGGAGTCCGGCTCCGCCTACGGCGCCCGCTGGCTCGCCGACCACCACCCCGACGCCATACGCGCCGACTACGTCCTCACCGAGAACGGTGGTCTGCATGGCGGCACACCCGAACGACCGGCGATCACGATGAACGTCGGCGAGAAGGGTGTCGCCTGGCGGCGCCTGCGGGTGCACGGCACACCCGGCCACGGGTCGATGCCGTACCGCAGCGACAACGCCCTCGTGCACGCCGCCGCAGTCGTGCAGCGCATCGCCGACTACCGGCCGCCGGCCCGCTTCCACGAGCACTGGCGCACCCAGGTCGAGCACATGGGCCTCGACCCGGAGACGGCGGCGATCATGCTCGACCCGAGCCGCATCGACGACCACCTCGCGGCGCTGCCGCAGCGCAACGCCGCAGCCCACCTGTGGAGCTGCTGCCACTCCACGTTCAGCCCGAACCTCGTGGCCACGGAGCGGCCGATGAAGACGAACGTCATCCCCGACTCGGTCGACCTCAACATCGACATCCGCACGATGCCCGGTGACGAGACCGCCGAGGTCGACGCCCACCTGCGGGCCGCCCTCGGCGACCTGTACGACAGGGTCGAGGTGGAGGTCATCATGGACGACCCGGCCTCGATGTCACCGACCGGCACACCGCTGTGGGACGCCCTGCAGCGCGCCGTCGCCAAGCCGTTCCCGACCGTGCCGATCACCCCGCAACTCATCGTCGGCTTCACCGACGCCCGCGTCTACCGCGACCTCGGGGCGATCGCCTATGGAGCCGGGCTCTTCTCCCCGTCGATCTCGGCCGCCGACTTCGGGGCACGGTTCCACGGTCACGACGAACGCATCGACGTGGAGAGTCTCGAACTCACCACCCGACTGTGGCTCGACGTGGCGCGCGACCTGCTCGGCTGATCGACGTCAGCCGCCGGCGGCGACGAGCCACGCGGCGAGCTCACCCCGGGCCATGGCCCGCACGGCGATGTCGACCTCGTCGACCGTGACAAGACCGTCGGCGATCGCCTGCTCCACGTCGCCCTCGGCGAGCAGCACCGCAGCGGCGATCACACCGTCGGGAGACACGGTGGCCGACACCTGGATCTCGTCGACCCCCGCACCCTCCACGGTGCCCTCGGTGGCCATCGACGTCGTGGTGGCCTCGGCCGTCGTGGTCGTCGTGTCGTCGTCCTCGTCGCCGTCTCCGCACCCGACGGCCGTCATGCCGATCAGCAGCACCGGCACCATCCTCCTGACGAACGTCCCCCTCGGGTTCATGACTGACCTCCCATCGTCCGGATCCGATCCATCTCGCGCTCCATCTCGAGGTCGTGGTCGGCGAGCCGGTCGCGGATCCGGTCGAGGTCACCCTCGCCGAGGCCGACCGCATCCAGCGCCCGCTCCCGATCGCGGTCCATCGCCGCCTCCACCTCGGCCGAGCGTTCCATGACCCGCTGCTGCAGTCGGTCGAGATCCCCGAGCGCCGTCGCATCGCCATCGGCCGCATCGAGACGCTCCTGGAAGCGCATCTCCGCCTGCTGCATGTGCTCGAGGCGCAACTCGAGTCGGAGTTGCTCGCCGCACCCCTCGGGCGCCACGGCATCGGGGTCGCGCAACCGGGCGTCGCGACACAACCTCACCCGCTCCATCACCGACGGCGGCACGGACCTCCAGTCGGGGGCCATCAACTCCCAGCGCCGCAACGCGTTCTCGAGCCGCAGGGCCGGCGGGTCGTCCGCGTCCTCGTCGGCATCGTTGCGGTCAAGGGCGTCACCGACGATCGCCAGGACCTGTGACCGCACCTGCTCCATGGCCGGTGGCAGCCCGAGGGTGTCGAAGGCACGGTCGATGTCGGAGTCGGCGGCGAACACCGCCGGCCCGCCGGCCATCGAGCCGATCGTGATCGCCACCGGCACGGTCAGCGCCGCGAGGCGCTGCGTCGCGGCCGTGG
>JBEAPU010000044.1:0-7186 GCA_041164245.1 Actinomycetota bacterium | reverse complement strand
TGACCGGTGACGAGACCTTCTCGCCCCGGGGTCGCATCGCGTTGATGCGCGAGGTCCAGTTGCACGACGCGCCACTGACCGACGAGGTCGTGCACGCCTTCGAGACCTGCATCCAGTGCCGTGGCTGCGAGCCGGCCTGTCCGTCCGTGGTGCCCTACGGGCACCTGATCGAACGCACCCGGGAGGCGCTCGCCGACCGGCCGGGTCGATCCGGGCTCGCCGGCCGGGCCCGGCGGGTGATGCTCGCCCCGCTCAGCCGCCCGCGCCTGCTGCGGGCCGGGTCGAGCGCGCTGGCGATCGCCCAACGGGCGCGTCTGGTGCCACCGGGGCTGGCCCGGCGGGTCGGACTGCCGGCACGACTCCCGGTCCGACGGGCACCGCTCGCCGCGTCGGGGCGTGACGTGTACCTGTTCACGGGATGCGTGATGGACGCGTGGCAGCGCGATGTGCACGCGGCGACCGTGGCCGTGCTGGAGGCGGCGGGGTTCGGGGTGACACCGACGGGCGACGACGCGCCGTGTTGCGGTGCCCTGCACCTGCACTCGGGTCTGCGTGACGATTCGCTGCGCCTCGCCGGACGCGTCGAGGCGGCGCTCGACCCGTCGATCCCGCTGCTCGTGAACTCCGCCGGATGCGGTGCGCACCTCAAGGAGCACTCGACCCTCGAGGTGATCGACGTCCAGGAGTTCCTCGCCCGCCACGTCGAACGTCTGCTGGCGGCCGCCGATCGCTCACCGTCGGCTTCGCCGGTGGGGTACCGGGTCGCGGTGCAGGACCCGTGCCACCTGCGTCACGTCCAGAAGGTGCACGGAGCGACGCGGACCGTCCTGGCCCCGTTCGTGCGCGAACTCGTCGAACTCGACGACGACGGGATGTGCTGCGGGGCCGGTGGTGCGTACTCGGTGCTGCAACCTGCGATGGCCGGGCTCACGCGTGACCGCAAAATCGACGCCATCGGGCGTGCGGCTCCCGATGTGGTGGCGAGCGCCAACCCCGGGTGCGCGATGCATCTCGCGGCGGCGGGTGTCGCGACGAGGCATCCGATGCAGATCCTCGCCGAGGCGCTCGGCGTGGCCTGAGGGCGAGGCCGATCGGTCAGTAGAGGCCGATGAGTCGGCCGGCCAGGGCCAGCGCCGCGACCACCATGGCCCGACGGATCAGCACCTCCCCACCGATCACCGCGAGCCGGGCACCGAACCAGCCGCCGACGACGAACCCGGCGGCGAGGACGATGGCCGGCGCCCAGGCGACGCGTCCGTCGAGGATGAACACGGGCAGGGCGACGAGGGTGATCGCCGTGTTCACGAGCACCTTGATCGAGTTGGCGGTGACGAGGTCGAATCCGGCTCGGGCGAGCGAGGCGACGAGCAGCAGCCCGAGGCCGGCCTGGAACGCCCCGCCGTAGACACCGACGAGCAGGAACACGACCGCGGTCACGGCGGGGTGCCAGGCGCGGGCGTTGGCGACGACCTTGGGGGAACGGACCGTGAGGATGACGAGGGGGATCATCAGCAAGCCGAAGACCCGTTCGAAGGCGGCGTCGTCGAGCACTCGGCTCACCCCGAACGAGCCGATGAGCGCCCCGACGACGACGGGTGCCAGCACCCGGGAGGCGTGACTCAATCCGTCGATCCCGAGCCGGCGGAAGTTGGCGGCGGCCGCCATGTTGGAGGCGAGGATGCCGACCCGGTTCGACCCGTTGGCACTCGTGCCGGGAACACCGGCGAGGACGAGCAGGGGGACGGTGAGCATCGAACCGCCTCCGGCGACGGTGTTGATCGAACCGGCGGCCAACCCGCCGACGACGAGCAGCAGCGCCTCCCACCACGTCATGTGCGCACCGCGTCGTTCACCGTCGGGAGGATAGGGCGGACGGTGCCGCGCACCCGGGCCGGGTGGGTGCGGGTCGGGAGAGCACCACTACGGTTGCGGCCATGACGAGCGCGACCTTCCGGGCCTTCCGAGCCGACACCTCCGGTGAGACGATCGACCGCGGGGTGGTGTCGATGTCCACCGACGACCTCGCCGACGACGGGGCGCTCGTCGAGGTGCACTGGTCGAGCGTCAACTACAAGGACGGCCTGGCGTCGACGCCGACGGGCAAGGTGGCCCGGTTCTCGCCGATGGTGCCCGGCGTCGACCTGTCCGGGGTGCTGCTCGAGGATGCCGGGGACATCCCGGCCGGCACGGAGGTGATCGCGCACGGCTACGACCTCGGCGTGAACCGACACGGTGGCTTCGCCCAGTTCGCCACCGTCCCGCACGACTGGCTGGTGCCCCTCCCCGCCGGTCTCACGACGCGTGAGGCGATGATCATCGGCACGGCCGGGTACACCGCGGCGCTGTCGGTCATCGCGCTCCTCGATCACGGGTTGACCCCGGGCGACGGTCCGATCCTCGTGACCGGTGCCACCGGTGGTGTCGGGTCGACGGCGGTGGCGATGCTGGCCGGACTCGGTTTCCCGGTGACGGCGTCGACCGGCAAGCCGGACGAGTCGGGTTTCCTGACCGGGCTCGGGGCGACCGCGGTGATCGATCGGGCGGTGCTCGCCGAGGCAGGCAAGCCGTTGCAGGGGATGCAATGGGCCGGAGTCGTCGACTGCGTCGGCGGCGTGCCACTCGCGAACGCCCTCGCCCAGACGAACTACGGCGGTGCGGTCGCGGCGAGCGGCCTGACCGCCGGCAACGGCCTGCCGACGACGGTCCTGCCGTTCATCCTGCGCGGTGTCACGCTGTACGGCATCGACTCGGTGCAGACCCCGATCGCCACGCGGCGGGCCGTGTGGTCGCGCATCGCCGGCGACCTCAAGCCAGCTGGACTCGATGCGATCGGTCACGACATCGGACTCGACGACCTCGACGGGGTGCTCACCGACATCCTCGCCGGCCGGGCCGTCGGTCGGGCCGTCGTCGACCTGAAGCGGAGCTGAGATGGAGTTCGTCAAGCCCTCCGAGGACGTGCTGCGAGCCCGGCTCACGCCGCTGCAGTTCGAGGTGACGCAGAACGCCGGCACCGAGCGGGCGTTCACCGGTGAGTACTGGAACGTCTTCGACGACGGCACCTACCGATGCATCGTCTGCGAGACCGAGCTGTTCGACTCGTCGACGAAGTTCGACGCCCACTGCGGGTGGCCGAGCTTCCACACGGCGCTGGCGGACGACCGGGTGCGCTTCCTCGAGGACCGCTCCTACGGCATGGTGCGGGTCGAGGTGCGGTGTGCCACCTGCGATGCCCATCTCGGCCACGTGTTCCCCGACGGTCCGGCACCGACCGGTGACCGGTACTGCATGAACTCGGCCAGCCTGCGCTTCGAAGCCCGGGACCACACCTGATGGCTGCCCGGGTGGTCGACTGGGCGGATCAGGAGCGACGTCTCACCGACCGGGTGAGCGTCCTCGTCGGTGAGGCGAACGGCAACTACCCGTCGGGCAACTCGGTGCTGGTGCGCGGTGACGGCGAGGCGGTGATCATCGACCCGTCGGTGACGGTGGTGGCGATGGGCGGGGCGCCGGTGCGGGTCGACGCGATGATCACGAGCCACGGTCACGAGGACCACCTGCCTGGAACCGGTCTGTTCACCGAGGCCCGGGTGCACGTGCACGAGGCCGATCGACACGTGCTGCACGACCCGGGGCACATGCTCGACGCCTACCAGCTCACCGGTGAGGCGCGCGACGAGTTCCACGAGTCGATCATGACGACGTTCAACTACGCCCCGCGTCCCGATGCCGAGGGGTTCCACGACGGCCACGTGTGGTCGCTCGGCGGTGTCGATGTCGAGGCGGTGCACCTGCCCGGTCACACTGCAGGCCATTCGGGTTTCCGGATCTCCGAGGGTGTGTTCTTCCTGTCCGACATCGACCTGACCGGGTTCGGCCCGTACTACGGCGACACCTGGTCGAGCCTGGATCAGTTCGAGGACTCGCTGGTGCGGGTGCGCGACGAGGAGGCCGACTTCTACGTCACCTTCCACCAGAAGGGTGTGATCGAGGGCCGGGAGCGTTTCGTCGAGATGCTCGACGCGTACCACGCCGTCATCCATCGTCGACACGCGAACATGCTCGAGTTCCTCGCCGAGCCGCGCACGATCGCCGAGATGGTGACCCACCGCTTCGTGTACCGGCCGACCGTGCAGATGTCGTTCTGCGATTCGATCGAGGGTCGCACCGCCACGTTGCATGTGGCGCGGATGATCGACCGCGGCGAGGCCGTCGAGGTCGAGCCGGGCCGCTACCGGGCTGCGTGAACGAGCCCGGCGACGGCGTCGCGGTACTCGACGAAGCGGGCGAGATGACCGTCCACATCGGTGTCGCCGGCGTTGTGGGTGGCGATCGACAGGTGCGTGCACCCGAGCTCACCCCACTTCTCGGCGTGACCGCGCCAGCGATCCGGGTCGCCGCCGGCGTACTGGGCCTGGGCGTGGATCGTGAAGCCGTCCATCCCGAGTCCGAGTTCGTCTCGACGGGCACGGATCGCGTCGATGCACGCCGCCGACTTGTCGTTCGGTGAGCCGAGCGGGATCCACCCGTCGCCGAGGCGGGCGCAGCGTTCGAGGGCCGCTGGTGCCGACCCACCGAAGCTCACCGGGATCGGGGCGGTCGGGCGGGGCAGGATGCTGGCGAGGTCCATCTGGTGGAACTCGCCGGCGAAGCTGAACGCGTCCTCGCTCCACAGACGCTTCATGAACACCACCTGTTCCTCGAGGCGCGCACCCTTGCGGTCGAAGCCGGCGCCGAGGGCGTCGTACTCGACCTTGTTCCAGCCGATGCCGACGCCGAGACGGAACCGGTTGTCGGACAGCATCGCCACCTCGGCCGCCTGCTTCGCAGCGAGCGCGGCTTGGCGTTGCGGCAGCACCATCACCGAGGTGACGAGCTCGACCCGTGACGTCACCGCGGCGAGGAAGCCGTACAACACGAACGGTTCGTGGAACGCGGTGTCGGAGTCGTAGGGCCCCTTGAACCCGCCGGGTCGGTCGCGCTTGGCACCGAGGACGTGGTCGTAGACCATGACGTGGCCGGCACCGAGTTCCTCGGCCCCCTGGGCGAGTGCCCGGATGGCACCGGGGTCGGTGCCGATCTCGTTGTGCGGGATGACGATGCCGAGTTCCATCGTCGAAGGTTCGCAGATCGACGGTCGCTCACCACGATCCCGAGCTGCCACCCCCGCCACCACCTCCGACACCTCCGCCACCGCCTCCACCACCCGCGCTCGATGACGACGGTGCCGTCGTCGCCGACGAGAAGGTCGTCGAGTGGTGATGCATGAACGCCGTCGACGTGACGGTCGCGAGAACAGCCGCCGACCCGAGCGTCGCGGCGGCCCGCTCCCATGCGTCGGCTTCGCCGAGGGCGACGGCCCACGCGGTGTACTCGCGCAGCACCCCTCGTTGGTGGGCCTCGTCGACATGGCGTCCCTCGCTGGCGGCGAGGAACCGGCGGAACGACGCGACCCGCAGGTAGGCCGCCGAGCCGGCGGCGGTGCGCGCGGCGAGGTCGCCGACGGTGCCGACGAACGCCACGACGACGGCCGCCACCACCGCACCGATCGTGACGAGCGCGAGGTTCCCGGCGACCGGTGACACCACGCCGAACACGGCAACGGAACCGGCGACGACGACGGCGATGGCGTGGGCGGCCACGACGCCGCTGCGCCGTCCGCTCGACCCGAGCCGCCCGGTCCACCACTGGCGCGCGGCGAGTCGATCACCGAGGTCGGACGCGATCGAGGACCACACGTCGGCGAAGTCCGGGTCGTACGAGCGACCGACCCGTCGGGGTGCGCCACCGGGTAGGAGCCTGGCCAACAGCGCTGCGTCGCGTGGACTCGCAGACCCGGTGGCCGGGCCCCTGCCGAGGACGACATCGCCGTCGACCTCGGTCGCGGTCAGCACACCGCTACCGAGCAACGACGAGACCCACACGCCACTGATCGAGTCGGGGACCGCCTCGTCGAGCAGGGCCCGACCCTCCCACGGGGCGACCCCCTGCGGTGGCGCGAACTCGGTCGTGACCATCGCCGCGAGCTCGTCGTCGGTGACGAGTGTCCCGTCCCCACCGCCGACCGGGAGGGCAGCACCGCCCGCGTCGGAGACTCCGGTGCCACCGATGGCGTTCATGCCCCGCCGGATGGCGCGCGTGACCACCCACCATCCGGCGCCGAGCACGACGAGGACGACGAGCGCGGCACGCCACCAGGTCGCCGGTCGGGCGACATCGGGGAAGGGTTCGCCCGGGTCGACACCAGTCGGCGGCGCGGTCGTCACGGCTCGCCCGGACAGGTTGAGGCCATCGCCGGCGGCGAGCGGTTCGACGGTGACGCTCTGGCGGCCGGCGACGTCGGGGGCGAGTTCGCAGCCGCCGACGGTCCCCCAGTCGCCGACCGAGCAGAGGGCGTCGTCGAGGCGGAAGCCGTCGAGGACGACGGTGAACCGTCCGGTCTCGAACTCCTCACCCGGATCGATGACCGACAGGTCGAAGGGTCCGTCGAGGCGGGCCGCGGGAAGCGTGTAGGCGAGCACGATGCGATGACGGCCGGTGACCGTCACGTCGGGGTCGCCGACCCGGATGACGACCTCGCCCGGTTCGGCGAACGTCGTGACGCGGTCCGACACGGTCGGCGAGGCAGCAGCGACGTCAGTCGGTTCGCCGAGATCGGTGCGCAGGACCCGTTCGTACCCTCGGCGACGTTCGGTGCCGAAGTCGATGTCGACGAACTCGGTGACGCGTAGGGCGCCGTCACTCGTCGGTGCGAGCACGATCGTCTTGGCGTCGAAGCGCTCGGCACGCGTCGGTGAACCGATCACACCGAGTGCGGTGAGGGCACCGAGCGCCACCCCCAGCACGATCACCGGCAGGAGGCGGCGCACGATTGACATGCGGCAACGGTAGATCACCGCCCCCGATCTACGATCGGGGGCGTGATCGGCACCCTCGTCATCCTGCGTCACGGCCAGAGCGAATGGAACCGCCTGAACCTGTTCACCGGCTGGCACGACGTCGAGCTGACGGATCAGGGTCGGGCCGAGGCGGTGCGGGCCGGGGAGACCATGGCGGCGGCCGGCCTGCGCTTCGACACCTCGCACACGTCGCTGCTCACCCGGGCCGTCGTCACGCAGAACCTGGCGCTCGAGGCGATGGGCCAACCCTGGCTTCCGGTCGAGCGGCATTGGCGTCTCAACGAACG
>JBEAPU010000043.1:0-71312 GCA_041164245.1 Actinomycetota bacterium | reverse complement strand
CGACGGGGCATCACGGGTGCTCAGGGCGCTCGGCCTCGACGATGCGGAGCCGGTGATCGAGACGGCCGGTGGCCTCGTCCTCGAGGCGCAGCGGCCGGTGACGGTGCTGGCGAGCTCATGGTCCGGCCCGGTCACCCTGCGACCGGGTGAGACCGTCGCGGTCGAGCCGCGCCGCGGCTCGAACTGGACGGTGGTTGCGGTGTCCGGCGGGCTCAAGGTCCCGCTGCGGCTCGGCTCGGCGAGTGCCGACACCCTCGGCGGGATCGTCCCGTTCCCGATCGCCGATGGGGTGGTCATCGAACTCGGAGCCGTGCGGGGCCCGGCCATCGGCATCCCGGATCTCGTCGTCGCCCCACACCCGGGTGACCGGGCGGTGGTGTCACCCGGCCCACGCCTCGATTGGTTCGACGACGGCGCGATCGAACGACTCTGGAGCGGACCATGGACCGTCGCCGCATCGAGCCGCATCGGTGTGCGTCTCGACGGCCCGGTGCTGACCCGGGTCGAGACCGGCGAGTTGCCGAGTGAGGGCCTGGTCGCAGGTGCCATCCAGGTCCCACCGGACGGAAGGCCGATCGTGATGGGTCCGGACCATCCGGTGACGGGCGGCTACCCGGTGATCGGGATCGTCCACCGTCGCGACCTCGCGATGGTGCTCGACCGAGCGGTCGGAGGTCGGATCGGGTTCGTCCCACCCTGACGGTCAGTCGCTTCGGCCGTTACGGTACGGACATGGAGCGCCGCATCTACGGTCTGGAGACCGAATTCGGTGTCACCTGCACCCTGCGCGGACAGCGCAGGCTGAGCCCCGACGAGGTGGCGAGGTACCTCTTCCGGCGGGTCGTGTCGTGGGGACGCTCGTCCAACGTCTTCCTCCACAACGGCGCCCGGCTGTACCTCGACGTCGGGTCGCATCCCGAGTACGCGACCCCGGAGTGCGACTCGGTCCGGCAACTCGTCGTGCACGACCGGGCCGGGGAGCGGATCGTGGAGTCCCTCGTCGCATCGGCCGAGGAACGCCTGGTCGAGGAGGCCATCCGAGGCACGATCTACCTCTTCAAGAACAACACCGACTCGGCGGGCAACTCCTACGGCTGCCACGAGAACTACCTCATCCGTCGCTCGGAGGACCTCGGGTTCTACCAGTCGGTCCTGATCCCGTTCTTCGTGAGTCGGCAGATCTACGCCGGGGCGGGGAAGGTCCTCCAGACGGCCCGCGGGGCGACGTACGCGATCTCGCAGCGCGCCGATCACATCTGGGAGGGGGTCTCGTCCGCGACGACCCGCAGCCGCCCGATCATCAACACCCGCGACGAGCCCCATGCCGACGCCGAGCGCTTCCGTCGCCTGCATGTGATCGTCGGCGACTCGAACATGAGCGAGTACACGACGTTCCTCAAGGTCGGGGCTGCCGCCTGCCTGCTCCGCATGGTCGAGGACCCCGCCGTGGAGCTGCGCGACCTGACGCTCGAGAACCCGATCCGCGCGATCCGTGAGATCGGCCACGACACCACCTGTCGCCGGACGGTGCGTCTGGCCTCCGGGAGGGAGATGTCAGCCCTCGACATCCAACGCGAGTACCTCGACCGGGCGCTCGACTACGCCGACCGTCGGGGCTTCGACGACGACGAACGACGCGCCCTCGGGATGTGGGAGCACTGCCTGACCGGCCTGGAGCGTGACCCGCTCAGCCTCGACCGCGAGGTGGACTGGGTCATCAAGCATCGTCTCATCGAGGAGTTCAGGGCCCGCCACGGTCTCGAGTTGGCCGACCCCCGCGTGCAACTCCTCGACCTCCAGTACCACGACGTCACGCGGAGTCGGAGCCCCTTCCATCGGCTCGAGGCCCGGGGCCTCGTCGAGCGCGTGTGCACCGACGACGAGATCGAACGCGCCGTGGACGAACCGCCGCCGACGACACGGGCCCGGCTCCGCGGCGAGTTCATCCGGCGGGCGAAGGAGCGCCGGCGGGACTACACCGTCGACTGGGTCCATCTCAAACTCAACGACCAGGCGCAGCGCACGGTCGTGTGCAAGGACCCGTTCCGATCCGAGGACGAGCGGGTCGACCGGCTGATCGCGCAACTGTGACGTCCGACGAGCCGGGCAGCGGGTACCGTACCCCGGGCGTGGAGACGGAGCAGGTGGACGACGGCGACCCCGGGGTGGAGATCACCCCCGGCGACGATGCCGACGGTCACGAGCGGACCGACCACCGCATCGCCGGTCAGCGGGGAGCCCTCGGTCGTGGCGCGAAGGCGCTCTTCGACTGGGCGCTCGTCGTGGCCATCGCGCTCGGTGTCGCCCTGCTCGTGCGCGGTTTCGTGCTCGCCCACTTCGTCGTCGAGGGGTCCTCGATGTACTCGACGCTGACGACCGGGGACCGCGTGTTCGTCAACAAGCTCTCGTACCGCTTCGGTGAGCCGGGGCGCGGCGAGGTCGTCGTACTGCACGAGATCAGGGGGACGGCCGAGCGCGACCTGATCAAGCGGGTGATCGCCCTGCCGGGTGAGGAGATCGAGGTCAGGAGCTGCGAGGTCCGGATCGACGGCCGACTGCTGGTCGAGCCGTACCTGGACCCCACGGTGGTGACCCCGGGCAACTGCGGTGGGGACTTCGGTCCGCTCGACGTGCCGGCTGGGACCGTGTTCGTGATGGGGGACAACCGCGCCGGTTCCCAGGACAGCCGGGCACTCGGGCCGATCCCGACGGATGACATCGTCGGACGGGCCTTCGTCGTGTTCTGGCCTCGTGCCGATTGGCGTTGGCTCTAGCCCGCGGCCGTCCCGTCGACCCGACCGATCTCCTCCGTGGCGACGTCGACCATGAGATCGACGTGATCGCTGAAGACCCCGTCGAGACCCATGCGAAGGGCCGGCCGCAGCACGTGCTCGAACTGGAGGTCCCACGAGAACGCCACCCGCTCGAACCGATGGAAGAGGGTCACGAGCCCGCCCGTCCAGTCCGGTCCGCGGAGGTTGACCGCGTCGATCCCCGCTGACGCGAGGCGTGCCGCCCGACGCTCCGGACCCTCGGTCATCCGCTCCAGACGGGTCGAGTCCACCAGGCGCAGGTCGTCATGGCGTCCCCGGAGGTCCTCCAGCACCTCGACCCGGTGATGGCACAGCCAGGTCCGCCGGAGGCAGTCACCGCCGGCATCGCGCAGCACACCGGCCACGGCGTCGGTGGCCGCGGGATCCTTGAGGTCGAGGGAGAGGTGCAGCCGACTGGTCCCGATGAGCTCGTCGACGAGTTCGCCCAGCGTCGGGACATGTGCCGGAAGGTCGGCCCGTCGCACCTCGGAGATCGGCTGGGACCGCCATCGACCTCTCCGGATCGTGCCGTCGTGGTCGAGGACCGGGACGCCGTCGGACGTCAGCCAGACATCGCTCTCGAGCCCGGTCGCGCCGAGGCGCACGGCCAACCTGAACGACTCCATCGTGTTCTCCGGCGCGTGGGCTCGTGCGCCGCGATGGCCGAAGAGCACCGGCGGGTCGAGGAGGGATGGCAGTCGCTGTTGCACGCCGGGCCATGCTCGCACGGGCTGTACCCTTGGCGCAGTGTTCAACCTCCAAGGCGGAGAGCTCCTCATCATCCTGGTGCTCGCGCTCGTGGTGCTCGGTCCCGAGAAGCTGCCCGAGGCGATGCGTCGGATCGGCAGGGCGTACGCCGAGTTGCGGCGGATGGGAGCCGGGTTCTCCAGGGAGTTCCGTGACGTCGTCGAGGAGCCGGCCGCCGACGTCCGTCGGATGATGCGCGAGACCGCCGAGACCGTCGATGGAATCGTGCGGGCCGGTGACCCCGACACACCCGTGGTCGGCGACGCCGAGTCCGCCGAGGACGCCGGACCCCGCCGGGGCGGGGCCTCAGCCGGACCGGGGCAGGAACGGTGAGGCTGCCCGGGCGTCGCCGCCAGCGCGTCGATCCGGCGGCCACCATGTCGCTGACCGGACACCTGGCCGAGTTGCGGACCCGGATCATCACCTCTGCCCTCGCCGTGGCGGTGGGCGGGATCGTCGTGCTCGTCGCCTACGACCGGGTGCTCGCCTGGCTGGTCGAACCGTACCTCGACCTGTGTCGACGCCGCGGGGGCGATTTCTGCGGGACCTCCTACGATGCGGCGTCCGACACGGTCAGTCTCTTCACCCTCGACCCGGTCGAGGGCTTCACCACCCGCATGCGGATCGCCACCTACGGCGGGGTCGTCCTCGCCCTTCCGGTCCTGTTGTGGCAGCTGTGGCGATTCGTGGTGCCGGCGCTCCACAAGTCCGAGCGTCGCTACGCACTCGGCTTCGTGGTGTCATCGGGCACGCTGTTCACCGCCGGGGGCGCCATCGCCTTCAGCACCCTGGCCAAGGCGCTCGAGTTCCTGATCGAGTGGTCCGGCGAATCGGTCGACCAGGCGTTCCGCGTCAGCGCCTACATCAGGCTCGTGACCCTGATGGTCATCGCCTTCGGGGTCGGGTTCACGGTGCCCGTGCTCCTCGTCTTCCTGCAGCTCCTCGGTGTCCTCACGCCCCGCACCCTGCTGTCGGTGTGGCGCTACGCGGTCGTCGGCACCGTGCTGCTCGCCGCCGTCATCACCCCCTCGGGTGACCCGGTGTCGCTGTTCGCCCTGTCGGGGCCGATGGTCCTCCTGTACTTCACGGCCATCGCAGTCGGTCATGTGCTGACGAGGCGTCGTCGACGCGCCGAGGTCACCTGAGGTGGACGACTTCCGCACCGCCTTCCTGGAGCGGTCCGGCATCGTCCCCGATCGCTTCCAGATCGAGGCCTTCGACGCCGTGGACCGGCGCGACCACGTCGTGGTCTCGGCACCGACGGGCAGCGGGAAGACGCTCGTCGCCGACTACGCCGTCGACGGGGTCGTGGAGCGGGGCGGAAGGGCCTTCTACACGGCGCCGCTGAAGGCGCTGTCGAACCAGAAGTTCCGGGACCTCTCGGCACGGCTCGGTCCGGACCGCGTCGGCCTGTTGACCGGTGACGTCACGGTGAACCCGGACGCGACGGTGGTCGTCATGACGACCGAGGTCCTGCGCAACATGATCTATGCGGGATCGTCCGCCCTCGACGATCTCGAGGTCGTCGTCCTCGACGAGGTGCACTTCCTCCAGGACGCCTACCGCGGTCCGGTCTGGGAGGAGGTCATCATCCACCTGCCCGGCCGGATCCGCCTGGTCTGCCTGTCGGCGACGGTCAGCAACTCCGCGGAGCTCGCCGAGTGGATGACGACCGTCCGCGGTCCGACCACCGCCGTCGTCGAGACCGTGCGACCGGTGCGCCTCGAGGACCACTACCTCGTCGCCGACCGGACCAACGAGCGGCTGCAGTTCATGCCGACCTTCGTCGACGGAGCACCGAACCAGGACGCGATCAGGCTCGACGAGTCGGGCCAGCACCACTCGTGGCGGGGGAGGGGACGGGGCCGGCGTGGGCACCACCTCGGCGGGAGTCGTCGGTTGGCGACCCCGGGTCGACTCGAGACGATCGACCTCCTGTCCGAGCGTTCGATGCTGCCGGCGATCGTGTTCATCTTCAGCCGGGCCCAGTGCGACGAGGCGGCCTCGACCTGCCTCGATGCCGGGATCGACCTCTCCGGACCCGACGAACGGGACCGCGTCCGGCGGATCGTCGACGAGCGGCTGGCCGGCCTCGAGACCGACGACCTCGAGGCGCTCGGGGTGGAGCGGTTCGAGGCGCAGCTGATGGCCGGGGTCGCCGCCCATCACGCCGGACTCGTCCCGGCCTTCAAGGAGATCGTCGAGCGTTGCTTCATCGAGGGACTGCTGAAGGTGGTTTTCGCCACCGAGACGCTCGCCGTCGGGGTCAACATGCCGGCACGGACCGTGGTCATCGAGAGGACGACGAAGTACAACGGCGACCACCACGTCTCGCTCTCCGCCGCCGAGTTCACGCAGTTGACGGGCCGGGCGGGCCGACGCGGCATCGACACGATCGGGCATGCGGTCGTGCTCTGGAACCCCTTCGTGCGCTTCGAGTCGGTGGCGGCGCTGGCGTCGAATCGGACGTTCGTCCTCCGGTCGGCGTTCCGGCCCACGTACAACATGGCAGCCAACCTCGTGGCGAGCAACGAGCGTGAGCGGGCGCGTGAGCTGCTGTCGATGTCCTTCGCCCAGTTCCAGCGCGACGCCGAGGTCGTGCGACTCCAGACGCGCCTCCAGCGCCGGCGCGAGCGAGCGGGTGACGCACGCCGGCGCTCGGCCAGCCCGTACGGGGACATCGACGACTTCCGCTCCCGGGACGAGCCCGCACCGGTCGCCCACCCGATCGACGGGGTGCTGGCGTCCCTGCGACCCGGCGACGTGGTCTACGCCGCTGCTGGGACCTATCGGGGACCGGTGGCCGTTGTGGCCACGGCGAGCCGGAGCGGGGGGACGAAGGTCAGTGCCATCACGGCGGCGGGTCGTCTGGTCGACCTCACGGCGGCCGACTTCGACCGGGCGCCGGACACCGTCGGACGGGTCGAGCTCCCCGGCGCCTACACACCGCACCGTCGGGAGTACCGGGCCGAGGTCGGCCGCCGGGTGAAGCGCGCCCGCCTCCGACCCGAGGGCTCCCGTCGTCGTGAGCCATCGGCGGCCACGCACCACCAGGTCCACCCCGTCGAGGCCGACCCGGACCTCCGTCAGCGCCTGCGCGCCGCGCAGGAGGCCGATCGGGCCGAGGCCGAGGCGAGGGAGCTGGCCCGCCAGATCGAGGACCGTCGGGGTTCGCTGGCCCGTGACTTCGACGCGGTCGTCGGCGTGCTCGACCGCTTCGGCTTGCTCGACCAGGGGCGGTGGGAGCTGCTCCCGGCCGGCCGGATGCTGATGCGGGTCTTCCACGAGTGCGACCTCCTGGTGGTGGAGGCCCTCCGTCGCGGGGTGTTCGACGGGCTCGGCCCGGAGGAGTTGGCGGCTGTCGTCTCCTCCGTCGTGTTCGAGTACCGGGGACCGGACGAGGCGCCGCCACCGTGGTACCCGACGCCGGAGGTCCGCCGTCGCTGCCAGTCACTCGAGTCGCTCAGCCGGGAGATCGCGGCGGTCGAACAGGGTGCCGGGCTGACCGAGCATCGTCCGCCCGATGCCGGATTCGCGGCGGCGGCGCACGCGTGGGTCGCCGGCGGTGACCTCGCCGAGGTCGTCGGCTCGGAGGAGATGACCGGAGGCGACTTCGTGCGCACGATGCGCCAGGTGATCGACCTGTGCCAGCAGGTGGCCGACGTCGCCGAGGACCCCGACACGCGGCGAGCCGCCTCCCGGGCGGTGTCGGCGGCGATGCGGGGGGTCATCGTCGACGCGGTGGCGGGTGCGCCGGGTGGTGGGGATGACGATCCGGCCGGGTGAGCCATGGGAGCGTCCCAGCACCTCGATCGAGGCTGCGGCGGTCGCCCGACGTGACCGAGACGTCGTGACGCTCGCCGGATGGGCGTCCCCGGGGACCCGTCCCGCCGGCCCGGTCCGGCTCCGGGGAGGTGATCTGCATCGGATGCTCGGTTCGCCCTCGCTCCGACCCGACCCGGTCGCCGCCGAGATCGACCTCCTCGAGGTGACCGACCCCGGCACCGGCGAGGTGCTCGGTCGGGCGGCTGCGCACGTCGTCGTCGGGGGACTGGACGCGATGTGGCGAGGACGCGTGGTGGTGGCCTGCAACGCCGGTCAGGTCGGTCCGTTCGAACTCGCCCCACGCGCCCATCCGGGGGATGGGCTGGTCGACGTCGTCACCATCGCCGGGAGGATGCCGCTCCGACAGCGGATTGCGGCGCTCCGCCGGGCACGATCGGGGAGCCACCTCCCACACCCCGACATCGGGATCGAACGGCTGACCGCCGTCGAGATCACCCTCGACCGACCAGCGCTGGTCCGGATCGACGGTGTCAGATCCGGTCGGGTCCGGGCCGTCCGGATCGGGGTCGTGGCCGACGCCGTGACCATCGTCTTCTGATCGCCTCGCCGCGGGTTGCATCCCCCGCCCCGTCCGGCCGGGCTTCTACGATGCGGGGTCGTGACCTACGTTGCCGAGGACTTCACGACGGCTGAGGCCGACGTCCTGCGGCGATACTTCACGAACCTCGACCGTCCGGTCTTCGCTCTCGTGAACCTGCCCGAGGTGGTCAAGGGTGCCCTCTTCGCCCGGTACAGCCGGAGTCCGAAGAGCCTGCGTCGACTGTTCCTCGACGAGTTCGTCGGTGACCTCGAGATCGACGGTGACCGTGGGGTGGACGCCACCACCGGTCTGCATCGCGCCGAGGAACTGTACGAGCGGGTGTTCGTCGAGTACGGCGACGACTCCGTCGCCCAACTCGGCGGTGTCCACCTGGCCTGCGAGCAGGCGTCGAACGTCCTGACGAAGATCCTGGAGCGTGGCCGGCTGATGAGCTACCTCGAGCAGAGCACCCGGTACATCTCCTACGACTCTCGCTTCGGCGGGCGATACCGCTACCACCGGGACCCGGCCCTGCTCGCCGGCCGCTACGGCACCCGGTTCGTCGGCGACATGGACCGGATGTTCGACGCCTACTCGGCGGCTGCCGAGATGGTGACCGACCACGTCCGCCGGGTCGTGCCGAGACGGGAGGGCGACAGTGACTTCGTCCATCGCCAGGCGACGCGGGCCAAGGCCCTCGACGCGGTGCGTGGGATGCTCCCGGCCGGCGCCACGTCCAATGTCGGGATCTACGGCAGTGGTCAGGGCTTCGAGGCGCTGCTCCTGCGGATGAGGGCCCACCCGTTGCCCGAGGCCCGCAGCTACGCCGACGAGATGCTCGTCGAGTTGCGCAAGGTGATCCCGAGCTTCCTGCGCCGAGTCGACGTGGCGGATCGGGGAGTCCAGTGGTCGGACTACCTGGCCGCCATCCGCTCCGACACGGAGGAACTGGTCGACAGCCTGCTCGGCCGCTCGGCTGTCGATGATGCTCCCGAGGTCGACCTCGTCGACTGGGATCCGGACGGCGAGGACAAGCTGCTGGCGGCGATCTGCTATCCACACTCGGCGATGTCGGAACGGCAGTTGGCATCGGCCGTGGCGACGATGACGGCGGAACAGCGATCCGCGCTGCTGGCGGCCGCCGTCGGCGATCGTCGGAACCGGCGGCACAAGCCGGGTCGCGGCTTCGAGCGGATCGGCTACCGCTTCGACATCCTGAGTGACTACGGCGCGTTCCGCGATCTCCAGCGGCACCGACTGCTCACGATCGACTGGCAGTCGCTGACGCCGAACCACGGCTTCGTTCGACCCGAGTTGGTCGACGAGGCGGGTGCCGGGTCGCTGTTCGACGAGACGATGGACCGGTCGGCGGAGCTCTTCGACGCGATAAGGCACGATCACCCGGAGCAGGCCGCGTACGCCGTGGCCATGGCGTACCGACTTCGGTACAGCATGCAGTTCAACGCCCGTGAGGCGATCCACATGATCGAGCTCCGGTCATCGCCTCAGGGGCACCCGTCCTATCGGCGTGTGGTGCTCGAGATGCATCGCCAGATCGCCGAGCGCGCCGGGCATCGGGCCGTCGCCGATGCCATGCGTCATCTGACCGTCGAGGCGCCGGAGCTCGAGCGGCTCGACTCGGAGCGCCGGGCTGAGGCGCGTCGCCTCTCTGACCGGTAGGGTCAGGCCCCCGTCACCCGTGTGACACATTTGTCAGCCCGGAACCACGGACAGATCTGTCGTCCGTTGCGTTCTGGGCGTACCATCCCCCAACCGTCCTATCCAAGATGAGGAGACATGGCTGACGACATCGACCGTGAGGACCTCGAGGAGCTCGAGATCGAGGAGTCCGACGAGGAACTCGACGAGCCGGAACTCGACGGCGAGGACGTCCTCGACGACGAGGAGGGCGAGTTCGAGGGCGAACTCGAGGGAGACGACGACTCCTCGGACGATGACGACGACGATGATGCCGATGCGGCCGAGGCGAGCCCGGCCGCCCGTCGTCGCTCCAAGGACGACGAGGACGACGACGACGACGAGATGCTGTCGCCCGACGACGTGGAGGCCGACCTCGACACGATCCTGAAGGATCGGATGGTCAGCGTCGACGAGGCCGACGACGACGAGGACGAGGTGCCGCAGGCTCCGGAGGAGAGGGTCGAGGCGGTGGACGGTGTCCAGCCGAAGCGGGCTGACGAGCGGCTCTGCCCCAGCTGCTTCCTGCTCGTACGAGCTGGGATGCCCGGTTGCCCCGTGGGCGACGACGACTGTCCGATCTTCCCCTCGTGATCGACCCGACGGTCCGCGCGTCCGGACCGGACGACCACGACGAACTGGGCGTGCTCGAGGCACTCGCCCGTGGTGCCCTCGTCGGGCAACGGGGAGGTGCCCGGTGGCTCGAGGAGCATCCGCCGCACCACCCGGACTGGAACCGGACCGAGCGGCGTCGAGTGCTCGTCGCGGACCTCGATGGCTGTGTCGTCGGCTACCTCGTCCTCGATCTCGGGCGAGTGGCCGTCGTGGAGTCCGTCTTCGTCCATCCCGATGCCCGTGAGGTCGGCTTCGGCGATGCCCTGCTGGAGGCGGCTCGCTCGGCCGCGGCCGCGTCCGGGTCGCACCACCTCGAGGGAACGGCGCTCCCCGGGGATCGCGAGACCAAGAACCTCTACGAGCGGGCGGGAATCACGGCCCGGTCGATCACGGTGTCGGTGGCCCTCACCGACCCGTCCAGTTCGGAGCCCGCTTCTCGATGAACGCCGTCAATCCCTCGGCGGTGTCGGCTGATCCGAGGACCGTGGCGAACTCCTGATCGGTCATCTGGCGCAGGGTCTCGTCGTCGGCCCAGGCAGCGGCCAGGACCACCTTCCGGCTGGCCCAGACGGCGAGGGGAGCGGCCGCGGTGATCTGCTCGGCGAGACGCCGAGCCTCGGCCATCGCCTCCCCGGCCGGGACGAGCCGTGACACGAGTCCGAGTTCGTAGGCACGCTGGGCCGGGATCGGCTCACCGGTGAGGATCGCCTCCATGGCAGCCGCCTGACCGATGGCGCGCGGGAGCCTGAACAGGCCACCGGCGCCGGCGATCAGGTTGCGCTTGACCTCGGCCAGGCCGAAGGCGGAGCGCTCGGTCGCCACGACCAGGTCGGCGGCGAGGACGATCTCGCATCCGCCGGCCGTGGCCAGCCCGTCGACGGCCACGATCACCGGCTTGCGGCGCTCGCGATACACGAACCCGGCGAACCCCCCGCGGGAGGTGCCGAGCTGACCGGCCTGCCCGGAGTTGATCGCCTTGAGATCCGCTCCCGCGCAGAACACGGGTCGCTCCTGACCCGCGGTCTCGGCCGTCAGGATGCCGACCCAGACCGAGTCATCGGCCTCCATGGCATCGATGGCTGCCTCCACGCCCCGGGCGACGTCGCCGTTGACGGCGTTGCGGGCCTCCGGACGGTTGAGCGTGATGATGGCGAGACGGCCATCGGTCTCGTAGCGCACGATGTCGGACATGGCGCCAGCGTACGGTTCGGTCGACTTCGGTTGCGAGTCAGTCGTCGCTGGCGACGGTGCCCTGCTCGATGCCGTCGGCTGCGCTCTCGTGGGCGACGTCGTCCGCGGCCGCCTGATCGGCGGCGGCCTCGGTCACCGGCTCAGCCGCCGGCTCGGGGGCCGTCTCGGTGACCTCGTCCACGGTGGTCGATGCCTCGGGCCGAGCCGCCTCGGGGGCGGGGGAGGTGCTGGGGTCCTCCCGTCGCCGTGGACCCCGACGCTCCGCTCGGGCCTCGGGCTTCCCCTTGGGGGACGGACGCAAGGGGCGCGGCATCGCTGCCCCGGGCGGCACCTCGATGCCGAGGAGCGCGGCGATCTGCGGCAGTGCCGGAGCGAGCCGCGTGACGGTGGCCCGCAGTTCATCGGTGATGACCGCGGGCAGGCCCATCGGGACGATGAGACTGCGGATCGGGGAGAACGCGGCGGCCTCGAGGACGGCGATCCAACGCTCGGCGGTCTCGACCGGGGTGAGGGTGGCATTGGTGGAGTCGACGAGGCGCTTGGCGATGTCGGCGGGGAAGACCACACCGGCCTTGGGCGGTTGTGAGGAGAGACGGAGTGCCCTGATCACTCGACCGATGGCGAGGGCGGAGTCGACGTCCCCGAACCACAGTTGCAGTTCCTGCTCCTGCTTGGAGCGCAGGGCATCGCGCAGGCGCGCTGCGAGGTCGCGGCTCGCGTCGTCACGGGCGACTATCGGGTCGTCGGACGCTGCGACGACGGACCGCAGGTCACGGAGGTCGAGGTCGTCGAGCTGGGCGAGTGCCGCCTCGGCGCGGTCGGTCCACTCGGCGACGCGCAGCCGGGGCAGCAATTGCTCGGCGAGGGCGAGCACGGTCGCCTCGGGCATCGGCTCGCGTCCCTCGGCTGTCAGCCGCTCGTTCTCGGTCCGCAGACGGCTGCGCACCGCTGCCATTCCCTGGAGGGCCAACTCGGCGATCGGGCGTTGCTGCTCGCTGAGACCGGCCAGCACGGCTGTCCGATGGGTCTTGCCGGGTCGAAGGCGCTTGGGCTTGGGCCGCTGTGGCATCTCCGGCGGTGGCGTGAATCGTGGACCTCGCCCGCGTCGGGAGTCATCGTCCCGACGGTCGCGCCGGTCGGGTCTGGAGGCATCCCCACGATCCCTGCGCCGCTCCCCATCGCCATCGCGACGGTCGGCTCGGCGATCGTCACCGCTCCCGCCAGGACGTCCCTCGCGGCGCGGTCCACGGCGATCGCCACGGCGCGGATCTCGCGGTCCCCGCGCCGATCGGGTCTCGATGACCGGCTGGAAGTCACCGCCACCGAGGATCTCGATCCGATCGGTCGTCTCGGCGCGCTGGCGGCCACCGACGACCCCGATCACGTCGATGCCGTCGAGCCCCTGCTCGACCTCGACGCGCAGGACCGTCCCGACCGAGGCCTCCGACGGGAGCAGTGACCCGTCGACGACGCCGCGGGGATTCTTGGCACCGGCCGCACGCCACGTCCAGGATCCGTCACCCTGGGAGCTGGTCAACTCGATCTCGATCCGTCGGGACATGGGCCGGAACGGTATCGGTTCGTCACGATGAATGTCACCGGACGGGAACCCTCCGACCCGCGTCATCGTCGCGGGAACGTCGGTGGGGTACCGTGCGGCGATGGCCATCTATGCGCTCGGCGACCGCGTCCCGAGGATCGATCCCACCGCCTACGTCCACCCCGACGCCGTCGTCATCGGTGAGGTGGAGATCGGCCCGGGGTCGACGATCTGGCCCGGTGCCGTCCTTCGAGGGGACGACGGCGCCATCAGGGTCGGGGCGCGAACCAGCATCCAGGACAACTGCGTCCTGCACACCACACCGATGGACCACACGGTGGTCGGGGACGACTGCGTCATCGGACACCTGGTCCACCTGGAGGGATGCACGATCGAGGATCGCTCGCTCGTCGGCAACGCGGCGATGGTGCTGCATCGCTCCGTCGTGCGCAGCGGGGCGATCGTGGCAGCGAACTCCGTCGTCCTCTACGACGTCGAGATCCCGTCCGGGGCCCTGGCCGTGGGGTCACCGGCGACGATCAAGCCGGGGCGGGCCGACAGCACCATGATCGCCCTCGCCGCCGACTCGTACGTCGAGCGCGGACAGCGGTTCGCCCGGGACCTGCGTCGCATCGACGGGTGAGCGACGAGCGGCGGGTGGTCCACACCGTCGTCATCCGGACGGATGCCGCGGGCGCCGAGCTGGCGGCGGACGCGTTGCGGGCGTTGGGAGCAGCGGCCGTGGAGGAACGCGCGGGTGATCGTCCCGCCGTGGTCGAAATCGCTGCCGTCCTCGGCGAGGCCGGCCCCGACCTCGACGTCCTCGTGGGGAGACTGTCGACGGTCTGGGAGGTCCGGGTCGAGGCGGTCGATGCTGAACCCGCCGAGACGTGGAAGGCCCACTCCCAGTCGGTGAGGGTCGGTGACTGGCTGGTCATCCGGCCGGCCTGGATTCCCCCGGTCGGGGACGATCACGGCCGCGAACAGGTGGTCATCGACCCCGGGGCGTCGTTCGGCCTCGGTGATCATCCGACGACCCGGCTGTGTGCCGCCGCCTTGGGTCGACTCGTGAACCATGGCGACCGTGTCCTCGACATGGGATGCGGGTCCGGTGTCCTCTCGGTCGTCGCCTGCCGTCGTGGCGCCGGCCGGGTGACCTCGGTCGACATCGCACCCGATGCCGTGACGGCGACGTTGGCGAACGCGTCCGCCAACGGCGTCGCTGACCGCGTCGACGTCCATCTCGGATCCACCGTCCCCGAGGGCCCCTTCGACGTCGTCGTCGCCAACATCCTCGCCCCGGCCCTGCTCGAACTCGCCCCCGGCCTGATCGAGGTCGTGGGGCGAGGCGGGCGACTGGTCCTCTCGGGACTCCTCGCCTCCCGGCACGCTCACGTTCTCGAGGCCTACCGGGGTGCACCCGGGGCACCGACCGGACTGGCCCACGTCGGTACGGACGAGATCGAGGGGTGGTGCGCCCTCGAGTTCAGGCGCGACGGCGCCCCGTCGCGATGAGGTGATCGACCGCCTCGGCGGTGGGGATCGACGGGACCGCACCGTCGATCGTCGTCGAGAGGGCTGCGGCAGCAGCGGCCCAGTCGACCGCGGCGGAGAGCGGATCACCCATGGCGATGCGTGCGGCCAGCGCACCGCAGAACGTGTCGCCCGCTCCGGTGGTGTCGACGGGGTCGACCTCCCACGCCGGATGGATCCGCCGACCGGACCGGTCGGCGACTAGGACGCCGTCGGCGCCGAGGGTGACGATGACCGCCGAGACGCCCAGGTCCAGGAGGTGTTGGACACCGCCGAGGCGATCGACCTCGTGCTGGTTCGGGACGACGATGTCGCAGTCTCCGAGGAGGTCCTCGGGGATGGCGGCGGCGGGCGCCGGGTTCAGGACCGTGGTGAGTCCGCGCCGTCGCGCCGCCGCGAAGGTCGCTGCGACCGACTCGATCGGAACCTCGAGTTGGGCGAGGAGCACCGTCCCTCCCAGCTCGCCCGTCATGGCGGGCATGGTCGCGTTGGCACCGGGGACGACGACGATCGAGTTCTCCCCGTGCCGATCGACGGCGATGAGGGCGCGTCCGGTCGGGTGGTCCGCACGGCGGACGCAGTCGTCGATCAGCACGCCGGCGGCGGCGGCGACATCGAGGAGGGTCCCACCGGCGGGATCGGTGCCGACGGCGGCGACCAGCTTCGTCGTCGCCCCGCTCCGCGCCGCAGCGACGGCCTGGTTGAGGCCCTTCCCACCCGGATGCTCGGCGAAGGAGAGCCCGAGGACGGTCTCACCGGGCATCGGGTGGCGCTCGGCGGTGGCCACCAGGTCGAGGTTCGCGCTGCCGAGCACGACCACACCGGCGGTCGCATCGGGCCGGGGCCGGCCGCCGGTCATGGTGTGAGGTGCCTCAGCCCGACTGACGGGCCCGGACGCCGATCGGGGCGATCAGGCGGTAGCCGGCAGCATGGCGCTCGTCCTCGCTCTCGCCGCCCCAGAACCCGTACTCGTGCTGGTCCCGGGCGAAGTCGCGGCACTCGAGCCGCACTGCGCACCCTGCGCACACCTCGCGGGCGGCATCCTCACGGCGCTCCCTGGTCTGCGGACGTTCGGCCGGAGTGGGGAAGAAGAGGTGCGTCATGCCCTTGCAGGCGGCGCCGCGCATCCACTCGTCATCGGTCAACTGTCGGATGATGACGTCCACCAGACTCATGTGTCCCCCCGGATCGGTGTCGTGCTCGCACGCCCCTCCCCGGAGGCGCCGTGATGAAGATTACGTTCCAGTCGTCGGGTGGGTCAATTGCCGTCGGCACGCACGAGGTGGGCCAATCCGGCGGCGAAGCGGTCGATGTCCTCCTCGGTCGTGTCCCAGGCGGTCATCCAGCGGTACTGGTCACGTTCGGAGTCCCAGGGCCAGAAGAAGCTCCACTCCCGCAACGCCCGGGCGACCCCCGGGTCGAGGACCGGGAAGATGCTGTTCACCGCCGGCGCAGCAGGTGCTGCCGCACCCAGCAGCGGTGCGGTGGCCGCGTGGAGGACCCGGGCGCTCCGGTTGGCGTGCTCCGCCCAGCGGAGCCAGTTGTCATCGCGCAGGGCGGCGGTGAACTGAGCGGCCACGAAACGCATCTTCGAGACCAGTTGGTTCACCTGCTTGCGGAGGTACGCCGCCCGACGGGCCCGTGCCGGGTCGAGGTGGATGACCGCCTCCGCTCCGAGGAGGCCGTTCTTCGTCCCGCCGAAGGACACCACGTCGACCCCGGTCTCGACGACCATCCGCCGGAGCGTGGACGGGTCACCGCCGAGCGCGGCGACGGCGTTGGCGATCCGGGCCCCGTCCAGGTGGACGGTCATGCCGTGTCCGTGCGCCACATCACAGATCTCGCCGATCTGATCGATCGTGTAGAGCGTTCCCCATTCCGTCGCCTGGGTGATCGACACCACCCCCGGTTGGGCGTGATGGATGTTGCCGAGGTTGCGGGCCTGTTCACGGATCCGGTCGGGATGGAGACGACCGTCCTCGCTGGGGACGGCGATGAGCTTCGACCCGAGGATCCTTTCCGGGGCGGCGGCCTCGTCGGTGGCGACATGCGACCAGTCGGAGCAGATGACGGCGGCCCCGGGCTCCAGGAGGGTGGCGAGGGCCAGCACGTTGGCGCCGGTCCCGTTGGCGACGAGCGACACCGAGACCGGACGATCGAGGAGAGCGGCGAACGATCCCTCGACGCCGGCGGTCCACGGATCGGCACCGTAGGCGAGCGCGTGGCCGTGGTTCGCCCGTCGGATCTCCTCGAGCACCTCGGGGTGGGCGGGTGCGGCGTTGTCGCTGGCGAAGGACCGCTCGGGCGGTGGGGGCATCGGCATCGGGCCAGTATCCCATCGCCGTTAGCCTCGGGGCGTGCCAGATCCCGTCTCCGAGGCCAGCCGCCGTCGGACCTTCGCCATCATCAGCCACCCCGATGCCGGCAAGACCACGTTGACGGAGAAGTTCCTCCTCTACGCGGGTGCCCTCGGCGAGGCGGGAGCGGTGAAGGCCCGGTCGGGTCGTCGGGCGGCGACGAGCGACTGGATGGAGATGGAGCGCAAGCGTGGGATCTCCATCTCGTCGACGGCGTTGTCGTTCGAGTACCGGGACCACCAGTTGAACCTGCTCGACACCCCCGGTCACCGCGACTTCTCCGAGGACACCTACCGGGTGCTCGCGGCCGTCGACTCCGTCGTCATGGTCCTCGACGTCGCCAAGGGGATCGAACCCCAGACGTTGAAGCTCTTCGAGGTGTGCCGGAGCCGGTCCCTCCCGGTGATCACATTCCTCAACAAGTACGACCGCCCGGGACGGGAGCCACTCGAACTCCTCGACGAGATCGAGGCGCAGATCGGTCTGCGCCCGACGCCGGTGACCTGGCCGGTCGGGAGGTCCGGGGACTTCAGGGGGGTGATCGATCGCCGCGACGGCTGCTTCACCCGCTTCACGCGGACGGTCCGGGGGTCGGCGATCGCTCCCGAGGAATCGGTCGACCCCGAGGCGGCGGCTGTCGAGGAGGGAGCGTCGTGGACGTCGGCGATCGACGAGTGCGGACTCCTCGATGCCGTCGGTGCCGATGTCGACAGCCCGTCGTTCCTCGCCGGGGAGTCGACCCCGGTGTTCGTCGGATCGGCACTGACGAACTTCGGGGTGCGCCACGTGCTCGACGCCCTCATCGACCTCGCGCCGTCGGCCGGCCCGCGCGTCGACATCGACGGGCGGCCCCGAGCCCTCGACTCGGGCTGCTCGGCCTTCGTCTTCAAGGTCCAGGCCAACATGGACCGTGCCCATCGCGACCGGATCGCCTTCGTGCGCGTCTGCTCGGGTGTGTTCGAGCGGGGGATGGTGCTGACCTGCGACCGCACGGGTCGTCCCTTCGCGACGAAGTACGCCTCACAGGTCTTCGGGGCGGAGCGCACGACGGTCGACGACGCCTACCCGGGCGATGTCGTCGGCCTGGTGAACGCGATGGACCTCCAGATCGGTGACTCGCTGTACGTCGACGAGCCGGTCACCTTCCCGCCGATCCCGCGCTTCGCCCCCGAGGTGTTCGCATCGGCACGGCCGATCGACACCGGCCGCTACAAGCAGTTCCGGCGCGGGCTCGACCAGCTCGACTCCGAGGGGGTCGTGCAGGTCCTCCGCGACCCGCAGCAGGGCGACGCCAACCCGGTCCTGGCTGCCGTCGGACAGTTGCAGTTCGACGTCTTCGCCGATCGACTCGACATCGAGTTCAACGCTCCCACCGAGATCCTGCCATCGCCGTACGAGGCGATCAGGCTCACCGATGAGCCCTCGGCCCAACGCCTCCGGGAGGTCGGTGGGATCCGGATCCTGAGACGCGGCGATGGGCGATTGGTGGCCCTCTTCGAGAGCCGATTCCGGCTCCAGCGACTCGAGAGCGACCAACCCGAGCTCGTGCTCGAACCCATCAGCGTCGGGTGATGGATGCGTCCCCCGCACCGGCCGCGTGACTGTATCGTCGGAGCCACGCACGATCGGAGGGAGGTCCGACCATGAGGGTTCTCGATCTTGTGGGTGTCCGGGTCGAGTTGCCGGCCAACACGCCGATGGTCCTGCTGCGCGAGCGTGACGGCGACGGCCGGCTCCTGCCGATCTACATCGGCAACCCCGAGGCGGCGTCGATCCACGCCGCCCTGGAGGGTGTCGTTCCACCGCGACCGATGACCCATGACCTGATGGTCACCCTCATCGACGACCTCGGGGCGACCTTGGAACGGGTCGTGATCACCGAGGTGCGGGACCACACCTTCTATGCCGAGCTTCGCCTGTCGACGCCGGACGGGGTCGAGCACCGGCTGTCGAGCCGGCCCTCGGACGCCTGCGCACTCGCCGTGCGCACGGGCGTGACGATCTTCGCGGCCGACGACGTCCTCGATGCCGCCGGCAAGCCACCGGAGGAGCCGGGGGAGGACACCGAGGAGATCCTCGACGAGTTCCAGAGCTTCCTCGAGAACGTGAATCCCGAGGATTTCCAGGCCTGAGCGTCACCGGTTCCGCGCCGGCCCGTTGACGACGCGCGCTCGGCTCCGTAGCATCACTGCCGACACTCGTGTAACTACGCGGTTGTCGCCCGGTCGAGGGACCTCTCCGCCGGACAGTCGCTGGGAGATGATCATGCGCAACGAGCGGGATTCTATGGACATGGACTCGGGGTTCAGTGGGCAGCAGGCCGCCCGGGTGGTCGGCATCAGCTACCGACAACTCGACTACTGGGCGCGCACCGACCTGATCCGTCCGACGCTGTCGGACGCCTCCGGCAGCGGGAGTCGGCGCCGCTACTCGTACCAGGACCTCCTCGAGCTCCGGGTGATCAAGACGCTCCTCGATGCCGGCATCCGGCTCGAGTCGGTGCGCGAGGTCTTCAGCTACCTGCGCGAGCACGTGTCGACCGACATCGCCGCCGCGCACCTCGTCATCTCCGGGCAGTCCGTCGTCCTCGCCCAAGGTGACGAGCTCGTCGACGTGTTGCGTCGTGGCCAGGGTGTCCTCAACGTGCTGTCCCTCGCCGGCGTAAAGAGCGATGTCGACGCGCAGCTCGTCCCACTCCGACTCGATGACGGTGCCGCGGGCCCGTCGCGCACGGCAGCCCTCTGACGATCGTGGCGCGTTCACCGCTCGATGCGGTCCACCGGGCGGCGGGAGCCCGGATGGCTCCCTTCGGGGGGTGGGACATGCCGCTCGAGTTCTCCTCGACCCTGGCCGAGCACGGCGCGTGTCGCTCGGCGGCCGCCGTCTTCGACGTGTCGCATCTCGGGACGGTGCGACTCGCCGCCGACCTCGGGGCCGATGCGGTGGCGCGCACGCTGACCAATGACATCGGGCGCATCGGCCCCGGCCGAGCCCAGTACACCCACCTCCTCGACGACGACGGCTCGGTGGCCGACGACATCATCGTCTGGTGGCGGCCCGACGGGGTGATCGACGTGATGCCCAACGCCTCGAACACCGATCGGGTTCGGGCTGCCCTCGGTGGCACCGATGTGACGTCCGAGCGTGCCGTCCTCGCGGTGCAGGGACCCGAGGCGCGGGCGTTGCTGGCCCGGATCTCACCGGCGGCGGCTGCCGTCGGGCGCTTCCGCGTCGATGTCGTCGAGATCGGCGGGGCGGCCTGCGTCGTGGCCGGCACCGGGTACACGGGGGAGGACGGTGTCGAGATCGCGGTTCCGACACCACATGCCGAGCGGCTGTGGTCGGAGTTGGTCGCCGTCGGTGTGCTCCCGGCCGGGCTCGGGGCACGGGACCTGTTGCGCCTCGAGGCGGGCCTCCCACTCCATGGCAGTGAGCTGGGGCCCGGCATCACCCCGCTGCAGGCGGGGCTCGGGTGGGTCGTGTCGTTCGACCGACCGTTCAAGGGGCGGGAGGCGCTGATCGCCGAGCGTGATGCCGGTCCGGCGCGACGTCTGCGCGGGATCGTCACCGCGGGTCGCCGTCCGCCGCGCGCCGGCTCGGGGGTCCTCCTCGGTGATCGCCCGGTCGGCACCGTCACGTCGGGCAACTTCTCGCCGACGCTCGGTCACGGGATCGCCATGGCGCTCCTCCCGGCAGAGGTCGCCGACGACGACCTCGTCGCGGTCGATGTGCGCGGCTCGCGCCTCTCCGGCCGGGTGGTGCCGCTGCCGTTCCTGCGACGCTGAGATTCCGTCTGACCGGTCGGGAGCGGCCGGTCGTCCTGACGTGTGACCGACCGGGATCCGCTACGCGGTCCGGCTCCTCCTGCTGGCGGCCTTCGTCGCGGGGGTCTTCCTGGCCGGTGTCTTCTTTGCGGGGGTCGTCCTCGCCGGGGATCTCTTCGCGGCGGTCTTCCTCGTGGGACTCGTCCTCGACGGGGACGTCCCGGCGTTCGGGGGGGCCGAACGGGTCGCTGCCCCGGCCCCGGTGGCGCTCGGCCGAGCCGCGGCGGCTGCCGGCGCGGCCGGCCTGCTGGCCCCGAACATGCTGGCCGCGCCCTGCGCCATGACGAGCAGTGGACCGAGCCCCTCCCCGAGTCGCTCGAGCGAGCCGAGCAGGTGTGAGAGCCGTCGACCGAGGTCGTCGGGTGCCTCGTCGAGCACACCACCGAGGACCTCTGCCAGCCGGGCGATCTGCGGTACCGCAGCCCGCAGGGGGGCCTCGGCCTCGTCGAGCAGATCGACCATCCTCCTGGTCACGTCGACGAGTCGGCGGAGTTCGGTGCACGCCTGATCGAGGTGCTCGGTCAACTCCATCCGCCGCTGGTTCGCCTGTCCGACAGCCCGCACCCCGCTGCTCACCGGTCCAGCGAGGAGGTTGATCAGCTCGGCGATGAGGTCATCCCGGCTGCGCTCGTCACGTGCCATGTGGGCACGCTACCGCTGGCTCTCGAGGGCGTATGACTCGAGCGGCTCGCAGGTGCAGACCAGGTTCCGATCACCTGCGGCCGCGTCGATCCGCGAGACGGGCGGGAAGTACCTGTCACCCGTCGGCGTGCCGAGCGGATAGGCGCCGAGGAGACGCGGGTACGGACGCTCCCAGTCGCCGAGGAGGTCGGCAGCGGTGTGGGGGGCATGACGCAGTGGTGATGCCTCGATCGACCACTCGCCGTCGGCGATCCGGTCGATCTCGGTCCGGATCGAGATCATCGCCGTGCAGAAGCGATCGAGTTCGGCCAGGTCCTCGCTCTCGGTGGGCTCGATCATGAGGGTCCCCGACACCGGGAAGGACACCGTCGGAGCATGGAAGCCATGGTCGATGAGGCGCTTCGCGATGTCGTCGACGGTGACCCCGGTGGCCCGTGTGATCGGCCGGATGTCGAGGATGCACTCGTGGGCGACCCTACCGCTGGCGTCGGTGTAGAGGACCGGGTAGTGCGCCCCGAGTCGGGTGGCGAGGTAGTTGGCGGCGACGATCGCTGTCTCCGTCGCACGACGCAGACCTGCAGGGCCCATCAGGTGACCGTAGACCCATGGGATCGGCAGGATCCCGGCCGAGCCGTGCGGTGCGGCTGACACCGGTCCGACAACCTGGTCGGTTCCACCGAGGGGGTGGCCGGGCAGGAACGGGGCGAGGTGGGCGGCGACCGCCACCGGACCGACCCCCGGGCCACCTCCTCCGTGCGGGATGCAGAAGGTCTTGTGCAGGTTCAGGTGGCTGACGTCGGCTCCGAAGCGTCCCGGCCTGGCGAGTCCGACGAGTGCGTTGAGGTTCGCGCCATCCACGTAGACCTGTCCACCCGCCTGGTGGACCATCTCGCAGATCGTGCCGATCCCGCGCTCGAACACCCCGTGGGTCGAGGGGTACGTCGCCATGATCGCCGACAGCCGATCGCCGGCGGTCGCGATCTTGTCGGCGAGGTCGGCGAGGTCGACGTCGCCGTTCCCGTCGCAGCCGACCACGGAGACCCGCATGCCGGCCATGACCGCGCTGGCGGCATTGGTCCCGTGGGCGCTCGAGGGGATCAGGCAGACGTCCCGGTCGTGGTCGCCCCGGCTGCGGTGCCAGGCGCGGATCGCCAGCAGTCCGGCGAACTCGCCCTGGCTGCCGGCGTTCGGCTGCAGGCTGACCGCGGCGTACCCGGTGATCTCACACAGCATCGCCTCGAGGTCGGAGATGAGGCGTCGGTATCCGGCCGACCTCTCGGCGGGGGAGAAGGGGTGCACATCGGCGAACGACGACCACGACACCGGCTCCATCTCGGTCGTGGAGTTCAGCTTCATGGTGCAGGACCCGAGGGGGATCATCGTGCGGTCGAGGGCCAGGTCTCGATCGGCGAGGCGTCGGAGGTGTCGCAGCATCGCGTGTTCGCTGCGATGACGATGGAAGGCCGCCTGCTGCAGAATTTCGTCATGACGCAAAAGCGAGGAGGGGGGTGAGTGCGGCGTTCGGTCACTCCCCACAGTCGATGGCCCGACCTCGGCGGTCTCCAGGCCGAAGGCGGCGAGGACGCGACGGACGATGTGCTCGTCCGTCGTCTCGTCGAATGTGAACGACACCGACCTCCCGTCGACCCGTCGCAGGTCGATGTCATCGGCCGCGGCAGCGGCCACGACCGCGTCGGCATCGACATCGTCGACACACACCGTGTCGAACAGGGGGGAGTGGCGGAGGCGGTGTCCACCGGACACGAGGGCGGCGGCAGCCGCCGATGCGTGGGCGTGCACCCGTTCGGCGATGCGGCGCAGACCCTCGGGTCCGTGCCAGCAGGCGTAGAGCCCGGCGATGTTCGCCAGAAGCACCTGCGCCGTGCAGATGTTCGAGGTGGCCTTCTCCCGGCGGATGTGCTGTTCCCGGGTCTGGAGCGCGAGGCGCAGCGCCGGCCGGCCCTCGGTGTCGGTGCTGACCCCGACGATCCGCCCCGGTATCGCCCGGGACAGATCCTCGGCGACGGCCATGAAGGCGGCGTGGGGGCCACCGAACCCGAGGGGCACCCCGAAACGCTGCGCCGACCCGATGGCGATGTCGGCGCCGAGGGCGCCGGCGGACTCGAGGAGCACGGCGGCGAGGGGGTCGACGGCCAGCACGACGCGCCCACCACGGGAGCGGACCGATCCGATCGTCGCCCGCCAGTCGACGACACCACCGGTCGATGTCGGGAAGCTGAACAGGGCGCCGATGAGGTCGTCGTCGGGGATCCCGGCGAGCTCGGGCTCCGCGCCGATCACGAGGCGCACACCGATCGGTTCGGCGCGCGTGGCGAGGACGGCGATCGTCTGCGGATGGGTGTCGGCGTGGACGAAGAACGTGGAGCGGTCACCCGAGGTGACTCGGCGGGCAATGGTCATCGCCTCGGCGGCTGCGGTCGCCTCGTCGAGGAGCGACGCGTTGGCGACCGGGAGCCCCGTCAGTTCGGTGACCATCGTCTGGAAGGTGACCAGTGCCTCGAGCCGGCCCTGGCTGATCTCGGGCTGGTACGGGGTGTAGGCCGTGTACCAGGCCGGGTTCTCGAGCACGTTGCGGCGGATCACCGGCGGCATGATCGTGCCGGTGTACCCCATGCCGATGAGCGGTGTGCCGGGACGATTGGTGTCGGCGATGGCCCGCAGCATGGCGATCGCCGTCGTCTCGTCGAGGGGTCCGGGAACCCTGAGCGGGGCGTCGTCCCGGATCGACTCCGGCACAGCCTCGTCGATGAGGGCGTCGACGCTCGCGACCCCGATCGTGGTGAGCATGACGTCGATCTCCGACGCGTCGGGGCCGATGTGGCGATCGGTGAAGGGTCGCTCGGGATGGTGGACGGTCTCGGACGACATGGGGACTCCTCGATGGTCTGTCCCCACGCTGTCATCGGCACCTGAGAGTTTCACCGGCGCACCGGCTTTCCCCGTGGGCGAGCCCGAGGGCTGCTTTCCAGCGTCACCTCACCCGACCGGTCCGTTTGCCTGAGAGATTCCGGGGAGGTTGCTCCTTCGGCGTCGGTACGGTGCTCCGATCCGACTCTCCCGGCCGGGATGTGCGGTGAATCCTGTTGTCGGCCAGACGTTAGCGCACGGCCCGACTGATCTCGGGTACCCCGGGGTGCAGGAGGATGACGCGGTCCATCCCGGCTGCGGCGATGGCGAGTCGGGTCGGATGCTCCGGGTCGTCGAGGCCCTGCTCCCATCGGAGGTAGGTCGTCCACACGAAGGGGCGGTCGCCCACGGCGGACCGGCACGCGGCCAGGAACTCGTCGCGGCGCGGGTGGTGCCAGGCCACGTTGACCCCGTCGGCCCGCCGGCCGGCGATCCCGGCGAGGCGCACGCTGTTCACACCGACGATCGCGCTCGGACGGATCGGCGGCCGCAGGAAGGTCGGCATCGAATCGGCCGGTCCGTCCCACATGAGGGAGCACAGGTCGAGAATGGCCTCCACCCGATCGTGCCGGCGCTCGAGAGCAGGTTCGATGTGCGCGCCGACCATCTCCTGCTCCCACGCGAACGAGCTCCTCGGTGACGTGCCGGCCCCGAGCCCGAACCAGAACCGTCGGCCCGACACGGCGGCCACGGTCGAGGCCCCCAGGACGCTGATGCCGGCCTCGCGGTTCCAGACGTTCAGCACGAGCGATCCGAGCTCGATGCTGCTGGTCGCGGCGGCGAGAGCCCCGAGCCAGGTGAAGGCCTCGAAGGACTGCTCGCCCCCCATCGATCGTCCGGCCAGGTGATCGACGATCCACAGCGCCGAGTAGCCGGCGGACTCGGCGGCGAGGGCGGCCTCCCGCATCGCGGACCAGTCCATGTGGCCGGCGGTGAACTGGGCGTCGACCACGGGTGCCATCGCCGGGAGCCTACGCGGTCGCGGGTCCCGGCCCAGTGGGCGGGTCAGCCCTCGGTGCCCTCGTCGGTGGCGGTGCCCTCGTCGGTGACGGTGTCCGCAGGGGTGTCGCCCTCGGCGACCGCCGCCGCCACCAACGGCTCGGTGATGTGACATGAGTCGACCGCCTTGACGATCGGATACGGGTTGACGGCCGCTCCGCCCTGCGGGTGGATTTCGAAGTGGAGGTGCGGGGTGGATGAGTTCCCGGTGCTCCCGATCGTGCCGACCACCTGCCCGGCACTGACCGACACGCCCTCGGCGATGCCGTCCGCGATGGTCGCCAAGTGGGCGTAGAAGTAGTACGTCCCGTCCTCGGTGGTGAGTCGGACACCGTTCCCGGCGAGCGAGCCGGGCCGGTCGATGTAGACCTTGGTGATCGTGCCGGAGGCCACGGCGTAGACGAGCTTGCCCTCGGGGGCGATGATGTCCACACCGAGGTGGAGGCGTCCGCCCGAGCGCGGCGCGTGCCAGGTGTCGGTGAATCCGCATGCGCCCTGGACCGGGAAGACCTCGATCGCTGCCTGGGCGACGGGGGAGTCGGCCGGGGCGGCCGTTGCGCCGAGGCCGAGCGCCTCGGCCGTGGCTGCGTCGACGATGCCGGTCACCCGCAGCGACTGGGTCCGCTGGAAGCTCATCACCGCGGCGGCCGTCGCCGAACCGAAGAGTCCGTCGACACCGCCACGCACGGTGATGCCGCGGTCGACCAGGGCCTGCTGCAGGCTGCGCACGCGCTCGCCCTTCTCGCCGTAGACGGCGTGCCCCACGGTGGTGCCGCTGGTCGTGCCGGCGTCCTGGGCCACGTTCGGGGCGGACTGCGACGCCAGGGCGGTCGCGGTGGCATCGTCGACGATGCCGGTGGACTCGAGCGAGCGGGTCGCCTGGAAGTCCTTGACCGCCAGTGCCGTCGCCGGCCCGAAGACCCCGTCGGCGCCGCCGCGGACCCGGATGCCGAGATCGAGGAGACGCTGCTGCAGCTCCTTCACCGCATCACCCAGTGCACCCGGGCGGAGACCGACCAGCTGGGGGAACGGATTGGGAGCCGCAGCAGCGGAGGGGGCGCTGACCGGCGCGATGGCCGCAGCGAGCGCGGAGACGGTGGCCTCGTCGGCGACACCGGTCACCTCGAGGCCACGGGCGGACTGGAACTCACGCAGGGAGGCCTCGGTGGCGCGGCCGAAGAGGCCGTCGGCTCCACCCCGGATCCGGACCCCGGCCGACATCAGGTGCTGCTGGAGGGTGGTGACTCGGTCGCCCCAGTCTCCGTAGCGCAGTCCGCTGACCGACGAAAGGTCGACGGCCGGCGCGACGGCGGTCTCGACGGTGACCGGCGCCGCGGGCGAGCCGACGAGGAGGCGCGCCGCCGTTGCATCGTCGACCATGCCGGTGACGGGCAGCGCGACCGCGGTCTGGAAGGCGCGCAGAGCGGCCTCGGTGCCGGGGCCGAAGATCCCGTCGGCGCCACCGTTCGGGGTGTGCCCGGCAGCGATGAGGGACTGCTGGAGTTCGAGCACGGCCGTCCCGCGTGACCCGCGGGCGAGACCGGTGGTCGGGGCCGTGGCGAGGCCGAGCGCGACCGCGGTCGCGATGTCCACGGTGTCGGCGGTCGGGAGTCCCGAGCGCGAGCGGAAGGAGTTCAGGGCCTCCAGGGTCCGCGGGCCGAAGACGCCGTCGGCGCCGCCGACGATCTCGATGCCGGCACCGATCAGTGCCTCCTGGAGGGCACGCACGTCGTCACCGCGGGCACCGATGCCGAGACCCTGGACATTCGCCGCCGGGGCGGTCTCGGCTGCGACGCTGGCGGTGAGGACGCCCGACAGGGGAGTGCCGAGTGCGAGGCCGGCGGCCACGATGCGGGTGGCGGTCCGGCGATGGGGGGTGGGGAAGCGGAAGCGGTTCATCGTTGATCTCCTGATCGGGTGCAGGAGATCCATCGACTCGTTCGCCGCGTCGGACGAGGGCGATGTGGGACGGCAGTGTGGTGAACCGTCTCGAAGCCTTGTGCGGCAACGGTCGGACGGGGAGTGCCCGCTGAGCGGGTTGCAGCCGTACTTTACATAACGGAGATTATGGGCGATCTGGACGACGTCCGGATCGCCGGGAGCGGTGCGGGACGGCGTCCTCGCCCCCGCTCGGCGTCACCGCTGCGAGGAACTGCCCGTGTCTCGTCGCCCGTCGGATCGAGGCGTGACGGTCAGGCCCGCGGTCCCGGGTCCGTCGGGATGGGTCGGGCGTCGTGCGGGGTGGGTCGGGGTGGGCGCGACGCCCGAACGATCCCCGTCCGTCCCCCGGATCGCGGTGAGTCCGGATATTTACGTCATGACGAAATACGGGGTGTGGTCTCCGGTGCGGAGATCTCGCGGTCCCGGAGGGGTCGAGCGCACTCCAGGAGCCACTCGAGCATCTCGCGGAGTTCCCGGGCCGTCCGACGTGAGCCACCCTCCCCCAGGTCGCGCTCGGTGTCCTGCACGGCACACGCCAGGACGTAGAGGTCGTCGTGGAGCGCGTCGAGTTCCGACCGGGCGATGACGAGTTCCCCCTCGCTGAGTTCGAGTTCGCGGGCGCGTTGGCGGGCGACCCAATCCCATTGGCGACAGCGCTGGGAGCAGAACTGCTTCGGTCGTCCGCGACCGCTCCTCTCGGGCAGCACCCGGCGACACCAGCGACAACGTGACAATTCCGTCATGACGAAATCATACGACGTCGTCTGGGGCGGCCAGGGAACGGTCAGGTGCGGTCCCCTCAGCGATCGAGGAAGCGCCGCAGACCGCCGCGTATGAGCGCCGCCCGCAGGCGAGAGCCGTCCTCGGCGAGGTCGCGGGCCCGGTCGGCCACCTCCCGGGCCGAGCCATCGGCTCGCATCTGGGGCATCAGCAACTGCTCGATCAGCGACACCTCCCGATCGGCGGCCGTCCGCCAGCCGCGCAGATGCCGGACGTCCACCCCCTTGCGCAGCAGCACCCGGGCGGCCACGGCGATCTCGACCGCCTCCTCCCCGTAGGCCGAGGAACCCGGCCGCGGCTGCACCAGACCGTACGACTCGAGGTCGGCCAGCTCTGACTCCTCGAGCCGGGTCATCGCCCTGAACTCGTCGCGGCCGAGCACGACACCCGGCAGCAGGTGGGCGACGGCCGGCTCGGACCGCGACGGGACGGCGTCACGCCGTGCAGCGGCCTGCGCACCAGCGGCCGGGTGTCCGACCGGACCGGGACGAGGTGTCGCCGCGGCCGGGTCGACGTCGAGACGCACGATGCCCTCCGGGCGGCTCATCTCCCCCGACGGGTCGATCTCGCCGGACTCGATGCGGTCCTTGATGACGCGCAGCGGCAGGTAGTTCTCCCGCTGCTCGGTCAGGATCACCCGGAGCAGGTCGACGTCGGCGTCGTGGAAGCGTCGATATCCCGACGGGGTCCGCTCGGGTGAGATCAGACCCTGGCTCTCGAGGAAGCGGATCTTGGAGATCGTCACCTCGGGGAACTCCTCGGCGAGGAGGCCGAGAACCTCGCCGATGGAGAGGAAGTCCGACTGGGCCTCAGGCATCCGAGCGCTCGAAGAACACGAGGCGGAACTTGCCGATCTGGACCTCGTCTCCATGGTGGAGGAGCTCGGCCTCGATCCGCGACTGGTTGAGGTACGTGCCGTTCAACGAGCCCGAGTCGAGGACCTCGTAGCGGTCACCGCGCCGGATGATCTCGGCATGGCGACGGGACACCGTGATGTCGTCGAGGACGATCTCGGACTCGGGGTGGCGACCGATGCGCGTCGTCTCGGCCTCGAGGGCGAAGCGGGCCCCGGCGAGTCCCCCGGAGCGGACGATGAGAACCCCGACGCCACGGGCGAGCTCGCCCAACGGGACGCTGATGTCGTCGGCTGTGCCGGATGCGTCCTGGAGCGGGTCGACCGTGATCAACGTGATCGTCCGGTCGTCCAGGACGTCCAGAGCCGACCCGCAACTGGAGCAGAAGTTGCTCTCGGGCGGGTTGCGGTGTCCGCACTGGTTGCAGAAGACGTAGGCCATCGGCCGGATCAGCCCTCGGTGAGTGCTCGGTAGCTGTCGGCGTCCATCAGGGCGTCGGCAGCCGACGGGTCGGAGGGGGTGATCTCGAAGATCCAGCCGGCACCGTAGGGATCGGTGTTCAGCACCGCCGGGTCATCGGCGAGCGCCTCGTTGACGGCCGTGATCGTGCCGCTGAGCGGGGTGTACACCTCCGACACCGACTTGGTGCTCTCGATCTCGCCGCAGGTCGCACCGGCCGTGACGGTCGTGCCGACGCCGGGCATGTCGATGAACACCACGTCGCCGAGTGCGTCCTGCGCATAGTCGGTGATCCCGACGCGGATCGTCCCGGAGGCGGTCACCCGCACCCACTCGTGCTCGGCTGAGTAACGGAGGTCACCGGGAACGTCCATGGGCCCCAACCGTAGCGTTTCGGGTCGGCCGGCCGCACACGGCACCCGACGGTCGGCCGGGGCCGGCCGCCGGGCTCAGGAACCGGCTCCCCGGCCGGCGCGGATCCCGTCGCGGATCGCCGGGATGTACGCGATGCCGGTGTACCACGAGAGGACCAGTCCCGGGACCCCGAGGATCCACCCCGACCAGGCGAAGAACCAGTCGATGACCATGCCGCTCTCCCCCATCAGGAAACCCGGGAAGGCGAACATCAACAGGAACGTCGCCGTCTTGCCCCACCAGGTGACGTCGAAGCGCTGCATGGAGAACGCCACGGTCGCGATCGCCACCACCCCGCCCACGGCGACCTCCCGGACGAGCGCGGCGACGGCGAACCACACCGGGACCGAGCCGTCGACGATCAACGCGACGATGGCGACCATGAAGAGCAGGCGGTCCACCGTCGGGTCGAACATCTTCCCGAACTCGCTGGTCTGGCCGAGGCGCCGAGCCAGGTAGCCGTCCACCCAGTCGGTCGCGCCCAGCGCGCCGAGGAGCCACGCCGCCCACATCCGGTCGCCGACGCCGAAGAGGAGCCACAGGAAGAGCGGGAGGCAGAGCAGGCGTGCGGTGGTGACGGCGTTCGGGACCGTCCAGATCCCGTCGAGCAGGCGCCCGCCGACCTCCGGACCCACGGTCGGCCCGGCTCCCGACTCGGTCATGTCGAGAGCGTACGCTGCGGGCGTGCCAACAGTCTTCACCCGCATCATCGACGGTGAGATCCCGGGCACCTTCGTCTGGCGCGACGAGGTGTGCGTGGGCTTCCTGTCGATCAACCCGATGGCCCCCGGACACACGCTGGTCGTGCCGGTGGCCGAGGTCGACCACTGGATCGACCTCGATCCCACGCTCGCCCAGCACCTCTTCGAGGTGGCGCACCACATCGGCCGGGCGCAGCAGCGGGCCTTCTCCCCCGAACGGGTCGGACTGATGATCGCCGGATACGAGGTCCCGCACACGCACCTGCACGTCGTGCCGACCCGGTCGATGGCGGAGTTGTCGTTCGCGTCGGCCGCCGTTCACGTGGACCGCGACGACCTCGAGGCCGCGGCGAACGCGATCCGAGCCGAACTGCTGGCCGACGGCCACGGCACGGCGGTGGCGGCGTGAGCGTCGTCGCCGGGATGGACACCGGCCGACTCGGGCGACTCGATCGTCACTTCGCCCGCTACGTCGAGGACGGACGTCTCGCCGGATGGCAGGTGCTGATCGGCCGACGCGGCGAACTCGTCCACTCCGCCGTGCACGGGGTCCGTGACCTGGCGACCGGGGCGCCGTTCACCGAGGACACCATCGTGCGGATGTACTCGATGACCAAGCCGATCACCTCCGTGGCGGCGATGATCCTCGTCGAGGAGGGCGTGATCCAGCTGAAGGATCCGGTGTCGGCGTACATCCCCGAGTTCGCCGACACCCGCGTCTACCGCTCGGGATCGATCCAGAAGCCGATGACGGAGCCGCAGACCCAGCCGATGCTGGTGTGGCACCTCCTGACGCACATGTCCGGTCTCACCTACGGCTTCCACAACACGCACGCCGTCGATGCGATGTACCGGGCCGCCGGCTTCGAGTGGGGCTACCCCGAGGGTGCCGACCTGGCGGAGATCTGTCGGCGCTGGGCGGCCCTCCCGTTGGTCTTCCAGCCGGGGGCCGAGTGGAACTACGGGGTCTCGACCGACGTGCTCGGCCGCGTCGTCGAGGTCGCCTCCGGGATGGACCTCGAGACGTTCTTCCGGACGCGGATCCTCGACCCACTCGGCATGGACGACACGACATTCACGCTCCCCGACTCCCGCCTCGACCGACTCGCCGCCCTGTACGTGGCGAACCCGGTGACCGGGACCGCGGTCCCCGCCCCCGATGTCCTCGTGCCGGCGACGAGACCCACGATGCTCTCCGGTGGTGGGGGTCTGTACGGGACGGCGGCCGACTACCTGCGCTTCTGCGAGATGCTCCTCGGAGGCGGCGAGCGGGACGGGACGCGGATCCTCGGACGGCACACGCTCGGGTACATGGGTGCCAACCACCTCCCGGGGGGCGTCGACCTCGAGCAGATCGGGCGTCCCCTCTTCGCCGAGGCGACCTTCACCGGGATGGGCTTCGGCCTCGGCTTCTCCGTCGTCATCGACCCGGCGGCGAACAAGGTCCCGTGCTCGGTCGGCGAGCTGGCCTGGGGCGGTGCGGCCAGCACGGCGTTCTGGGTCGACCCGGTGGAGGACCTCGCGGTGGTGTTCCTGACCCAGTTGATGCCGTCGAGCACCCACCCGATCAGACCCCAGCTGAAGCAGTTGGTGTACCAGGCCCTCGTCGACTGAGCCGACGCTCAGAAGAGCGTCCCGGGACCGAGATCGCTCGTCGGCTCGATGAGTTCGGGCCCCTCCCGCCGAGCGTCGTTCACGGCGATCGCGACCTCGTGTTCGACCAGCAGGTCGGCGGGTGCCGGATCGAGCAGTACGTCGAGCATGACGCGGGCATCGGCAGGAGCGACGTCGAGCCAGCGTCCGGCCTCGTCGGCGTCGAGGATGACCGGCATCCGGTCGTGGATCGGTGCCATCGTCTCGTTGGCGTCGGTGGTCAGCAGGCACACGGTGGAGAGTCGCTCCCCGTCGGGGCGCGAGTCGTCCCGCCACCGGCTGGAGATGGCGGCGAGGAGGAGTGGCGCGCCGTCGACGCGACGGAACAGGTGCGGGCGCTTGGCAGGCCGGCCTGCGCTGGTCCGTGGTCCGTCCGGTGTCGCCGGCGCCCACTCGTAGAAGCCGTCCACCGGGACGATGCACCGGCCGCGCCGCATCGCGTCACGGAAGGATGGCTTGTCCCACGCCGTCTCGCTGCGGGCGTTGCTCAGGCGGGCGCCGATCGACGGGTCGGCGGCCCAGTGTGGGACGAGCCCCCAACGGGCCCGGCGCAGGGTCCGTCGCCCGTCGGCGTCGAGATCCAGTGTCGTGAGGTCGGCCGACGGGGCGAGGTTCCACCGAGGTGGCACGGCATCGACGTCCTCGACCTCGACGACCGCCCCGAGGAGTTCGGCGAGCCGGGACATCGGCATCGCCTGGACGACCCGCCCGCACATCGCTCAGGGCCAGCCGGCGCCGGGGACGTCGACCTGCACCGTCTCGACCCGCCCGGTCCCGGCACCGGCGACCCGCTCGGGTCGGGTGCCCTTGGAGGTGAGCACGTACAGGGTCCGCCGGTCCTCGCCACCGAGGGCGCAGGCGACGGCGGACCGATCGGTCGCCACCTCCTCGAGCACCTCTCCCCCTTCGACGACGCGGACCACGCGCCGTCCGACCGGGTCGGCGAACCAGATGGCTCCCTCGGCGTCGAGACAGCAGCCATCCGGCACGCGGTCGCCGAGTTCCGCCCAGGTGCGACGCTCGACGGGCATGCCGGAGTCGTCCAATCGGTAGGCGCTGTACCGCCGTCCGAACGACTCGCCCACGATCAGGGTCCCGCCGTCGGGGGTGATCACCGCCCCGTTCGGGAACCACAACTCGTCGGCCGTGGTGCGGACGGTGCCGTCCGGAGAGACGACGACGAGGTGCGTCGGTCGGGGCTCCTCCGGCGGGTCGTCGTGCAGGCCGAAGCCGAAGATCGAGACGTAGGCGGTGCCGTCTGGGCCGACGACGAGGTCGTTGCAGTCGTGCGTCGACACGTCGGACAGGTCGGCGTGGACGACGAGCCGGTCACCCTCGCTGCGCAGCAGCCGCCGATCGGCCATCGAGACGATGAGCATCCGGCCGTCGGGCAGCCATCCGAGGCCGGAGGGTCGGGCCTCGACCGTCCAGCGTCGGGTCTCGTTGCCCTCGGCATCGAGGGTGAACACGCCGTGGCGGAAGAAGTCGCTGTACCAGAGAAGCGAGTCGTGCCAGCGCGGTCCCTCGCCGAAGTCGAGGCCGGTGAGGGCGACGGTGGTCGACCTCACACCGGCGCCTCCCCGCTCAGCGTGATGCGGTACATCTCGCGTCGGTGGCCGGCGTAGTCGTCGATGGCGTAGTGCTGGGTCACCCTGTTGTCCCACATGGTGAGCGTGCCCGGCTGCCAGCGCACGCGACAGGAGAACTCGATCCGCCGGCTGTGGGTGAGGAGCATGTCGAGGAGCGCCCGGGACTCGTCGGGGTGCAGCCCCTCGATGCCGACGGTGTACACCTCGTTGACGAACAGGGCCCGACGCCCGGTGAGTGGATGGGTCCGCACGAGAGGGTGCGAGGTGACCTTGAGCGCGGACTCGTCGCCGACGATCTCCATCGAACGGTTCGGGTCGTGACGGCCGAACGTGCCGTCCGGCCCGTAGGAACGACGCGCCGAGTGCATTCCGCGGAGGCCCTCGAGCATCGACTTCATCGTGTCGGACAGCGCCTCGTAGGCGAGGTGTTGGCTGATGAAGGCCGTGTCGCCACCGGCCGGTGGGATGTCGACGCCATAGAGCAGAGTGGCACTCGGAGGTTCGGGCTGGAAGCTCCAGTCGCTGTGCCACCCGCTGCCGAACAGCGGACCGGATTCGTCGGGGCGGCGCAGCAGGCGCAGCACATCGGGGTGTCCGTCCATCGGGGTGATGAACGGGGTGTCTCCGAACGACCCGAACTGGAGCGCGAACGCCTCGAAACCCTCCACGTCGAGCACCTGGTCGCGGAAGCAGAGCACCGAGTGGACGGCGAACGCCTCCTCGATCTGACGGAGAATGTCGGCGGGCAGGGGCCCGGAGAGGTCGACGTCGGTGACCTCGGCGCCGAAGCGGCCGGTGAGTGGCGTCACGATCATGCGCGGACGGTAGCACCGCCCCTCGGGGCGTCGTTCACCGGCACGATCGGTGTGATGGTCGGGCTGCCGAGATTCGAACTCGGGACCTCTTGTCCCCCAGACAAGCGCGCTAACCAAGCTGCGCCACAGCCCGTATGTCGAACCGATGCTAACGGGACCGTGGTCGCTTCCGTCCGCTCGCCGGCGGTGCCCAGGGGTGATCAGGCGAAGAGGTCCAGAACGCGCCAGCCGAGGTACGCGATCAGGGCCACGACGAGGAGCTTGAAGTGCCACGGGGTGCGCTCGGATTCGGCGGCCTCGCGGGCGCGTTCGGTCGACCCCTCGACGTCGCGCCCGCATGTCGGGCAGGTGCCGTCGGGGTTCATCGCCGACGGGGCCATGTACCGAGCGCACTCCTCACACCACGGCACGTCAGCCCTGCTTCTTCCGGATCCTGATCTTGATCGGCGTCGAGCCGAAGCCGAACTCCTCCCGGATTCGGCGCTCGAGGTACCGCACATGGTGCGCCGGCAGCTCACGGTTGACGAAGAGCGTGAACGTCGGCGGGTCGGTGGCACCCTGGACGGCGTACAGGACCTTGGCTCCTCCGCCGGCCGGCTGGGCCTGCTGGGCGGCTGCGATCACCCGGTTGACGTCACGAGTCGGCACCCGTCGGTGGTACTGCTCGACGGCGTCGGTGAGCAGCGGGCGAAGCTTGTGGACCCCCTTGCCGGTGAGGGCCGAGATCGGGAGAACCGGGGCGTCGCCGAGGAAGGCGAGCTTGCGGGTCACGTCGGCCCGGCGCTGGGCGCGCACCTCGGCGTCGTCGATCGTCTCCCACTTGTTGAGCAGAACGACGATCGGGCAGCCGGCGGCATCGACGCGCTCGGCGAGGCGCTGGTCCTGGCCGGTGACGCCGTCCGTGGCGTCGATCACGAGGAGGGCGATGTCGGCGTCATCGATCGCCCGCAGCGCCCGGACCATCGAGTAGTACTCGGCGGAGTCGTCGATCTTGGCGCGCCGGCGCATCCCGGCCGTGTCGACGAACACGATCGGGCCGTCCTCCGTCTCGACGAGGGTGTCGACCGCGTCGCGGGTCGTGCCCGACATGTCGTGGACGACCGAACGGTCCTCGCCGACGAGGCGGTTGAAGAGGGTGGACTTGCCGACGTTGGGGCGCCCGACGATGGCGACGCGGGGTGCGCCGTCGGTCGACGGGGCGGCCTCGGGGTCGTCGGCGGAGCGCAACCACGGTGCGTCGGGTGCCTCCGGGACCACGGCGGCGTCGCCGAGTCGCTCGAGGACCACGTCGAGGAGGTCGCCGGCCCGCCGTCCGTGCAGGGCGCTGACCGGTGTGGCGTCCCCGAGTCCGAGGGCGAGGAAGTCCCAGAGTTCGCGCTCACGCTGGTCGTTGTCGGCCTTGTTGGCCACGACCATGACCGGTGGCCCCGCCCGTCGCAACCACTGGGCGATGGCGGTGTCCTCCGTCACGACCCCGACGGAGGCGTCGACGACGAGGAGTACGAGGTCGGCGTCGGCGACGGCCCGCTCGACCTGGCGGCTCACCTTGGCGTCGAGATCGTCGCCGCCGGGCATCCAGCCTCCGGTGTCGACGATCGTGAAGGGCACGCCGAGCCACTCGGCCTCGAGTTCCTTCCGGTCCCTGGTGATCCCGGGTCGGTCCTCCACGATGGCGGCCTGCTCACCGACGATCCGGTTGAACAGGGTTGACTTTCCGACGTTGGGACGCCCGACGACGACCACGACCGGCAGATGGTGTGGTACCGGCGGCGCGGCCGTCCCGGTTGCCGTGGCGTCGGTCTCAGCGGGGTCCATCGGTTCGCTCCAGTGCTCGGCGCAGGGTCTGCCCGTCGGTGGGGATGACCTCGACCCGTCGTCCGAGGTCCTCGACGCGGACTCCGTCGAGGAGCAGTCCGTCGTCGGAGACGCACACATCGGGGAGCAGGTACCGGGCGTGGTCCGACTCCCCGGCGAGGGCCCGCCTGAGGTCGTGCCCGGTCAGCAGTCCGGTGACCCCGGTGTTGCCCCCGAAGAAGCGGTTCTCGACGGCGAGCACGCGGACGTCGGGCCGGCCGAGTCCCTCGACGAGGGGGCCGACGACGAGGGCCCCGAGTTCGCCGGTCAGCACGACGGTCTCGCTCGCCCGGCGGCGCGGGCGGGTCGCACCGATGCCGACCGGCGTCGCCCGGAGACCGGTGTAGGCCGCCGGGTTGGCCGGCAGCGGGTCGGCGGGCCGTGCCCCGGGCGTGGAGCCGGTGTCGACGGCGGCGAAGAATCCGCGGCGGACCCCGGTCGTCGCCTCGCTCAGACCCTCGAACTCGGCGGCGAACGTGCGGGCCATCCCGATCCCGTCCTCGTGCATCGGGCAGCCCTCGTAGTGAGCGAGCGGCGGCAGCTCGACCCCGGCGGTGAGGTAGTACTCGTCGGCGGCATGGACCAGCCGGCGGCCGAGGAGGTCGAGCATGATCCGCTGCCAGTCGTGGACGGTGTCGAGGACCGCACGCGCCTCATCGACGGTGTGGGGCCGCATCGCCGCCTCGGTGTTGAAGGCCGACACCCCGAGCGGGACGACGGCGACCGAGGCGAGATCGGGGAACCGGTCGGCGATCCCGGTCAGCGTCTGCTCGAGCACCGGCCCGTCGTTGACACCCGGGCACACGACGATCTGCCCGCGGACCTCGATGCCGTGGTCGAGGATGGCGCGCAGCCACCTGAGGCTCATCGCGCCACGACGGTTGCGCAGCATCCTGACCCTGGCCTCGGCCTCGGTGGCATGGATGCTGACGTGGAGCGGCGAGAGGCGCTCGGTGACGACCCGCTCGAGGTCCGCCTCCGTGAAGCGGGTGAGGGTCGTGAAGTTCCCGTACAGGAAGCTCAGTCGGTAGTCGTCGTCCTTGAGGTACAGGCTCCGTCGCATCCCGGACGGGAGTTGGTGGATGAAGCAGAACTCGCAGTGGTTGTCGCAGGTGCGGACTCGATCGAAGACGGCGCTGTGGACCTCGACCCCGAGTGGGACGTCGGCGGGTCGGGTGATCTCGAGGTCGAACTCGAGGCCGTCCCGCCGCACGGAGACATCGAGTTCCGGTTCGTCGATCGCCCATTGCCACTCGATCACGTCGCGCGGCGCTCGCCCGTTGACCGCCGTGATCTCGTCACCGGCGCGCAGTCCGGCCGCCTCGGCCGGCGAGCCGGGCGCGACGGCGACGACGGTCGGGCCGTGCTCGCGACGTGTGAGGGTGCTCGGGGAGGACATGGGTGCTCGGCAGGCTACCGCTCGCACCCCGGGCTAGCCTGAGAGGGTCATGGCCGTGGATCGAGTCCTGCTCGCCGAACCGCGGGGCTTCTGCGCAGGCGTCGAGATGGCGATCAAGGCGCTGGCGTGGATGGTCAGGTCGTTCGAACCTCCCGTGTACTGCTATCACGAGATCGTCCACAACCAGATCGTGGTCGATCGCTTCCGGGAACGCGGCGTGGTGTTCGTCGATTCGATCGACGAGGTCCCGCCGGGACGGCCGATCATGTTGTCGGCGCACGGGTCGGCGCCGGAGGTGGTGGCGGCGGCACGCCAGCGCGGCAGCTTCGTCGTCGACTCGGTGTGCCCCCTGGTCACCAAGGTCCACCACGAGGTCAAGGTCCGGGCCGGCAAGGGCTACCGGATCGTCTACGTCGGGCATGACGGTCACGAGGAGGCCGTCGGCACGATGGCCGTCGCCCCGGCCTCCATCAGCCGCGTCGAGAGCGTCACCGAGGTCGACGCCCTGCCGGTCTTCGACGAGCCGGTCGCCCTGCTGGCCCAGACGACCCTCTCGCATCGGGATTGGGAGGGCGTCGCCGTGCGGGTTCGCGAGCGCTTCCCCGACGTCTGGATGCCGGGCCGGAGCGATCTGTGCTTCGCGACCACGAATCGTCAGAGTTCACTGCTGGCGATGGCATCGGATTGTGACGCCGTGGTCGTGATCGGCTCGGCCAACTCGTCGAACACCCGCGCTCTGGAGCGTCTGGCCGTGGAGGCCGGATGTCCTCGGGTGCTGCGGGTCAACAGTGCCGGTGAGCTGCCCGACGACTTGTCCGGCACGGTCGGCGTGACCGCTGGCGCCTCGGCTCCCGAGGAACTCGTCGAGGAGGTCGTGGCCCGACTCGCCCCGACCGACGGTGTGACGCCCGTGCGGGTGACGGACGAGGACGAGTACTTCCCCCCGCCCCGCAACATCCGAGAGTTGCAGTCGGCGATCGAGGACGCCGTCACCACCCTGCTCGGCGGATCCCTGAGCGACCGTCCGAGGATGGACGACCGCTCGCTGCCGGCGAGCGTGGTGCTCGCCGGGCTCTCGGGGGTGCCGTCGTGTTGACCCCGACCCTCGACACCCTCCGGACACTGCTCCACGTGCTCGGGGCATCGGTCTGGGTCGGCGGTCAGATCGTGCTGGCCGGTGTGGTCTCGGGGCTGCGCGGCGGACATCGGGAGGCCCTGCCCCTCGTGGCCCGGGCCTTCGCACGGACGGCGTGGCCGGCCTACGCCGTCGTCGTGCTGACGGGGATGTGGTCGCTGGCCGTGATCGATGTCTCGGCCACATCGACCGCCTACCAGGTGACACTCCTGCTGAAGGTGGCCGTCGCGCTGATCAGCGGGGCGGCGGCGGTCGTGCACAGCGTGGGCACGTCCCGGCTCGCCAAGGCCGCCGGCGGCGCCGCCGGGTCGGTCGGTGCGGTGGCGGCGATGGCGCTCGGCGTCCTGTCGACGACCGGGGTGTGACGGTGTCCGACGGGCGGCGCAGCGGTCGTCGGCTCCCGGTCGTGGCGCTCGTCTCGGCGGTCGTCTCGGTCGCCGTGCTGCTCCTCCTCGGGGATGAACCGACCGAGGAGGCGACCGGGCCACTCGGATCGGTGGGCGCGGTGCCAGAGGTGCCGACTGCGTCGAGTGAGCCGACCCTTCCGACGGAGGTCGACTCGCCGTGGTGTCTCGCCCTGCTGGCCCTCGATCAGCCCGACGGTCCGACGGGTGCCGACCTCGCTGTTGCGTACCGGTCCATCGCCGCAACCGCTCCCCCGGGGCTCGATGCCGACCTCATCGGAGCGGCTGACCGCATCCTCGCCGGGGACGACGCGACCGAGGGCGGTGTCGACCCGGACGGCACCACCATCGTCGATGCCGTCGACGACGGTGGTGACGACCCGGCCGCGACGGCGACGCTCCCGGAGGAGTTCGATGCCGAGGGCCGGCCCGTCGAGGACGACCCGCTGCTCCGCGTCGCCGAGTACGTCGACTCGATGTGTCGGGCGACCGGGTCGAACCCCGGTCCACAAGCGACGGCGCCGGCGGTCGCCGCGGATCCGACGACGACCGGAGCCTGAGGCATCTCAGTCCGTCTCGTCGGCGTCGTCGTCGGCGTCGATCCCAGCGGCCGCGAGTCGCTCGAGCAGTGCGTCACGGATGCTCGTGCCGGGCTCCCGGGCCCGATCTCCGGCGGCGCGCCACCCGAGTCGACTGGAGTAGAGCAGGGGTGGCTCACGCAGACGGCCGGGAACGACGGCGGTCACCTCGGCGAGGAACAGGTCGTGGTCACGGACCCTCGTCACCTCGAGCACCGCGCAGCGCATCCACGCGATCGAGTTCACCACCACGGGCGGGCCGTCAGGGTCACCGGGCCAGTGCTCGAGGTACTCGCCCGCGATGTGGTGGAACTTCCGCCCCGGGTAGGAGAAGTACTGGCCCTCGGCGACCTGGTCGGCGGCCAGGACACTGATGGAGAACTCCCGTGAGGCGAGCATCAGCGGATGGGTGTCATGGCGAGGGGACACACTGGCCATCACGACCGGGTCCGAGAAGCTCACCTGCGTGACCCAGTGACTGGTGAAGGCCCGACTCACCCCGCCGTGCGTGGCACCGACCACCTCGACGCCCTTCATCATCTGCCCGAGGCACTGCTTCACGTCACGGTCGATCATGGTCCCAGTTGACCACCCCGTGTGGCCCAGCGGCTACCTTGCCGGGCATGTTCCCCGGCGCCCAACTCCCCACCCACGCGGACAAGCCCGCCCTCGTCATGGCCGGCAGTGGCTTCACCCAGACCTTCGCCGAACTCGATGCCGCGGCGAACCGCCTCAGTCGGCTCCTGCGGTCCGCCGGGCTCCAGCCGGGTGACCACGTCGCGCTGTGCATGGAGAACCATCCTCGGTACCTGGAGGTGCTGTGGGGATGTCACTACGCAGGTCTGATCTACACCGCGGCTTCGTCGCGCCTGACGTCGGAGGAGTTGGCGTACATCGTCAACGACTGCGGCGCGAAGGTCTTCATCACCTCCACGTACAAGGCCGAGCAGGCCGCTGAGATCGTCGATGGCACGCCCGGGGTCGCACTGCGGCTGATGCTCGACGGCACGATCGCCGAGCACGAGTCGTACGAGGAGGCGGTCGCCCGGCACGACGCGACACCGATCGACGGTCGGGTGGCGGGGACCGACATGCTGTACTCGTCGGGCACCACCGGACGACCCAAGGGTGTGCTCCCCACGTTCCAGCCGACGCCGCTCGAGGAGTGGTCGAGCGGTGTCGAGGGACTGCTGCGGCTGCTGTTCGGGATGGACGACTCGAAGGTGTACCTCTCCCCCGCCCCGATGTACCACGCCGCGCCGCTCCGGTTCTGCATGGCCGTGCAGTCCTGCGGGTCGACCGTCGTGCTGATGGAGCACTTCGATGCCGAGGAGTACCTCGCCCTCGTCGAACGGCATCGGATCACCCACAGCCAGTTGGTGCCGACGATGTTCGTCCGGATGCTGAAACTGCCCGACGACGTGCGCACCCGCCACGACGTGTCGTCACTCGAGGTCGCCGTGCACGCGGCGGCTCCGTGCCCGGTGACGGTGAAGCACCAGATGATCGAATGGTGGGGGCCCGTGATCCACGAGTACTACGCCGGGACCGAGGGCAACGGCTTCATCTACTGCAACTCGGACATGTGGCTCGCCCACCCCGGCACCGTCGGGGCGCCGATCAACTGCGTCGTCCACATCGTCGGTGAGGATGGTGAGGAGGTTCCCCGGGGCGAGTCCGGGACGGTGTTCTTCGAGAGCAACGCGACCTTCGAGTACCACAACGATCCGGAGAAGACCCGCAGTTCGCGCCACCCGAAGGGCTGGACGACGCTCGGTGATGTCGGGTACCTCGATGCCGATGGTTTCCTGTTCCTGACCGACCGCAAGGCCTACATGATCATCACCGGAGGGGTGAACGTCTATCCGCAGGAGGCCGAGAACCTCCTCGTGACGCACCCCTCGGTGGTCGACGTGGCCGTCTTCGGGATCCCCAACGACGACTTCGGTGAGGAGGTCAAGGCGGTCGTCCAGCCGGTGTCGATGCCGGCTGATGCCGAGGCCGCCGGCGTGCTCGAGCGGGAGTTGATCCGGTTCTGCCGGGAGCACCTCGCCGACGTGAAGTGCCCGCGGTCGATCGACTTCCGGGTCGAACTCCCCCGGCACCCGACCGGCAAGCTGTACAAGCGCCTGCTCAAGGACGAGTACTGGGCCGCCGCCGGTCGGAGCATCTGACGCCATGACCGCCGGCCGGCCCCCGGCCGACCACCCCTACCTCGAGTGGGACGGGCCCCTGCCGATCGCGCATCGGGGCGGGACCAGCGAGCATCCGGAGAACACGATGCCGGCGTTCGCCCGCGCCGTCGACCTCGGATTCGTCTACCTCGAGACGGATGTGCACGCCACCCGGGACGGTCACCTCGTCGCCTTCCACGATCCCGACCTCGAACGCACCTGCGGCCGGGCGGGGCAGATCGCCGAACTCGACCTGGTCGACGTGGCGGCTGCGCGGGTCGGTGGCCGCGAGCCGATACCGCTCTTCCGGGATCTGGTCGAGGCCTTCCCGGAGGCCAGGTTCAACGTGGACTGCAAGGACGATCGCGCTCTCGAGCCGCTCGTCACCGAGCTGCGACGGCTGGACTGCCTCGACCGGGTCTGTCTCGGGAGCTTCAGCGACCGGCGCCTGCGCCGCCTGCGACGCGAGTTCGGCCCGGCGTTGTGCACCAGCCTCGGACCGCGGGAGATCACCCTGCTGACGGCTGGCTCGCCGCTCGCCGGGGGCGGCCGCGCCGCGCAGGTGCCCGTGTCCGCCGGTCCGGTGACGATCGTGACCCAGCGGATGGTCGAGCGTTGCCATCGCCGCGGGCTCCAGGTGCACGTCTGGACGATCGACGATCCGGCCGAGATGAACCGGCTCCTCGACCTCGGGGTCGACGGGATCATGACGGACCGCCCCGAGGTCCTCCGGGCCGTTCTCGAGGCGCGTGGCGAGTGGTCGCCGGCCGGCTGACGCGCCGTCAGGATCCGAGCAGATCGCCGACCCGGGCGATGTACCCGGCCGGGTCCGACATGTGGAACACCGGCAGCAGGAACTCCTCGACGTCGTGGCGGGCGCAGAGTTCCTCGATCCGACGTCGACACGTCGGTGGGTCGCCGTGGACCACGAAGGGCAGCACCCACTCGTCTCGCACCAGCCGCGCCGCGGTCGCCAGGCCGCCGGCGAGGGCCGCGCGGATGGCGGCCACGGTCGTGTCGTCCAGCCCGATCGCCTCCCGGACATCGGCCGGACTGTCGACGAGCCGGTAGGTCATGTGCGGTCGGACCGCCTCGAGGTCCTCGTCGGTCATCACCACCGACGTCGAGTACGACACGGCCACCTCCCGGCCGGCGACGGCCGCTGCGTCACGGACGAGCCCGACGGATTCGGCCAGGACGGAGTCGTGCAGGAAGTCGAGGATCACGCCGTCGGCGAGGCGTCCACCGAGCGAGAGGATCCGTGGCCCACGTCCGGCGAGCCAGATCGGGATGTCACTGCGCCCGTAGTCGAGTCGGGCCGACCGCAGCGTGAGGGTGGCTCCGTCGAGATCGACGGGCTCGCCGCTGAGCAAGCCGCGGGCCGCCGCGATGAACTCCTCGACGGCGGCGAGGGGTCGCCGGCGTTCGATCCCGAGCGGGTCGAGTGTGAGCGAGCCTCCCGCCCCGATCCCGATCATGGCCCGACCGCCGCTCATCTCGTCGAGACTGGCGATGGCGGCGACCGACTGCGCCGGATGGCGGGTGTAGGGGTTGGTGATCCCCGGGCCGATGAGCAGGTGCTGGGTGGCCGCGGCGACGGCCGCCGACACGACGTGCACGTCGCGGGTCGCCAGGCCTTCGTCGTAGATGCGACAACGCTCGTACCCGCTCTCCTCGGCACAGCGAGCCAGGGCGACGATCGATGCCGTCGACGTCTCTGGGATGAGGTTCAGTCCGAGGACGGCCACGGACCGGAACGGTAGTCGACCCCGTCGAAGGCCACCCCGAGCGCGCGAAGCGGTCGATCGGCGCACTCCCCGGTCCCGCCGAGCCTGTCGATGAGTTCGGCCGACAGGTCATGGGTCAGGGCGTCGCGTCCCCGGTCGGGGACCTTCGTGACGAGCACGATGCGGCGGACGCCAGCCGGGACGTTGCGGCCCGAGCCGGCCGCTGAGAGCAGCACGCGCGCCGCGCGCTCGGGTGTCAGCCGTTCGTACGGCGAGCAGCCGGCGACGGCCGCCACTCGGAGCGGGCGATGGCACTGGTCGGCGATGACCCGTCCGAGCGCGTCGGCCCCGATCACCGAGACGACCGTCGTCACCGTCGGCGGGATCACCGGCTCGAGCGGTCCCGGTGCCTTGAACGGACGGTGACGCGCGCCGTCGGCCTCGACGACGACGTTGTCGCACAGGGCGCTGTCGGTGAACCAGCTGTCGCACACATCGGGTGGGACACCGATCGCCTTGTGTGCGCCGCGTCGACCCCAGACGAGGATCGGCCCGGCGCTGAGTGCCTCGTCGATCTGGCTGCGGTCCGGGGCGATGAGGGATCGGAGACCGCCGTCCTGCCCATGGCCCATCCGGGTGGTCGTCGTCGCGATCGTCCGACCGGCGAGGCGCCGCGCCAGATGGAACACCGTCGTCGTCTTCCCCCCACCGCCGACGACGGCCACATGCTCACGGTCGGCGGGTTCGATCGCCGCCGTGACCTCGCTCCAGCGGACCAGCCTCACCGGCCGCTCCGCCACCGACCGACGGCCTCGAGCACCCCACCGCCCACGGCCAGGGCCTTGTCCGAGATCTCGTGGCATGCCGCTGGGTCCCGGCGCGGGTCGACATCGGCGATCTTCAGCCCGGTCCGAACGCCGGTGCCGGGGGCGATCAGGCCTCGCACGATGCCCCGGAACGGGCTGACGACCTGAGCGGCCGCCGAGGTGTCCCGGACAGAACCGAGCACGTGACCGGCGTCCACGGTGTCGCCTATGTCGACCGTCCATTCGACCCTGCCGTCGGCGGGCGCACGGAGCACCCGTTCCGCGCCCCGCCCGGCCACGACGCCGGGGATGCCGGTGTCCCGCTCCGCCTCCCCCTCCCAGATGACCCGCCCGAGGCGATGCCCGCGGTTCGTCTCGACGACGGCGTGGCAGTCACGACCGGCGACCAGCCCGGGGCCGAGACCGACCACCAGGTCGGCATCGGTCGCACGGGTGTCGAGCGGACGCTTGGCGAGCCGTGCGTCGACGACGACGTCGGCGGCCAGGCGTCGCACCAGGTCGTCGAGGACCGGAGCGACCAGGACCGGGACCTCGCCTGCGCTGAGGACGTCCTCCACCCCGTCGGGGTCGCATCTCCGGCCGACGAGACCCTCCACGACGATGACGCCGTCGCGGACCGCCGAGGAGAGCGCGACCGTCCGCCGGATCGTCAGGGGCTCGGCCAACTCGGTGACGACCACGTCCGTCCCGGATCGGTGCAGACGCCACACCACGCCGGTCGCGAGGTCACCACCGCCGCGCACGATGCAGCGGACGTCAGTGACCACGACGGCCGCCCACGACCTCGGCGAGGATGCTGATCGCGATCTCCTCCGGGGTCTCGGCGCCGATCTCGACGCCGATGGGTGTCCGGACCCGCTCCAGCGACGCCTCGTCGACCCCGGCCTCGACGAGTGACCGTCTGGTGGTGGACCACCGACGGGCGCTGCCCATCACCCCGATGTACCCGGCGCCGGATGACAGCAGTGCGGGCAGGATCTCGAGGTCGAGGGCGACGTTGCGGGTGACGACGACGATGGCGCTGCGGGCGTCCAGGTGCGCCGACTCGAGTGCCGTTGCGATGGGGCCGGAGAGCACCCGACCGGCCTCGGGGATGTCGTCGAGGAGTTCGGATCGGTCGTCCCACACGATCGGGTTCCACCCGGTCCACCGGGCGAGGTGGCACACCGCCCGACCGACGTGACCGGCGCCGACGATGAGCATTGTCGCGGTGGGCATGTACGGCTCAACATAGATGTCCGCCTCCCCTCCGCACACACCCGGGTCGCCGGCAGTCGGGTCGACCAGTCGATAGTGGACCAGTCGCCCTCGGCCGTCGACGAGGGCCTCGCGTGCCTCGGCGATGACCCTGGCCTCCATCTCGCCGCCGCCGACGCTGCCCTCCGTCCGACCGTCGTCGAACACGACCATCGCCGCTCCGACGCGACGCGGGACCGAGCGGTCGGTCCGAACCACGGTGGCCAGGGCGGCGCTCCGACCGGCGGCGACGGCATCGCCGATCGACGCGATCAGGTCGATCGAGCCCACAGCCGCGCCGCCTCCTCCCGCACCCGTTCGCGGACGCGCTCGTGGTCGTGGCCGAGCACCGAGCCGTCCCGGACCCTCCACCGGCCGGCGACCATGACGTCACGGACATGGTTCCCGTTGCGCCACAGGATGAGCTGTTCGACGAGGTTGTGCTCGGTCACCGGGGTCGGCAGGTCGACGGCGAGGACCTGCAGGTCGGCGGACCACCCCGGCTCGAGCCGGCCGACGCGCTCGAGCCCGAGAGCCCGCGCCCCCCACTCGGTGGCCATGGCGAACACCGTCGCGGCCGGCATCGTCGACGGGTCGAGCAGACGTGCCTTGTGCATCCAGAACGCGCCGCGCATGACCTCGAACATGTCGTTGACGTAGCCATCGGACCCGAGGCCGACCGTCGTCCCGGCGGCGAGCATCTCCGGCACCGGGGCGATGCCCCCGCCGACCTCGCAGTTCGACAACGGCATGTGGCTCACCCGCACGCCGCGGTCGGCGATGATCGCCAGCTCCTCGGGCTCCATCTGCACGCACTGGCTGGCCAACAGCCCCGGCCCGGTGACCCCGAGCGAGTCGTAGAACGCCATGGTCGACATCCCGAGGTTCCGCCGTGCCCACTCCCCTTCGTGTCGCCCCTCGTTGCAGTGCGCGTGGCTCGCGATCCCGAGATCGGCGGCGCTGCCGGCGGCTTCGACGATGAAGTCGGCGCTGCACGTGAACACGGTGTGCCAGCACATCATCGCCCCGATCAGCGGGTCGCCGACGACCGAGGACGCGAAGGTTCGGTTCTCCTCCAACGAGCGCCGGGCGACGTCGGGTCCGGCGCGCTCGGTGGCCTCGAAGCTCAGCATCCCGCGCATGCCCATCTTCCGGACGACCTCGGCCTGGGCGGCGAGGACCCCGCCGAGCGCGCCGGGCGCCTCGCAGATGTCGTAGAAGGTGGTGGTGCCCGATGCCAGCATCTCGGAGCACACCCACTCGGTGGCCGTGGTGATCATCCGCTGGTCGAGTCGGTCCTCGACCTGGGGCCACCAGTAGTCGTCGAGGAAGCTGGCGAAACCGTTCGGAGGGGAGACCACCGGGATGCCGTGGGCGAGCACCCCGTAGAGGTGCACGTGGGAGTTCACGAAGCCGGGGAGCACGGCGTGGCCCTCGGCGCGCCGCACGGGGTCCTGCGGGTGTGCCTCGAGCAGTTCCCGGTGGGGGCCGATCGCCTCGACCCTCCCGTCGACGACGCGCAGACCGTGCCCGGCGAGCGGTGCTCGGTCGGCGGCGACGACCAGCCAGTCTGGGAGGATCAGTGTCATCGGGACTGCTCAGGAGGTCATGGCTCGCCACACCCGCTCGGGCGTGAACGGCAACTCGTCGATGGCCACGCCGACCGCATCGAGGATCGCGTTGCGCACGGCGGGTGCCACGCCGTCCTTCGGGATCTCGGCCACGGCCTTGGCACCGAATGGGCCGGAGTCCTCCATCGTCTGAACGAGGTAGACCGCCGTCTGGGGCATCTCGTCGGCGCGGTAGATCCGGTACGGCCCGAAGGAGTCGTTGACCATCCGGCCGTCGGCGTCGAACGCGTACTCCTCGCAGTGGGCGTAGCCGAGCGCCTGCAGCATGCCGCCCTCGACCTGACCCGAGGCGGTGATCGGGTTGATGGCCACGCCACAGTCCACTGCCATCGCCATCTTGACGATCGTGACCTGCCCGGTGTCGACGTCGACCTCGACCTCGACGACCTGGGCCCCGAAGGGCGGCGGGCACTCCGGCGACACGTATGACGCCGTCCCCATGATCTGCTCCTGGTCCTGGGTGTGCAACGAGTCGAGCGCGATCTCCTCCATCGACACCGAACGGCCGTCCGGGGCGTACGCCCTCCGGTCCCGCAGTTCGATCGAGCAGGGTTGGTCCACCCCGAGCAACATGGCGGCACGCTCCTTGATCCGGGCCCTCGCCGCCTCGGCGGCCCTCATGGCGGCCGTGCCGGAGATGTAGGTGGTGGACGAGGCGTAGGCACCGGTGTCGAACGGCGTCATGTCGGTGTCGCTCGAGTACACCTTTATGTCCTCGAGCGGGACGCCGAGCACCTCGGCGGCGATCTGCCCGAGCACCGTGTCGGCCCCGGTGCCGAGGTCGGTCGCGCCGACGAGCATGTTGAACGAGCCGTCGTCATTGAGCTTGATCGAGCATCCACCCATGTCGAGGAAAGGGATCGCGGTTCCGTGCATGCAGTAGGCGAAGCCGATGCCACGCCGGATGTTCGGCCGCTCCGCCGGCGCCTTCCAGGCCGGGTCCTCCCGGCGGTGCCAGCCGATCTCGCGCAGCGCCTGGGCGACGCACTCCTCGAGGCCCGAGGACATGACGCGTGGGTACTCCTCGAGTTCACCGTCGGCCGCGGCGCGCTCGCCGAGGTGTGGTGCGATGTTCAGTTCGTCTCCGACCCGCAGCCAGTTGCGCCGCTTGAACGAGATGACGTCCAGGCCGAGCTCGCGGGCGATGTCCTCCATGTGTGCCTCGAGGGCGAACTCGGCCTGTGGAGCGCCGTACCCCCGGTAGGCACCCGGGACCGGGATGTTGGTGTAGACGACATCGCAGACGAAGCGCTTGTTCGGCGCGTTGTACTGGGTGAGACCGCGCAGACCCGACACGGTCTGGACCGTGTAGCCGTGGGTGCCGTACGGGCCGGTGTTGCCGATGATGTACAGGTCCTGTGCGACGAGCATCCCGTCGGCGTCCACCACCGACCGATAGGTGATCGTCTGGGGGTGGCGGGTCCGGCTGGCGATGAACTCCTCGGACCGGTCGAGCTCGAGGCGCACCGGCCGGCGGGTGACCTGCGCCAGATGGCCGACGATGTCCTCTATCAGCATCTCCTGCTTGGCCCCGAAGCCGCCTCCGATCCGCGGCTTGATGACCCGGATGTCCTTGATCTCCCGGTCGAGCAACGGGGCGACCATCCGGCGGGCGTGGAACGGGACCTGTGTCGCAGTCCGGATCACCATGCGCTCGTCCTCGTCGAGCCAGGCGATCGAGATGTGCGGTTCGATCGGGCACTGCTGGACCTGGTGGACGCGGAACGTCTGCTCGAACACCCGATGCCCATTGGCCTCGGCGGACGCGATCGCCGCGTCGACGTCGCCGCGCTCGGCGGTGATGTGGTGGACGATGTTGCGATCGCGGTCGTGGATCTCGACCGTGTCGGGTTCGTCGTGGATGACCGGCGCTCCCGGCAGCATCGCCTCCCGCTCGTCGAGCACGGCCGGGAGCACCTCGTAGGTGACGTCGATCAACCGGCACGCCTCCTCGGCGAGGTCGATCGTCTCGGCCGCCACGACTGCGACCCGGTCACCGACGTGGCGGACCTTGTCATCGAAGCTGACCTGGTCGTGCGGGTGCGGGTTGGGCCAGCTCTGGCCGCCGGACGCATACTTGACGCGGGGCGTGTTCCCATGGTGGAGCACGGCGTGCACGCCGGGAAGGGCTCGGGCTCGGCTGTCGTCGATGGCGACGATGCGGGCGTGGGCGTGTGGGCTGCGGAGCACCTTGGCGACGAGCATCCCCCGCATCTCGATGTCGTCGGTGAAGGCCGGGTTGCCCTTGGCGAGCCGCACGGCATCGACCTTGATCTCGGGACGCCCGACCACCGCCATGTCCGGGACGTCGCGCGACGGGACGAGCCGTGGCACGGCCGGTGCTCCGACGGGTGGCGGGGACGTCGCGTCGTGGTCGATGCCGTTGGCCCCGTCGGTCATCGGCGGCACGACGAGGGGACCGAAGGGACTCGGCGCATCGCCGCGCAGCATCGCCGCGGCCCGCCGTACGGCCTCGACCGGCTTCACGTACGCCGTCTCGCGGTCGAGTATCCCGGACAGCATGTCGCGGATCTCGGCTTCGGTCGGGTCCGGTGAACGATCGAGGAGTGCGTGCGTCCCGAGAACCATCGCACCGGCGGAGTATCCGGACTGGAAGGCGCCGACGGCGACGAACGCCGCCTGGATGGGGTGCAGGTCGGGGCCGGTGTTGAAGGCCTCCACGGTCGTGACGTGATGACCGTCGGCCTGGGCGGCCAACACGACGTCGCTGCTGACCAACTCACCGTCGAGCAGGACCGCGGCGGCGCCGGTCTCCCCACTGTCGGAACCGAAGCGCACGCTGAACATCCCGGCTCGCCGCAGCACCTCGCGCAACGACTCGTGCGGGGTGCACGTCGTGGTGTGGGGCCGGCCGTTGAGGTCGAACGAGATCGGGATCATGACACTTCCTCCATGACGCGATCGGTGAGCACCGTGGCGAGTCGGCGCCGGTACTCGGCGCTGCCCCGGAAGTCGGAGCGTGGCTCGATGGCCCCGGTCGGGTCCGACGGGTCGACGAGCACCGGCGTCGGTGCCACCCCGGTGAGGGCCACCGTCACCCGGTCGCCGACGCGGCGCCCGACGGCGGCGACGATCGGGGTGTCCATCGGCGTCCGACCGGTGGCGTGGAGCGATCCTGATCCGCCGACTGTGCAATGGATGCCGGTCACGAGCGTCCGGCCCGGCTGGCTGAGGACGTCCGACAGCGAACGAGTCGATCCGTCGGCGGTGTCCACGGTGCAGTCACTCACGAGCAATGCCGCCAGCAGGACGCTGTCGGGGTCGGCGACGGCGATGGTGCCGCCGACGGTGGCGAGGGTGCGCAGGCCCGACGGCAACTCCCGTCGTGCCGCCTCGGCGATCAGGTCGTCGGGTAGGAGTCTCCGGAGCATCTCGAGGCGCACCATCGCCCCGACGGCCAATCGAGGTCCGTCGGCGGTCTCGACGGTGGTGGCGGAGTCGAGACCGAGGTCCTGCAGGTCGACCGCCTCGAGGTGCGAGGGGACCCGGTCGGCGTTGAGCACGGTGCCACCGGCGAGCGGGACGCGGCGGGGGTCGGCGAGGAGGTCGAGCGCCTCGGCCAGATCGGTGGGACGGTGATATGCGGCGACGAGGGGCACGGCAGCAAATTACAGGAGTCGGGTGGCGATGCCGGCCCGGCGGAAGAGCCCAGCAGCGGAGGCACGGGCCGAGGTGACGATCTCATCGATGTCGCCGACGGTCGACCGACGTTCGCGGACCACCCACCTGCCGGCCACCATGACGTGGCGGACGTCGGCCGGCGAGACGGTGAACACCAACGCGCTGACCGGTCGGTGGACCGGCGCCACGAAGGGCGAGCGGAGATCGACCACCACGAGGTCGGCGAGTCGGCCAGGCTCGATCGCACCGAGGTCGTCGGGCTGCCCGAACGCCCGGGCCCCACCGCGACAGGCCATCTCGACGGCGTCCTCGGGTTGGAGTGCCATCGCGTCGAGGTGATGGACCTTCTGCAGCAGCACCGTCGACTTCAGGACCTCGAACATGTCCTGTCGGTTGTTCGAGCCGGGACCGTCGCTCGCCAACGCGATCGGGATGTTCCGCCGGCGCATGTCCAGGATCCGTGCCACCCCCGACGCGAGATACATGTTCGAGACCGGACAGTGGACGACGACCGACCCGGCCGCCGCGATGGCGTCGAGTTCGTCGTCCTCGAGCCACACGCTGTGCGCGAGCTGGGTGTCCGGGCCGAGGACCCCGAGGCGGTCGAGCCACGGGACGTGACGCACACCGCGCTCCTCGAGGCTCATCCTGACCTCCTCTCGCGTCTCGGCGCAGTGGATGTGTGTGCCCCGTCCCCAAGAGCGTGAGGCGGCGACCGTGGCCCGCATCGCCTCGTCGGAGCACCCCCACGGGATCAGCGGTCCGAGCTCGATCCGGATCCGGCCGCCATCGTGGCCGTCCCAGCGCTCGTGGGTGGCCCGTGTGCGCTCGATCGCCGTCGTCGCGTCCTCGACGAGGGGTTCGTGGTAGTTCCGATCGGCCCAGCCGTGTGCCAGGAGCAGCCGCACACCAAGCTCGTCGGCGGCCCGACAGACGGCGTCGTCGATCAGTCCCCCGTCCTCGCCGGGATGGACGTACTGGTGGTCGATGACCGCGGTCGCCCCGGTCAGCAGGTTCTCGAGCAGCCCGAGACGTGCCGCGTGGTACGCCGTCTCGGGGTCGATGTGCTCGGCGCCAGGCCAGATGCAGTCCCGCAGCCAGTCGAGCAGCGGCAGGTCGTCGGCGAGTCCGCGGAAGAAGGTCTGGAAGAGGTGGGTGTGGGCGTTGACCATCCCGGGCATGACCACATGCCCGTCGAGTCGCAGTTCCTCGTCGATGCCGGAGCGGGCCCGGTCAGCTGGCTCGCCCGCACCGACCGCGACGATCCGGTCACCGTCGACCAGCACCCACCCGGGATCGAGCACGCTGTGCTGTTCGTCGACGGTGACGACGGCGGCACCCGTGATCAGGGTTCGCCCGCTCGGCGCCGCGTGACCGGTCACGGCTCCCAACCCGCGAAGGCATCGATGACCGGCTTCACGTCGTCCATCATCGGGTAGAGGATCGGGCAGGTCACCCCGGCCTCGACGTACTCGGCCACCTTCTCGCGGCAGTGGTCTGCCGTGCCGACCGCCATGAGCGACCGGACGAGATCGTCGGGGATCAGGTGCGCAGCCCGCCGGTAGTCGGCCTCCGTCGCCGGCCATCCGACCACCTGCTTCACCCGCTCGACCAGTTCGGGGTCGGCCCCGCTGGCCTCCATGATGTGTGGCTCCGTCCCGAGGTAGTAGGCGACCAGCGACTTCCCGACGAGCAGAGCCTCGTCGGGGTCGTCATCGGACAGCGAACACACCAGCAACTCGGGGCGGTCGACCTCCTCGACGCTCCTCCCCGACCGTGCCGCCCCGGCGGCGACGAGGTCGACGGCATCCCGGATGTAGTCGGTCGACACCACGTAGTTGAGCACCGCCCCGTCGCAGATCTCCCCGGTCAACTCGAGCATCCTCGGTCCGGTGGCACCGATGTAGATCGGGATGTCGCGCGGTGACGTGTCGCCGTAGGCGACGTCGAGTCGGACCCGGTCGAGACGGACGATCTCCCCCTCGTAGGTGACCTCCTCCATCGTGAACAGCGCCCGGAGTGCCTCGACGTGCTCACGCATCGCGGTCAGGGGTCGACGCCGGTCCTCCCCCACCCGCGACGCGATCGGCTCCCACCATGCACCGATCCCGCACATGACCCGGCCCCGACCGTCGACCGTGCCGCCGAGCTCCCACATCGTGCTCCACGTCGCGGCGATCACGGCGGGGTTCCTTGTCCAGATGGGCAGCACGCCGGATCCGATGCGCAGTCGCTTGGTCTCGGTGAGCAGGGCCGACATGAGCACGACGCAGTCCCTCGCCAGCCGGGTGTCGGCCTGCCAGATCTCGGTGAACCCCTTCTCCTCGGCGTACTTCGCCATCTCGATCTCGTAGCGGATCGGATGCTTGTCCTGGAGGTAGAGCGCCATGCGTTGGGCCATCGGCGCAGATTACGTCCGGTCCCGTCGCCGGCGGAACCGGCCGGGGCCCGCGCTCAGCCGAGGTCGATGCTCGAGGTGGCCGTCGTCCGGGCCACGACGCGACCACCGAAGAGGACGATGCGTTCGGCCGGTGCCTCGGCGACGGCCTGCCGCACCGAGCCGACCGGGACGGCGAGCAGGTCGGCGCGCCGTCCGACGACGGGGCCGACCGGGGGACGGCCGAGCGCCGCCCGCGCCGCGGTCGAGACCATGTCGAAGGCCTCATCGGGCAGGACGTGCCCAGCCATGACCATCAACGCCGCCGTCTCGAGCGGGTCGCTGCGGCCGACGAGGTTGAACGGATCCTGGGTGTTGTCGGCCCCGGCGGCGACGGTCGCACCGGCGGCGCGCAGGGCCCGGACGGCCGTGAGTCCCCTCGGGGTCGCCACCGGGTGCTCGCGGCCCTGGAGGAAGAGGTTCGTCTGGGGAAGCGCGACGACGGCGACGCCGGCCGAACCCACCTGCGCAGCGACCCGGTCCTGGACGTCGGTCGGTGCCATGCCGAGGCTGACGCAGTGACTGGCCGCGACCGCCACACCGGTCTCGCGCCGGCGGACGGCCTCGGCCAGGGTCTCGAGGGTCAGCATCGTCGGATCGGTCGTCTCGTCGGTGTGCAGGTCGACCGAGATCCCGTGACTCTCCGCGATGTCGAGCACGTACTCGATCGCGGCCGCCGGATCGGGCTCGAGGTGCGGGCAACCCCCGATGACCTCGATGCCGAGCTCCAGGGCCTCGGCCACCGCCCGTCGGTTGCCCTCGCTTCCCGGGCCGGTCGTCGGGGTGTGGGTCAGAGCCACGAACTCGACGTCCATCACCCCGCTGAATCGCTCGGCCGCCGCCCGGGCGGCGAGGAGGTGCCGCGCCCCGACGCGACCACCGACGTTGAGGTGGCTGCGCACGCAGGTGACGCCGGCCACGAGCAGTCGTCCGAGTTCGGTCGCGATCCGCTCGACCATGTCGTCGTGGGTGAACACCCCGGCCGCCTCGGCGGTGAGCCAGGCATCGATGGCACCGGCGAGGTCTCCGGTGGGGTTCGGGGCGAGGTCGGCGGTGCGGGCCTTGTCGAGGTGGGAGTGGGGCTCGGCGAGTGCCGGCAGCACGAGTCGTCCGCCGAGGTCGATCGTCGTACCGGCCGCCCGGCTCGCCGCGGCGACGTCGTCGGACCGTTCGATCACGGCCGTCACGGTCCCGTCGGCCCCGACGGCCAGGGCCACCGTGTCGCCGGAGGGTCGACGGACGTTGACGAGGAGTCGGTCGAGGGAGGACACGGAGGGATCGTACCCGTCCCCCCCCGAACGGTCGTCCACCGGGGGCGCACCCGGCGGGCCTAGATTCCGTCCGATGGGCACACGTCACGACCGCATGTACGAGGACCTGAGCGGACCGGCTGTCGGGCGGGCGATCGGTCCCGGCTCGGTGCTGGTGCTGCCGGTCGGTGCCGTCGAGCAGCACGGCCCGCACCTGCCGATGTCGGTGGACCACGTGATCGCCGACGAGACGGCGTCGGCCGCCGTGGCCGCCGTCGCCGACTCGCTCGACGTGTGGCAGCTTCCGACTCTGTCGGTGTCGAAGTCGAACGAGCACGCCTGGTCACCGGGAACCCTGTGGCTCTCACCCGAGACGATGATGGCGGTCCTGCTCGACCTCGGACGGTCGGTCGCCAGCACCGGCGCCCGCCGGCTCGTCCTGCTCAACGGGCACGGCGGGAACACCACCCTGCTCAACACGGCGCTGCGCGAGCTGCGACTGCGGTTCGGGCTCATGACGTTCCTCGTCCACCCGTCGCTTCCCCCGGCCTACGGCGGGACGTCGACCGAGGACGAGCTCGGGATGGGGATCCACGGCGGTCTCAACGAGACCTCGGTCTTCATGCACCTGCGTCCCGATCTCGTCGACCTCTCCCTCGCCGAGCGGCGAGTGCCCGAGCACCTCGCCCGCAATCGCCACGTGCGCTTCGGCGGGTCGGTCTCCTTCGGCTGGTTGTCGAACGACTTCCACCCCGACGGCTACATCGGTGACCCGACCGGTGCGACTGCCGAGCGCGGGGCCGACCTGTTCGCCGCCGCGGTCGACACGGTCGCCGAGCAGCTGGACGAGATCGCCCGCTTCGATTTCGCCGGGGACTGACGGGGTGGTGCCGAGCCGGTGAACGGGAGTCGAGGACGCGCCTAGGGTCCGGTCATGCTCATCGCCCAGATCAGCGATCCCCACATCCTCGAACCGGGTCGGCTCATGGAGGATCGGGTCGACACGGCTGCCGGCCTGCGCCTCGCCATCGACCGGGTCATGACGATGCGACCCCGGCCGGACCTGGTCCTCCTGACGGGCGACCTCGTGAATGACGGACTCGAGGAGCAGTACCGGCATCTGGCGGCGATCCTCGACGGGTGCGACGTCGAGATGGCGGCGGTGGTGGGCAACCACGACGATCGCGAGCTCCTGGTCACCCACCTGGCCAGCTGCCTGCCGAGCGGCGTCGCCGACGGTCCGCTGCAGTACGTCCACGACGTCGAGGTGGACGGGTGTCCGGCTGCCATCGTGGTGCTCGACACCGTCGTCGCCGGTGAACACAGCGGCCGACTCGACGACGAGCGTCTCGGGTGGTTGTCGGAGGTCCTCGACCGTCACCGCGATCGACCGGTGCTCGTCGTCCAGCACCATCCCCCCTTCGCATCCGGCATCGGGTTCATGGACGCCTACGGTCTGGAGGGAGCCGATCGAGAACTCGACCTCATCGCCGGACATCCCGATGTCGTCGCCGTGCTGTGCGGACACCTCCATCGCCATGCGACGGCTGCGCTGGGTCACTCGACGGCGATCACCGCGCCGTCGACGGCCGCCCAGGTGGCGTGCGACCTCGGTGGCGGCGGTACGGCCTACACGGGCGAGACGGGGGCCTTCCTGCTGCATCGCTGGGGTGCGACCGGACTGACGACCCATGTGGTGCCGATCGCCGAACCCGACCTCTGGCGCCCGTCATGGGCGATGTGACGCCGACCGGGATTGTGAACGGCGTGCTACAGGATCGTTCCCCACTCCGGGTGGTTCCGGTCGGGGTCCCTCCAGCGGCTAGTTTCCCCGGCATGACGTGTCGGAGCAGCGGCCGCCGCAGGCGAGACGCACGAGCATGAGCCAGACGACCCTCGAACCTGCCGGTCAGGCGACGTCCGGTACACCGCTCGTCTTCGAACGCACGGGGATGGTCTTCCCCGATGGGACGGAGGCGGTTCGGGACGTGTCGTTCTCGGTCGGCCGCGGTGAGTTCGTGACGATCGTCGGACCATCGGGCTGCGGCAAGTCGACACTGCTGAAGATCGCGTCGGGCCTCCTCGAGCCCACCTCTGGTCGGGTCCTCGTCGATCGGGACCGCCTCGGGTACGTCTTCCAGGACGCGACGCTGCTCCCGTGGCGCACCGTGCTCGGCAACGTCGAGCTGTTGGCCGAGTTGCACGGCATCGACAAGGCGGAGCGTCGACGTCTGGCCCTCGAGGCGATCGACACCGTCGGTCTCAGCGGCTTCCTCGAGCACTACCCGAAGTCGCTGTCCGGTGGCATGCGGATGCGAGCCTCGCTGGCCCGGACGCTGACGTTGAAGCCCCCGGTGTTCCTCTTCGACGAGCCCTTCGGTGCAGTCGACGAGATCACCAGGGAGCACCTGAACGACGAGACGCAGCGACTGTTCCAGGCCGAGGACTTCGCCGGCCTCTTCATCACCCACTCGATCAGCGAGGCGGTGTTCATGTCGACCAGGGTGCTCGTGATGTCGGCCCGTCCCGGTCGGATCGTCGCCGAGTTCGAGGTCCCGTTCGCCTATCCGCGCAGTCCCGAACTGCGTTTCGATCCCGAGTTCGCCCGACTGTCGGGCGACGTGTCGCTCGCCCTCCGGGGGTCCCACTCATGACCGTCATCGACGAGAAGCAGCAGATCGGACTCGGGGGGGACTCGACGGGCGGATCGGTCCGTCCCGTCGCCGGCCGGTCGCTCGCCGGGGCCCTGCGTCGGTCGGTGCTCCCTCCCCTGACCCTCGGCGGCGGCATCCTCGCCGTCTGGTACGCCGTCTCCTATGTGATCCTCGACGAGCGGCGTCGCTTCCTCCTCAAGCCGCCCCATCAGGTCGTCCAGGTGGGTTTCCTCGAGTGGGCGAACCTGTCCGAGATGTTGTCCGGTCTGTGGAGCAGCACGAAGGTCGCCATGACCGGTCTGGCCATCTCGATCCTGATCGGCTTCCTCCTGGCGATCGTGATGAGCCAGGCCAAGGCGGTCGAACGGGCCGTGTTCCCCTACATGGTGGTCCTGCAGGCGATCCCGATCCTGGCGATCGTCCCGCTCATCGCGTTCTGGTTCGGCACCGGCGGCACCTCCCGCGTCATCGTGTGCGTGATCATCTCCCTGTTCCCGATCATCGTCAACACCCTGTTCGGCCTGCAGTCGGCCGAGCGCGGCATGCACGATCTCTTCACGCTCCACCATGCCGGTCGCGCGACGCGGCTCCGCAAGTTGATGTTCCCGGCGGCGATGCCGGCGATCTTCGCCGGTCTGCGCATCTCGGCCGGTCTGTCGGTGATCGGTGCCATCGTCGGCGACTTCTTCTTCGGGCGCGGCGATGTCGGCATCGGGCAGCTGCTCAGCAAGTACGCCAACCGTCTGATGGGAGAGCAGCTCCTGGCTGCGGTGGCCCTGTCCTCCGCGCTCGGCGTCACGGTCTTCCTCCTCTTCGGATGGATCCAGAATCGCGCCATCGGCAGATGGCACGAAGCCTCGGGTGGTCGTCGCTGACGGCGGCCCCCGGGAACCCCAGTACCAACGAACACACCCTCCAACTCCACATCTCATCTCCAGGGGGAGACACACATGACCCGTTCACGATCCACCCGCATCGCTGCGGGGATCCTCTCGTTGGCCCTCGTCGCCGCCGCTTGTGGTGGCGACGACTCGGCCACCGACGCGCCGGCCGAGGAGCCGGCTGAGGAGCCCGCCGAGGAGCCGGCCGAGGAGCCGGCCGACGAGCCGGCCGAGGAGCCGGCCGAGGAGCCGGCGGCGGAGGCCACGATGGCCGACGTCTGCCCGTCCCCGATCGTCATCCAGACCGACTGGTTCCCGGAGGCCGAGCACGGCGCCCTCTACAACCTGATCGGTGCCGGCTACACCGTCGACAGCGGCATGGGCACCGTGAGCGGTCCCCTGACCCTCGACGGGGTCGACTACGGCGTCGACATCGAGGTCCGTTCCGGCGGTCCGTTCCTCGGACAGGGCTCGACGGTCGCCACGACCGTCTACGCCGATGACTCGATCACGATGGGCTACGCCAACACCGAGGGTCAGATCTTCGCCTACGAGACGGCCCCGATGTACTCGGTGGTCGCTCCGCTCGAGGTCAACCCGCAGATGATCATGTGGGACCCCGACACCTACCCGGAGATCGAGACGCTCGCCGACCTCGGCGATGCCGGCGTGACGATCAACGTGTTCGGTGGCGGCGTGTTCGCCCCGTACTTCGTCGGAGCCGGCGTGTGGTCCGAGGACCAGGTCGACCCGTCGTACAACGGGTCGCCCGCACGGTTCATCTCCGAGGGTGGCGCCATCGCCCAGCAGGGCTTTGCCTCCGCCGAGCCCTACGACTACCTGAACACGTTCACCGATTGGGGCAAGGAGGTCCGTTTCCAGACCCTCCACGACGCCGGCTTCGAGGTGTACGCGGCGACGCTGGCGGTCCGGCCCGACCGTCTCGAGGAACTGCGCCCGTGCCTCGAGATGTTCGTCCCGGTCGTGCAGCAGTCGGTGGTGTCGTACGCGGCAGCTCCGACGACGGCGAACGAGATCATCGTGGACGCGGTGACCCAGTTCGACAGCTTCTGGGTCCAGAGCATGGAGATCACCGAGTGGTCGGTCGGCCAGCAGCTCGAGCTCGGCCTGATCGGCAACGGTCCGGACTCGACCGTCGGGAACATGGAGGCGGACCGCATCCAGGGGATCATCGACGCCTTCGCGGCGGCTGGTCTCGAGGTTCCCGAGGGGCTGACCCCCGAGGACCTGTTCACCAACGAGTTCATCGACGAGTCGATCGGCTTCTGACCGACGCGTCGTGACCACGCGGAGGGGGCCGGTGCGCACGCACCGGCCCCCTCGTCGCGTCCGGTGACGGTCAGCGGCGGCCGAGCCTGACTATCCGGCAGCGATCGAACTCGGCGGCCTCCTCCAAGCCGACCTCGACCAGACCGGGCACCCGGTCGATCAGGACGTCCCAGAGACGCCGCGCGATCTCCTCCACCGTCGGCTCGCGGTCCCAGACGAGAGGGGCGTAGCCCTTCCACTCCCCCACGTCGGTGTCGGTGAGGTAGTGGCGGGTCCAGGGCTCCACCGAGGACAACAGGAGCGTCTCGAGGTCGTCGGCGGGGAAGATCTTGCCGGCGTCGGGATCCCCCTCGACGACTGCGGAGACCGTCCAGGCGTGGGTGTGGATGAGGTCGTCGACGCGGTGGCCCCAGCGAGCCTGGATCGAGGCGCTGATCGTCATCCTCAGGTGCCCGTGCGACGGTGGGTTCGGGGACGTGGAGCGTGAATCGGTGATCGTCACGCGTCGATGCTCGCACACGGCACGTCCCGATCCTCGGGATGGGGGCTCAATCCGGAAGAGCCACGCCGAGGTCGTCGGCGACTGAGACCGCGGCGTTGCGTCCAGCCGCTCCGAACACGCCGGCGCCGGGGAACGTCGCCGCCCCGCTCAGGTACAACCCGTCGATGGCGCTCCGGTGTCGCGTCAACTCGGGAGTCCGCCCGAGGAAGGTGTCGATGGGCGATCCGGCGAATGCCGGGGTGTGCCCCCGGTGCATCGAGAACTCGGACTCGTAGCGGTCGGGGGTCATCGCCCGCCACCGGTCGATCCGGAGGGTGCCGGGTTCGCACAGGCCGTCGAGGACGTCGAGCCAGCGCTGCGGCTCCCGTGAGCTCGACCAGTCATGGGCGTACGGGGTGAAGAGCACCTCGAGGCTCAGCACGTGCTCGCCGGGCGTGACGATCATCGCCGGGTCGAGCGCGGTCGGGATGTTGAGCAGCATCGTGGGTCGCTCCGCGATCGCCCCGTGCGCACGGCGACGATGGGCCTCGTCGAGGTCCGTCGGCGAGGGACAGATCACCGAGGTCGGCCCGAGCAGGTCGACCTCGGTCAGTGCGGGAAGGGCGGTCGTGAGTCGGGCGATGTGGAGCGGCTCGGGAAGGGCGGTCAGGACGGCGTCGAGCTTCGACTCGTACCCGTCGTGCACCGGCATGGCCCGCCATCTCTCGACCTCCGCGCCCGCCCGGCCGCCTCGGGAACCGATGCCGCCGTCGAGCCACTCGGCGAACATCCGCTGCGGATCACTGGCCACCAGGATCCGGCCCGCTGCGATGAGCCGACCGTCGGCGAGGCGCACCCCGCGGACTCCGCTGCCCGATGTCGCCAGTCCGACCACCCTGGTCCCGGTGATCGCCCGGCCCCCCGCGGCCCGGAACGACCGTTCGACGGCATCGGTGAGGGAACCGCTCCCCCCGACCGGACGGCCCGTATGGACGACGTGGCGGATGGCGTACAGCGCTGCTGCGAGTCCCGTACCCGGCGTGTCCGGATGCACGCCCCAGACGGTCGGACCGGTCGAGACCGCCGGCATCCAGAGTCGCCAGTCGTCGCTGTACCGGGCGAACACGGCGCTCGCGCTCATCCGACTCCATTCGAGGAGCCGGGCCGCCCCGCGGCCACGACGTCGGGTCACGTTCCCGAGGATCGTCCGTCGTGACGGGGCTCGCCGGGCGTTGTCGACGATGAGCTGTGCCACGTCGAGCGCGTCGCGCAGGTACCGCCGGTACCCGTCGATCCAGTGCGGGTGCGTCGACGAGAGCGTCTCGAGGTGGGCGTCGACGTCATGGAGGAAGACCCAGGGGTCGGCACCGTCGTGGTAGGCGTGCACCATCGACACCTCGCTCTCGACGTACTCGAGGCCATGCTCGACGAGGTCGAGGTGCTCCATGAACGGCATGGCGCGGATCAGCGTGTGGTCGCAGTTGCAGATGTTGAAGCGCGCACCGAGGTCGCTGACGGTCGACGCGCACCCACCGACGCTGTCCCGAGCCTCGACGACCAGGGTGTCGACACCGGCGCGGGCGAGGTACGCAGCGGCGATCAAGCCGTTGTGCCCTCCGCCGACCACGACCACGTCCGCCCGCAGGTCATCGTGACCGTGGTCGGCGCGGTCCAGTCGGTTCGAGGGGACACCGGAGGCGGACACGAGCCAACGGTAGCGTCCGACTCGTGCCGTCGTTCCTGCAACCGCACCTCACCGTCGATCCCGAGGTCGCCGGTGGTCTCGTCCCGAGCATCCCCGACGCGTCACGGCCGCTGCCACCCCTGCGCGATCCGGATCCGATGCCGGCCGTCGTGGAGCCGAGCCCGGAGCCGTTGGTGGCGCTGCGTCATCCCCGCATCACCACGGTGGAGGCCTACCGCGCAGCGGGTTGGTCGTCCGCCCTGCCGGGGACCTGGGTGAGACGGTCGGTTCTCGACCGTCTCACCGCGGTCGTCGACGACCTGCCCGACCCGTGGGGGCTGCACGTGTTCGACGCCTGGCGTCCCCTGACGCTGCAGGCCGAACTCTTCGATGCCGCGTACGGCGACCCCGGTCTGCCGGAGGGGTACATCTCCGAACCGCTCGCCGATCCGACGACCCCGCCTCCGCACCTGACGGGAGGCACGGTCGACGTCACGTTGAGCTTCGCCGGTCGACCCCTGGCCCTCGGCACGGGCTTCGACGACTTCACCGATGCCGCTGCCACCGACCACCACGAGATGACGCCCGGCCCTGTGCGCGATCTCCGACGCGGGCTGTACTGGGCGATGCGCCGTGGCGGTTTCGTCGTGCTCCACTGCGAGTGGTGGCACTTCGAGTTCGGCACCCGTCGTTGGGCCGGACTCACCGGCGGGAGGGCGTCGTTCGGTGCTGCGGACCTCCCGGTGGAATCAGCCTGACGCCCAGACGGTTGTACGACGTGCCGGTCGGTGGTCCGAACGGGAGTGTCCGGAGCGAAGGAGGATGAGCGCAGCGGTGTCGAGGGGTTCATGGTCCATCGGTTCGGTGGCGGGCATCCCCGTGCGACTCCATTGGAGTGTCGCCGTGATCGCCGTGCTGCTCGCCACGAGTCTCGCCTCGTCGGTCGGTGCGGTGCCGGCCGTGCTCGGGGTGATCGCCTTCCTGTCGTCGATCCTCGCCCACGAGCTGTCGCACGCTCTCGTGGCCCGGCGCAGCGGAGTCGCCACCCGCTCCATCGAGTTGTGGGCCCTCGGGGGCATGGCTCGGCTCGACCGGCAAGCCCCCACCGCCGGCGCAGAGGCGAGCATCGCGGTTGCCGGACCCATCGCCAGCGCCGTTGTCGGGGTGACGATGCTCGGAGCCTGGTGGTCGATGCCCGGCGACGGGTGGCTCGGGGGCGTGCGACCGGTGGCCGGCTGGCTCGCCGTGGTCAACATCGGGCTCGCGATCTTCAACATGCTGCCGGGGGCACCACTCGACGGTGGTCGTGTGCTCAAGGCGTGGCGATGGTCGCGTCACGGCGATCGTCACCGTGCGACGAGGGAGGCCGGAACGGCCGGGATGGTGCTCGGCTGGGTGCTCGCCGCTGTCGGTCTGTTCCTCACGCTCGAGGGCTTCGGGACGATCATGTTGGTGCTCGTCGGCGCGTTCATCGCGATGAACGCCCGAGTCGAGATCGCCGCGGCCGACATGCAGTCGCGGGTTGCCGGTGTGCTCGTCGACGACCTCGCGTGGATCGGGGTGGCGACCGCGCACGGCGATCTCGATGTCGAGTCGATGCTCTGGGACCGGCGTCGCATGGGCGGTGCCGGCGCCATCGTCGTCACCGACACCGCCGGTCGTGCGGTCGGTCTCGTGACCGAGGAGGCGATGTCCGGCATCGACCCGGCGGAGCGGCCGTGGACCACACTCGAGTCGGTGATGGTTCCCCTGGCCGACGTCGTCGTCGCCGAGTGGGGCGACGAGGTCGTTGACCTCCTCGCCCGCATCGACCCGTCGAACCCGGTGATCGCAGTCGGCTCTCCCGAAGGGATCACAGCCGTCGTGCCACCGCGTCGGATCCGTCAGGTCCTCGAGATCTGAGACGGGGCGCCGCGATCAGGCGTCGAGCACGGCGTCGGCGTCACCGGTCACCGGAGGCTTGTCCGACCACGGGAAGTTGATCCACTGGTCGGTGCGCCGCCACACGTAGTCGCAGGTCACGACCGAGTGCGGCTTCTCGTAGATCACGGCGGTGCGCACCTCGCCGACCTTGCCGGCGCAGAACTCCTGCACACTCTTGAGGGTGTGCCCGGTGTCGGCCACGTCGTCGACGATCAGGATTCGGGCGTCCCCCAGGTCGACGAAGTCTGGCGCCGGCGGGAGGATCCGCGGCACCTCGAGGCGCTCATCGACACCGGTGTAGAACTCGACGTTCATCGTGTAGGTGTTCTTGACCGCGAGGGCGTATCCCATCGCACCGCCGATCAGGAGGCCGCCGCGAGCGATGGAGAGGATCATGTCGGGCTCGTATCCGTCGTCGGCGACCATCCGAGCGAGGTCGCGAGACGCGGTTCCGAACAGTTCCCAGGTGAGGATCTCCCGATTGGTCGACATGCGACCACGCTAGCCGTCGGCGGGCCGGTGCCACCGGTGCCCGGTCGGTCCGGGTCAGCCGTGGGGGGCCGCCGCGACCACGTCGATCGGCCTGACCGGCACGCGGTCGAGAGTCCCGTCACGAAGTCCGCCGTAGCGGGTGCGAACGGCATCACGGATCGCCGCCACAACAGCCGGGGTCACCGAGATGCAGGGTGGCTCCCCCACCCCCTTGGCACCGAGCGGTGCCTGTGGATCGGGCTCCTCGACGAGCCGGGCGACCACCGGCGGCATGTCGGCGATGGTCGGCAGGAGATAGTCGGTGAAGGAGGCGTTCTTGACCTCGCCGTCGACCTGGATGATCTCCTCCATCAGGGCGAGTCCGAGCCCCTGGGCGATGCCGCCCTCGATCTGACCGATCACCGACAGGGGGTTGAGGGCCCGACCGACGTCCTGGGCGGTGGCGACCTGGATCACCTTGACGAGGCCGAGGTCGACGTCCACATCGACGACCGCCCGGTGTGCGACGAAGGCGAAGGCCGTGTGGCAGGCACCCTGTCCGTCGGCGTCGAGGGGCACGGTCGGATGATGCCGGTACTCGACCGTCTGCTCGATGACCTCTCCCGCCACGGCCTCCCGGACCTCGCACACCGGTCGGAACTCGGCGTCGACGATCGTCGTTCCCAGCACGGACAGACCCTCGGTGTCGAGATCGAACCGGCGGGCTGCGATGCCGAGGATCTCGCTCAGGACAGCCCGACAGGCGGCCTCCACCGCTCCGCCGCTCATCCAGGTCTGCCGAGAGGCTGACGTCGAGCCCGCCGATCCGACACCCGTGTCGATGCGGTGCAGTCGCACCTCCTCGAGCCCGAGGACGCTTCGGGCGATCTGGGCGGCGATCGTGACGAATCCCTGACCGACCTCGGCCGTCGCGACGTGGATGGTGACCTCTCCGTCCTCGACCCGGCACCTGGCGGTCGCGAAGTCGTCGAAGCCCTCGGAGTACATGAGGTTCTTCATGGCGACGCCGTAGCCGATGCCACGGACGACATGGGACGGGTCGGCTGTCAGTCCGGCTCCACCCGGAAGCATGTACGGGTGGGAGCCGTCGCCGCCGATCGGGACCTCGGGCAGGGGAAGGGCGACGGTCTCGCGGATGCAGCGCTCCACCGGGGCCACACTCGTCATGGTCTGTCCGGTGATGAGGCTGTCACCGGTGCGCATGGCGTTGCGGAGTCGGATCTCGATCGGATCGAGTCCGCACGCCGTCGCGAGACGGTCCATCTGGCTCTCGTGGGCGAAGCACGCCTGGACGACACCGAAGCCGCGCATCGCGCCGCACGGGAGGTTGTTGGTGCGTACCGCGTATCCGTCGACGACGGCGTTCGGGCAGCGGTAGGGCCCCTGGGTGTGGGTGACGGCGTTGACGAGGACCGCCGACGAGGTGGATGCGTACGCACCCCCGTCGAGGACGAAGCGAGCCTCGATCTTGACGATGTTGCCCTCCGGGTCCGCATGGTGCCGCATCCAGATGCGCGCCGGATGCCGGTGGACGTGGGCGAGGAAGCTCTCCCGGCGGTCGTAGTGGACGCGGATGGGCCGACCGGTGCGCAACGCCAACAGGCAGGTGTGCACCTGCAGCGACAGGTCCTCTCGGCCGCCGAAGGCGCCGCCGACGCCGCCGAGCACGAGGCGCACCGACTCCTCGGGGAGTCCGAGGCAGGACGCGATCTGGGTCCGATCCTCGTGCAACCACTGCGTGGCCACGTGCAACTCGACACCCGCGCCATCTGGATCGGGGATCGCGAGTGCCGCCTCGAGTCCGAGGAAGGCCTGGTCCTGCATGCCGATGTCGTAGGTCCCCTCGACGGTCACCGCTCCCTCGACGGTGGGGTCGCCGTGGAGGACTCTCTGGTGGCGGACGATGTTGCCGGACGGGTGGATCGGCTCCGAGGAGGGGTCGATCGCCCGCTCGGGGTCGAGCAGGGGCGGCAGCACCTCGTACTCGACGACGATGGCCTCGAGTGCCCGCTGACAGGTGTCGGGGTCGCTCGCGGCGACAGCGGCCACCGGCTCGCCGACGAAACGGACCTCGTCGGAGGCGAACACCGGCTGGTCGGCGTCGATCAGACCGTACGTCGGGGCGCCGGGTACGTCCTCGGCGGTCAGCACGACCCGCACGCCGGCGATGGCGAGAGCCGGCGAGGTGTCGATCCGACGGATCCGCGCCCGCGGATGCGGCGACCGGAGCGTGGCTCCCCACAGCGCGCCGTCGGCAGTCAGGTCGGATGAGAAGGCGAACTCCCCTCGCACCTTGGCCGTCGCGTCGGGTCGGGTGACGGACTCGCCCAGCCCACCGCGGATGGTCGACGGGGCGGTCGTCGAGTGGCCCGCGCTCATCGCTCGCCCCGGCTGGCGAGGCGCACCGCCTCGACGATCCGCCCGTATCCGGTGCACCGGCAGAGGTTCCCGGCGAGTGCCTCCTGCACCGTCGTCGTGGACGGGGACTGCTCGCGGCGCAGCAGGTCGGTGGCGGCGACCACGAAACCCGGCGTGCAGAAGCCGCATTGGACCGCCCCGGCGTCGACGAGGGCGGCCTGGACGCGCTCGGTGACGGGGTCACCCTCGAGTCCCTCGACTGTGATGATCGATCGTCCGACCGACGTCGCCGCCATCACGAGGCATGAGCAGGTCAGTTCCCCGTCGAGCAGGACACTGCACGAGCCGCACTCCCCCTCCTCGCAGGCCCCCTTGGTCCCAGTGAGCCCGACCTGCTCCCGAAGGACGTCGAGCAGGCTCGCGCCGGGGGCGGCGTGGGTGACCTGCACCCGGTTGCCGTTGACGCTGAGCGTGAAGTCCCGGTGGTCGGTGGGTGTCATGTTCGCTCCGTTCGATCGAGTCCCCGGGCCGCCCGCACGAGCATGCGCTGGCTGAGCACACCGACGGCGTGTCTTCGGTACTCGGCGCTCGAGCGATGATCGTCGATCGGGCGGGCTGCAGCCCGAACGGCCTCGCCGACGGCGGCGAGGCAGCGCTCGTCGATCGTGCCTCCGCCCCACGGGAATCCGTCGGCGGCCACCGCCTCGGCCTCGGGACAGCGCAGCACCGTGGGTCCGACCGACCCGAGGGCGATTGCGACCGCGCGCCGGCGGGCATCTGCCACGAGGGTCACGGCCGCGGTGGCGATGACCATCGCGTTGCGGACTCCGACCTTGGCGTACCCCTGCCACCCGCGCACGATCGGGACCTCGACGGCCGTCAGGAGTTCGTCGTCCCCGAGGACGGTCTGCTTGGGACCGGTCGCGAACGCGTCGTAGGCCACCCGACGGGTCCCGAGGGGCCCGACGAGTTCGACGACCGCGTCGAGGGCCGAGATCGGTCCGAGCCCGTCACCGGCTGGGGAGGACGTGGCGAGGTTCCCTCCGATCGTTCCGGCGGTCCGTATCTGCGGTGATCCGACCGTCCTCGCCGCCTCGGCGAGAGCCGGGGCGAGGGTGGTGAAGGGCTCCGACGCCAGTTCGCGCCAGGTGACGCCGCTGCCGATGCGTATGTAGCCGCTGACGTGGTCGACCGTCCACTGGCGCAGCTCGCCGACGCCGGACAGCCCGATGACCATCGTGTCGTCGGACACGCGACGGTGGCCGTGGTTGACCGCGACCATCAGATCGGTGCCGCCGGCGAGGAGGACGTGCCGGGGGTGCTCCCGGATGCCGCGGACCACCGCGTCGATGGTGGTCGGGAGCAGAACCGGCATGAGCGGATTGTACAAAGCGTCAAGTCGGCTCACCCGATGCAGTGGAGTGTGCGCCCACCGCGCGGCGGTGTGTGTCGGGGGTGTCCCTCCTCGGTCGGCCGTGGTGTACTGTCCTCCCGACGGCGGAGAGGGTCCGTCGCCTGAACACCACTGGGGGAACGTATGACACATCGTCCTGTTCGGACGAGGGCCAGTCGCCTCGTCGCATCACTCATGGCGGGGAGCCTGGTGCTCGCCGCCTGCGGCGGTTCGGACTCCGAATCGACCGACGTCACCGACGAGGGTTCGGACACCACCGAGGCCACCGCCGCTCCGGAACCCGTCACCGAGGAGACGCTGGTCGAGGTGACCATCGCCCCCGAGGTCGAGATCGAGCCGCAGTTCGGGGGGACCCTGCGCTATGCGATCGAGGCCGACGTCGACGGGCTGAACCCGACGCAGAACAACATCGCAGCCTCGGGCTATGTGATCCTGAACGCCGTGTTCGACACGCTCGCGACCTACGACGAGAACGACAACGCCGTGGCGGATCTGGCCGAGTCGTTCACACCGAACGACGACTACACCCAGTGGGAGGTCAAGCTCCGCGAGGGCGTCCTGTTCCACGACGGGACACCGCTGAACGCCGAGGCCGTCGTGGCGAACTTCCGCTCGCTCCGGGCGTCGGCGCTTCCGGCGCTGGCCGTCAACCCGTTCTTCCCGCCCGCTCCGGCAACTCCGGAGGAGCCTGACCCGGCGGTCGACGTCGTCGATGACCTGACCGTGCGCTTCAACCTGCTCGATGCCAACCTGCTCTTCCCGGCCACGCTGACCGGTCAGTTGGGCATGGTCGCATCGCCCACGTGGCTCGCTGCTGCGGCCGCCGATCCGACCCTGAACCAGCAGCCCGTCGGCACCGGCCCGTTCAAGTTCGAGAGCCGGTCGGAGGACTCCGTGACCCGCCTCGTCCGCAACGACGACTGGTGGGGCGGTGACGTGTACCTCGATGCCGTCGAGTTCCTGCCGGTCACCGACACCCAGACCCGCGGTGAGTTGCTCATCAACGGTGAGATCGAGGCCCTGCACACCACCAGCTTCCCGCTGATCGCCGAGCTCGAGGCCGAGGGCTTCCAGCAGGTTCTCGACGAGACGGGCGAGGAGTCGTTCGGCATGCTGAACTCGAGCGTGCCGCCGTTCGACGATCTCCGTGCCCGCCAGGCGGTGACGCTGGCCTCGCCGATCGAGCAGTACAACCTGCTGATCAACGAGGGCTTGAGCACCCGGGCCAACGGGCGATTCGTCCCGACGAGCCGGAACTACAACCCCGACGTGGTCCAGCTCGGCGATGACATCGCCGCTGCGCAGCCGCTGGTCGCCGAGTACTGCGCGGAGAAGGGCACCGAGACGAACCCGCTCACCGGCGGTCCGGTCTGCACCGACGGGAAGATCAACATGGAGCTGCAGTGGTCCGGTCCGTCCGTCGACCAGACCCGCATCGCCGATCTGCTCGAGCAGGCCTACTCCGAGGCCGGCTTCAACGTGATCCGCCAGGAGATCCCGCAGGACGACCACATCATCCAGGTCGCCCTCGGCCAGTACAACATGGTGACGTGGCGCCAGTTCGGCTCGCCGGGCACGGCTCCGGACAACGTGTGGTTGCTGTGCCGCACCGTCGGGTTCATCTCGCTGAACTGGCCCCGGTACTGCGACGAGGAGCGTGACGCGAAGCTCCTCGAGGCACAGGTCACCGCTGATCCGGACGCACGGGCGGCGATCTACCAGGAGGTTGAGCAGATGATCAACGATGCGGCGACCTACATCTTCTTCAACCACACCCGGTGGTCGAATGCCTTCGCCGACAACGTGTACGGCGTGTGCAACGCGACCCTGCCCGACGGCTCGACCGCCCGCTGCACCAACAACGGCGCCGGGCGATTGAGCCAGATCTGGCTCCAGTGACATGTCGTCGGGTGGTGGGGTCGGGTGACCGGCCCCACCACCCGACGGGTCGCTCCACGACAACTCTCACTCGATGACCTACGTCGCGCAACGCCTCGCCCTCGCCGTCGTCCTCCTGCTCGCAGTGACGGCGCTGACCTTCTCGAGCATGAACCTGCTCGGCGACCCGCTGGTGAACATCCTCGGGCCGGTGGCACTCGACACCCAGAACCCGGCCAGCGTGGCCAAGATCGAGGCGGCCTCCGCCAAGTACCACCTGGATCGTCCCCTGCCCGAGCGCTATGTCCGATGGCTCGGCGACATGCTCACCGGCGACTTCGGCGTCCAGTTCTCCTCGACCGGCGAACCCCCGGTGACGAACCTGCTCAAGGAACGACTCCCCAGGACACTCCAACTCCTCGTCATGGCCCAGATCCTCGCCACGATGATCTCGATCCCGTGGGCGTTGATCGCCGCAGCCCGGGCCCGTCGCCCCCTCGATCGCATCTCGACCGTCAACTCCTTCATCCTGATCGCGCTGCCGAACTTCGCCCTCGGCGTGATCCTCAAGTACCTGCTCGGAATCCAGCTCGGCTGGTTCCCCCTGACGTTCAACGCCAGTGACCCCTTCCTCACCCGGACCTGGCAGATGGTCCTGCCGGCACTCACCATCGCCCTGCCGGCGGCTGCGGTGTACCAGCGACTGCTGCGAACCGACCTGCTGACGACGTTGCAGGAGGACTTCATCCTCATGGCACGGTCCAAGGGCGTTCCGCGACGGCGGGTGCTCCTGCGCCACGCCCTCCGGCCGTCGATGTTCTCCTTCGTGACGGTCTTCGGGATCAACACCGGTGCCCTCATCGGCGGAAGCCTCATCGCGGAGACGATCTTCCGCGTGCCGGGCCTCGGCTCGGCGATCGTCGAGGCGATCCTGCGTGAGGACTTCCCGGTCGTGCTGGCCGTGGTCGTCATCTCGACGACGGTGTTCGTGCTCACCAACATCGTCGTCGACATCATCTACTCCTTCCTCGACCCCCGAGTGCGCTCATGAGTGGTGGCTCCTCTGCGGTGGCGTCGAAGGGCCTGCGGGGCATCGGCATCGGGTTCTGGGTGAGCGTGGGCTGGCTGGTCACGGTCATCCTCGTCGCCGTCCTCGCCCCGTGGCTCCCACTCAAGGATCCCGACCTCAACTACATCGCCACCGGCGAGCGGCCACCCTACGGTCCGTCCCTCACCCACTTGTTCGGGACCGACCAGGACGCCCGCGACATGTTCGCCCGGACCGTGTTCGGGGCCCGGACCTCGCTCGTCATCGGCTTCGTGGCGATCGCGTTCGGGATGCTGGTCGGAGGGACGCTCGGGATCATCGCCGGCTACTACCGGGGTTGGGCCGACCGGGTCCTCTCCTCGGTGATGCTGGTCTTGTTGTCGTTCCCGTCGCTGATCCTCGCGATCCTCATCACATCGCTCCTCGACCGTGGGCTCACGACGATCTCGGCCACCC
>JBEAPU010000042.1:0-31650 GCA_041164245.1 Actinomycetota bacterium | reverse complement strand
CACTCGATGCGCAGCGGCGCCTCGGCCAGCCCGAGCGCGTCCTGCAGTTCCGTGAGCGCCCGGCTGCGGGTGTTGTGGTCGCTCGCCCGGCGCATCCGATGCCGGACGAACTCCTCCGACGCGTTCCGGGTCACCGTCTCCAGCAACTGTCGCCGGTCACCCCGCTGGGGTACGCGGATCTGGACCTTCGACCCCCGCATGAACGCCAGCCACTCCTCGTAGAGCGCCGTGTCGTCGGGGACGGCGGGCACGAGGACCTGCTTGGGCACACCCGTGGGCGGCTCCTCGCCGTAGACCGCCTCGAGGATCCGGCCGACGAGTGCCCCGGCCGACAAGTCCTCGACCTTGTCGAGGACGAAGCCCTTGCGGCCGACCACCCGGCCGCGGCGGACGAAGAACATCTGCACCGACGCCTCCAACTCGTCGTCGGTCAGGCCGATCACGTCGATGTCCTCGTCACGTTCGGCCACCATCTGCTGCCGCTCGATCGCACGGGTCACGGACTCGAGTCGGTCCCGCAGGCGTGCCGCCCGCTCGAACTCCAACTCGGCGGCAGCAGCCCGCATCTCGACCTCGAGTCGGTCGATCACCTGCTCGGTGTCGCCCTCGAGGAACCCGATGAGCTCGCGCACCATGCGCTCGTAGTCCTCGCTCGACACCTCGCCGACACACGGCCCGGCGCACTTCTCGATGTGGAACAACAGGCACGGGCGACCGAGGCGTTGGTGCTGGGTGAACTTGCCCGGTGAGCAGGTTCGGACCGGGAACGACCGCAGCAGGAGGTCCAACGTCTCGCGGATCGCGTAGGCGTGGGCGTACGGGCCGAAGTAGCGCACGCCCTTGCGTCGCTGACCGCGGGTCACGACGGCCCGCGGCCACTCCTCATCGGTCGTGACCGCCAGCCACGGGTAGCTCTTGTCGTCGCGGAGGCGCACGTTGAACCGCGGCCGGTGCTGCTTGATGAGCGAGTACTCGAGCATCAGCGCCTCGAGCTCGTTGCGCACGATCGTCCACTCCACCGACTCGGCGGTCTCCACCATCTGACGCGTCCGGGGGTGCAGGCGGTCGGGGTTCTGGAAGTAGTTCGACAGTCGGGACCGCAGACTCGAGGCCTTGCCGACGTAGATCACCCGACCGTGCGCGTCCTTGAACTGGTAGGAGCCCGGGGCGTCGGGGATGCTCCCCGCGGGAGGGCGGACGATCACCCGCCGAAGGTTAGGGGCCGGTACCGTGGTCCACGTGGCGCAGCGATTCTCCCTCCCCGAGCCCCGACCGCGGGACGGCTGGTTCAAGGCCGGGCCGATCGACGTCACGACCACGGCCTTCATCGTCGGCTGCGGCATCGTGTCGATGCTCGTCTACGCCGTCAACCCCGACTGGATCGCCAACCTGGCGTTCACACCGCAGGGGGTGCGCTCGGGGCGGATCTGGCAGATCGTGACCTGGCCGTTCGTCACGGTCCCGAGCATCTGGGTGCTGATCTCGCTGTTCTTCTTCTGGTACTTCGGCCACATGGTCGAGGAGATGGTCGGCCGCCTGCGCTACACCCGGCTCGTCGCCGCCATCGTGATCGCCCCCGCACTGTTCGTGTCCGTGACCGGGTTCATCTCGACGGACGTCCAGTACGGCATCCGCCTCCTCGGCCTGATGATGCTCGTCATCTTCGCCGCCGAGCATCCGGAGGCTCCCTTCTTCTTCAGCATCCCGGCCTGGGTGGTCACGGCGGTGTTCCTCGGTCTCGAGGTCCTCGGATACCTCGCCGGTCGATTCTGGAGTTCGTTGATCATCCTCACGCTCGCCGTCGCCATCTCGTTGGTCACGGTTCGCCAGTGGGGATTCGCCGATCGCCTGGACATGATCCCGCGCTTCCGTCCGCCGGCGCACCGCTCTCCGACCCGCTCCCGACGAGGCCGCGTCCGACCGCCGAGGCGGGGCCGCACCGGTTCGTCGCGTGGAGCGTCGCGAGTCGTCGACGGACCGTGGGCCGCCCCGAGCGGGACCGCTGCGCCGTCGCCGGACACGGCCGCGCTCCAGGCCGAGCTCGATGCCCTGCTCGACAAGATCTCGTCGGGTGGGCTCGACTCGCTCAGCGGCGCCGAGAAGCAGCGGCTCAACGAGTTGTCGAAGCGTCTGCGCTGAGTCGCCGCGTCACGCCGTTCGGGGTGTAGCCGCCATCCGAGCCCGTGTGTACCACGCGTAGACGAGCATGCCGGCGGCGAGCATCGTCGCCAGGTCGGCGAGGATGTGGAACTCGAAGGCCTGCTTCACGAACCCCGATCCGAATGCCGCCGTCGCGCCGCACAGGCTGAGCAGCAGGTCGCCGGTTCCCTGGGCCTCGACCCTGGCGTGCGGGGCGACCGACGAGGTGAGCAGCGTCGTCCCGGCGATGAGGCCGATGTTCCACCCGACGCCGAGGAGGAACAGCCCGATGAACATCAGCGCCGGGACATACCCGGCGACCTGCACGGTGATCGTCGACAGGCCGAGCAGGACGGCGGCGATGTGCACCGCCTTGACCGCCCCGATCCGCCCGACGAATCGTCCGATCCAGGGGGCCAGTCCGTACATGCCGACGATGTGCAGTGCGATCACCATCGCCGACAGGTCGGCATGACCGTGATCGGCCATGTGCGGCGGTGTCATCGTCATCACCCCGACCATGGTCGCCTGCGACACGGCCATCGCCACCACACCGAGAACGGCACCGCGTGACCGACGGATCTCGATGAGCGAGACCCGCACCTGGGTGAGCAGCCGCACCCGCCGGGCGTCGGGATCGACACCGCCCGACACCACCAGCGGGTCCGGCCGCAGGGCGACGAGGTAGACGAGGGCCCCGACACCGAAGAGCGCGGCGGCGAAGAGATACGGCCCGACGTACTCGTCGAGGCCGATCCACACCCCGAAGCGCTTCTCGAGCGGGGTGAACAACGGACCGAACACGGCGCCGAGCGTGCCGACCCACACCACCGTGCCGATCGCCCTCGCCCGTTCGGACTCGAGCGCGAGGTCCGCTGCGGCGTACCGGGCCTGCAGGCTCGCCGACTGGCCGGCACCGAAGAGCAGCATGCCGACGATGAACAACCAGAACCAGCGTGCCTGTCCACCGGCTCCGGCGACGAGCGCACCGAGGGCACCGATGCCGAGCGCCAACGCCAGACCGTCCCGACGACCGTTGCGACGCATGTAGGCCGCGAGGGGGATCGCCACCATGGCCGAGCCGAAGGTGAAGGCCGCCGAGCCGAGCCCGGCCAGTCGGTCCGAGCCGAGCATGTCCTTGGCGAGCAGCGAGACGACGGCGACGGTGCCCGCCACCGCCGCCTGACCGGGAACGACCCCGAGGCGCAGCACGTTCAGGGTTCGACGCTGCAGCGCCTCGCGATCCTCGATGAGGCTGACGTCGACGGTGGTCACGCCAGCAAGTCTCGCAGGAACCGCCCGGTGTGCGAGGCCTCGACGGCGGCCACCACCTCCGGCGGACCCTCGGCGACGATCGTGCCGCCGCCGGTGCCTCCCTCCGGGCCGAGGTCGATCAACCAGTCCGCGGTCTTGATGACGTCGAGGTTGTGCTCGATGACCAGCACCGTGTTCCCCTGGTCGACGAGGCGACTCAGCACCGTGAGCAGTCGTCGCACGTCCTCGAAGTGCAGGCCGGTCGTCGGTTCGTCGAGGAGGTAGATCGTGTGGCCGGTGGAGCGCTTGGCGAGTTCTGTCGCCAGCTTGACGCGCTGCGCCTCGCCACCGGACAGCGTCGGCGCGGACTGACCGAGGCGGACGTAGCCGAGCCCGACGTCCATCAGCGTCTGCAGGTAGCGGGCGATGCCCGGCTGGTTGGCGAAGAAGTCGACCGCCTCGGCGACCGGCATGTCGAGGACGTCGGCGATGTTGCGACCCTTGAACTCGATGTCGAGCGTGTCGCGGTTGTAGCGGGCCCCCTTGCACACCTCGCAGGGCACATACACGTCGGGGAGGAAGTGCATCTCGATCTTGATCGTGCCGTCGCCGGCGCACGCCTCGCAGCGGCCGCCCTTCACGTTGAACGAGAAGCGCCCCGGCTGGTAGCCGCGGACCTTGGCCTCGTTCGTCGTGGCGAACAGCTTGCGGATGTTGTCGAAGACCCCGGTGTAGGTCGCCGGATTCGAGCGCGGGGTGCGGCCGATCGGCGACTGGTCCATGTCGATGACCTTGTCGAGGAACTCGATGCCGTCGATCTTCTTGTGCTTGCCGGCCGGCATCTTCGAGGAGTAGATCCGCTGCATCAGCACCGGCAGGAGGATGTCGCGCACCAGCGTCGACTTGCCGGAGCCGGACACCCCGGTGACGGCGACGAAGCACCCGAGCGGGATGTCGACGGTCACGTCGCACAGGTTGTGCTCCCGGGCCCCCACGACGGTCAACCTCTCCGAGCCCGGCTGCCGTCGGTGCTCGGGCACCGGGATCGCGCGCCGTCCCGAGAGGTAGTCGCCGGTCACCGACTCCTTGACCTTCAGGAGTCCGGGGACCGGCCCGGAGTACACGACCTGACCGCCGTGCTCGCCGGCTCCCGGCCCGATGTCGACGATCCAGTCGCTCTCACGGATCGTCTCCTCGTCGTGCTCCACGACGATCACCGTGTTGCCGAGGTCACGCAGGCGGGTGAGCGTGTCGATCAGGCGGCGGTTGTCGCGCTGGTGGAGGCCGATCGAGGGCTCGTCGAGCACGTACAGCGTGCCGACCAGTCCGGAGCCGATCTGGCTGGCCAGACGGATGCGTTGGGCCTCACCGCCCGCCAGCGTGCCGGCCGAGCGGGCCAGTGTCAGGTAGTCCAGGCCGACGTCGAGCAGGAAGCCCAGTCGGGCGTTGATCTCCTTGGTGACCCGTTCGGCGATCATCCGGTCGCGCTCGGACAGCTCGAGTCCGGCGAGGAACGCGGCCGAGTCGGCGATCGACATCTCGCACACCTCGGCGATGTTGCGACCGTTGACCGTGACGGCCAGCGTGAACGGCTTCAGTCGCGCTCCCCCGCAGGCCGTGCACGGCACCTGACGCATGTACCCCTGGAACTGCTCGCGGGTCCAGTCCGAGTCGGCGGACTCGTGGCGCCGGGTGATCCACGGGATGACCCCCTCGTACTCCGAGGTGTAGGTGCGGGAACGCCCGTAGCGATTCCGGTACTTCACGGTGAGCCGGCCCTCGACGCCGTGCAGGAGCAGCCGGCGGTGAGGGGCGGGCAGCTTGGACCACGGGGTGGCGAGGTCGATGTCGTGCTCGTCGGCGACGGTCTCGAGCATCCGGACGAAGTACTGGGTGTGCGCTCCGCGCCAGGGGGCGATCGCCCCGTCGGCGACGCTGAGGTCGGTGTCGGGGATCACCAACTCGGGGTCGACCTCGAAGGTCGTCCCCAGGCCGTCGCAGGTCTCGCAGGCCCCGTAGGGCGAGTTGAACGAGAAGTTGCGGGGGGCGGGCTCATCGTGGCTCGCCCCACAGGTCGGGCAGGCGAGGTGCTGACTGAAGGTGAGGGTCTCCCCCTCGGCCTCCCCCTCCCGGGCGACGATCTCGATCTGGGCGACACCCTCGGCGAGGGTGAGGGCCGACTCCAGCGAGTCGGTGAGCCGGCGCTCGATTCCCTCGCGCAGGACGAGGCGGTCGATGACGACCTCGATGTCGTGCGACTCGTACCGCGCCAGGCGGTCCCCGGCGCGCAGGAACTCGTCGATCTGCACGGTCTCGCCGTCGATCCGGGCCCGGACGTAGCCCTGACCGGCGAGGTCCTCGAGCAGGCCCTCGTACTCGCCCTTGCGCCCCCGCACCACCGGGGCGAGGATCTGGAACCGGGTGCCCTCGGGAAGCTCGAGCACCCGGTCGACGATCTGCTGCGGGGTCTGCCGCTGCAGCCGGGTGCCGTCGTTCGGGCAGTGCTGGACCCCGATGCGGGCGTAGAGCAGCCGGAGGTAGTCGTAGACCTCGGTGATCGTGCCGACGGTCGAACGCGGGTTGCGGCTCGCCGACTTCTGGTCGATCGAGATCGCCGGGGACAGGCCCTCGATCACGTCGACGTCGGGTTTGTCCATCTGACCGAGGAACTGTCGGGCGTACGACGACAGCGACTCGACGTAGCGGCGCTGCCCCTCGGCGTAGATCGTGTCGAAGGCGAGGCTCGACTTCCCGGAACCGGACAGACCGGTGAACACGACGAGGCGGTCGCGGGGCAGCTCGACCGACACGTTCCGCAGGTTGTGCTCCCGGGCCCCGCGGACCGAGATCACCGGTCCCTCCGATGACGATCGTCGGGTGGTGCTGCGGGTGCGGGGGGCCACGGGCGGCAGGCTAACGGCGGGCCCGTCAGCGGGCGTCACGGAGTTCGCGGCGCAGCTCGGCGATCTCGTCACGCAGCCGGGCGGCGTACTCGAACTTCAACTCGACCGCCGCCTCGTGCATCTCCTCCTCGAGGCTCTGGACCAGTCGGGCCAACTCCTGCTGCGGCAGGGACGTCAGTTCTCGGCGCACCGTGTCACGCTCGCGTTGGCGGCGGCGGTCCTTGCCGGGAACCGGCGCCGAGGCCGAATCGGGTCGCAGCATCGACAGGATGTCGCCGACGGCCTTGCGGATCGTCTGCGGGTCGATGCCGTGCTCGGCGTTGTACGCGAGCTGCAGCTCCCGCCGACGGGACGTCTCGGAGATGGCGCGCTGCATCGAGTCGGTGATCCGGTCGGCGTACATCACGACCTGCCCGTCGACGTTGCGGGCAGCCCGACCGATCATCTGGATGAGCGAGGTCTCCGACCGCAGGAACCCCTCCTTGTCGGCATCGAGGATGCACACCAGCGAGACCTCGGGCAGGTCGAGTCCCTCGCGCAGCAGGTTGATGCCGACCAGCACGTCGAACTCCCCGAGGCGAAGGGCGCGCAGGATCTCGATGCGCTGGATCGTGTCGATGTTGGAGTGCAGGTAGCGGACCCGGAGCCCCTGCTCGAGCAGGTAGTCGGTGAGGTCCTCCGCCATCTTCTTCGTGAGCGTCGTGACCAGCACCCGGTCGCCACGGGTGACCCGATCGGCGACCATCTCCTGCAGGTCGTCGATCTGGCCCTTCGTCGGCCGCACGATCACCTCGGGGTCGACGAGGCCGGTGGGCCGCACGATCTGCTCGACGACCCGACCCGAGATGCCGAGTTCGTAGGAACTCGGGGTGGCGGACAGGAACACGCACTGGTTGACGCGTTCGATCACCTCGTCGAACTGGAGTGGACGGTTGTCCCTGGCCGAGGGCAACCGGAAGCCGTGCTCGACGAGGACGTCCTTGCGGCTGCGGTCGCCGGCGTACTGGCCGTGCAACTGCGGGACCGCCACATGGCTCTCGTCGATGACGAGCAGGTAGTCGTCCGGGAAGTAGTCGAGCAGGGTGAAGGGCGGCTCACCGGCGTGTCGTCCGTCGATGTGCATCGAGTAGTTCTCGATGCCGTTGCAGTACCCGACCTCGGCCATCATCTCGAGGTCGTACTGGGTGCGCATCTTCAGTCGTTGTGCCTCGAGCAGCTTGCCCTGCTCCTCGAAGGCCTTCAGACTCACCTGCAGTTCGGCCTCGATGCCCTGGATCGCCTTGGCCATCCGCTCGACGCCCGCGACGTAGTGCGTCGCCGGGAAGACGATGGCGCGGCTCATCTCCTCGAGCGTCTCGCCGGTGAGCGGGTCGATGCGGGTGAGGCGTTCGACGGTGTCGCCGAACATCTCGATGCGCAGCACCGACTCCTCGTAGGCCGGGTGGACCTCGATGGTGTCGCCCCGCACGCGGAACTTGCCACGGCCCAAGGTCATGTCGTTGCGGTCATACTGCATGTCGACGAGTCGACGCAGGATCGACCGCATGTCGTAGTCGATGCCGATGCTCAGGTCGACGAGTTGGCCCCGGTACTCCTCGGGTGACCCCATGCCGTAGATGCAGGACACGGACGCGACGACGATCGTGTCGCGCCGGGTCAGGAGCGCGGCGGTGGCCGAGTGGCGCAGACGGTCGATCTCGTCGTTGATGGCGGCGTCCTTCTCGATGAAGGTGTCGCTCGAGGGGATGTACGCCTCCGGCTGGTAGTAGTCGTAGTAGGAGACGAAGTACTCGACCCGGTTGTGCGGGAAGAACTCCCGCATCTCCTGGGCCAACTGCGCCGCCAGGCTCTTGTTCGGCGCGAGGATCAACGTCGGGCGCTGGACCTTCTCGATCGTCCAGGCGATCGTCGCCGACTTGCCCGAGCCGGTGATGCCGAGCAGGGTCTGGAAGCGCTCACCGGAGCCGATCCCCTCGGACAGTTCGGCGATCGCCTTGGGTTGGTCGCCAGCCGGTTCGAACTCGGACACGACGCGGAACACCTCGTCGGGTGCCGTGCGCACGGGAGCGGTGTCAGCCATCTGCCGGTGCCCCTCAGTCGATCCTGGACACGTCGACGACGGGCACGTCGGGTGCCGGGGTGCTGGCCCGGTACCGGTCACCGTGTCCCGGGGCGAGCGCGTCGAAGGCGCCTTCGACGAGGTTCCAGTACCGGATCTCGATGCCGGCCCGATCGCGGTCGCGCGCCTCGCGGTAGCGGGTGAGCGGGATCTCGGTCGGGACGTAGGTGATGATCCGACCGATCTCGGTGGACGCCGCCATCTCGTCGAGGACGGTGACGGAGCCGGTCACGTCCACCCGGTCGTAGTTCCGCTCGCGGGCGTCGAGCCGGGCGAGCTCGTCGGCGGAGACGCGAGCGATGATCCCGTTCATCGAGGCTCCCGGCACCGGCACGACCCCGAGGGCGACCACGGTGTCGATGCGGTCGACCTCGGTCCCGGTGTACCGGGCCGGATCGAGCGGGTAGCCGTAGTTCCAGCGCCGTTCCCAGCCGGCGCACTCCGCGGCGAGGAAGTCGATGCCACGCCGCGGGTCGCGCCCGAGTGTGCCGCCGAGCGAGGACGGGCTCACCAGGGAGCCGTACCCGAAGACCCACAAGTGCTGCACCACCTCGTCGACCCTACCGGAGGGCTGTGACGGTGGTCAGCCGGCGGTCGAGATGGCGTGCCACACGGCCTCGACCTGGCCGGCGAGTGCCTCGAGCCCGCCGGAGTTGTCGATCACGTGGGTCGCGATGGCCAGCCGCTGCACACGCGACGCCTGGTTGGCGATCCGGCGACGGGCATCGTCGGCATCCATCGACCGGAACTCGACCAGTCGGCTGACGGCGATGTCCGGGTCGACGTCGATGACGATCGTGGCGTCGAGGTCGTCGCGCGGGTTCTCCGCCAGCAGCGGGAAGTCGAGGATCACGATCCGGTCGGTGTCGCGCTCGGCCTCAATCCTGGCACGGATCTCGCGCTGCAGCGCCGGGTGCACGATGCCGTTCAGGTCGGCGAGTGCCTGACGGGACGTCTCGTCGGACCCGAACACGATCGCCGCCACGGCGGCGCGGTCGAGTGAGCCGTCAGCGCCGATGATGCGCGCACCGAAGCGCTCAGCCATCTGGTCGAGCACCGGCGAGCCCGGCTCCTGGAGTTCACGGGCGATGCGATCGGCGTCGACGATCACGGCACCGCGCTCGGCCAGCATGGCCGACACGGTCGACTTCCCCGAACCGATCCCTCCGGTCAGACCGACCAGACGCATCGTCACAGTCCTCGGATCAGGCGGGGGCGTCGGCCCCGGGGGTCTCTCCGGCGGGCGCCGTCTCCGAGTTCTCGTACTCGGCCCAGGCCGCCTCGACCTCCTCGCTGGAGGTCCAGTTGCCCTCGGCGTCGACCTCGAAGTGCTCGCGGTACTCGGCCGCGAGCTCGCCACCCTCGGCGGCCTGCTTGATCGACAGGCTGATCCGGCGACGCTGCAGGTCGAGGTCGATGATCTTCACCCACAGCTCCTCGCCCGGAGTGACGATGTCGGCCGGGTTCTCGACGTGGTGCGCCGACATCTCGGAGATGTGGACGAGACCCTCGATGCCGTCGCCGACCTGGACGAAGGCACCGAACTGCACGAGCTTGGTGACCCGGCCGTAGACCAACTGTCCGACCGCATGACCCTCGGCGAACTCGGCCCACGGATCCTGCTGCGTGGCCTTGAGGCTCAGGCTGATGCGCTCGCGGCTGAAGTCGACGTCGAGCACCTGCACGGTGACCGGGTCGCCGACGGCGACGACCGAACCCGGGTGGTCGACGTGCTTCCACGACAGCTCGCTGACGTGGATGAGGCCGTCCATGCCACCGAGGTCGACGAAGGCGCCGAAGGACACGACGGAGGAGATGACACCCTGACGCACCTCCCCGACCTTGAGGTTGGTGAGGAAGCTGTCGCGGGTCTCCTTCTGGTTCTCCTCCAGGTAGGCCCGGCGGGACAGCACCACGTTGTTGCGGTTCTTGTCGAGCTCGATGATCTTGGCCTGGACCGTGGTGCCGATGTACGGGGCGAGGTCACGGACGCGGCGCAGTTCGACCAGCGACGCCGGCAGGAAGCCACGCAGGCCGATGTCGACGATGAGACCGCCCTTGACGACCTCGATCACCGGACCCTCGACGACGGCGTCGGCTTCCTTCTTGGCCTCGATGTCGCCCCACGCCCGCTCGTACTGGGCGCGCTTCTTCGACAGGACGAGGCGACCCTCCTTGTCCTCCTTGGTCAGCACCAGCGCCTCGACGGGCTCACCGAGGGTGACCACCTCGGCCGCATCGGAGACGTTGCGGATGCTCAGCTCGCGGGCCGGGATGACACCCTCGCTCTTGTACCCGATGTCGACGAGCACCTCGTCCTTGTCGATCTTGACGATCGTGCCGTGCACGACCTGGCCGTCCTCGACGTCGAGGAAGTCGCCGGCGACCGCATCGGCGAAACTCACATCGTTGTCGATGACCTGACGGGGGGTGTACTTGCCCTCGTCGTCGAATGTGCCCATGCTCGGGTCGACGACGGGGGTGCTCATGGTGTCGGACAAGGGAATGCTGCTTTCAGGTGGACTGGGATGGGAACCGTTGTGCGCCACGGCGCGGACGCCGATGCTACCAGTGCGTCGGACCGGTCACATCCGAGCCGTCCCGCCGTCGAGCGCCGTGGCCAACAGCAGGTACTCCGGGGACTCGACGCCCGGACGCTCCCGGCCGTAGGCCCCGGGCTCGACCGACGAGATCGAGTCGACCCGCAGGCCGTGCAGGCGGCACAGCAACGCGAGTTCCCGCGGGGTGTAGCAGGCCGTCCACAGATCGGCTGCCAGGGGGGTCCCGTCCGGCGAGCGGACCTCGGTCCGCTCGTGCGTGACACCGGTCGCGGCATCGAAGTCGGCGTCGTAGAGCCCGAGCGCCCTGGCACGGACCACGAAGTGACTGCTGAACGCCGAGAGGGCCAGGCGACCACCTCGGCGGAGTGCCGCGGCCATGCCCGCCACGACCAGGGAGTCGCCGTCCACCGCCCGGCCGTCCCGATCGGTGCGACCGTCGGCCGCGGTCATCAGGCCGAACGCCCCCTGACACAGGCACACCACGGCGTCGAAGGCGCCGTGCAGGCGCGTCGTCGCGAGGAGGTCGCGCGCGTCGAGGCGCTCGAAGGTCGCCCTCGCCGGGGCGTCGGCGCGGGCCAGGTCGACGAAGGTGGCCGAGATGTCCACACCGTGGGCCTCGATCCCGCGACGGGCCAGCTCGTGGGAGTGGCGACCCGGACCGCAGCCGACGTCGAGCACCCGGGAGCCCGGTGCGAGGCCGAGGGCGTCGACGAGGTGGTCGATCTCCTGGACCGTTCCCTTCGTGAACGAGTACCGGAGGTAGGCCGACCCCATGTGGTCCGCCAGGTCCTCGAACCAGTGGTCCCGCGTCACCTCGCACGCACCCCGGCTTCAGCCCTTGGCGTCGGCCCAGGTCGCGCCCCAGGCCACGTTCACCTCGAGCGGGACATCGAGGTCGACCGCGGCGCGCATGAGGTCGACGACCAGCGGCCCGACCGCCTCGCGCTCGTCGGCGGGCACGTCCACGATCACCTCGTCGTGCACCTGCAGGACGATGCGGGAGGCGAACCCGCCGGCCTCGAGCGCGTCGGCGACGCGCACGAGGGCGATCTTGAAGATGTCGGCGGCGAGCCCCTGGATCCCGGCGTTCATCGCCTGCCGCTCCCCCGCCTGCCGAACCCGCCAGTTGGAGTCGAGGAGCTCCGGGATCGGTCGCCGACGCCCGAACAGCGTCTCGGTGTAGCCGCGGGTCCGCGCTTCGGCCACGGCGCGATCCATGTACGAGCGGACGGCGGGGAATGCCTCGAAGTAGGCCTCGAGGATCACCGACGCCTCGTCCGTCGGAATGCCGAGTCGTTGGCCGAGGCCGTAGGCCTCCATCCCGTAGGCCAGGCCGTACGACACCATCTTCGCCTTCGACCTCTGATCGAGGGTCACGTCCGCCGGTTCGACCCCGAAGACCCGGGCCGCCGTCGCGTTGTGGATGTCGACCCCGTCCCGGAACGCCTCGACGAGGCCGGGGTCACCGGCGAGGTGGGCGATGCAGCGCAGCTCGATCTGGTTGTAGTCGGCGACCAGCAGCACGCACCCCGGCGAGGGTACGAACGCCGTGCGGAACACCCGCCCCTCATCGGAGCGGACCGGGATGTTGTGGAGGTTCGGCTGGTCGGAGCTCAACCTCCCCGTGCGGGCCACCGTCTGGTTGAACGTGGCGTGGATCCGGCCGTCGGTGCCGACCTCGGCGAGGAGGCCGTCACCGTAGGTACCGCGCAGCTTGTCGAGCTCACGGTGGCGCAGCAGCGGGACGATGAACTCCGGCCATGCGTCCTTGAGCTTCTCGAGCGTTGCGGCATCGGTCGAGTACCCGGACTTGGTCTTGCGCACCCCGGCCGGGCTGAGACCCCGATCGGTGTACAGCAGCTCGCGCAGCTGCGTCGGCGAGTTGAGGTTGAGTCCGGGGCGCCCGGCCACATCGCGCAGTTCGGCGGCCAACTCCTCGACCCGTGCGGTGAGGTCCCGGCCGATCGCGGCGAGCACCGCGCGATCCACGGCGATGCCGATGTGCTCCATGAGCGCCAACACCCTGACCAACGGCACCTCGACCTCGCGGTGGAGCCGGGCGGAACCCGATGCCTCGACCGCCTCCAGGAGCGGGCCGGCGAGATGCTCGACGGCCAGCGCCGTCGCGGCGGCCCCCTCGACGACACCCGACGTGGCGCCGTCGAGATCGAGCTGTCCCTCGGGCGCCGACCCGGCGGCATCGATCCGCCGGTCACCGAAACGCTCGAGCAGCTGGCTGATGCCGTAGCGGGCATCGGTCGGGTCGACGAGGTACGCCGCGACCCCGAGGTCGAGCTCCAGCCCCCGGAGGTCGATCCCGAGCGACAGCAGCGACCGCATGATCTCCTTGGTCTGATGGGCGCGGACGCGGGCCGCTCCGGAGAGGACGGACGCCACGCCGGGATCCCCGAGCAGCGGGCTCGGCACCCACAGCACGCTCGATGCCGCGGCGTCGGTCACGACGGCGACTCCCTCGAGCGCCGACCGACCCGGGTCACCGGTCCACGCGGCGGCGATGTCGAGGATCGGCAGGGCCCCGAGAGCCGCCACGACCTCGACGGCGCCGGTCGCCTCGGTCACCCGGGGCTTGATCACGCGGTCGTCCGCGGGCGAGGCCGGATCGTCACCGTTCCCCGAGGTCAGGTCGTTCGGGGCGCCGATGACCCCCATCACCCGATCGAACATGGTGGAGAACTCGAGGACCTCGAAGAGCCGGCGGACCTCGGAGGCGTCGGGTGTGATCGCCAGGGTCGCGGCATCGATCTCGCCGATCGGGGCGTCGTCGCGCAGGATCATGAGTTCGAGGTTGCGGCGGGCGCGATCGGCGTTCTCGATCAGGTTCGAGCGCAACTTCGGTGACTGCTCGTCGACGGCGGCGAGCATCCCCTCGAGACCGCCGTACGCGTTGATCAGCTTCGCCGCCGTCTTCTCCCCGACGCCGGGCACGCCGGGCAGGTTGTCGCTCGGGTCGCCGCGCAGCGCCGCGTACTCCGGGTACAGCGCCGGGGTCACGCCCGTCCGCTCCACGATGCCGGCCTCGTCGTACAGGGCGTAGTCGCTCACCCCGCGCTTGTTGTACAGGACCCTCACGTGCGGGTCGCGCACCAACTGGTAGCTGTCGCGGTCCCCGGTGACGATCACGACGTCGTCGCCACGACCCTCGAGTGTGCGCGCCGCCGTGGCGATGATGTCATCGGCCTCCCAGCCGGCCAGTTCGACCTGATGGACCCCGAGGGCGGACAGGACCTCGCGCACGATCACCATCTGCTGACGCAACTCGTCGGGGGCCGACTCCCGCTGCGCCTTGTAGGCGGGCTCGGCCACGTGACGGAAGGTCGGCTCGGGTCGGTCGAACGCCACGAGCACCCCGTCGGGCCGCTGGTCGCGCAGGACGTTGGTCAGCATCGAGGTGAACCCGAACACGGCGTTGGTCACCTGGCCCGACGCCGTCGCCATGTCGGAGGGCAGGGCGAAGTACGCCCGGTACGTCAGCGAGTTGCCGTCGATCAGGAGGACCTTCGCCACCGGCGGTCACCCCGGACGGAGCGAACCGTCGAGGATCCGCTCGGCGACGTCGCGCATCCGCGACCGCTCGCTCATCGCCGTGCGTTGGATGAACCCGAACGCATCCGCCTCCGACATCGCGCACTGATCGATGAGCAGGCCCTTGGCCCGATCGACGATCTTGCGGGCCTCCAGCTGCTCGCCGAGGGAGTCGATCTCGCCGGTCAGGTCACGGAGTTCCCGGAAGCGGCCGATGGCGACCTCGATCGCCGGCACGAGGTCGCTGCGCTGGAACGGCTTGACGAGGAAGGCCAGCGCGCCGGCGTCACGGGCCTGCTCGACGACCTCGCGCTGGCTGAAAGCCGTCAGCATCAGGACGCCGCACAGCTTCTCGCGGGAGATGATCCCGGCCGCCTCGAGGCCGTCCATACCGGGCATCTTGACGTCGAGGATCGCCAGGTCGGGCCGCAGGTCCCGCACCAGTCGGACCGCGTCGTCACCGCGACCGGTCTCGCCGACGACCTCGTAACCCTCCTCGACGAGGGTCTCGCGCAGGTCCATGCGGATGATGGCCTCGTCCTCGGCGATGACGACGCGGATGCTCACCGGAGAGCCGCCATCTCGTCGAGCAACTCGTCCTGGCGGCGCTCGAGGTCGCCGATCGACTCGATCAGGTGGGCCCGATGCCGGGCGAGCGCCTCGGCGTGGCGACGGGTGTCGCGGGCCTCCTGATCGGCCAGCGGGGTCTCGGACACGAGAGCCCTGATGGCGTGGTCCTCGGCCTCGGCGTTGACCACCGCGAACTGCTCGTCGACCTGGGCCAACTCGGCTCGGAGGGCGACGAGACGCGCCGAGACCTCGGACAGGCGACGCTCGATCCTCCAGCGGGACATGCCCGCCATGCTACGAGGTCGTGCCCCGAGTCGGATTCGAACCGACACTGGACGGTGTTTGAGACCGCTGCCTCTGCCGTTGGGCTACCGGGGCGTGACCGGGAGGCTATCCGGCGAGGGCGGTCACCCCGGATAACGGCTCCCGTGGGCACGAGCGGTCTAGCGTGTCGGTGTGCTCGCCTTCACCTTCCCCGGTCAGGGGTCGCAACGCCCCGGGATGGGCCGGCCGTGGACCGATCACGAGAGCTGGGAACTGGTCCTGGAGGCCAGCGAGGTCGTGGGACGCGACGTGGGCCACCTCCTGCTCGACGCCGATGCCGATGAACTGCGCGACACGCGCAACGCGCAGCTCACCACCTTCGTCGCCAGCCTGATGGTCCTCGACGCCGTCCAACGCCTCGGGATCGACGCCGACGTCCTGGCCGGTCACAGCCTCGGCGAGTACACGGCGCTCGCCGCGTCCGGTGCGCTCGGCTTCCCCGAGGGGGTGGCGTTGGTCTCGGCCCGCGCCGCCGCGATGCACGACGCCGGGAACGAACGACCCGGCACGATGGCCGCCGTGCTCGGCCTCGACGACGACCAGGTCGAGGTGGCGTGCAACCTCGCCGACGACGACGTGTGGGTCGCCAACTTCAACGCCCCCGGTCAGGTCGTCATCGCCGGGTCGCCCTCCGGCGTCGAGGCCGCCGCTGCGCAGGCCAGGACCCTCGGCGCGAAGAAGGTCATGCCGCTGCAGGTGTCGGGGGCGTTCCACACGCCGTACATGACCGCGGCCCGCGATCGGCTTCGCGCCGCGATCGCCGAGGCCGCCATCCGTGACAGCGACGTCCCGATCGTCTCCAACGTCGACTCCAGCGCCCACCAGAACGGCGACGAGTGGATCAGCCTGCTCTCGGCGCAGCTGTCCAGTCCGGTGCGCTGGAAGCACGGCCTCCTCGCGATGGGTGCCATGGGGGTCACGGCGATCGCCGAACTCGGTCCCGGCGGCGTCCTCACCGGCATGGCCAAGCGCACCCTCGACGGGGTCCGCACGATCTCCGTCGCCACCCCCGACGAACTCGACCGCCTCATCGAGTGGGTCGGTGGCTCCCTCGCTCAACCCGCCACGGACCCGCACGAAGGCGAGCACCTCTTCGCCCACGAGCGACTCGTCGTCAGTCCGGCCGCCGGCGTCTTCGCGTCGGCCGGTCTCGTCGAGGCGGCACCGATCACCGTCGGCACCGTGCTCGGCCACGTCGGCGAGGTCGAGGTCCGCTCACCCTTCGCCGGGATCCTGCAGAGCTACATCGCCGTCGACACCGAGCGTGTCGTCCCCCGCCAACCGATCGCCTGGCTGCGCGCCGACTGACCGACGAGGACGCACCGATGCCCGCCACCCGACCCGGCACGACCGGGGCCGTGATCTCCGGGTGGGGGGCGGCGTTGCCCGACAGGGTGGTGACGAACGACGACCTCGCCGCCACACTCGACACGAGCGACGAATGGATCACGACCCGCACCGGTATCCGGGAACGTCACATCGGTGGCAGCACCCTGTCGCTCTCCGTCGAGTCGGGACGCGCCGCCCTCGAGCTGGCCGGCCTCACCCCCGACCGCATCGACGCCCTCGTCCTGGCCACCACCACACCCGACCGCCAGTGGGGGACGGCGTCGATGGTGCAGCGCGACCTCGGCCTGTCCTGCGGGGCCTTCGAACTCAACGCCGCCTGCTCCGGCTTCGTCTACGGACTGGTGAACGCCCACGGCCTGATCGCCATGGGGGCCGAGCGCGTCCTCGTCATCGGGACCGACACCCTCTCCCGGATCACCGACTGGGAGGACCGGGCCACGGCACCGCTCTTCGCCGATGGGTCCGGAGCGGTCGTGCTCGAGTCGGTCGAGGGCGGGGGCCAACTGCTCGGCTGGGACATCGACGCCGACGGCACCGCCAGCGAGCTGCTCTGGGCCGAGGTCGGCGGGACGATCAACATGGAGGGCAAGGAGGTCTTCCGTCGCGCCGTTCGGATCATGATGGACTCGGCCGAGAAGTCGCTGGCCCACGCCGGCATCACCGCCGACGACCTGGCCCTGATCGTCCCGCACCAGGCCAACATCCGGATCATCCAGGCCGCCTGCGAGCGACTCGGCGTCGGGATGGACCGCGCCGCCGTCACGATCGATCACACCGGCAACACCTCGTCGGCATCGATCCCGATCGCCCTCGCCGAGGCACTGGAGGCCGACCGGATCGCCGCCGGCGACCACGTGCTGCTGGTCGGCTTCGGCGGCGGGATGACCGCGGCGAGTGCCGTCATCCGTTGGGGAGGGAAACCATGAACCGCATCGTCCTCGTCACCGGCGGCTCCCGGGGCATCGGCTTGGCCATCGCCCGGCGGTTCGCCGCCCTCGGCGACCGGGTCGCCGTCACCTACAACTCGTCCCCGCCGCCCGACGACCTGTTCGGCGTTCGGTGCGACGTCACGTCGGCCACCGATGTCGACGCCGCCTTCGCAGCCGTCGAAGAGCACTTCGGCGGCCCGGTGGAGGTGCTCGTCTCGAACGCCGGCATCACGAAGGACACGTTGCTGCTGCGCATGACCGAGGACGACTTCACGTCGGTCATCGACGCCAATCTCACCGCCGCCTATCGGGTGACGAAGCGCGCCGTCCAGCAGATGCTGCGCGCCCGACGCGGTCGGATCATCTACGTCTCCTCGGTCGTCGGACTGCTCGGCGCGGCCGGCCAGGCGAACTACGCCTCGTCGAAGGCCGGCCTCGTCGGACTGGCTCGCTCCCTCGCCCGCGAACTCGGATCCCGATCGATCACGGTGAACGTCGTCGCGCCCGGGCCGGTGGCGACCGACATGACGGCGGCCCTGGGAGAGGCCCGGCTCGCCGAGATCACCGCCGCCGTCCCCCTCGCCCGGATGGCCGAACCCGATGAGATCGCCGGTGTCGTGACCTTCCTCGCCGGGCCGGACGGCGCCTACATCACCGGTTCCGTGATCCCCGTCGACGGTGGCCTCGGGATGGGGCACTGACGCTCCCCCACCGAGGGCCCTCGCCTCCCTACAATCTCATCACCGCCCGGCCACTGCGTCGGTCCCCACCACAAGGAGAAACCGTGGACCAAGAACTGTTCGCCCGCTTCCGCAAGTGCGCTGTCGAGGTGCTGTCCGTCTCCGACGACCAGGTCACTCCGGAGGCCCGGTTCGGCGACGATCTGGATGCCGACAGCCTCGACCTCGTCGAGCTCGTGATGGCCCTCGAGGAGGAGTTCGGCATCGAGGTGCCCGAGGAGGACCTCGAGGGCATCGAGACGGTCGGCCAGGCCTTCACCCTGGTCACCAACAAACTCTGATGCGCGGCACGGGCCGCCGGGTCGCGGTCACCGGGCTCGGGGTCGTCGCTCCCTGTGGGATCGGCCGCGACCGCTTCTGGGAGGGTCTGCTCGGACCCGGTCTCGTCGGTGTCGATCGCCACACGACGATCACCGACTGGGACCCGTCCCCCTGGTACGACTCGCCCAAGGACGCCCGACGCGCCGACCGGAGCGAGCAGTACGCGATCGCCGCAGCGACAGAGGCACTGGCGCAGTCGGGGCGTCCGGCGGTCACCGACGACCGCATCGGCACCGTCTTCGGCACCGGGGTCGGGGGCATCCACACCCTCGAGGAGCAGATCGAGACCCGGCTCACCAAGGGTGATCGCCTCGTGTCGCCCTTCCTCGTGCCGATGATGATGGCCAATGCGCCGGGAGCCGCTGTCTCGATGCGGTTCGGACTGCGCGGACCGGCCGAGACGATCTGCACGGCCTGTGCCGCCGGCACCCACGCCATCGGCTACGCGGCGCGCCTCATCGCCTGGGGGATGATCGACGCCGCGGTCACCGGCGGCACGGAGTACGCGGCGACGGCCACGTCCCTCGCCGGTTTCGGGAACATGACTGCCCTGTCGTCGTCGGGGACGTCGATGCCCTTCGACGCCCGCCGGGACGGCTTCGTGATGGGAGAGGGAGCAGCCGTACTCGTCCTCGAGGAGTGGGACTCCGCCGTGGCCCGTGGGGCGACGATCATCGGCGAGATCCTCGGCGCCGCCTCCAACGCGGATGCCCACCACATCACCGCCCCGTCCCCGGGTGGTGTCGGGGCGATCGCCTGCATGCGACTGGCACTCGACGACGCCGGCCTCGAGCCGGGGGCGATCCGCCAGGTGAACGCGCACGGCACGTCCACACCGCTGAACGATGCGGCCGAGTCCGCCGCCGTCGCCACCGTCTTCGGCCCGGGTGCCGTCCCGGTCGTGTCGACCAAGGGTGTCACCGGCCACGCGCTCGGCGCAGCCGGTGCGCTCGAGGCGGCCGCCGTGCTGCTGTCGATGCAGCATCGCCTGATCCCGCCGACGGCGAACACGACAGCCGCTGACGAGGGCATGGACATCGACCTCGTCACCGGGTCGCCACGCCCGTGGGAGCCTGGTCCGACGATCTCCAACAACTTCGGCTTCGGCGGCCACAACGGCTCGATCATCATCGCGCCCGCCGGCTGAGCCGGGTCCGGGTCAGGCGATCACGAACATCAGGTCGCACTCCGTCGCGACCTGACCACCGACGAGCGCACGGCCGGAGCCCTTGCCGGCCCGTGACGACAGCCGGCCCATGGTGCACTCGAGGGTCAGCTCGTCTCCGGGGACGACCTGACGCCGGAAGCGTGCCGAGTCGATGCCGCCGAAGAGCGGCAATCGGCCGGCGAAGCGTTCGTCGGCCAGCACCGCCAGGGCCCCGACCTGGGCGATGGCCTCGCACATCAGGACACCCGGAAGGGTCGGACGGCCCGGGAAGTGCCCGGCGAAGAAGTACTCCTCACCGGTGAGTCGCCACACGCCCCGCGCCGACTCCCCGGGGACGATCTCGAGGATCTCGTCGACGAACAGGAACGGCGGACGGTGGGGCAACAGGTCCTCGGGGCGCACGAGGGGAACCCTACGCCCGCTGGGACGCTCGGCTGCGTCTCAGACCGAGTCGATGGCGGACCGCACCTCGGCCACGTAGCGGCCGACGGCGTCGGGGCCCTCCTCGACGAGACGCCGCACCATCGACGCGCCCTGGATGACCCCATCGGCGACCCGGACGGCGGCCGCAGCCTGCTCGGCGTTCGAGACCCCGACCCCGACCAGCACCGGCAGGTCGGTCACGGCCTTGACGCGTCCGGCGAGTGCCGTCGCCGTCTCGGCGAGCGACTCGCGCTCCCCCGTCACCCCGAGCAGCCCGACCGAGTACACGAACCCTCGGGCTCGCGCCACGATGCGCGGCAGGCGCTCGTCGGGGGCGGTCGGAGCCGCCAGCATGATCGTCGCGACCCCGGCGGCATCGGCGGCCGCACACCACTCGGCGGACTCCTCGAGCGGTAGATCGGGGAGGATGCAACCGCTGACCCCGACCGCCGCGAGGCGCTCGGCGAAGCGGACCGCGCCGTCGTGATGGACGATGTTGAAGTAGGTCATCACCGCCAACGGGATGGCGACATCGAGGTTCGGCACCTCCTCGAGCACCGACTGCGGCGTCGTCCCGGCCTCGAGGGCGGTCTGTGAGGCCTGTTGGATCACCGGGCCGTCCATCACCGGATCGGAGAACGGGATGCCGATCTCGACGGCGTCCGCCCCGTTGGCGGCGCAAGCGCGGATGGCGTCCTGCCAACCCGGGTAGCCGCCGGTGATGTACGGCACGAGCAGTTTGCGGCCGGAGTCACGGGCGGCGAGGAGCGTCGGCGCCAGGGCCGGCGGACGGATCACAGGGAGTCCGCCAGCACGTCCATCATCTGTCCGACGTCCTTGTCACCTCGACCCGACAGGTTGACGAGCACGGTCGCCCCCTGCATGGACGGGGCCTCGCGCAGGATCCAGGCGATGGCGTGCGCCGGCTCGAGCGCCGGGATGATCCCCTCGGTGCGGCTCAGCACCTGGAAGGCCTCGACCACCTCGGCGTCGGTCACGTTCGGGTACTCGGCCCGACCGATCGACGACAGGTAGGAGTGCTCCGGGCCGACCCCCGGGTAGTCCAGACCGGCCGAGATCGAATGCGCCTCCTCGACCTGGCCGTACTCGTCCTGCATCAGGAAGCTCCGCATGCCGTGCACCACACCGGGCACGCCCCGGGCGACGGCGGCGCCGCCGGCCGGCTCGACGCCGACGAGACGACTGCGGGTGTCGACGAATCCGGAGAAGATCCCGATGGCGTTCGAGCCGCCGCCCACGCACGCCACGACCACGTCGGGATCGTCACCGAGCAGATCGCGGCACTGGGCGCGGGCCTCGTCGCCGATCACCCGGTGGAACTGGCGCACCATGAACGGGTACGGGTGCGGTCCCATCACCGAGCCGAGGCAGTAGTGGGTGTGCTCGACGGTGGCCACCCAGTCGCGCATGGCCTCGTTCACCGCGTCCTTGAGGGTCCGCGACCCGGAGTGCACCGCCTCCACCTCGGCGCCGAGCAGACGCATCCTGAACACGTTCAGGGCCTGACGCTCGACGTCGACGGCCCCCATGTAGACCTTGCACTCCATCCCGAGGAGGGCGGCCGCCGTCGCGCTCGCCACACCGTGCTGGCCGGCGCCGGTCTCGGCCACGAGCCGGGTCTTGCCCATCCGCTTCGCGAGGAGCGCCTGGCCGATCACGTTGTTGATCTTGTGCGAGCCGGTGTGGTTCAGGTCCTCGCGCTTGAGGAGCAGGCGCAGCCCGAGCTGCTCGGAGAGCCGATGGCACTCCGTGATCACCGACGGCCGTCCCGCGTAGTCGCGCAGCACCGTGGCCAGCTCCTCGCGCCAGACCGGATCGGACCACGCCTCGCGGAAGCCCCGCTCGAGCTCCTGGCAGGCCGGCACGAGGGTCTCGGGCACGAACCGCCCGCCGAACTCACCGAAACGGCCGGTGTCATCTGGTTCATCCATGATCGAGCGAGTGCCCGGATCGGTGATCGTCATTCGTACTCCCAGTCGTAGGGCTGAGCGTCGGAACCGATGTGGGGGGTCGGGGACGCGGCGCGTGCGTTGCGGATGAATCTTCTCACCTTCGCCGCGTCCTTGCGTCCCGGAGCCTCCTCGACCCCAGACGAGACGTCGACACCCCAGGGCTCCACCGCCGCCACTGCATCGCCGACGTTCTCCGGCGTCAGGCCACCGGCGAGGATCAGCCGTACGCCGTCCGGGACGTCGGCAGTCACGTGCCAGTCGAAGACGCGACCACTGCCGGGCGACGGGGCGTCCACCAGGACGAGGTCGGTGTGATACCGGTCGGCGCGGGCCAGGTGCGGGGAGTCGGCGCCGAAGGCCTTGATGACGGTGTGGACCCCGTGTCCCGGTCCGCCGGCGATGACCTGCCCCACCTGGTCGGGGGTCTCGGCGCCGTGGAGTTGGACCGCGCGCACACCGGCCCGTCCGGCGATGTCGAGCACCCGATCGGGCAACTCGTCGCGGAACACGCCGACGGTCAGGACCTCGGGGGGCAGGCGGCGGGTGATGTCGTACACCCGCTGGGCCGCGACCTGGCGCAGCGAGGGGGCGAAGATGAAGCCGATCGCATCGGCGCCCATGGCGACGGCGAGCAATGCGTCGTCCTCGGAGGTGATGCCGCAGATCTTCACGAACATGCGACGACGACGCTACTGGTCAGGTGCGACGCAACGCCGACACCGCCACCGTCGGATCGGCGGACGTGACGAGGGACTCGCCGACGAGCACCGCCCGATAGCCGGCAGCGGCGAGCGACCGGGCGTCGTCGGGCCCGCGCACACCGGATTCCGCGACGGCGACGACATCGGCCGGGATCACACCGCCCATGCGCACCGCCCGCTCGTGGTCGACGGCGAAGGTGACGAGGTCGCGCTGGTTCACCCCGACGAGTGCCGCCCCGGCCGCCAGCGCGGCATCGAGTTCGGACTCGTCGTGGATCTCCACCAGTACGTCGAGTCCGAGGTCGACGGCAAGCGCATGGAGGTGCGTCAAGTCGGTGGGCGCGAGGGCTGCGGCGATCAGCAGCAGACAGTCCGCCCCCATCAGACGGGCATCGGCCACGTCGTGTGCCGACACCGTGAAGTCCTTGCGCAGCACCGGCAGCGAACAGGCACTGCGCGCCACAGCCAGGTCCGCCGACGACCCGCCGAAGAAGTCGACGTCGGTCAGCACCGAGAGGCAGTTCGCCCCTCCGTCGGCGTACTGACGGGCGAGCACCGCCGGGTCGAGGTCGGCGGCGAGGTCACCCTTGGACGGCGAGCGACGCTTGACCTCGGCGATCACGCCGATGCCGTGCTCCGCCGGGTCGACCGCAGCGAGCGCGGCGGTGAAACCCCGTGCCGGCGGCATCGACGCCGCCCGGGCGAGCAGGTCGTCCAGGTCACGCTCGTCGGCGGCCGCCGCCGTACGGTGGGCGGCCAGGATGCGGTCGAGGTAGGTGGCCATGCAGCCGCCGGGTCAGAACCCGAGACGAGCGGACAGCTCGCCCATCAGGGAGTCGATCGGGACCCGCACCTGCTCCATCGAATCGCGGTCGCGGACGGTGACGGCCCGATCCTCGAGCGAGTCGAAGTCGACGGTCACGCACAAGGGGGTGCCGATCTCGTCCTGACGTCGGTAGCGCCGTCCGATCGCCTGGGTCTCGTCGTAGTCGACCATGTACCGGTCCGACACCAGGGCCCGGATCTCCTGGGCGAGCGGGGTCAGCGTGTCCTTCTTCGACAGCGGGAGGACGGCCACCTTGTACGGGGCGAGCCGCGGGTGCAGACGCAACACGGTGCGCACCTCGTCGTTCACCGTCTCCTCGTCGTAGGCGGCGAGCAGGAACGCGGCCATCGTGCGCGTCGCCCCGGCGGCGGGCTCGATGACGTGGGGCGTGTAGCGCTCGTTCGACGCCTGGTCGAAGTAGTCGAGGCGCTCACCGGAGTGGGAGGAGTGCTGCGTCAGGTCGTAGTCGGTGCGCTGGGCGATGCCCTCGAGTTCATCCCACCCCCACGGGAAGAGGAACTCGACGTCGGACGTGCCGGTCGAGTAGTGCGAGAGTTCGTCGGCGTCGTGGGCCCGCAGGCGCAGCATCGAGTCGGGGATGCCGAGGTCCCGGTACCACTCGAGACGATGACGACACCAGTACTCGTACCAGTTCGGGCCGTCGGCCGGGGGCACGAAGAACTCCAGCTCCATCTGCTCGAACTCGCGGGTCCGGAAGATCCAGTTCTGCGGGGTGATCTCGTTGCGGAACGACTTGCCGACCTGGGCGATCCCGAACGGCGGCTTCTTGCGGCTGGTGTGCAGGACGTTGGCGAAGTTCGTGAACATCCCCTGTGCCGTCTCCGGGCGGAGGTAGGCGTCGGCGCCGGAATCGGCGACCGGTCCCGCCTGGGTCTTGAACATGAGGTTGAACTGCCGCGCCTCGGTGAAGGAGCCGCGCTTCCCGCAGTTCGGGCACTGATCCGGGTCCTCGAGCTTGTCCAGACGATGACGGGTCTTGCACTCGGTGCAGTCGACCAGTGGATCCGAGAAGTTCTCGAGGTGGCCGGACGCCTGCCACACCTGCGGCGGGCCGAGGATCGCGGCGTCGATGAGCACGACGTCGTCGCGCTGCTGGACCATTGATCGCACCCAGGCGTCCTTCACGTTGCGCAACAGCAGCGAGCCGAGCGGGCCGTAGTCGTAGGTCGACCGGAATCCGCCGTAGATCTCCGCCGACGGGTACACGAAGCCCCGCCGCTTGCAGAGGTTGACGATCTGGTCGAGCTCGGTGGCGGCCATGGCCCCACAGGCTAGGGAGCCGCCGGGCTGATCAGTGCCGATCAGTGCCGCTCGAACATGGCCACGGCCCGCAGACGCCGTTCGAGATGGTGCTCGAGCGCCCGGGTGGCGAGCGCCGACACCTCATGGGTCACCGGCGACTCCTCGAGGGAGAGCGCGGCCCGCAACCGCCCGCCGAGGATGTCGCGCATCACCGCCAACGCGGCGGGTGACACCGTCGTCCCCGAACGACAGGAACGACACAGGACACCGCCCTCGTCGAGATCGAAGGACACCAACTGCACGTCGTCGCCCCCCTCCCCGCAACGCACGCACGCATCGAGCACCGGCGAGAGACCGGCGGCGGCCAGCACCTTCCAGAAGAACGCAGCCACGTTCAGCGCGGCGGGCGCATCGGCGATCGTTCGCAGCACACCGACCAGCATCGAGTAGAGGCGCGGATCGGGTTCCCGATCCAACGACAACTGCTCGACCGCCTCGACGACCGCCATCCCCTGGGAGGCCCGATCGAGGGACGAGAGCAACTGGACCGCACCGTCCACGGACTCGGCCTGGCTCACGATGTCGAGGTCACGACCCCGGCGCAGGAGCACCTCGACGTGGCTCATCGGCTCCAGCCGGGCCCCGAACTTCGACGTCGTCCGCCGGACCCCCTTGGCGACCGCCCGCACCTTTCCGTGCTCGGCGGTGAGCAACACCACGATGCGGTCCGACTCGCGCAGCCGGTACGTGCGCAACACCACCGCCCGATCCCGGTACAGCGCCCCCGGTGCGACTGCCGTCGTCACTGCTCGACACCGCCGAAGCGGCGACGCCTCCGGCCGAACTCGAGGATCCCGGCCTCCAGGTCATCGGCCCCCAGGTCGTCCCACCCGGTGTCGACGAAGACCAGCTCGGCATACGCCAGCTCCCAGACCAACGACGGCGGCAACCGGTCCGACGGCCCCAGGACCACCACCAGGTCGGGTTCGGAGTCGGCCGGCTCGTAGAGGACCGCCGCCACCGACGCCTCGTTGACCTCCTCACCGCCGAGCCGGCGCATCGCCGCCGCGAAGCGACCCCGCCCATCGGCGGAGGGGTCGACGAGCACGGTCGACGCGCCGACGGGGACGACACGCACGTCGCCCTCCCCCGATCCACCGTTGCGATACGGCCGGATCGTGACCCAGGCGACGCCGTGTCGCCCGGCGACCTCGCCGAGCACCGCCACCCGATCCTCCCAGGCGGCCGGCGACAACGCCGTCCACTCGCCGACGGTGCCACCGACGACGAGCACATGGTGCAGTCCCGGATCGGAACGGTCGGACTGGCGGGTCACCACACCCCCATCATTCCACCGCTCGACGTCACGGCCATGACAGACCGAGCGGGCGCGGTACATTCGATCCGCCGTGGACCCGACCGCCCGAGACCCCCAGCGCGCCGCCCCCGGCCACACCGGTCGGGGCCGCCACCACGTCGCCTGCATCATGGACGGCAACGGACGATGGGCCCAGAGCCGCGGCCTGCCCCGAACCTCCGGGCACACCGCGGGCGAGGAGAACCTCGCCGCGGTGGTCCGCGCCGCCGTCACCCGGGACATCGGCTGGCTGACGGTGTTCGGGTTCTCGACCGAGAACTGGGTGCGACCGCGCACCGAGGTGCGACACATCCTCGGCCTCCACGAACGGCTCTTCGGGCGCGTCGCCGAGTTGAACGAGAACAACGTGCGGATCCGATGGATCGGTCGCCCCTTCGACTCGCCCGAGGCGCGCACCCCGCTCTTCGTCCAGCGGGCCATCCGCAAGGCGATCGCCGACACCGCGCACAACTCCGGCATGACGCTCACCGTGGCGTTCGACTACGGCGGGAGGGCCGAGCTGATGGCCGCGGTCCGATCGGCGCGAGCGGCCGGGGAGACCATCACCCCGGACACCATCGACGCCCACCTCTACGACCCCGAACTCCCCCCGGTGGACGTGATGATCCGCACCAGCGGCGAGGTGCGGGTCTCGAACTTCCTCCTGTGGCAGGCCGCCGGTGCCGCCATCCACTTCACCGACACCCACTGGCCCGACTTCGGCGCCGACGAACTCGACGCCGCTCTCGCCCTGGTGGGCCGGTCCCGTGGCTGACCGCGACTCGGCCGACCGCCGGGCCCTGGCCCTGCTCGACACCGTCGTCGCCGAGATCCCCGGGGCGGAGCATCGATCCGGGCAGCGGGAGATGACGGCACACATCGCGACGGCGATCGAGCGTGGCCGGCCACTCGTCGTCCGGGCCGGCACCGGGACCGGCAAGACCCTCGCCTACCTCGTGCCGGCGATCGCCTCGGGGACCACCGCCGTCGTCGTCACCGCCACCAAGGCGCTCCAGGACCAACTCGCCCACAAGGACCTGCCGTTCCTCGAACTGCACCTCGCCGACGCCCTCGGGCGGCCGCTCGACTGGGCGGTGCTCAAGGGCCGCTCCAACTACGTCTGCCGACAGCGCCTCGACGAGATCACCGGGATGCGGTCGACCGATCGGGTGCAGCTCTCGCTCGAGGGACTCGACGACTCGACCCGCGCCGAGGCGCTGCGCCTCGCCGAATGGGCCGAGTCCAGTCCGACCGGCGACGTGACCGAGCTCGACTGGGCGCCGATGCCGGCGACGATCAGGGCGGTGACCGTCGGGTCCGACGAATGCCCGGGGGCGAGCCGCTGCCCCCGCGGGGAGGACTGCTTCGCCGAGGCGGCCCGGGCCCGCGCCCAGTCCGCCGACGTGATCGTGGTCAACGCCCACCTCTACGGCCTCGACATCGCCGCCGGTGGGGCCATCCTCGGACCGCACGACCTGGTCATCTTCGACGAGGCGCACGTGATCGAGGACGTCATGAGCGACACCGTCGGGGTGCAGCTCACCCCGGTGCGCCTCACGACGGTGGCGACCACTGTGCGCCGGATCCTGGTCGACCCCGAACTCGACTCCGAACTGTCGTCGCTGTCGGACGACCTGGCGACCGTGCTCGGCCGCTACCCGGGCGAGCGCCTCGGCAACCCGGTCCCCGGCGACGTGTCGACCGTGCTCGGCGAGATCCGCTCGACGCACGATCGGGCGCTCAAGGCCGTCGGCGCTCTCGAGATCGGCGACGAGGACGCGAAGCAGCGTCGACTGCGGGCGCAGGTGATGTTGACCCGCACGCTCGACATCGTCGACCGCCTGCTCACGCTCGGGTCCGGGGACGTGGCCTTCGTCTCCGGGCCCGCCCACTCCCCGACCCTCGAGGTCGCCCCACTCGACGTCGGACCCACCATGGCCGCCGGCGTGTGGGAGAAGCGCACCGCCGTTCTGACCAGCGCCACCGTGCCGATGAACCTCGCCGGCCGGATCGGCCTCGAAGGGGCGGAACTCGTCGACGTCGGCAGCCCCTTCGACTACGAGGAGCAGGCCCTCCTCTACTGCGCGATGCATCTCCCGCCACCCAACGACGCCCGCTTCCGGGCCGCCGTCCACGACGAGCTCGAGGCTCTCATCCTCGCCGCCGGCGGGCGGACGTTGGCGCTGTTCACCAGTTGGTCGGCGATGGACGAGGCGGCGACCGCCCTGGCCGACCGCATCCCCCAACGCATCCTGACCCAGCGCGACCTGCCCAAGCCGGCGCTCCTGCAGGCCTTCGCCGCCGACGAGGGGACGTGCCTGTTCGCGACCGCCGGACTGTTCCAGGGGGTGGACATCCCCGGGCGCACCCTGTCGCTCGTCGTCATCGACCGGATCCCCTTCCCCAGGCCCGACGACCCGCTGCTGTCCGCCCGACGTGACCTCCTCGGGCCGCGGGCCTTCTCCGAGATCGACCTGCCCCGCGCCGCGACCATGCTCGCCCAGGCGACCGGGCGCCTGATCCGAACCGACCGGGACCGGGGCGTGGTGGCCGTGATGGACCGCCGTCTCGGCAGCGCCAAGTACCGCTGGGAGATCATCTCGGCACTGCCGCCGATGCGTCGGACGCGGGAGCGATCCGAGGCCGTGGAGTTGCTCCGTTCGATAGCCGACGGCTGAACAGCGCCCGGTACGGTCGCCGCATGACCTCCGGCGAACCCGTGCGCCACGAGACCGTGGCGGGCATCACCACGATCACGCTCGATTCCCAGCACAACCGCAACGCCCTCTCGGCCGCGCTCCTCGACGGGCTGCACTCGGCGATCGACGCCGCCGAGGCCGTCGACGCCCGGGCGATCGTCCTGCGTCACGAGGGACCGGCGTTCTGCGCCGGAGCGGACCTGAAGGAACGCTCGTCGGGGCCTCCCGACTCCGGACCGATGGTGCGGGCCCTGGAACGACTGATGGACACCGAGCGCCCGACGATCGCGGCCGTCAACGGGTCCGTCCGGGCCGGCGGCATCGGACTGATGGCATCGTGCGACCTCATCGTGTGCCACTCCTCGGTCACCTTCGCCCTCACCGAGGTGCGCATCGGCGTGGCCGCGGCGATCATCTCCGTGCCGATCCTGCGGCGTGTCGCGCCCGGGCGCATCGCCGCCGCGATGCTGACCGGCGAGGCCTTCGACGCCCGCTTCGCACGCGACATCGGCCTCATCACCCACGTGACCGACGACGTGGCCGCGACCGTCGATCACCTGGTCGAGGGGCTCCTCGCCGGGGCGCCACGCGCCGTACGGGAGACGAAGCGGATGCTGGCGCGGGTGCCGACACTGGATCGCGACACCGGGTTCGCCGAGATGCGGCGGCTCAGCGAGGAACTGTTCTCCGGCCCGGACGCGGCGGAGGGGATGGCGGCCTTCCTCGGCAAGCGCCTCCCATCGTGGAACCCGAACGCCTGAGGGTCATCCCGGCAACAGCCGGTAGCCGAGCCCGCGCACCGTCACGATGAGCGCCGGCTCGTCGGGAGAGTCCTCGATCTTGAGGCGCAGCCGGCGCACATGGGCGTCGACCAGACGGCTGTCGCCCAGGTAGTCGTACCCCCAGACCCGTTCGAGCAACTGATCCCGGCTCAGCACGGCACCGGGGTGGTCGGCGAACTCGCACAGGAGGCGGTACTCGGTCCGGGTCAGGCTCACCTCGACCCCGTGACGCAGCACCACCTGCTGGTCGCGGCGCAACTCGATCGATCCGAACCTCGAGGTCTGGTCGGCGTCGGCACCCGACGACCCGTCGGCGGTGGACAGTTGGACGCGCCGCAGGAGCGCCCTGATTCGGGCGGACAGCTCACGGGGCACGACCGGCTTCGTCACGTAGTCGTCGGCCCCGGCCTCGAGGCCGGCGACCATGTCGGCCGTCCCGGTCTGGGCCGTGACCATGATGATCGGGACGGTGCTCATCGACCGGATGGCCCGACAGACGTCGAAACCGGAGAGCCCCGGCAGCCCGAGATCGAGGAGGACGATGTCGGGATGATGCTCTCCGAACTGCACGAGACCGGTCGCGCCGTCGCCGGCCTCGAACACCGTGAAACCCTCGTCCTCGAGCGCGAGACGCAGTGCCAGGCGGATGGCGTCGTCGTCCTCGATGAACAGCAGGGAGTGCACCGCCCGCAAGTCTGCCAGCCGGCACCCGCGCCGGGGATTTCGTTACACAAATCGCACATTCCCCGCACGGCTCCTTCACAGGCCGGTACCAGACTTTCCCTCGTTCACGCTGCGACGGTGGGATGCCGACCTCCCCCTGGCATCCCACCGGCAGCGGTGAACGTATCCCGCCGGAGATGCGTCAGACTGTGCCGATGCCCCGGTTGAGATCCCCCCGCCTCAGCACCCGGGTCGCGCTGTTCTTCGGCATCATCGGCCTGCTCGCCGGACTCGGCCTGACGACGGCGACCTACTCGATCGCCCGCGACTCCCTGCTCGACCAGCGGATCTCCGCGGCCCGGTCGACCGCCTTCGACCACGCACTCACCGTCCGCAACGCGTTCGGGGTGTCCGGCGACGACCCCGGTGCCGTCTCGGAGGCCTTCCTCGGCCTCGGCATCGAGAGCGGAGGCTTCGCCGTCCTCACCCGCCCCGACATCGCGTACCTCGTGCAGTACCCCGAGACGTCGTTCCCGCTGGCACTGCGCGAATCGGTCGAACGGGGACAGAGCGGCCAGCAGCAGTTCGAGCTCGACGGTGAGCCCTACCTCGGGATCGGGGTCCACATCCGGGCCTACGACACCGGATACCTGGAGGCGTTCCCCCTGGCGTCGACCGAGCGCACGCTCCGCCTCGTCGTCACCGCCCTGCTCGTCGGCTCGGCGCTCGCCGCCCTGTTCGCGACGTTCTTCGGCTTCACGACGAGCCGCGGCCTGCTCCGCCCGCTGACCCGGGTGGCCGACGCCGCCGGGGAGATCGCCCAAGGGGCACTCGATGCCCGGCTCGACCCGTCGGACGATCCCGAACTCGATCGCCTGGCCCGCTCGTTCAACGAGATGGCCGATGCCGTGCAGGCCCGCATCGAACGCGAGGCACGCTTCGCCTCGGACGTGAGCCACGAACTGCGCACCCCGATCACGGCGATGACGGCTGCGGTGGAGGTCCTCTCCGCCCGGCGCGACGACCTTCCGGAACGCACCCG